>JAKVHY010000001.1 GCA_023284085.1 Shewanella benthica
CATGACAATACTCCTAGTATTAATGGCCTAACAAGGCCTGCACTAGTAAGTATTTAGGATGAGAAGATAGAGATGGTTTTATCTTTCTGCCGCACAGCGGCTTCGTTCAACTAGCCACTCAAGCAGGACAAATAACAGTTGGTTTTTGCTCCTTTGTCGCTTATTTTAACCAACAATTATTTGCCTCTTAGTGAGCGTTATACGTTCCTCAAGGGTAGAGTATAAATATATTAATGGAGCATTATTCTGCGTAGTAGTTGGGCTTGTGTATTTTTTTCTTACTATTTCAATGATAGATGTTGCTGCCGCAGGTCAAGTGTTTTTACTGGTTTGAATGGCAGGGCAATGTTCAATTACCCTATAGATCAAAACTTCATAGGTATAGGCATAGCTTCATTCATACCCGCTTACTTAGTGCATTGTTATGAGCAGAATAAACAATGGATTGCCATTTCGGTCGTTATTTTAGCCAATTATTATGTAGCCGTTTATTTCGGTGTTAGAGTGAAAAAATGAAATTTAGCAAGTATCACGCTTTGGGTAATGATTACATAGTAATCGATCCTAAATACTTGGATAACAAACTTTCAGAAGAAAGTATTAAAATGATATGTGATCGCCATTTTGGTGTTGGCTCTGATGGTGTTCTTTATGGCCCTGAAAAAAGTGACAGTTGTGATTTTTCTCTTAGAATATTTAATCCTGATTCAAGCGAAGCTGAAAAAAGTGGTAACGGTTTACGGATTTTCTCAAGATACCTGTGGGATCAATCTTTAGTTTCTGACAATAAATTTACCATTGAAACAAAAGGTGGTGTTGTAAACTCAACAGTTAGTGAAAATGGTCTTTCAGTGACCGTTGGAATGGGAAAAGTTAGGTTTACGCATGATTCAATTGGAGACCCAAAACCGACACCAAAAGTCATTAATATTAAAGATCGAGAGTTAACATATTACTTAGCAAACGTCGGTAATCCTCATTGTGTAATTTTACTTGATGATGTTAATGACTCTCTTGCTAAAGAGTACGGAAGTATTATTGAAAACGCCCCAAGATTTACCAATCGAACTAATGTTCAATTTGTGAAAGTCATAGATAGATCATCAATTCAAATCGAAATTTGGGAGCGTGGAGCTGGTTATACTCTAGCTTCTGGTTCGAGCAGTACAGCTGCTGCTTCAGTAGTACACGCTTTAGGGCTTTGTGATTCCAATATCGATGTTCATATGCCGGGAGGAATAATTAATATTCAGCTCAATAAACAGTTTTTTGGAACTATGACAGGAGCTGTTCGCAAAATTTGTGAAGGTACTATTTCTCGTGAAGTGCTAGAATCACTCTAATAAGCTGTTAAACAAGGACAAAATAGAGTTGGTTTTTGCTCCTTCGTCGCTTATTCTAGCTAACTATATTATTGCCTATTAACGGGGCATTAGGTGAACAAGGAAGTAATCACTATGGAAGGTCTATTTACAATGAGCTTTTTATTACTCGTAGTACTAATTTGGGCTTTGCCAATAGTGCTAATCTCTAAATCAAATCGGACTTTTGGAGGTGAGAAAGTAGCATGGGTACTTGCAGTTATCTTTGTCTCTTGGCTTGCTTGGATATTTTATTTATTGCTAGCTCCACTTAAAAGCAATCCAAACCAACGATAAATTCACCTAATCGGCTAGCCACCAGCCTCACACCAGCCCGCGGCTCCGCACACAACTAGTCGGTTAGCTCTCATCGTCACAGTGTGACGCGTTGATGTTTATTCGTACTTCAATGAGTGAGAGTGGGGCGTTTGAACTAGCCTATAATCTACATGCAAATAATCCCAAGCCTGTTTTTTATGCCCATTGGGTTAATGCTCCAATAAAAACCACTTTACTCAGAGAGTTAGATGGTGAATACCCCATAGTCTCTAACGAGTTTAACTCCTCACAAGATATCCTTTCTGGTTTTAAAGATTTTTTGAAACGGTTTAATTTATTGGGAAAAGAGCCAGCGCTTGCTTAATTGAGTGTAATGAGTCTTTTTTCAATATGTATTGCCTGATATAAATCATCCACAACTTCTTAGGCCGTGGATTCGAGTCTGAGAATACATTGCAGAGTTATTGCGTTTGATCTGCGCCATTTACTTGTTAATGCCATAAGAAACGGACTCGATCACATTGAGGTCCGTTTCACCGGTTAACTTATCTCGCTCCGCTTAGCCCCCAAATCTATTTAGCATGTCGTAGAAGCGTGAGAAAGGCGCCATTTTAAGCTGGTCATGAGTAGCGGAAGATATCTAAGCCTTGGGGATCGATATCAGGCGTTCTACCACTGACTCGATCGGCTAGCAATTTTCCTGAGCCACAAGCCATAGTCCAGCCTAACGTACCGTGTCCGGTATTAGTAAACAGGTTAGAGATAGGAGTTTTACCTATGATAGGGGTGCCATCGGGTGTCATGGGTCTAAGTCCGGTCCAGAATTCGGCCTTGCTTATATCACCGCCTCCGGGGAACAGATCATTAACCACCATGGCTATGGTCTCTTTACGTTGCTCACTCAAGTCAAGATTATAGCCTGAGAGTTCGGCGGTTCCAGCCACGCGAATTCGTTGATTAAAGCGTGTGATGGCGACCTTATAGGTCTCATCCATTACTGTGGATACTGGCGCGAGTGTCTCATCAGCTATGGGCAGTGTCAGGGAGTAGCCTTTTACCGGGTAGACAGGAACTGACAAACCTAATGGGGCGAGTAGGGCGGCGGAGTAGCTGCCCAAGGCGACCACATAGGCATCGGCTTTCAGCTCGCCGATACTGGTGGATACCGAGCTTATCTTGCCATCAGTGCGCTTGAGCCCTGAGATTTCGACGCCGAATTTAAAGCTGACACCGGCCTGTTTCGCCAAGGTCACCAGTTGTTGACAAAACAGGTAGCAGTCTCCGGTTTCATCGTCGGGTAGGCGTAAACCACCGACGAGTTTCTCTTTGACATGTGCTAATGCGGGCTCGGCTTGAATACAGGCCTGAACATCCAGCTCCTGATACCGGGTGCCGCTCTCCTGCAGTAGCTTGATGTCTTTAGCGACGGCGTCTATCTGGGCATGACTGCGAAACACTTGTAAGGTACCTTGCTGGCGACCTTCGTAGTCGATGTCATGGTGTTGTCGTAGCTCGATTAAGCAGTCCCGGCTGTAATTGGCCACACGTAGCATGCGTGATTTATTGATTTGATAGCTGGCTTGGTTGCAATTGGTTAGCATCTTACTTGCCCACAGATAGAGGTCTGGTGACATGCCGGGCTTTATTTTTAAGGGAGCGTGTTTCTGAATAAGCCACTTCAGTGCCTTAATGGGAACGCCTGGTGCGGCCCAGGGGGAGGAGTAACCGTAGGAGATCTGGCCCGCATTGGCGAAGCTGGTTTCTTCACCGCTGCTTAGCTGACGGTCGATAACTGTGACTTCATGTCCGGCCTGAGCCAGATACCAGGCCGATGTTAAGCCTATGACGCCACCACCGAGTACAATAACCTGCATAACATTCCTTAATGAAACTAGCTCAATTCAGAGGGCTCGACTCAAATGACTGAGCCGAGTGTACAGGATTTATCCATGTCTCTATATCATTTATCCTCGATAGTATCTCTGCTCAACGAATGGCATTTTGGCTATCTTCATCGGCATCTTCTTACCGCGCACCTCGGCAAAGACTAAGGTGTCTAAGCTGGAAAATTCCTTGGTAACATAGCCCATCGCTATGGGAGACCCGAAGCTTGGTCCGGCGGTGCCGCTGGTGATAATGCCTATTTCTTGATCTTGCTCATTGTAGATAACAGCGCCTTCGCGCACGGGTGCCTTACCCAGTCCAATCATACCGACGCGCTTGCGGCTCACGGCCTTGGTGGCTATCTGCTCCAATATTATCTCGGCGCCAGGGAAACCGCCCGGACGAATGCCGTCTGCGCGGCGAGCCTTACTGATGGCCCAGAGCAGGCTGGCTTCAACAGGTGTGGTGCTGGTATCGATATCGTGTCCATATAGACACAGGCCAGACTCGAGCCTCAAAGAGTCACGTGCACCGAGTCCAATCCACTCGACCTCAGCCTCACTGAGGAGTAGGCGTGTCAGCCTGTCGGCATGCTCGGCTGGGATTGATATTTCGAAGCCATCTTCTCCGGTATAGCCAGCACGGCCAATGATACAATCGACGCCATCGAACTTGAGTACTCTGGAATCCATGAAGACCATGTCGGCGGTGTAGGGGATGTGCCGCGCCAACACTTGAGCGGCGAGTGGCCCCTGTAAGGCTAACAGTGCCCGGTCTTCGAGGATTTCTATTTCTACATCAGCGGGTAGGTGCTGACGCAGATGTGCGATATCTTGGTTTTTGCACGCGGCATTGACCACAAGGAACAGATGGTCGCCAAAATTACTCACCATGAGATCGTCCTGAAGGCCACCTTCATCATTGGTGAACAGGGCGTATCTTTGCTTACCTTGGGGAAGATCCAATATGTCCACAGGTACCAGAGCCTCAAGAGCCTTAGCGGCGTTGGGGCCATGAAGACGCAATTGTCCCATATGGGACACATCGAATAAGCCGGCAGAGGCGCGGGTGTGCAGATGCTCCTTCTTGACTCCCAATGGGTATTGAACCGGCATCTCATAGCCTGCAAAGGGCACCATTCTGGCTCCCGCTTCCACATGTAGATCGAAACATGGGGTTTTTAATAAGTCTTGTACTTCTTGTGTCATGTTTGACTCCAAAGAAGCCCCGCGAACGGGGCTTACCTTTATATAGGTAATGAAATAAAATTTGCGGCGTGACTCGCCTTAACCTGGCTCTTTTGCGCTGTTATCGTCTTCATCGATGCGGTTTTTAGCTTGGAAATACTCTTTGCTCAACTTGAACACCACTGGGCTAAGCAGGACTAAGGCAATCAGGTTTGGAATGGCCATCATGGCGTTGAGCGTGTCGGCCAATAACCAGATGAACTCTAATGATCCTACGGCGCCAATTGGCACGACGATGATCCACAGCACACGAAATGGTGTCACAGCCTTAGGGCCGAACAGATATTGCACACATTTTTCGCTGTATACACTCCAGCCTAAGATGGTGGTAAAGGCGAAGACGGACAAGGCGATGGCGACAATAAAGTTGCCATAGGGAATGGCACTAGCGAAGGCGGCAGATGTGAGCGCGGCGCCAGTTTGACCACTGGTCCACTCGCCGGATACGACGATGGCCAAACCTGTGATGGTACACACGATTAAGGTATCGATGAAGGTACCTAGCATGGCAACCAGACCCTGAGCGACAGGGTCATTTGTTTTCGCCGCAGCATGAGCTATTGGCGCACTACCTAGACCTGCTTCGTTGGAGAATACGCCACGGGCCACACCGAATCGGATAGCAGCCCATACCGCAGCACCGGCGAATCCACCTTCGGCAGCCGTACCTGTAAATGCACTGGTAAAGATAAGCGTCAAGGCTGCAGGAATTTCTGCAGCATGAATGGCGAGGACTACGACACCCGCGGCTATGTAGAATGTCGCCATCAGGGGAACTAGCTTGCCTGCGACATCGGCGATACGTCTGATACCACCCATGAGTACTAAGCCAACCAATACCATCATCACCAGACCCGTGATCCAAGGATCGATACCGAAGTTGACATCCAGGGCGTTAGCCACCGAGTTGGCTTGCACCGTGTTGCCTATGCCAAAACCTGCGATGGAGCCGAATAATGCGAATGCGGTGCCTAGCCAGGCCCACTTGCTGGAGAGGCCGTTCTTGATGTAGTACATGGGACCGCCGCTCATGTTGCCATTTTCGTCCACTTCACGGTATTTAACCGCCAGTACGGCTTCGGCAAACTTAGTCGCCATACCCACCAATGCGGTACACCACATCCAGAATAGCGCGCCTGGGCCGCCGAGGAAGATGGCCGTGGCAACACCGGCAATATTACCTGTGCCTATGGTGGCTGACAGCGAGGTCATTAGGGCGTTGAACGGAGTGATTTCTCCTTTGATTTGTTTGTCTTTGTTAGGGATCCGTCCACTCCAGAGTAGTTTAAATCCGCTGCCGAGTTTCAGGATCGGCATCATCTTGAGGCCGACTGTCAGGAATAAACCCACGCCGAGAATAACGGCCAACATGGGAATGCCCCAGACAATTCCATTGATGTAAGATAGTGCACTTGTAATAGATTCCACGATAACCTCTTCATTTTTTTATAGTTTTTTAGTAAGCATCCAAGCTGCTTCTAGTTGGTTTTTTTATTACTGCGTCAATCATCGGAAACGTTAGCCAATTTGCCGGAGTAAATTTCCAATAGGAAAAAAATTAGTCAATTTAGAGAAAACATTCAAGGTTTAATTTTTGTTAATTTAGCAACTCGGCATGCATGGTTACTCTAACTTGCTGAGTAATAAGCTATAAATTGATCAAAATGTTTTTGCGTTTACTTGTTGAGCAGATAGCCATTTTTAAATTATTTTCCAATAAAAGTGATTACTTATTCCTAAAGGGATAGGAAGATTGGGGGTTAGATGGCTTGGGAATAGGTGGAGGCTGTATTTGGTGTTTTAGGAATAAGGGGCCGAGAGAGACGCGTCAACTGGCTCAAGAGCAACAGATACAGAGTATTCAATACTAGGGCATTAGGGACTGGGTTTCGGGTGAACAGGCTGATGAGGTCGGTGGAGTCTTGTCATTTGAGGCGTTCATTTTCCGGGAAACCTAGACCCGACTGCTTGGCCCGAGCCGGATCCTTGGCAAGGGGCGTTAAGTCATATTGCTAGATTCACTGGGATTAAGCTGAGGTGACCCACAGAATGTGTGCATCTTTTTCGCTGAGTGATATTACGGCATGACCCATGGTGGCATCGTAGTAAGCTGAGTCACCTACATTTAAGGTGGCTGGCTCATAAAATTCCGTGAGCAATTGCACCTGTCCCTCTAGCACATAGAGAAATTCTTCGCCTTCGTGACGCACCCAATCCTTGTATTCGTCGAATGAACGCGAGTGCACACAGGTCCTGTAGGGCAGCATCTTTTTGTTACTCAGCTGAGTGGAGAGTAGTTCATGCTCATAGGTCGGAGTGAGTTGTTGTTTTCCCTCTCCCGCCTTAGTGATGTCTCTGCGTCCGGTTGCCAGCACCGTTTTAGGTTTAGTGAACAGCTGAGGCAGGTCAATCTCCAGCCCAGCCGCTAACTTCTGCATCACCATAAAGGTCGGCGATATCTGCTCATTCTCAATTTTAGACAGGGTGGACTTGGCTAATCCTGTGAGTTTGCTGGCTGCTTCCAGGGTGAGTTTATTTTTGGTTCTGATGGCCTTGAGCTGCTCACCTATGTTTACGGAATCTACTTTACTCTCGCCACCTTCACTTCTTGTTAGGGCGATAGAGGGATAAACATCGGTCACACCGTTCTCAATCATGGGATAAATCGACTTATATTTTCTTGAATTGACTCATTGTTGCATATTCCCGCTGCTTCATGAACCGAGATGAGGGATATTCACGTTTATCGGCCCTGGCTCTTCGATGTAAATCGTTCACTTATCCCACTGCATCAGGTTTTACTGGGGATCTATCCCGCCAGTTCAAGACTGCATAACTATTCACTGTCGATAAAAAGTTTCCAATAGGAAACTTTTTTGTTGTTAATGAAAAATAAGACTGATATGTTGTAAATGTGATCGGGATCAAGACATTCATCCTCAGGAGACCCTTAGTTATGGCTCACAGTATTTTCGATTTATTTAAAGTTGGCATAGGACCCTCGAGTTCTCACACGGTAGGCCCTATGGTCGCGGCGAATCGTTTCGCAAAAGAACTGGTGACTCAGGACCTGTTGGAAGAAGTAGATAAGGTGCGAGTCGAGTTATTTGGCTCTCTGGCACTCACAGGAAAGGGCCATGCTACAGATAATGCCTGTGTATTGGGTCTGATGGCGGAATCGCCTGGGTGTCTTGATGCCGATAACATTCCCGGCCTGTTGGCCCTGGTTAAAGATACCGGTGAGCTGCCTTTGTCGGGTAAACGTTGGATCTATTTCTCATCGGAACAAGACCTCATCTTTCATTACGACACTTCGCTGCCAGAACACCCCAATGCCATGACGATAAAAGCCTTGAATGCAGAGGGGGGACTCGTGCTGAGTCGAACTTACTTCTCTGTCGGTGGCGGCGCTGTGGTTGGGGAGGATGACCCACAACAGGGGATAAGCTCAACTTTAGCTTATCCCTATTCCAGTGCCCGTGAGTTGTTACAGCATTGCGGTCAAAGTGGGCTCTCTATCGCCGAGATAACCTTGGCCAATGAAGCTGCCTTAGGCGAAACAGAGTCAGAATATAAATTACTCTCCTTGTGGCGGGTGATGTCCGGCTGTATTGAGCGAGGCTTAGCGCAAGAGGGTGTCTTACCCGGCAGCATCAAGCTTAAACGACGTGCGAAAAACCTGCATCAAAGGCTGCTGGCGCTTGATGAAGAGGGCTGTAGTCAGCCAGGTGGTATCGACACCTTAGACTGGGTCAACCTCTATGCCATGGCCGTCAATGAAGAAAATGCCGCCGGCGGCCGTGTAGTCACTGCGCCCACCAATGGCGCCGCCGGGGTGATCCCCGCCGTACTCGCCTGGTTTATCAAGTTTAAGTCAGATAAAGACCAAGATATTGTGACCTTCCTGGCCACGGCGGGTGCCGTTGGCCTTTTGTATAAACAAAACGCCTCAATCTCGGCCGCCGAAGTAGGCTGCCAGGGAGAGATTGGTGTGGCTTGCTCCATGGCCGCTGCAGGTTTGACTGCGGCGCTGGGGGGGACTCCTGAACAAGTAGAAAATGCCGCCGAGATAGGTATGGAGCATAATCTGGGGCTGACCTGCGATCCCATAGATGGCCTGGTACAGGTTCCCTGCATCGAGCGCAATACCATGGGCGCGGTAAAAGCCATCAATGCCAGTCGACTCGCGTTACTCAGTGATGGCATACATCACGTACATCTCGATGATGTCATCAAGACCATGCACCAAACTGGTCTGGATATGATGTCCAAATACAAAGAAACTTCCCAAGGTGGCTTGGCCATCAATGTCATCGCTTGCTAATTAAAGGAACATAATAATGAAAAGCCAGTACACCTCACACGAGCTCGAGCATTTTTTCGGCGCAGGTCTTGCCGCCACGGACGGGGAGATCCAAGGCGCAATTGAACTGGAGTCCCAGCGTCAGGAGCAGCAGATTGAGTTGATCGCCTCGGAGAACATAGTGTCTAAGGCCGTCATGGAAGCGCAGGGTACCTCGTTAACCAATAAGTACGCCGAAGGCTATCCGGGGCGCCGCTATTATGGGGGCTGTGAGTTTGTCGACATCGTCGAGCAACTGGCCATAGACAGAGCCAAGGCGTTATTTGGCGCCGAATTTGTCAATGTGCAACCTCATTCAGGTGCTCAGGCAAACGGCGCGGTTTTCCAGGCGCTGTTGCAGCCCGGTGATACGATATTAGGCATGTCTCTGGATGCCGGTGGTCACCTGACCCATGGCGCTCGCCCGGCGCAATCTGGTAAGTGGTTTAATGCCATTCAATATGGGGTGAAACAGGAAGATTGTCTGGTGGATTTCGAGCAAGTCGAAGCCCTGGCCAGAGAACATAAGCCAGCGATGATCATCGCCGGTGGCTCTGCGATTCCCCGTGAACTGGATTTCGCCCGTTTCAGGGCCATTGCCGATGAAGTTGGGGCTTATCTTATGGTCGATATGGCCCATATCGCCGGTTTGGTGGCCACGGGTCATCATCAAAATCCGCTCCCCCATGCACACATTGTCACCACGACGACCCATAAGACATTAAGAGGTCCCCGCGGTGGCATGATCCTCACCAATAACCAAGATATCGCCAAGAAGATTAATTCGGCTGTGTTCCCCGGTCTACAAGGTGGTCCCTTGATGCATGTCATCGCGGCCAAGGCCGTGGCGCTGGGCGAGGCGTTAGAGCCTGAATTTAAGACTTATATCGCTCGGGTGCTGGAGAATGCTAAGGCCATGGCCGAGACCTTGCAATCCAGAGGCTGCGATATTGTCACCGAAGGCACAGATACTCACCTCATGTTAGTGGATCTCAGGCCGAAGGGGCTCAAGGGCAACCGTGCGGAGGAGAGTCTTGAACGTGCGGGCATCACTTGTAATAAGAATGGCATTCCTTTCGATACCGAGAAGCCCATGGTCACATCGGGGATACGCTTGGGCACGCCGGCGGGCACCACTCGAGGCTTTTCCCGTGAGGACTTTATTCAGGTCGGTCACTGGATAGGCGATGTGCTGGACGGTTTAGCCAATAATCCCGATGACAATAGTGAGGTGGAGTTAAAGGTACTGAAGCAGGTACAGGCACTTTGTGAGAAATACCCCTTGTATCGATAGCCCAAGCATATCGTTAACTTAGGCGAATCGAGTCTGAGTGACCAAGACTCAAAATATATTGTTACTCGTTGAATAAAAAGTGAATTCAAGTCAGGAATAAGAATAATGAACGCAATTGAAAATAACTATAAGTTTGCCGGCACTCATGAGTGGGTGAAAGACAATGGCGATGGCACTGTGTTAGTTGGGATCTCAAAGCGTGCGCAGGAGCTGTTAGGCGATGTGGTCTTCGTGGAATTACCCGAAGAGGGGGATGTCACTACTGCCGGGGAGAATTTTTCATTGATCGAGTCGGTTAAGGCCGCATCGGATGTGTATGCGCCAGTATCGGGTGAGGTGATTGCGGTCAATGAAGTCCTGGATGACAGTCCTGAGACGGTGAACGACTCACCATTCGATGAGGGATGGATAGCTAAGATAAAGCTGTCTGATCCATCAGAGCTGGATAACCTCATGAGCTACGAGACTTATCTCGCTGGCCTCGAAGATTAAATTAGGAGGCGAACAAGATGGCTAGAGATGACATGAAAACCCTAAGTTTACTCACGCAACTGGCAACTGATGATGAGTTTATTGCTCGCCATAATGGCCCGGGTGAACACGATCAAGCTGTGATGCTAGACGCTATCGGCGCCGAGTCGATAGCGGCGCTCATCGAGCAAACCGTTCCCGCTAACATTCGTCTTCCGAGAGAGATGGCCCTGGCAGGCCCGCTGAGTGAAGCCGATATGTTGGCTTCACTCAAGAGTATTGCCGGTAAGAACATCATCAATCGCAGCTACATAGGTCAAGGGTATTACGATACCCATGTGCCTAATGTCATCTTGCGCAATGTAATGGAAAATCCCGGTTGGTATACGGCGTACACCCCATATCAGCCAGAAATTGCTCAGGGTCGACTCGAGGCCTTACTTAATTATCAGCAGATGATTATGGATCTGACGGGCATGGAGCTGGCCAATGCTTCCCTGCTCGATGAAGCGACGGCGGCAGCCGAAGCCATGTCCCTGTGCAAGCGCGCCGGCAAGAGCAAGAGTAACCTGTTTTTCGTCGCCGATGATGTGCATCCACAGACATTGGATGTGATTAAGACCCGCGCCGAGTATTTTGGCTTCGATATTTTGGTGGCTCCGGCGGCTGAGGTCGCAGATCTCGATGTTTTCGGCGCCTTGTTGCAATATCCGGGCTCTACTGGTCAGGTACAAGATCTGCAGCAGCTGATATCTCAAGTGCAAAGTAAGAAAGCCTTAGTGGCGGTGGCGAGCGATTTGCTGGCCCTCACAGTACTTAAGTCTCCGGGAGAGATGGGCGCAGATCTGGTGATCGGCAGTGCCCAACGTTTCGGTGTGCCAATGGGATTCGGTGGCCCACATGCCGCTTTCATGGCGACGAAAGAAAAATACAAGCGCACCATACCCGGCAGGGTGATCGGTGTGTCCATCGACAGCAAGGGTAAACCCGCGCTGCGCATGGCGATGCAGACCCGTGAACAACATATTCGTCGTGAGAAAGCCACTTCAAATATCTGTACCGCCCAGGCGCTACTCGCCAATATGGCTGCTTTTTATGCCGTGTACCATGGCCCGGTGGGATTGAAGAAGATAGGTCGCCGGGTACATCATCTGACGGCTATCTTAGCCGCCGGACTCGAGGTGTCGGGTATTGAGCTGACCCATAAGCATTTCTTCGATACCCTGACAATTAATACGGGCGAGCAGACTCAAGCCATCTATGAGCGTGCCCTCGAGGCCGGCTTGAATCTACGTTTGCTGCCGGGATCTTTGGGGATCAGTCTCGATGAGACGACTAAGGCGCAAGATGTCGAGGCCTTGTGGTTAGCGATAACCGGTGAGACTCAGGATTTAGCGGATATAGATGCCAGAGTTTCTGCCAACGAATTTGCCGCCATTCCGGCCAATTGTATTCGAGAGTCTGAGTATCTGACCCATGAGGTGTTCAATCGCTATCACAGCGAGACTAAGATGCTGAGGTATCTCAAGTCACTAGAGAATAAGGATTTCTCTCTGACACACGGCATGATCCCATTGGGGTCATGCACCATGAAACTTAACGCTACGGCACAGATGATCCCTGTCACTTGGCCTGAGCTGGGTAAACTTCATCCCTTCGTGCCTCAAGATCAAAGTCTGGGGTATCAGGAGATAGCCGAGTCATTTAGTGAGATGCTGAAAGTCGTCACCGGTTACGATGCCTTCTCTTTACAGCCAAATTCCGGGGCCCAGGGAGAATATGCGGGCCTTATCGCGATTCAGAGATATCACGCCAGTCGTGGTGACAGCCACAGAAACATCTGCCTCATTCCCAGTTCGGCTCATGGCACCAATCCGGCGAGCGCGGCCATGGTGTCCATGAAGGTGGTGATCGTCAATTGTGATGCAAAGGGCAACGTGGATATTGACGATCTGGCGGCCAAGATCGCCATGCATGAAGAGCGACTCTCTTGCATCATGATCACCTATCCGTCGACCCACGGTGTCTACGAGGCTGGCATTCGTGAGATCTGTGAGCGAGTACATCAGGCGGGCGGTCAGGTGTATCTCGATGGCGCTAACATGAATGCTCAGGTGGGCCTGACCTCGCCGGGCTTTATTGGCTCAGATGTGTCGCACCTGAATCTACACAAGACTTTTTGTATCCCACATGGTGGCGGCGGTCCGGGTATGGGACCGATTGGGGTTAAATCTCATCTGGCACCTTTCCTGCCTGGTCACGGTATTTATCATACTCAGGGAGCCGTGTCGGCAACGCCTCTGGGCAGTGCCTCGATTCTGCCTATCTCCTGGGCTTATATCGCCTTGATGGGCGCATCGGGTCTGACCCGGGCAACGGAGCTTGCGATCCTCAATGCTAACTATCTGATGGAGAAACTGCGACCACATTATCCTGTCCTGTATCTGGGCGATGAGGGACGTGTGGCCCATGAGTGCATCATAGATCTACGTCCTCTTAAGGAGAGCTCGGGGATCAGTGAGGAAGATGTGGCTAAGCGCCTAATGGATTTTGGATTCCATGCACCTACCATGTCGTTCCCTGTGGCCGGCACCCTGATGATAGAGCCGACCGAGAGTGAATCACTGGATGAACTGGATAAATTTGTCCATGCCATGGTGAGCATACGCGCCGAGATAGCCAAGGTGGAAAGTGGTGAGTGGAACCTGAGTGATAATCCTCTGGTTAATGCCCCGCATACCATGGGGGATCTCAGTGAGGCTCAGTGGGATCATCCATATTCGCGGCAGCAGGCATGCTTTCCTGGGCTCAATGCCCACAAGGACAAGTTCTGGCCCAGTACCAATCGTATCGATAACGTCTATGGCGATCGCAACTTGATCTGCAGTTGCCCGAGCATAGACAGCTACCGGGATAACACTCCCAACAGTTAGCACTATTCAACCTTTTTCACTCTCTCTGTGGGGCTGTTTCATACAGCCTCAAGGGGAGCGCTTTGCCGTCGTAATGTCAAGTTGAGTTGTCTGTCATTGCATTTATCTCGTACTAAGGAAAGACAAATGTTAAATATAAAAGCAAAAACAGTATTACTTCCTTTGATCATTGCTTTGCCCACCTTTGGGCTTCAGGCTAATGATGAAGATGTGAGTAGAGAAGCGTTACAGACTGAGCTTAATCAGATCCGCCTGCGGTTAGCCACACTGGAGGATCAGGACAAGGCTGATGACAAGGCCAGTGAGCAGACTCAAAGCTTATCTAATAGTATCAACTTTTATGGTTCGTTACGGCCAACCTTCGGGGTGACCATGTCGGGCTCCGATGATGTTTGGGATGTGGGTGATGCCTTGTCCCGGATAGGTATCGCGGCAGAGCAAGAACTGGGCTATGGTCTGACGGGTTTTGCCAGAGGGGAGTTTAAAGTCAACATACAAGGTAATGGTGATTTTGGCGAGGCACGTAAAGCCTATGTGGGGATAAAAGGCGGTTTTGGCCGCGTCGCCATAGGTAAGCAGTCATCGACGCAATATCGCTTAATTGCCGATCCCGTGGATATATTCAACCGCGCCGCGACGCCACTGGCCTATGACAGCGCCAGTCCGTTCCGGGTCAATAACTTAGTGACCTATCGTAAAGATCTCGGGGACTTTAGTTTCTCGGTAGACTCTCAGTTTGATGGTGACAAGGATGCCAATGCCAGTGATTTTTTCAACACGGGTCTCGCCTATAACAGCGACTTGCTGCGCGCCGCCGTGGCTTATTACAGTAAAGACTTAGATGACGGTAAAGAGGAGACGGCCTACGGTGTCTCAGTGTCTAAGCACTTTGGCGACTTGTATCTGGCAGCCGCCTATCAGGACCGGGAAGTGGATAATATCAGCGGTTCGACATTTGACTTGGTTGGCGCTTACGCCATCACAGAGATCTATAAACTGAAACTAGGCGCATCAAATTTTGATGACGGTATCGATGATATCAGTTCCGGTAACTATAAGGCTTATAACACCACGTTAGAGTGGCAGGGAACTGCGGATTTCCGTTTGTTCCTGGAATACCAGAAGACAGATTTCGAACACAGAGACGCCGATGATTCTATCATGGTGGGAATGCGTTACGATTTTGACTATAAGTTCTGATAACGCTAAGTGTTGATAATGCATAGGTGAGAAACCCATGCTAGCTTATCAAACATACGAGTAAATAAGGTACTTGAGGTTTCAGGCTTCGAGTACCTTTTTCATTTTCTGATCTAACACTAAGACTGCTTATGTATTGCCATTGATATATTGTTTCGGCGGCCGGCCTAAGGTCTTCTTGAAAAAAGTGATGAAGGCGCTGACCGACTCATAGCCCAAATCTTCAGATACCCTTTGTACCGAATATCCCGATGACAGCTCGCGCAGGGCGATGACGATATGAAGCTGACCCCGCCAGCGACCGAAAGTGACGCCGATTTCTTGTTTAACCAGGCGCGATAATGTTCTCTCACTCATGGAAAATTTAGCCGCCCACTGGCCAATCGTCTCCCTATTATCGGGCTGTGCAATCAAGTCCTGGGCAATTTTATTAAGTCTCGGCTCCTTAGGTATGGGGAAATCAAACTGCTCCGTAGGCATCTTGACTAGCTCATGCATCAGCACATCGACAAGTTTAGCCGTAGCACTCTCGGGTTCATAGTCTTGTGGCAGGCTGGTTAAGTGTAAGATCAACTCTCTTACCAGGGGAGAGATAGATAAGGTACAGCTCTTTTGTGGCAAGTTGGGTAATTGAGGGTCGATAAATAGCATACAGATCTGTGCATCCGGCGATATTCTGTTGCTGTGGGGTACCAAACTTGGGATCCATACCGCGCAATGAGTCGGCACCATCCAGATCCCATCGTCTATGTTGCAAGTCACATGACCCCGAGTCGCCAGCACCAGTTGCCCTTTCTTGTGTCGATGGAAGGGGGTCTCACATTCCCTGTCTCCACCTCTTAGCCTCAAAGAAACCACTGTTTGTGGGTATTGATCCGAATCAAATTCGGGGAATAATGCATCTGTCGACATAATCGTGTCTGTATTTAGCAATAAAATGTCAATATAACTCAATTCGGCTATTGGTTTACAGGCTAGAGTGGCGATATTCTTCTTGTTGGAGCGCTTCATGACCAAAGAACAGCAAACCTTGGCCGCTAAATCGATTTTTCTTATTCTGGGCATCTTGTTTATAGCGGCTAACTTGCGTGGCCCTATCACTAGTGTGGCCCCCTTGCTGGACTCGATCCGCAGTTCTCTGGATTTAACCGCGACTCAGGCGGGATTACTCACGACCTTGCCCTTGCTCGCGTTCGCGTTGATGTCGCCCTTGTCGTCTAAAATTGGTCACAAAATAGGATTAGAGCGCGCACTGATGACGGCATTAGTGCTCATCCTTGTCGGTATCATGGTGCGGGCGCTAGGGTCGACGAGCTCATTGCTGTTCGGCACTTTTGTCATAGGAGCCGGGATTGCCATCGCCAACGTGCTCTTACCTAGTCTGCTCAAACGTGATTTCCCCACCAAGGTGGCGACACTCACGGCTGTCTATGTACTCACCATGGGAATAGGGTCGGCGATCAGCTCGGCTCTGGCGGTACCCATGTCGAATCTTGCCGAGCATTTAAGTCTCTCATTTATGCCTAGTTGGGCCTTTGCTCTGGTTAGTGTGATCTTGTTCCCCATAGTTTCAATTCTGTTTTGGTTGCCTCAGATGCGGGAGCGTACATCTCCTGAAAAAAATACTTCCAGGCTCGATTCCCATAGCTATGTGTGGCGTTCTCCCTTGGCCTGGCAATTGACCTTTTTTCTGGGGTTAAATTCATTCGTGACCTATATCATCATAGGTTGGTTGCCTAGCATGCTGATGGATGCTGGATATTCTGAGGTTGAGGCCGGGTTTAATGCGGGTTTGTTGCAACTGGCGACGGCACTTCCCGCCATCGCGCTCATTCCTATCATGGGCAAGTTAAAAAACCAGAGCTTGCTCGCCTTTGGCACTGCACTTATCGCCTTAACCGGCATATTGGGCCTCTTGTTACTGCCACAATTTGCCACCGTGTGGGTATTGGTGTTTGGTTTTGGTGGGGGAGCAGGCTTCATCGTCGGCCTGTCTTGTATCAGCCACCGCACTCACCATACACATCAGGCGGCCGCATTATCTGGCATGGCGCAGTGTGTGGGTTATCTGCTGGCGGCAACGGGGCCTATTCTCATCGGCTCAATGCATGATGCGACGGGGAGCTGGCGCTTACCCTTAATCCTGTGTGCGATATCTTGTGTGCTGTGCAGTGTGTGTGGCTTTTTGGCCGGACGGGATCGTATTATTGAACATAAGCCGAGTGTCATCATGAAACTCGCCGATGCTGGACTGGTCTAGACAGATGCTGAAATTTAAGGGGAGATTGGTCGTTTTACGCCGATGGCGCTTCAAGTTATCGGCCCGGCCCTGTTATAATGAGTGCACTTCTCTGTTTTGCCGCATTTTCCTATTGAGCAATTACTTTATGTTAAGTGCTTTATGTTGAGTGTTGCATACTAAGCGCCTTGCGTTAGCTAATGTGATCTAAGGCTTAAACAGTTATTTATTCGTTATTATGTTGAGACCCAAAATGTCATTCTCCAATCTTGGATTAAGCGATCCGATTTTAACATCCCTAGCCGAGCTGGGCTATTCAGCGCCAACGCCGATCCAAGCCGAAGCTATCCCGTTGGCCCTAAAAGGCAAGAACTTGATCGCGGCAGCTCAGACGGGCAGCGGTAAGACTGCCACGTTTGCATTGCCTATGCTTGAGATGTTGGCAAGAGGGGAAACCCAACGTAAGAAACGTATTCGTGCACTTATTCTCACTCCCACAAGGGAGCTCGCGGTTCAGGTCTGCAACAGCATAGAGGCTTATGGCAAGTACCTTAACCTTAAGGCGCTGGCGGTATATGGCGGCGTCGATTACGAGCCGCAGAAACAGGCTTTGATAGAAGGCATAGACATAGTCGTTGCCACTCCGGGTCGCTTGAGGGATTTGTATACCCAAAGATCCATTCATTTCGATGAAATCGAAATGTTAGTGCTCGATGAAGCCGACAGAATGCTGGATATGGGCTTTATCGAAGATATCACTAAGATCATAGATACCTTGCCGGTAGACAGGCAAAACCTCTTGTTCTCGGCGACCCTATCGCGTCAGGTGAGAGAACTCGCCAAAGAGACCATTCCTAATGCCATTCAGCTTTCCGTTACTAAGAAAAGTGAAGGTAAGCCCAATATTGACCAGTGGTTAGTGACGGTGGATAAAGATAAGAAGTCGGCGTTATTGAGCCATCTGATCAAAGAAAACAGCTGGCAGCAGGCGCTTATTTTTATTGAGACTAAACACGGCGCGGCTAAGCTCGTGACTCAGCTTGAGAAACGAGGCATTCAAGCCGAGTGTATCCACAGTGGTCGTGCTCAGGCCATTCGAGAGCAGATCTTGGCGGATTTCAAGTCGGGTAAAATACAGTTTCTTATCTCTACCGGGATCTCAGCTCGAGGCATAGATATCGATGAGCTGCCGTTAGTGATCAACTATGACTTACCTTATCCTGCCGATGAGTACGTGCATCGTATCGGTCGTACCGGACGCGCGGGCGCCGCCGGTGAGGCGATATCCCTAGTGTCTAAAGATGATTTCAAGAATCTGTGCATGATTGAAAGGCGTCTGGATCACTTGATCGAGAGAAAAGTAGTTGCAGGGTTCGAGCCACGTAAAGAAGTACCTGTCTCAGTGTTGAATTTCGTGCCTAAGAATATGCCGGCTAGAGATGATTCGAAAGATAGCAGGGCTAAGCCAAAAGATAAGCGCGTGGCATCGAAATCTAGCGCGTCGACTCACGGCTCAAGCAGGTCATCGACACCTAAACAAACTGACAAAAAAGACAGCTCAGCCGATAACAAGTTGCCGTTTAATCCCTGGGGCCGATAGCCCATACCCAGGATCAAGGATCAATAATCCAGTTACTGAACACTAAACCCCATTGAGATTTTTTCGAATACAAGCTCGAATGAAACCTCAAATTAAACAGAAAAGGCGGGTGAATTCACCCGCCTTTTTTGGTTTCGGTCATGACAAGCACATGAAGTGTGGCCATGTGGGCTAGATGGTCAAAAATACTTAAGCCTGGGTCAGTCTTTACTTGCGTATTGATGGCTTAACTCCTATGATCCACACGTTTTTATTTCAGTCTTGATTTTCAGGCATCCACCGCAGGCGATTTCATGCTTAACTCACCACTTTCTCCCAGCTCGACCGAATTAGTCATCAATGTTTTAGATATGGTTTTATCTGAAGGCAAACCCTTAGACAGAGCTTACTCTCATCATTTCTCGGGCTTACAATTAGCGCCGTCTGAGCAGGCTCGTATCACTGTGGTTGCCGGAGATATCTTACGTAAATTAAACCTTTACTGTTATCTTTCCGATGTGAAATCTGAAGAGATGTCACGCATGGGTACACGTTTGATCAACGTATGGCACATGTTCCATGAACTCGAACTGCCTAAGATGCAATATGCATTGCAGGTGGATGAGAAAGAATATTTTGACCGTTTGGAGAAAGCCAAGGCTCAACCAGCGTTATGGGACGGTTGTCCTGAATGGTTAGATACCATGGGTCAGGCCCAGCTCGGTGATGCTTGGGCGAAAGAAAGAGCGGCGTTAAGTACGCAACCTAAGCGTTATTTACGAGTAAACCTTCTTAAATCTACTCGTGAAGAGTTAGGCAAGAAGCTGAGAAATGAGCAAGTTCAAACGAAAGAGGTTGAGGGCGTCGATACTGCACTGGAAGTCACTTCTGATTCGGCACTGTTTCGCACCGAGAGTTTCAAGAAGGGTTGGTTCGAGCAACAAGATGCCGGCTCACAATTGGTGGCAGCGGCGGTAGATGCTAAGCCGGGTATGCGGGTTATCGATGCCTGTGCCGGTGCTGGTGGGAAGACCTTGTCCATCGCGGCTCAGATGCAGGGCAAGGGACGTTTACTGGCCATGGATGTCGAGCAGTGGAAACTCGACAGTTTGAAACAGCGCGCTCGTCGCGCCAACGCACATAACGTTGAGACCCGAATCATTGCCAGCTCTAAGACCATCAAGCGTCTTAAGCTCAGCGCCGACCGTGTGCTGCTAGATGTGCCATGTTCAGGTCTTGGGGTACTTAAACGTAACCCTGATGCTAAGTGGCGTGACACCCCTGAACGTTTACCCGTGTTGGTCGAGCTACAGAAACATATCCTGCAGAGCTATAGCCGTATGGTGAAAGTGGGTGGCATGTTAATCTACGCCACTTGCTCTATCATGCCCGAAGAGAACCGTGATCAGATTGATGCCTTCCTGGCTGAAAATGAGCATTTCAAGCTTATTGAAGACGAGAACATCAGCGTGGCTGATTCCGGATTCGATGGCTTCTATTTGGCTAAGTTAGAACGTATTTCTGAGTAAACAGTGCTAGCTAACAGCTTTGCAGGTTCGGCTTCGATATGATTTACATGGATAAGTATCTGGCTAAGCTTGAACGCATCTCAGAGTAATAGATACTCCTTGAGATAGAGACGAAACAGAGGTGGACTTTCCGCCTCTGTTCGCTTCTGAAGGCTCGATTCTTATTCCCTGAGCTGACTCCCTAGTCTTAACCATTCCTCTGGTACCTACCACTTTGATATCTAATACGGCCCCTATTGCGAGTCACAATGACGACTCGAAGATAACTCATGCTCAAAAACTTGCTGCAGTACACATTTATTCGACATAACTTCTTGTTTAATTAACAAATATTAACCCAATTTATTCCAGATAGGCGTAAAATGATGACATGGCTTTATCCATGTTATACCGATTGGTATTGCCTGTATTTTTTAGACGTATTGTAAAGATCTGGGGGGATCACTATGTCATTATCGACGACCGAAGACACAAGTCAGAGCAAAACCTACCGTGTTTGGGACAGACCCACACGTGTGTTTCATTGGGTTAACCTGCTATTGGTGCTCAGCCTGATGTTTGTCGGCTTGATCATGTTGTTTAAGAGTGAGATTGGCATCACGGGGTTAGCAGCCAAGATAGGCCTGAAAGAGCTACACACAGTTATCGGCTATTTGTTCGCAATAAACCTGATAATAAGGCTTGTGTGGGGCTTTATTGGCAATCGGTTTGCCAAGTTTACTGGCAACTTACCCAAGATCGGGGCTATAAAGCAGTATCAGACGGCCTTACGTGCAGGGGAAAACCCGCAATACCTAGGTCATAATCCCACGGGTAAACTCGCTGTTCTGGTCATCATGCTCATACTGACTGTGATCATGGCGACGGGATTGATCCGCGCGGGTACGGATATTTATTATCCGCCATTTGGGACGGCAGTGACTCAATATATTGCTGCCAATGGCGTCGATGCCACTAGCATCAAGCCTTATGATAAAACTGGCGTAGACAAGGCTAAGCTTGCCGTGATCAAGCCCTACAAGAGCCTGGCGGGCACAGTACACCTGTATAGCGCCTATTTTCTTATGCTATTGATTGTGCTGCATATCGCTGGCGTGATTATCGCCGAATTACGTCATCAGCCAGGGATAATCTCGGCCATGTTTTCGGGAAAGAAACGAATAGTGGGAACACCGTTGGATAAATAAGGCTAAATATGGATTTTTGCCCTAGTAGCTTACCTAGATCCTAGGGCCTACTAGATAAAAATGTTGTAATATCAGCCAGCTCAGAGGGTTAACTTATGCAGCTGGCTGAATTACCTATCTTATCCCTTATCCCTTATCCTTTATCTCATTGGCCTTGTCTAAATAATGAATATCGGTGGCATCTCTGAGCCTGCTTGCGGCTTGCTCAGGTGTCAGATCTCGCTGAGCCTCGGCCAGCATCTCATAACCCACCATAAACTTCTTCACCGTGGCCGAGCGCAGCAGTGGCGGATAAAATACGCCGTGTAACTGCCAATGATCGCTGTTGGTTAATTCACCTTCTCTGTCTCGCTCGAATGGCGCGAAGTGCCAGCCCATGGAATAGGGGAAAGAACAATTGAACAGGTTGTCATAGCGGGTGGTCAGCTTCTTGATGGCCAGGGCGAGTGAGTCTCTTTGTGCATCGTTTAATTCATCAAACCTTCGAATGTGGCTTTTTGGCATCAAGAGGGTCTCGAAAGGCCAGGCTGCCCAATAAGGTACGACGGCCAACCAGTGCTCGGTCTCGACTACGGTACGGCTACCATCTTCCATTTCACGTTTGACATAATCCAAGAGTAAATTGCGGCCATGTTTTTCTTGATATGCTGCTAAATTATGGTCTTTCTTCCTGACTTCATTCGGCAGGTAGCTATTGGCCCACACTTGTCCGTGGGGATGGGGTTGAGAGCAGCCCATGACAGCCCCCTTGTTCTCAAAGGCCTGTACCCAGACATATGCCTTGCCCAGCTCGGTTATTTCACTCTCCCAGGTATCGATGACCTGACGCAGCTGATTGGTGGTGAGACGAGGTAGCGTCTTGCTGTGATCCGGTGAAAAACAGATCACCCGGCTCAAGCCTCGGACGCTTTCACTGCGCATCAGGGGATCGTCATTAACAGGCGCCGCAGGCGTGTCGGGAGCCAATGCCGCAAAATCATTACCAAATACAAACGTGGACTGATAATCAGGGTTTATCTCACCGCTTATGCGTCGATTACCGGCGCACAAGAAGCAGTCTTTATCATAACTCTGATTTTGTTCATCGTCAGCCGCCTCGTCCTGGCCTTGCCAGGGGCGCTTAGCTCTATGGGGGGAGACGAGTACCCAATCACCCGTCAGTGGGTTAAATCTACGGTGTGGATGTTCAATAGGATCGAAGCTAGTCATAGTATTTTACAGGAGGATATTGTATACCAAGGGATTATATAAGAATGAAGCTAAAAAGCGATAAGAGAATTGCACACTTATCCTATGTTTTTAATATGACTGGCTTATTCAGTAACCAATCGTCTTGATAAGAGCGGGAAAAATGGCGTTTATCAAGAATACTATATAGGGCTTAGCCCCATCAATGGTATAGTTCTCCCTTTCGATTTAATTTAAATGGTTTAAAGCTTGGACACGGTGATCCGTTTGCTGTCGCCTTGGTTTTTGTATGTACTGATAATCATGATTGGAAGGCAAGATTGACCCCACTAGAGAATTATTTTAGCCAGTCAGTAATATTTGACGGGATGCAGGTTTTACTGGAAATGACAGTGGTCGACGTTGACTACAGTGGACCTGTGTTGTCTGCGAAGTTTAGCTCGGCTAAAGACCTGGGCATGGTCACAGAGGGGCTTGATGCCGGTGATGCTATGCAATCACAAGTCATTGCCAGATTAGACTGGTCTGCAGGCCCAGTCCTTGCCTCCGCGAATACGGTGTGCAGCCAGTGTAGCGAGGCACAGTTACCTTGCATTCATCTTGCCGCCATCGCCATCGATTATGTCGCCAGACAAGCCCCCATCATTCCCTATCCGAGTGAAACGAAACGTGCCGATACCGCACTCAGGTTATTGAGAACCGAGCTGAGTCAACGTTACGATCCTTATCCTAATATGGCCAGACATAGAGTGGTGTACTTGTTATCCACAAGGGAGGGTGCGCTACACCTGAACGTCCATAAAGGCTATGTCAGCAAATTAGGTAAATACTCTATCAAGACAGATTTAGGCTTTGAGGTATTGGACCGAGGCAGCTTGCCAAAATTTGTGACTCAAACCGACGTGTATTTACTGCGCAAGTTAAGAGAATTAGCCCAAGTGCTGGATGTTGAGATGAGAGCTGCTCAGCAAGAGACGCTTTCCTTAAGCTTAGGAGAAACGTGTGACAGTGAGTTCCTTTATCAATTAATGGCTACTCAGCGCTGTTTCTGGCGGCATTGCGAGCAAGCTCCTCTGAAAGTTGAGCCACATTACCTCGATGATTTTGTCGAGCCCGGCGCCTTACTTCAAGTGGCTTCAGGGCAATACCTTGACCTTGCCAGCATGAGTCTGGTGTTGACCGACTTGCCCCCATCTCTGGGTGAACTCAGCGATATACAGCGCACTGAATATGTACAACGCGTCGCAGATGATGACAGGGAATGGTCGCCTAAACTTACAGTGTATCGCAGGGGGATCGAGTTTCCCTGGGATGAGCAGAGTCATCTGGATTTACAGGTCGCTAGTTTTTCCCTCATCAGCGATAATTTGGAGTGTGGCTTAGTCGACATTTTTGCTCATGCCAGCGAGTCACCGCATCTGCTCAAGCTCGCCGCTGAACTGAGTATTCAGCTGTCCGATTTCCCGCTGCTGTCATCTGGATTTGAACCCATAGTCTGGCATCAGTTCCTCCTCGGCGATCGTCAGTTACCCGAGCTGCTGAGTCAACAGATGCTAGCCATAAGGCGTCTGATGTTGGCTGGCTGGTCAATTGATTTTCAATTAATCAATCGTTTTAGCTTGGCCCAAGTCCAGACTTGGTATGGAGAGGTGAGTCATCAAGCCGCGGATAAGCAATGGTTCGACCTTGAACTGGGTGTTGAAGTGGATGGTAAGAAGATCAATTTATTGCCCTATCTGGTCAAAGCGATAAGACAGGGCTTGCTGCAAAATTTAAGCGACACAGACACGGTACTCATGGAGCTAGACTCTGGTCAGTGTCTGTCTCTGCCTGCCGACAGAGTGAAGCATATTCTTTCTGTATTAGTCGAGTTGTATGAGAGAAAACCTCTGTCAGACGATGAGACATTAACCATGTCCATGAGTCAGTTGACTCGCATTGCAGAATTGGCTGACCGAGATAAAATCAACAAGAAAGACTGGCATTGGCAGGGCAGTCACTGGTTACAGAATAAGGCTCAGCAACTTTACTCTTATTTAGAAGTGAGTTCAGCTGACCAAGGCCCAGCAGGTCGGGGCGCTAAAGCTAAACAGATAGATTTTGCTGTTTCACCGCCTGTCGGGCTCAATGCGCAGCTCAGAGAGTATCAGCAGCTGGGATTAAACTGGTTGCAGTTCTTAAAGCTGCACGAATTTTGTGGAATACTCGCCGATGATATGGGTCTGGGTAAAACAATCCAAACTCTGAGTAGTATCTTACTCGATAAAGAGGCCGGTAAGCTGTCTAGTCCCTGTTTAGTGGTCGCGCCAACGAGCCTATTAGCCAACTGGCTGCATGAAGCTGGGACATTTGCCCCCGAACTTAGAGTGCTTCTCTGGTCTGGGCCTAAGCGTCACAGTTTGCAAGATAAGATCGATAGCAGCGATCTCTTGATCACCAGCTATGGCACACTGCAACACGATGTTGAGTTCTGGGCCAAGCAACACTTTCATCTGGTGATCTTAGACGAAGCTCAGACCATCAAGAATGTGCGGAGTCGCATTAGTCGAGTGGTTGCCAGCTTATCGGCGACCCATAGACTCTGCTTAACCGGTACGCCTTTAGAAAATCATCTGGGGGAGTTATGGTCACTGTTTAACTTCCTGATGCCGGGTTTCCTCGGAACCTATGCTCAGTTTCAGCGGCATTATCAAGTGCCGATCGAAAAAGAGCAAGATGATGAGCGTCGCCGGGCGCTCGTGCAGCGGATTGCGCCGTTCATGTTACGTAGGCTTAAATCTGAGGTCGCCACAGAATTGCCCGATAAGACGGTGATCAATGAGTATATCAACCTGACCGAGACTCAGGGGGATCTGTATGAAACGATCCGCTTGACCATGTCTGAAGAGATGAGAAAAGCGGTATCAGTCTCGGGAGTGAAACGTAACCGTTTAGCCATCAGTAATGCCTTGCTCAAACTCAGGCAGGTCTGTTGTCATCCCGACTTACTCAAACTCGATAACATCGAGCCATCAGACCTAGCCAGTGCCGAAGTTGATACCGGCTCAGTAACATCTGCTATTGATGAGCTTGGTGATCCAAATTCAGCCAATGGAGTGCAGCCTCTCGATGAAGTTAATAGGCTAGATACTCGCTCGGGGAAATTAAACTGGCTCGCCGCTAAGCTGCCAGGCATGCTCGAAGAGGGCAGGCGAGTATTAATTTTTTCCTCTTTTACCAGCATGCTGAGTCTGATAGGTGAACTCCTGGAAAAGCTAGGCATTAGTTTCGTTGAGCTGACGGGAAAGAGTCGTGATCGAGGGGTACTGGTTGAGCGTTTTCAGCAACGAGAGGTGCCGATATTCTTGATTAGCTTGAAGGCGGGGGGCGCGGGTTTGAATCTAACCGCTGCCGATGTGGTTATCCATACCGATCCCTGGTGGAATCCTGCAGCCGAGCAGCAGGCCAGTGATCGGGCTCACCGGATAGGCCAGGATAAGTCGGTGTTTGTCTATAAACTCATCTGTAAGGATACCGTTGAGGAGAGGATACAGTTGTTACAGGAATCTAAACATAACTTAGCACAGAGCATCTATCAGCAAGAGAGTCTGGCTGTTTCTGAGATGACAGGGGATGACTGGCTCGAGCTGCTTAAGCCTATCGATCTGGATGACTAATCTTATATAAATGGGTTTATCCATTAGCCATGGGCACTGGGTTTAAATGTGCCCATGGGAATGGGAGTTGGCGGATTTAACTGTCAGGCTTGATAAACACTAGGCTGAATCTGTCGGTATTACCCGTCACGGTTTTTCTCCCCACTTCATATCTAAGTTGGTCATCGGGTCGGTAAAACATATCAGATTGAGCGGTTAACACGAATCCGGCGGCTTGAACTTCCAAGATCACTTTCACCGGATCTTCACGACGCCTGAGCTCATCACTTTCGGCCTGCATATGGCGCCTCGAGTGATCGACAATCACATATTTACCACCTGGCTTGAGTGCATCGAACGCCGCCGTGTTGAGTTTCGCTTTATCTTCGGCATTGAAATTATGATATTCGCGAATATTGAGCACCATGTCCGCATCACTCATGCCAAAATCGAGTTTGCCGAGGGCATAGCGTCGCTCTTCACCGTTCCAGTCCAGTTCTATGGGGAGCTTACTGGTGGTACGAAATGATTTCATTTTCAATAGTGGATCTAAGCCTTTTAACCAGTCTGAGTTATAGGCCAAATAAAGCTCGCCTTTTTCTTGCAGTAGCGGTGCTAATATCTTGGTGTACCAGCCATTGCCCGGGGCAAACTCGATGACTTTCATGTCTTGCTTAAAACCAAAAAATGCCAGGGCGCGAACGGGATCACGGTTCTGGTCCCGGAGCCTATCTGTTTCATCTCTGTGATCCATGGCCATGGCGGCTTTAACACTTTCCTGTAAAGGTGTGGTTTCGGCATACACGCTGAACGATGATACTAGCGTGAGTCCGGCACAGGCCATTAATAGTGAAGATAGTCGTGTCTGTTTCATTTTGCTCCCTGCTGTCTATGAACTTAGTGGGTTAATACTGAATAACTTGTCATGTTAACCAAGAGTTAAACTTAACTCACCTTAGATTTTGTAAGCGGATCTATTGAGCTTATATACAGTACCCATATAGGATTAACTTACTCTCCCTGCAGGGTGACAACGAGCCTGCGTTTACCTGCTGAATTTCTTGGCTCACACAGATAGATCCCTTGCCATGTGCCCAGGTTTAAACGGCCATTGGTGATAGGCAGTGTCAATGAAACGCCGAGTAAGCTCGATTTTAGGTGAGCCGGCATATCATCGGCCCCCTCATAGGTATGAGTATCATAAAGTTCATTCTCAGGCGCGAGACGATTGAAGTAGCGCTCGAAGTCGACCCGTACGCTGGGATCGGCATTTTCATTGAGCGTTAATGCGGCCGAGGTGTGCTGCAGGTGGATATGGGCTAAGCCTATTCTGAGTTCTTTTAGCTCTGGAAGCGCAGCATAGACTTCGTCTGTGATCAGATGAAATCCGCGGGGCTTAGCAGGTAAATTAAATTCTTTTTGATACCACATGACGACTCTTTACATTGGACAGTGTTCGGGATTGATATTCAGGTTAACTCATTGGCTGTATTAATGATGCTGGTATTAATAATACAGGTAAAGTGTAGGGGAGTTTGCTCTATGGACTAGCAAGTTTAACTGGCCTGAATGACTCGATTTCTGCCTGCACTTTTCGCCTTGTAGAGCGCCTTGTCACAGGCATTCAACCATTCATCTACACTTTCATCTTCGAGCTCTTTCACCCCTATGCTACATGTGATGAGCAGGGAAACACCTGGCACCTTTATTTGTGAAATAGCTTGTCGTAACTGATCGGCATAGATGACGGCATGCTCACCGTCGGTATTGGGTAACTTGATTAAAAACTCTTCTCCTCCGAAACGTATGACCTCAGCGTCTACAGGCTTGTGGCGTGTAATGGTGTCCGCTACCGCACGTAACACACTGTCACCCGTGATATGGCCATGAGTATCATTGATCTGTTTGAAATGATCGAGATCGAGCAAGAGTAGACTAGTTTGGGTCTGGTGTTTTATCCTGCTTTCTATTGCGTTATTTAAACTGGGTTTTAAGCGTTTTCGATTGTAGACGCCTGTCAGTTCGTCGGTATGAGCAAGATAAAAGAGGGCACTCTTTTGTTTATTGATGATATGTGAGAAGAGGGCGCCGAAGACGATACAGTCTATGATGGCGATGGAATAACGTGCAATGACTGGCGTAGGCTCTATGTTGAGTGCGAAGCCGAGTCCGAACAAGGCATAGAGAATAGATAGGATCAGGGCTTGTTTAATGTTAAACAGGAAAAAATAGATAAAAATGGTAGGAAATAGATAGATAAGGCCTTTGTAACCTAAGTAAAAGCAACTATAGCAGATGCCAATACTCACCATGATGAGTGTGATCTGCTTCTGTAGTACGTTGGCCTTGTATTGCCATTCACGTAGCAGTGAGAAAAGTAGCGGGGTAATGGCTAAGGAGAAGAAGCCTGCGTGTTTGTAATCACCGACCCCGATCCTATATAGGCTAAAAACACTCAAAGTCACAATCGCAAAAACATGAAAGACGACTGAGGCATTTCTCGGTATTTTATTCACACTTTCTAGATCCACAACATCTCGCCTCATTTCGCTCGTGATACATCACTAAGTTGAAAAAACTTAATTCATTAAGTTTTTATCGGTATTTAACTAATAATCTTTAATTGTTCAGGAGAATATGGGTTTGGCTGGCTATTTATTGCTCACCCAAGTGTCTTGGAAGCACTCTAATTTACTTAGCAAGAAAGTAAATTAACTAATAATGAGCTGCAAGGCGCCATGTGTTTTTCATGCGTCGAGACTTATGTGACCCTTAATAAACTTAACGAAATACTGTTGACCGTCGAGGCAGGCTTAGAATAATTGACAGCAGGGAACGGCAACTGGCGTTAGCCCAAACTAAGATCTTGTTTGGGCTTTTTATTATCGATATGAAAGTAGGGCAGGTCGAGTATGAGTCGCCTATCTAGTCACTGCTGGCGCTAAGGCATTACTCGGTGTATAACTAATTTAATACACTGAGTTTTTTAGGCTCTAATATGCAACTATTAATGTTAAAGCGGTTAAGCCTGCTGGTTAAAATTGGCCTGGTACTGAGCATACTATTTCAAGCGAATGCTCTCTCTGCGGCCCCAAACCTGGATCTCAGTGTCCAGGACGCAGACGGGCGCTCCTATGTATTATCTCAATTCTCTGGAGAGCTGATTTATATCGATTTTTGGGCATCTTGGTGTGGCCCATGTCGAAAGTCTTTCCCCTGGATGAATGAGATGCATCATAAGTATGCTGATCAGGGGCTTAAGATCATTGCCATCAACTTAGACAATGACATATCACTCGCCCGTCAGTTTCTCGGGCAAATTTCTGCCGACTTCACTATCGCCTATGATCCCGATACTCAGGTGGCAGAACAATTCGATATCTTGGGGATGCCGAGCAGCTACCTGTTCAACAGACAAGGTAAATTAGTCGCTAAACACCTGGGGTTCTATGCGGAGCATAAGGCGGACTATGAAGCCGAAATTTTACACTATCTTAAACAAGCAAAGCCGGAACAGAGCACAGACAAGCTGTGAGTAGCATGAGTATGTGTGGGGGAGTTCATCAAATTAGAGGCGAGAGATGATGATATTCGGGACTGAACTGATTAGAAGCCTAGCATTTTTGGTGTGTTTCTCTTTGACTGCCTGTGCGGGTTTAGGCGTGGAACCTTGGCAGCGGGATCAGTTTGCCCGTGAAGACATGGCGCTGGACAGTGAAAAACTGGATCTGACTTTGGACGATCATATCTATTTCAGTAAAGAGGGCACCAGTGGCGGCCGAGCGCTCGCCGGGGGCGGCTGTGGCTGCAACTAAAACGGTCAATAAGTCAAAAGCACGCACTGGAACCGGGACAAAAATCGGTGCAAGTCTTGGTATCAGTGCGAGTGAGCCTTCGATTGCCGAAGCGTTATCGATTGCCAGCTTTGCGCTACTGAGCATGACGAGCTCGGTGGCCATTGCCGCTCAAAGAGACTCTGTAGCCGAAAATCCCATCGGCAGAGACACTCAATTCGCCGCTGTCATCACTACAGATGAAGCCGTCACCTCAGATACTGATGAGACAGATCCAGCTGAAATAGACGCCGCCTTACTCTATTATCTGGAGCAGGACAGGGTGACGGTAGCCGAGGGGATCTTCAATCTTAAACTCCCCGTAGGCGACAAGCGGGTTTACGAAGGCAAGTTGGTGCTAGATACCTTGACTGGCTCCTCGGCCAATGGCGCCGTGCCCCAAGATGAACGCCAGACTTTTACCCGTCCGTCAGGCAATGGCGAATACAATATCGATTCAGGTAACACCCCTTTAGATGACACCTTCAAAGACACTCGAGTACAACTCAGTGGCAACTGGGCCGAGATATGGTCGCCTGACTGGAGCAGTAACCATGGGCTCTATCTGTCGAGAGAATATGACTACACTTCCATGGGCATTAATTCGGCACTGGAACGCTCGTTTAACAAGAGTAACACTCAGCTTTCATTGGGGATGGCCTATTACTATGATCTGGTCGATCCTGTGGGAGGACGGCCTGTGGCCATGAGTAAGATGGTGTTTCGGGATGATTTTGACTCCCAAACCGAGTTCAGAACTGAATTTGATAAGACCCGCCAGATAGCGAGTACCGATAAACAGACAGTGGATCTCAGCGTCGGTTTAACCCAGATCATCAATCGGTATATGCTAGTGCAGCTCAGCTATAACCTGTCTTCTTTGAAAGGATATATGACCGACCCCTACAAGGTGCTCAGCCTTGTTGATGCGTCAGGAACCAGTGAGGCATATCTTTATGAGAGTCGACCCGATGAGCGTCTCAAGCAGAGCTTTTATCTGTTCAGTAAATATGCATTATCCACTGGGGTGACCGATCTGGCTTATCGTTATAGTCATGATGACTGGGGCGTGTCCTCACATACCTTCGAGACCCGTTATAGGTACAATTTCACCTCAACTTTTTTTGGCCAACTGCACCTGAGGTATTATCGACAAGAAGCGGCCAGCTTTTATCGGGCTTTTCTTAATTCGGGTGAGGAACTCCCTGAGTTTGCATCGGCAGATTATCGTATTGGTAATATGAATGCCTATACCTTAGGCATAAAAATTGGTCACAGTTTAGTTGATGGCACTAAGGCCAGCTATCGCCTCGAGTATTATCAACAAGATCCCTATTCTAATGGAGAACAAGCCACTGGCCAGCTGGCTCACCATGAGTTATATCCAAGCATTAAGGCGATCATTTTTCAGCTAGGATTGTCATTTTAATGGTATCTATTGCGCTGAATGGCTATGGCCTTCATTCTTATGATGTGGTCAGTCTTGTGATGATGAGCACTGATGATGAGCACTGATGATGAGCACTGATGATGAGTGACGGGATGCCCCATCAAGAGGAAAATTGTCTATGAGCGAAGAGCTGTCATTGGCCGCCACTTCTTGGGGGCATCTGGCGAGCTTTAATGCCATGGCCAGTCGGTGTGAGGTGCTTATACGCACAGCCGACAGAGCGCAGGCCTATATCATGGCCAACCAGGTTTTGCAGGAAACACGGCGCATAGAGCAAAAGTACAGTCGCTTCAATAATAGCAGTTCGCTCAGCAAGCTCAATGCCACTGCCGGCGCCTGGCAGAATATCGACGCAGAAACCTCGGCGCTCTTGGGTTTCTCCAAGCAGTGTTTCGACTTAAGTGATGGTATGTTCGATATTACGGCGGGACCCATATTAACACTCTGGACCTTTGGCCCAGATGCCAATGTGCCCACTTCTGCATCTATCGGGAGGGCACTTAAAAATGTCGGCTTTGACAAGCTAAGCATAGAGGCGTCGCGGTTACACCTCCCCCGTGGCATGAGCCTGGATTTCGGTGGCATCGCCAAGGAGTATGCCTGTGACAGGGCGGCGAGCCTGTTGACACTTGATTATCCTCACATACCCGCCCTGGTTAATCTGGGCGGTGATATAGCCTGTGCCTCGATGGTCGATAAGCCCTGGCAGGTGGGAATAGAAGACCCTAGCGAATTGGACAATGCCACTCGGACAATCAGCTTAATTGGTGGCGGGCTGGCTACCAGCGGTCACACCCGGCGTTATCTACTCGATGAGGGGAAGCGATATGGGCACATACTGAACCTTAACACAGGCTATCCGGTGGAACGGGCCCCTTTGTCTGTGACCGTTATGGCCGCCAATTGTTTGGTGGCAGGCATGTTATCCACCATAGCCATGTTAAAAGGCGCCAATGCGCAGGCCTTTATGGCCTCTCAGGATGTCGATTTTCATATCTGCCGCTAACATATTCTTGTCGGTGACTTGTAATAGTATATTGCTTTTGTTAGTTTAACGTCCGACATAATATGTCAGGCGTCAGCTGGTTAACTTATGACGTACAACAGATAAATACCCATTGTTATCGTTAGGGAGCAAGGAATGCTGGAAAAAATATTTTTATATGCAATCGCGGGAGTCGTGATTGTTTTCAAATGGTTAGCCATAGTGCTAGCGCCTACACTGGGTTTGGGCATTCTAGGGCTGATCATCTGTGATATTCGCAATGAGATGGATATCAAGCTTATCTTCATCTTGATGAGCTTAGGTGCATTGTCAGGCGTTATCTTGGCGGAAAAAATCAGACGGAAATACGGGCTAATCGAATTTGATGGCAAGCTTATCGGTCACCCGGAGATCGACGGTCATAATGTGTTAGCAAGTGCATCGAAAAGTAATAAGTGATTCATGCTTATTGTAATAGACAGTTTGCAGTGGACTGTGGACTTGGGATAGGAGCGTCAGGCAAACCTTTAGTTGGTCACTCAGTTTCTGCCGCCTTAAACACTTCATCAGATATAAGTGTTTGTTACTGTTTTGGTTATTATAGTTACTAACTGCAGTTAGCTGGAATTCTAGGACGATATTTGTATCTGTTGTTGATCTCAATAATTAAACGAAAATTTAGTTATTGTTTACAGATAGTAGTTAATCTTCTGGACTCTAACCTGTATATGGATCTATTTCATCTGGTTAGATTTGCTCATAAAATTTGGGGCTGATCAAGCAGGTACAAATAGGAGTCCAGTTTTACCTGACCACAAAATATTAAATAGCTAAAGCTAATGCTTTATTACATAAATATCGTACTGAGTTTGTGTGTAATAAGTATTAATGATTCTTAGAACGGGCACTAGAGAACAACTAATCTTCAACTACACTTGTTGTAAGTTATCAGAATAAAACCCCTTATTTTTTGCTGATTAACTAATTTTCGAAAGAAAATTGAAACTGTAATTTCGGTAAGACTTATCCTATTTGGTAGAGAGAGGAGCCCTTCATTAGTGGAATTCAGAAGTAAAGGAAGTTTAGATATGTCAGTTAATGCAAAGGGAGTGACCAGGGAACTTTTGAGCATCGAGAACTATGGTAAGACAAGTGAAGTTTTTCTTATTTATGTGATGCATATTGTAGCTTATCGTTGGTTTATGCCAAGACTGCGCTGGAAAGGACGTTCTGGACTTCGGTTGTGGCACTGGATACGGTGCCTACGAACTAACTCAGGTCACTCAATCCTGCCATGGGGTTGATATATCAGCAGAGGCGGTTAGCCTTTGTAGGTCAAGCTACGCATGCAATGAAATCACGTTCTCTCATATTAAGCCCGTAGAAGAAACTCCCTTACCTTTCGCCGATGCCAGTTTTGATGTCGTCGTCTCAAACCAAGTTATTGAACATGTCGCAGACCCTGATGCATATATCAAGGAAGCACGTCGCGTGCTTAAACCTAGCGGCATCTTTTATTTGGTTACACCAGACCGTGCAAAAACATTTTGGCACTACTAAGTTATCAGGTATGTCAGAAGTATTATCAATGGAGAACGCTCGAACCCACAAGTTAAGATTTATGACCTTACTTTTCACTTATGGATCAGAGTTATGGCGCCAAACATCACTGTCCTTCCTGAAAAGAGCTAAACGAATAGTACCACGGAAGGAACCTGATTTTGGCGAAGATGCGCTATGGGTAACTGACAACGTCGATAAGAGTATTAGTATCAGTATCAGTATCTGTATCTGTATTAGAGCAGAGGTTAACTAACTTTACTTTATTATAGATATTCATCATTAGAGTCTTTAAAGAGATTAAGTCTTTAGCGAATAACCTGGGCTCGATATAAAGAGTCAAGCAGCTGGCTTCCGATAGCTTTAGGCGTTATTCTGTGTTTAATATCAAAATATAGCCCTGAACTGCGTAGCTCAGGCCGTTGCAGATAAACTTCTTTCACCGCTTGAGCCAACGCCTCTTCATCTTCTGGCGGCACCAGCCAAACACCTTTATCAGTATGACTTAATAACTCAACTATTGCGGGGGAATCACGCGTGATCACAGGTCGGCTAGCTGCAATGATCTGAAAGACCTTATTAGGAATAACCATCGCACTTTTTTTAGTGTCTCCAAAGATACCTAAGCATACATCTGCTTCCTGAATCTTTCGACCAAGCTCTTTATAGGGGACCCATTTGATCCACTCAAGGTTGGAGATATGGTCGGAATCTAACTCCGCCTGGATTTTGGATTCCTCTTGTCCCTTACCGATAATTGTCCAGTTAGCCATTTCACTCGGGACCAAGCGACACGCTTTGATAATAGTGCTGATGCCATGCAGTGGAATGAAGGTGCCGTAAAAAAGTACCTCAATCGGACCGTCATCATTTGAAGCGCTCTTGGTATCAGGCTGACTTTGAAAAAAATGGTCCTCTGCTCCGACAAAGGTATAATGAACCTTGTTGTGCTCAAGATGATATCTTCTGCGAAAATAGTCAGCATGTTCATTAGTATCGAGTAAAACCGCGTCTGCAAGTCTGCAAGCGAGCCATTCCCAAGCATAAAGTACCAGACTCACAGGATGGCGCTTGCCAAACATCTTACGATCTTCAACTACCGTATTATAAAGAGAAATAAAAGCATCCCAAACAATAGGAATACCTCTGATCCGTGCAAAAGGCCAGAGAACAAATATGTCTAGATGACCCAGGTAACCTACTATGATGAAATTACTTTTTTTGAGTCTAAATAATTTCACCACCAATCTTGGATAGGCTAGTAGATGACGCCATGCAATTGAAAGCCAGCTACTTAAGCCCTTAATCTGGCTCTTATCATTATTAGCAGCCCAAATATTCTCATGGCATGTCATAACTGTGCACCCCGCTTGTTCCAGACTGTCATGCAAGATAGGATTACGAGGCTTGCTGAGATCGTAGGTCCCCCAATAAATAATACTAATCTTATCATTGCTTTGTGGTGAATTAGACGATTTACGTGTGTCATTTCTATGTTTCAAAACCAGCCAGCCGATCAGGAATGTTAATAGATCGCCTGACATTTGGGCGATACGGGAAAAGCCTGCCACACCTACAGCACATAATTCACCATAGACCGGTGTTAATAATAAAACCAACATAAACTCTCTCACACCAATACCCGCAGGTGCTCCTGGTGTAAGGAATCCGGCCACAAATGAGATAGTAAAAATACCACTAACGAATAGGATATTATTAAATTCCACATTGAAAATACTCCCCGCCAAATAGTTAGTCGAAAGACCTAAAAGCATAAAACACACCCAAAACAAGATGAGGCAAAAGGCCAAAGTTCTTACTGATGGCATTTTGGGGATGTTGAGGATGCCCGGCAGTCCCAAATGGACAGATAATTTAGGAGAGAAAAAAATGATTAAGGCGGTAATGGCAATGCAAACTAGACTAATTGTCATAAGTTGAACCAGATCAGGGGTATGGCCAGAAAACTGGTTGAGATCCGCATAAAAAATAGTGACTGAAGCGAAAATTGCTGCCGACAAGATCAGTAGGATGAGCTCGAAGGCTAATGTATATAAAACACTGCTCGGCCTGATACCGACGGATTTAGCGTTTGCTACGCGACCAATTAAATGGACGATATTGCCTGGGATGTATTTACCAATCTGGGATATAAAAAATATTCGCGTAGCGGTCGAAAACTGATGTGGCTCATCGACGCCTGTTAGTAACAGAGACCAGATACAAGCGCCGATAAAATTAATTGCTAAATAGATAAGCATAACGATAAACACAGGAGTAAAGTAGGAAGCTTCCCATCGAAAGTTTTCGAGTTGTTGTTGTGCAAAATAAAAGAAAAATAAAATTGTAAATACAACAAAAATTCTTGTAATTAATCCGGACAAGGACTTCATTTTTTTAATTTTAATTTAGTAGCCTCCCTAAGTGATTAGTCTGACTTTTTAGCCAGGATTATAAATCCATCACCGTAGCCAAACTTAGAAAAAACGGTTTGTACCTTACAGAAGAAGAACATGAAGGCTCGTCCCAACATACTGGCCTGAACACCGAAAAAAACGGCTTCTTTAGAACGCTCAACGCCGCTGCGATCTGTGCCTTGTTGACTTCCTAGGGATAGTTTTTGTACTTCCCTCGAATATATAATATTCCTTACAAAGTTGGTGATATACGAGAGGGGATATCCGTAAGTTTCAAAGTGTAAACAATCCAGACCATTATTATTGAGTAACGCAATAAATTCATCTTTCTCGTAGCGTCGATAATGCCCCGCCCATACATCGGAGGGCCCCCACATAGATTTTAACGCAGGAACAGATAACACAAGGTAGCCTTCCGGCTTTACCCAGCTAACCCATTCCTTTAAAGCTGCATCGTCTAACTCGATATGCTCTAACACTTCAAATGACATAAGCACATCAAATTCTTCTTTCCATTCGGCCGCACTAGAGTGAATTTCGACTGGAGATCTTGCCCTCGATAAAATTTTATTGGCAATGTTTCTAGCTTGAAGAGATGTTTCAAGTGCTTCACAGCTAAATCCCATTTGCGTTGCATCGAAGGTGATACCGCCGGCACCACAGCCCACTTCGAGTACCCGGCCTGGTTTCAAATCTTTAAGTATCTTTAGTAGCCTAGAACGCCGCAGAAGGTATTTTGGGGCGGGCACCCAACTTCTATCTCTGAGAAAGACACCATAGTCAGGGTGAATAGCTACTTCGCTAGTATCGGTGATTTTCTTCTTGTTGAACACGCGCCACATTATGGTTTTTCCTGGTTACTATCATCTTTGTCAGATAGTTTTAAACAGTTCAATTTTTCATCCACTCTCTCCATTTTGTATAGCATTTTTTCAGTCAGTTTCCGATTGAAATTGATGAGATCAGCAATCAAGCCTACCAATAAAATAATCAAGCCTAACGTCATCAAAGTACTGCCTAAGATCAATGACTGCATATGGCCGTCACCTGCTCCCTGCATATAAAAATTCAGAAAACGAATAATGGGTAATATGCCTATTAAAATGGCTAGCCCCCCTAAGGAGAAGAACACACGTAAAGGGCGATACATAGTGTACATACGCAGCAGCGTAGTAACGGATAAGAATAGAAATTGCGGAATAGATTTAAATAAGCGTGATTCACGTTTTTTAGGGTTTGTGCGAATTGGTACCGACTTGATACACATGCGTTTTGCACTCGCCTGAACTAGCATCTCTATGGTATAGCTGAATTCTGATACTATATTGATCTGCTGAGCGGCATTTCTTGATATTGCCCTGAAACCACTTACGGCATCTTTGATGTCCAGGCCCAACATTTTTCTGATAATGAAGCTGCCAAATACTTGCAGGCTACGTTTTAAAAAAGAGAAATGCGGGTTAGCGTATCCCCCTCGATCACCGACTATGATGTCGCCTTCTCCATCAATCAGAGGCTGAACTAATAGGGGAATGTCCTCTCCTCGATACTGATTATCACCATCGATATTAACTATGATATCGGCCCCTAGCCTAAGGCACTCTTCGATTCCGATATGGAATGAACGCGCCAGCCCCTTGTTTGAGGTGTTGGATATTATGTGATGAGATCCGGCTAGAGCCGCAACAGCACGAGTGTTATCTGTAGAGCCATCATCGATGACTAAAACCTCGATAGTATCGAGCCCTGCTATCTTCTGCGGGATCGCATTGATGACATCTTCTAAGTTTCCGTCTTCGTTATAGCATGGGATTTGAACGATTAGTTTCATTTCTAATAACCTTCCATTGGAAGAAAAGGGCACTTAATAATTAAAAGCCGGTAAAGATTGCTTTATCGTCAGGTTGGTAAGTTGGTCGGTAAAGTCTCTTTCCCCATCGTAAAGTATATGTCTCCCCTACAGAATCTGATTCAATTACATGAATGCCTATGGTTAAATATAGTGAACCCTCGTGAGTAAGCGAATGTCCGTCAATAACGGCTTTTGACGTACTTTCCAATGTATAAACTCCAGGAATAACGATTGAAAATTCAAGTCTCGTTTCAGATAAGTATAGTTGCTTACCAGCGACATAGAGCTCACCCCAATGGTGAATGTAGTTCTCTTTTAATGTTGAAATATCTTTATCAAGAATTGCGTACCGTTTGATACTAGGGATTGGTGTTCTCTGGCTGAAATCCAGAGACCCAATATTGGCAATAAAAAATGGTGGGGTGTCGTTAATAATTGCACTGTTCAAAATTGGTAGGTTGTTATTGGTATAGTTCTCGACTCCCCAGGTACTCATAAAAAAGCCGACTTGCGGGTAGGAAGCTATCATGGAGCAACGATCAAAATAGGAGGTAGGTTCGGGAAATGCCTTATGGACCACCTCTAATAATTTGTGCTGTCTATCTAAATTTTGTTTGTGGGGAACCCAAAAACCATGGTAAACGATACTTAAGCCCATAAAAAAGAGCGCACAAAAGGCAATACAAAAGGATTCTGTGAATTTATGTTTATCCCATCGAAGAGAGTCCCACGCCACGCCACAGATAATACTCGCAGGGGCTAGCATAAACGAATAGAAATAGGGGAACGCATTGCGATAGAAGAGTACTGAACAAAGTGGCAAGATAAGGCTTACCAATATTACGGTCGATTGTCTGGCTAATGACTTCGGGCTATAGAGGTTTAAACAAAGAATTTTAAAGCCATAAACGAGTATCAACCAATACATAATATCGAATTTTAAAGAGTAAAAAAGATAGCGATTTCTTGGTAAGAACTCGGAATGTTTGATCGTTTTATTGAAGCTATCGGATAAAGTGTTGATTGCTTTAGTCGAATCCGCTACGGGAATACTGCTTTTGTGATAAAAATAAAGAAGTAAAAAAGCGCCGATTGTCGAGCTGATAAAAATTGCAATTTGACGCTTATCCAGCTTTTCTTTGCCGGGGAAGATAATAAGCGCCATTGCGATCAAAGCAAATGTTGGCAGATAGAGTGATGACTTTATCGTTACCATCAGTGATAAAGCGAATAAGCCTCCGGCTAGTAGGGATCTTTTAAAGTTCAATACTGTCGAGAGTATAAGATCTAAACTTGCCATCAAACAAAACGTAGCTAACGGATCGGCACGAAAACTCGCTCCCATCCTGATGTTATACGAAACGCTAAAGTAAGCAAGAACAGAAAATAGGGCGGCTGGTAGGCTAAAGTAACGGCGGCTGATCCGATAAATGAAAAAACCTGTGCCTAATTGTAGTGATAACATAACTAATCTGGCTGCGATAATCTGACTTACTTCATTGGCAGAGATCCATTTAAGCCAGGTAAAAAAGTGAACATGAAAAGTCTGCAGACTATTATAAAGAGTATCATTTGTGTATTTATAGACAAAGGAGAGATAGAAAAATTCATCCCAATTTATCTCATATCGATATGCGACAAATATTCGAATACAAACAGCCAGAGTAAGAAAGGTAGAAAGTACTTTAACTTGATAGAGTAAAGCGTTGTTATATGTTTTTTTCAGAGGGAGAGATTGGCCGTTTTCATATGTGTTCACAACAGGTTTCCTAGCCAAATGACACGTGTTCCAATTTAATAATTGGGACTTGCTATAACATTAGTACAAATAGAATCGTTTTTTTATTTATTGTGATTATTTGTTGGGGGGGGTGACAATAATTCTGAGACAAGGTGGACTAGTGTATGCTCAAAAATATTGATAATTTATAATTAGGGACTTTTAAGTATTACCTATGGATTATTAATTAAAAAATGAACTCTATGCAAACCTTAAATTTGTCACTCTGTTTCTGCCGCCATTCTTGGCCCGATACAGGGCCTTATCTGCGGCCTTGAACACATCATCTGTGTCAAGATCATGCTGGTTAGTTTTGTCATTGATGCTGTCGGCGACGCCTATACTGACAGTAATATTCACGGTTTTATGTTCTCCATCATCTAGGCCATAATTTTTGACATCTTTATCGAGAATGGGTCTGTCATGGTGGTCACGAATGACCAGATCATAGTTAGCTATCTTACTCCTTAGGTCATTGAGATAGGGTAAGCATTGATTCGAGTTTTTGCCCTTGAACAAGATAATAAACTCCTCACCACCATATCTGAATACCGAGGCATTCCCTTCCGTTTGCTTCATTATCTGTGCCACTAGCCTCAAGACTTCATCTCCGGTCCTGTGTCCATAGGAGTCGTTGAACAGCTTGAAGTGATCCACGTCCAGCATGGCTATCGTGTAGAGACCATTGATGTGCTGCATCTCAATTTCTAGTGCCCTACGGCCTTGCAGTTCAGTGAGTTGATCGATGAATGCCAGTTCATGGCTAGAGGTAATAATCCCTAGCAGGAGGAGTGTCGCTGCCAATGAAAAACAGATTGCCGAAATTTGTGGACTGTCAAAAAAGATGAGGGCTATCGTTGAAAATAGTAGATTAATGAAGATGGTATGGTCAAAGTTAGAATTTCTGAATAAGACAATGAATGCGCTAATTAAGGTGAGAATTATCGAGATAATGATGAGTAGTAGCGGTGATGAAGACAATGCAGGTATTGGCTTTAGGTATGCACTCCACAGCCAGCTGACATTCTCATTAGTTATCTGTTCAAGCAGGAGCCAGCACCATATCAGTTGAAACAAAATTAATAGAATATAGTTAATGCCAAATCGAGAGAGTAAACGTTTTTCTGGTAAAAAGTGAATCACAAAAAGATTCACAGGAAGAGCGAATACCAACAAGCAGAAAGTAAATCTCTGAATATCTGTCAGGTCAGCAATACCCACATAGTTTTGTACTAAATAGAAGCTAACTACCATTAAGAGAGCCACTAGACCCGTAGCTCCTTGATTAAAAGGTTGGCTTAAGAAAATGACGATGGAGAGCATGATGTAAGGGAAGGTAGAGATCAAGCTATGGTAGGGGGCAAGTAATATCAATAATGACTCGCTGGATAAACACAGCTGCACAGCCAAGAGTAGCGGAAAAAACACACGAAACGAGGCACTTCTGAATAGTGCAAATGAAAATAATGGCATTCATGTGTCCCTAATCTGTCCTTTGATGACGAATCCTTTTTTTAGTAGACCATGTGTTACTCATGAATAAGACTGATTATTATTTTTTATATTCGAGTTCGTTAGTGCTCAGTATAGTTGTTAGTCCGATTTGTCGTATGAAAATTATTATTTTATTCGCAATCCTAGAGGGTATCCCTATCTGTTTGTTTTTTCCATATAAGTAGAGAATGCTCGAGTCTGCTTCTTTGCTGTGCTTGTTGGCATTTGTTGTTGGGATCGAACCCCTTATCATCACGGTAATGGCTGCATAAGTCGCTTAACATCTTCCTCCATGGAGCATCGCCCTGGTACGTTGCTAAGCTGTACCATCTGTTTTGATCAGTATCGACTAAGATGAGGTCTTCATAGTCAGGTAACATGGCTAACTGCCAGTGCTGGAAATAGACTGAACGCTGCTTCTTAGCAATCATTTCTCTATAGATAGAGGGAACTAATACTGCCCGTCCATTAGCTCTGATCTCATATTTAGAGAGGGTTTCAGAGAGTACTTTTGCCTCATCAATAAAGCTGGCATTGATCGATTTTACCGGGATTGAAGATTCGACAAACACGCTTTTCGGCACGACTTGGCTCATCTCTTTGGGTAAGACATGGCCATCGAATGCTTTATCTGTCGGCTCTAGTGACAACCCCAGCTCCTTGAACAAGCTAGGGGTGATATCGGTTAAAGAGTATATTCCCTGAATTTTGTTAGCTGTTTCTAGCTGTGGATTAAATCGACGATAGGCCATCAAGACATTGGTTTGTTCCTGACTCAGTACATTGGTGCCATGGCCCCAGGCATTGACATTGAGTCTAGCTTCATCCTTTGGTTGGCTTCCCTGTAAGGTGTCTTCCTCGAGCATGAAGCTTTCACCGTGATCTGAGACCAGGTATACCAAGGCGTTATCTAAGAAGCCCCTGTCTTGCAATGTATCCATAAATTGTTGAAATTGAACGTCTACTTTAGACAGCATAGCTTGATGCATAAAGTGATTATAGTTTCCCTTCCAGGTGGCACTGTTCACATCGATAAAGTTTTTAGAGGTGAAGGGCCAATGTAACTGACAAAAGTGAACGGCTAAGAAATTGGGCCGGGTGGTGGAGAGGGAATCTGTGACCTTACGGTTAAATAGCGTGGGATCGTAGGCTTTCCCATAGGCGCGGTTCATATATAGATAGGGAAACAGTGATTCGGAAACAGTAAGTTTGAGTAATATGTTAATCAATGGAATGTCACCAACATTGGATATGATGGCATCGGCGGCGCCAATTTTAGGGCCTATAACCTGATCGAATCCATATTCTGTGTCTATTTGGTTGAATCGTCTTTCGTCCATTCCATAGGTGGTTTGATAGCCTCTGGCTTTAAGCTCTCTTATCAAGGGCAGTGGCTTATCGATCAGCTCTGGTGGGGCCAGATTAAACCTCGCGCCATGCGTAACCGGGTACTGCCCGGTGAGTATGCTCATCCAGGCAACATAGGTCCTTCCAAGGGGCGTATAGGTCTTATCATAGAGTAAAGACTGTTGGATAAATTGGTTTATACCCGGGGTGAAATTGTTGTCGGGATTTCGAAAGCTAAGATGGTCCGGTCGCAGGGCATCTATGCCGATGATGAATACATTGGGGCTGCTATTGTCTGTGGGCGCATAATGCTCGCTACTGCTCCAGGTAGAGATGCCAGTCATGATCAGGCAGATAGCGAAAAGAGAGAGCGTCAGGCGTTTTCCTACTAGGGTGATGAGTCCCCATAGGAATAAACTGCACAGGGCTGTTGACAATAGAGTTAAGCCCCATGGCGTTGCTAAGGGGGTATCTCTTAAAAAACCAAGCAGTGATGTGGGATACCAATAAGCATTGGCGCCTAATACTAAGGTGATATGGCTCAACATGATGACTAACCATATCTGGGTCCTGACCCCTGCATCGCTAAATATAGTGAACCAAGGTTTACAGGAAAGAGTAATAATAACAGCCCAGAGCACATGTAAGGCTATGACCAGGAAGACAAATTGCAATAAATCTAAAATAAACCATACACTGTATAGATTATCGTTACCCAGTTGGGTCATGGCTTGTGCTATAGAGAATGATGAGTAGTACTGTAATACTTGTTTAAAATTAAATAGGGCGACCAAAGATAATAACATCATGGCATTGGTGCGCCAAAATGTTCTAATCATAGATAGATTGTCGGTCATCTGCTCGAGTTTTTGAGCCATATGCTCCCCTATCAATTAGCACCTATTCCTTAAACCGATACTCGATTATTGAGTATCTAAGGTCTCATCTCCCTTCACAGGTGAAACTTGTGTTTGCTTCGACGAAGTGACGGTATATTTATCATTGTCTTCGATGACACTGCTTAAATCTGTAGCGGCTGGCCAGTCTCCTAGTATCAGATAACGCTCCGCAAGACTCGAGCCCGAAGGGCTATCTGTTTTTATCGACATTCTGGATTGATAGACCTGCCAGGCTGGCACAATATTGACGGCCAGCAACAGGATAATGATGCCAGTAAGCATGATCTTAATTGTCACCGTTGAGAAACTATTCACCGCTTTAATAATCCGTTTTCGTTCATTTTAGCCCTAGTCAGAATAACGAATGCACCTTGTTCAACAGTATAGTTGGCTTTTCTCTTGCCAGCCTATTCTTGCCAGTCCGATAGGGGGGAGTTGACGGGATAATGAGCCCGTATAATTTGTTTATGCCTGGGTTTTGTACTAAAAGTTAAGGTAGCGAGCCTAATAGTTGTCATGCTGGTCCATTGGCCGAATGGGTTTGTGTCTGGTGCGCATTTGGCAACATCATTGTCCTATCACCATTATTTTTCGTGCATTTATAATCATTTCTGTGGGGGAAGATGTATGAGGTCATGGCTTTTTTTCCTTGTCTCTATTGTTTTCTCTTTAGGAGCGGTTGCCGATATAGAAGTGAGTAACAGCCAGCCTGATATGCTGAAGTTAGCTTGGCTCTATGGAGGAGTCGAGGGTGATTTAATCTGGTTTGACGATAGAGGACTCACCCTAAGCGGAATGGCTTTAATAGGCCTCTTAGATGATCTTGGCATAGATTCAGGCGCAGATCGTGAACCAAAACTTGATGAAATTAAGGCCATCGATAGGCAATATTCAAAGGCTTTATTGGACCTTTTAAACCGGATTAAGTTTGTAAAAGACAGAGGCATAGGTGATGAGGGCATCAAATTGCTCGAAGCCATTAATAATGCCGAGTTATCGGCTTATATCGCGAGTATTTTACCCTCCTATGATGAGGTATTAAAAATTCGGCGCATGATCCGGGTATATAAAACCCAATTGGATGTGGATTGGCCTTCAATCACTCGGGTTAACTTCAAATTGGGTCAGAGTTCTCTGCAAGTGCAACGCCTGCGCTGGATGCTAACCGTTTTAGGGGATCTCGAAAACAGCGAGCTGACACGTTATAGGGAAGCAATCTATGACCCTATGGTGATTCAAGGCATTAAATTTTTTCAACGTCGGCACGGTTTGACGGCTAACGGTGAATTAGATGAGCCTACTGTACAGGCATTAAATATCTCACCAAAACGAAGAGTCATTCAGATGCAACAAAATTTGTGGCGTTGGATCATGCTACCATCGAGTCCTCCCCCCAAATATATTAAAATCAATATCCCCAACTATTCTCTGGAACTGTTTGTATTAGGCGAACTGGACTTGTCCATGAAGGTGATAGTCGGTAAACCTAGCTCGCCCACTCCAGCGCTCTTGACTCGAGTCACGAGAATGACGATAAACCCTTATTGGACCCCACCCACCAGTATTATCCGCTCGGAGTTACTTCCCCTCAATAGTCGGGAGCCAGGTTACTTAAATCATAAAGGGTTTGAATTACATCCTGTGGGCAAGAAAGATAATCCTGTAGTCAAACTCATTAATATCGCTCCGATGCAATTAACCGAATTGCTCAAAGAATATCGTTTGGTTCAGGCTCCAGGGAAAGATAATGCGTTAGGGAAACTGAGGTTTACCATACCAAACACTGAATCAATTTATCTACATGATACCCCACAAAAAAAATTATTTGAGGGTGACAATCTGGCTTTGAGCCATGGTTGTATTCGACTGGAAAAAGCTGGTGTACTCTTCGAGCATATCCTGTCGACTCAGGATAATGCTAAGGAGATACGCAGGGCTCTGGGGCTGCCAAATACCCGGTATGTTTCCCTGTCTAATTCCATTCCCATATTTATTACCTACCTGACAGCCTGGGTCGATAACCGCGGCAAGTTACAATTGAGACCCGATATTTATCACTTAGATAGGGAGATATGAAGGCATGGCTGAGCATATTCCTGAAACGCCAGACTTTATGAAGCTTATCCGGCAAGAGAAAAACGCCCGGATGAAATTAAAGTTATTGGCTCTACTTCATTTTCACGAAGGGAAATCCAGGTATCAGATAGCAGATTACCTGAAGGTGAGCCGCACTAGCGTCAACAAATGGGTGACGAGTTATTTGACAGATGGCTTGGATGGTCTAAAAGAGAAGAAGCACAGTGGCAGGCCTGCATCCCTAACAGCGATTCAGATGCAACAACTGTCACGATACATCAAGTTGAAAACGACCTCAAAAACTAACGGATTGCTCCATGGCAGTGAGATTCAAGCCTATATTACTGAACGTTTCGGCGTGACTTATGAAATCTCTAATATTTATCGTATCTTAGATAAATTAGGCTATGCTTGAGTGACACCTTTTTCCCATCATATTTATTTCAATGGCATCTAAATATGTCTTACCTGCTTGCGTTATTAAAATATTCAGCCATGTCTCCCAAATATTTGCTACATATCACTTCAATCCCAATTAGTGAGAGGTTTTAAGTGAGCTTTATATTTTATTAGCACTGAATATCACGACTCGTGTTGATTAATAAAGTGATCTGATTTCTCTGTCTGCGTTAATAGTTTCACTCAGTTTCACCCAGTTTCACTCAGTTTCATTTAGTCTAAAATTCACTGAAAAATTCGTATATCCACATGAAAAATAGTTATTTGTTGAACAATCTGAGGTGTGGATTTACAAATTCTAAATTTGAACTACGTAGCAGAATCAAAAATATCTGTAGAGGCGATTAATGAATAAAAATGCGGACATACCACTGGAACAGTTATTTATTCAGCGTGGAGTAATTCAGGGTCCTTTGCTACTTTTAAGTGAGCTCTAGTGTTTATGTGTTGTGGCACTATTAGTTATATACAAGCTGTTTAGAAGGCCTTGTGTCCCTTAAATGACGTGCTTGTATATGGATACTGCTTATCAGCACATACATCAATAATGTGTCGATACTTGGATGATTAGGAGAAACAAATTATGAACATTAAACAGATTTTTGTAGATTTTATTGAAGATGAGAGTGGACTAACAGCTGTTGAATACGCCATAGCAGGTGGGTTAGTCGTCGGTGGCATGATTGCGGCATTTAATACGTTAGGAACTAATGCTCAACTTAAGATTGAATGTTTAGCATCAGCAGTGAATGGTGCAAGTGCCGACTGTACCAGTTAATGAATAGAACCCATAGGGAAGTGGGTTTTCTCTTTCAGGAATGACGTCCTATGGTGTCGATTATGACTGACTCTCAGCTTTCACTGCAGCTCTTGCTTGCTGGAGCATTTTTCATCGCTGCGATTGTGATGGATCTCTATAAAGAGAAGATCCCCAATAAACTCTGCTTACTGGCGATCTTTTGTGGCTTTGCCATCAACGCCTATTATGCCCAGTTACAGGGAGCTTTAATGGCCCTGTTCGGCTTTGCATTGGCATTTATCATCTTATTCCCTACTTTTATATTCCGCATATTAGGTGCAGGAGACATAAAATTGATGATGGGTATTGGCGCCTTGATGGGGCCGGGACTGCTCGTTTCGAGTCTGGCTTACGGCATCGTTGCTGGAGCGGGGACCAGTTTACTGCTGATTATATGGAAGACAGGTTTTACCGGCTTGGCTATGACGTTAAAAAGATATCGGGATTGTTTCTATCTGCGCAGTTATTTTAAACCCGAAGCCGGAGAAGCGGCGGGTTTACGTGTGCCTTATGCACCAGCACTTGCACTTGGCTGGTTATGGGCCTGCTCTTTAGACAGTGAAATTTCTCAATTGTACTTCAACTGGTACCTCTATTTAGGTTTAGGTACCACCTAGTATGTTACTTACATATGTCTTCATTTAGGCCCCAGAGGCAGATAATATGCTACGTTTAAGCACAGATAGCTCCTCCCCAAATAGTAATAGGCCCAATATTAACCAGGACGCTAGTCAACTGGCTCCCCGTCCTACTTCTATTCAAGACACTGGAATACAAGAATCCGTATTACTCGAGTTGATGCTTAAGCATCTTTTGAGTGGCGGGGTATTGACCAAGTCTCAACTCGTCAAGAAGATGGGGATCACCGGGGGGATTATTCAGGCACTGTTCGATAAGGCTAAAGGCTTGGCCTGGGTTGAAAATCGACAATCAACAGCCGATGGCCAGATGCGTTATGCACTTAGCGAATCTGGTGACAGATATGCCAAGCAAGCCTCGATGAAGAGTGGCTATCGTGGTCTGGTTCCTGTGCCATTAGCTCAATATTCAACAATTTGTCGTATGCAGTCCAGTAGAAGAAACCCGATCACCTTCGAGATGTTACAAAATGGCCTTAAGGCGCTGGTTCTGCCCAATGACCTGCTGCACAAAATAGGTCCTGCGCTAAACTCAAGTAGGCCGGTACTCATCTATGGTCCGCCCGGAACGGGTAAGAGTTATCTTTGTAGAAACCTTAACGCCACCTTAGGTGACACTGTGTTAATTCCATACGCGATTGCTGTCGGTACCGAAGTTATTCAGGTATATGACCCGCAACTTCATCATGCTGTAGATAATGCTATTGAGTCGAATCAATTGGATCTGGTACAAGGTCATGATCCGCGCTGGATCGAGTGTAAAAGACCCTTAAGGATCACCGGAGGTGAGCTCTCAGCCGAGATGTTGGAGGTGCAATTTGATAGTCATAGTCGAACTTATATGGCACCTATTCAACTTAAAGCCAACAATGGCATCCTGTTATTAGATGATTTAGGCCGCCAGCGCATCAGTGCTAAGCAACTCTTCAATCGTTGGATCATCCCCATGGAGGAGCGGCGTGACTTTCTGTCCATGCAGTCGGGTGAACATTTCGAGATCCCTTTCGAGTTAATTTTACTATTCTCTACTAACCTTAATCCTAAAGAACTGGTCGATGATGCTTTCTTGAGACGGCTCGGATATAAGATCCATTTCGATGCTCTCGATGAGCCCCTGTATCGAAAAATCTGGTTTCAGGTATGTGAAGAACAGAAGCTTAGCTGCACCGAGGAGATGTATCAATACCTGGTCAATGATTATCACCATCTACTGGAGAAGCCTTTGATCCCTTGTTATCCCCGTGATCTGTTAGGGATCATGGCAGATCAAATCAGTTTTATGGAACTGGAACCTGTGGTGACGAAGGCCTTGATTGCTGAAGCTTGGTCTATTTATTTTGTTCAGGATTAACGTTCAGCTAAATAAGCGTAAAGGAGCTTTCGATGAACAATAAAACCATGTTATTCGTCTTGCTGTCGCTGGCCTTCGGTGTGGTAGCAGTTTTTTTAGCCCAAAGTTGGCTCGAGTCTAATAGTGAAGCCGATGGCTCAGAGGCGACATCGACAGTGATCACTATGGCAACCTTAGTTCCTCTTGGGGCAATACTGGAGCGAAAGCATCTGATATTGACCCCTATGCCGAACTCGGTGATCCCTGAAGCTGCCATTAAAACCTTCGAGGAGGCCGAGGGCATGGTGGTTAAGCATAACCTGTATACAGGAGAGATATTGCGCAGCGAGCGTATCATCAAGAAGGGGGAGGGCAGTACATTAGCGAGTTTGATCAGCCCTAATATGCGAGCGGTGACCATCAGGGTGAATGATGTCGTCGGGGTCGCAGGTTTTCTCTTACCGGGTAATCGCGTCGATGTGCTTAATTTATTCAAAAAAGACGGAAGCTTACACACAGACGTCGTGTTGGCCAATATAAAAATTCTCGCCATAGATCAAAGATCATCCAATGACGAGAACAAACCAAAATTGGTGCGAGCGGTGACTCTGGAGCTGAATCTTGAACAGGCTGAGACCTTACTTATCGCCAAGGGCCGTGGGAAACTGCAACTGGCATTAAGAAATCCCAATGACTCAGCCGAAGTTGAGCTAGCCTTAATCAATGAGAAACCTGTGATTAACACAGTGACACCTCCTAAGACAATAGTTCGTGTTTCAACAGAGAGTAAAATCAAGGTCTATTTGCTCAAAGGGATGAAGGAGCAGGTTGTTAAGGTGAGTAATAAGGGATAGATGGTTATCCATGCATTGAGAAAGGAGTGCACTATGCCACATTCAATATCAAAATTGATTAAGGTATTAGCATGTTGTTTAGCTTTGTGTTTTGTTGTTCTAAGCTTTCCAGCTAAAGCCGGAGGTCCCACGGGGGCGAGCCGAGATATCATGCCGATCCCTATTTTCAAATCCAGGATCATAAATCTTAAGCATACCGTTCATCGGGTGTCAGTGGGTAATCCCAACATAGGTGATATCAAATTACTGCCGAACAATGAACTCTATGTATTAGGTAAAAAATTGGGCAGCACTAATATCATGATCTGGGATGAAAACGAGCGATTGGTTGATGTCATCGATATCGAGATCACCCATGACCTTAACGGGCTTAAATTACGCCTACACGAATTCTTACCCGGTGAAAAGCTTGGCGTACAAACTTCTCAGGGTCATCTGTTGATAAGCGGACAGGCATCGAACCTGCAAAAGATGAACACTGCAGTCGAGCTCGCTAAGGCATACGCCGACGCGGCATCTGTGTCTAAGGTCCAGAGCACAGTATTGAACATGATGACAGTGGGCGGGGATCACCAGGTAATGCTGGAAGTGGTGATTGCCGAAGTTCAGCGAGAAGTCGCACGTCAATTCGATTCCAAATTTTTTATCTTCAATAAAGGTTCTAAAGTGTCGGGAGGAGCCGCGGGTGGAGGTGGGATGTTCGACTTAGACCCTGCAGCGGCAATCGACAACATGGGCTTCTTTGCTCGATACCTCAACGACAACCTAATGATGAATTTTGCCTTAGATGTCGCCAAACAAAATGGTTTAGCTAAGGTATTGGCCGAACCCAATGTGACGGCGTTGAGTGGCCAATCTGCAGAGTTTCTTTCCGGTGGTGAGTTTCCAATTCCTGTACCGGGTACCAATGGCTCAACTACCATTCAATATCGTGATTTTGGGGTTGGAGTCAGGTTTGTCCCCACGGTGTTAGACTCGGGCCAGATAAACTTAAATCTCAATGTCATTGTCAGTGAGGTCAGTAATGCCAATTCCGTGTCACTGTCTGGTGGAGGCTCAAATGCCACTCTGATCGTCCCGTCAATCGTCAAGAGAACCACATCGACAACGGTAGAGCTTGCCGATGGTCAGACTATCGCTATCAGCGGCCTCATCAGTGACACCTTGCGGGAAAACATAGACAAGTTACCTGGTCTCGGGGATATCCCCATCTTAGGTCAACTTTTTACCAGTAAAAGTTTTAAGAGTGGTCAGAGTGAGCTCGTCATTTTAGTGACCCCTAGGCTGGTAAGGCCCTTCAACAGGAAACATATTTCGCTGCCTACCGATAATTTTGTGTTGCCATCCGATATGGAGTTTTATCTCCTAGGCAAGATGTCACACAAAAAACAGGATTCAGAGCGGAGCGAGACACCCTACGAGGCGATTGTAAATGATGCAAAAGTCGATGATACGGGAACTCAACAGAAATATGGACACTCACTTTAGCTAAGGGAGAATGGGTGTATGAAAAAGTTCAATGTTAATTTAGGTGTTAAACATGTTTGCCTATTGGCCGCTGTCACATTAGTGGGCTGCGCCGAGCTCAACGATTTTCCTATGGATGCCAGTTATCAGAAGGTGAAACAGATCCAGATTTTAGATCCCGGCGCGCCGGAACGCAATGACGGTATAGTCGGTGTGTTGGAGGGAAATTACGGTGAAAGAGTCATGAAGGCCTACCGTGAGAGTAACGTGGTGCCCAAAGAAGCCAGAGCTGATATCTCGGCGAAAATATCAAATTAGTCAATTTTGGCTATGTTTAGTCATAATTTATTCAGTGTGACTAGAGTCTCGCATCTTAAATTGATCTACTCAGGGTGAGTTGCCGTGAGTCTGTCTATACTTGGTGAAGTGACAAGCGCTAAGGCACTTTTACTCTAGGCCGAATGGCCACCGCTTGTGTTTAGCAAGCATCTGTATTTTATTGTGATACTTGTCTGTGGCGCTGCTGTTGGGCTCGAGTAAGTATCACTCAACTTAACCCTAGTGATTGGAGGCAAGATGTTTCCCTCTGACGTAAACTCGAAGCCATTATCTTTATCTAAACGGGGTAAGCAAGGCGGGGCCATACTCGTGATGTTTACCATAGGATTATTCTCGTTGCTGGCCGTCGCCGCCCTGGCACTGGACGGTGGGCATCTTCTGCTGAATAAAGGTCGTCTACAAAGTGCGGTAGATTCTTCAGCTTTATATGCGGCTAAAATATTGCAAGATGACGGCAGTCTCTATGATGCAAGAGAAGCGGCGACCCTCATCTTGATGCAAAACCTGGGGTTTGAGGAGAACAGTGAACTCGATACCAGCGTCGAACTGTCGTCACCGGATTATAACACCACTCAAGTCACAGCAAATATCTTTATCGAGTTTTCCCTGTGGCCCGATCCTTTCATTCCCGTGTTCGATGAGACCAGCAAGTATGTTCGTATTCGTGTCGAAAATGTCGGCTTAAATAATTTTTTTGCTCAAATCTTAAATTTTGATAAGAAAGTGAGAGCATCTGCCGTTGCCGGTAAGAGTACGGATATCGAATGCCTGAACAGGGTGGTACCTATGATGGTTTGCGGACTGAATACCGATCCTGATTTTACAATAACAGATCCAATCTCAGGTGATATAACTGAAGCCCCATTCGGCTTGCCCTTGAAAACACTCTATGTGATGAAAACTGGGTCGAATCAAGGAACGGCCATAGGCCCGGGTAACTTTCAGTTACTCAGGTTAGACGGTTCCTCCGGTGGTGCCGATATTCGCCGCGCCTTGGCCGGGGAGTTCACGCCTGGTGCTTGTGTCGGTCCCGGTGACGAGGTCGACACCGAACCGGGAAATACCGTCGGCCCTGTGGTTCAGGGGCTAAACACACGGTTCGGTCTGTGGCAAGGAGGCGGAGTTAATTCCGATGAACATCCCAGGGACTTTAATATTTGTCAGGGAGACAGGGTTGAAGTCGATAACGATGGCGTCATCATTCCCTTTACTGGAGGGGAGGCGGAATACAGTCATCAGGACTATCTCGATGGCGATGTGTTCAATCACTGTGATACTGGTGATATCACAGCAGATTCTAGCATTGCAGCTGGTGGACGCCGAGAGCTTCCAGTTGTCATCGGTATTTGTGATGGAATAACAAATGGCGCCAATACTATTACGTCATTAGGGACCGGCTGTTTCTTCCTGACTCAAGATATCAGTCAGCAAGGTAATGAGGCACATGTGGTTGGAGAATTTGTTCGTGAGTGTTCCAGTTCCGGAAGTGCGTCACTGGATCCCAATTTTGTGAGTAATACCTCCACCATAGTGCTCTACCGGGATCCGGACAGCCCGGATTCATAAGGAGGGATTATGGGATTAAGACAACAAAAAGGTGTAGCGGCCGTCGAGTTTACTATTTTGTTACCCGTCTTGTTATTGTTGGTGTTTGCTACCGCCGAGTTGGGTAGAGCCCTGTATCAATATAGCCATCTGACGCGCATGGTGAGAGATGCGGGACGATACCTCTCCACCAAAGCTATTTCCAACACCACTGAAAACCTTCCTAACCCGCTCAATGATGCCAGCTGTGGCAACTGTATTTCCAACACCACAGATCTGCTGGTGTACGGCAAAGTGGGCGGCACCATTCCTCTTTTATATGGGCTGGATGCTAGCGATGTGACTATCATTGGCGACTCGGTTACCGACAGAGTCATTATCACAGTGGATTATGATTGGCAGCCTCTGTTTGGCGAGCAGATATCAGGTTTCGGCGTGGCTGATAGCAGCGATCTTAGTTTCAATTTTCATGTTAGTTATGCGATGAGAGCCGGATTATGAAATATCAGCGTGGAGTCTATGCGGTAGAATTTGCCATAGTCGCTGGCATATTTTTCATGCTGCTGTTTGCCATTATCGAAGTGGGCAGGTTGATGTACACATACAATGTGCTGCATGAGGCCTCGAGGAGAGCGGCCAGAATTGCTGTGGTGTGTCAGATAGACGATACCGATATTAAAACCATGGCGCTGTTTAATGGCGCAAATCTCATTCCTAACCTAACGACTGCTAACTTAAGCATCAGCTATCTCGATCAGTTCGGTAATGCTGCAACGGGCATCGATATCGTCTTGGTGAGGGCGGACATAGCCAACTATCAACATCAGTTTCTTGTCCCTGGCTTATCCAGGGTCATAAACTCGCCCACTTTCTCCGCCTATCTGCCTAGAGAGAGCTTAGGTGTTTACCATGTCGAAGAGGAAGATCCCGGTAGTGGTTTTATTGATTGTAATTAAATCGTCTTCAAAACTAAATCCTTACTATAGTAAATATTAAGCACTTTTTATCAGGGGATGACAACTGAATGGATAAGCCGCTGGAGTTACTAGTGTCGAATGAAACAGAAAGAGACACTAGCAAAAACATCAATGTCGACTCCCATTCGGCGGAGAAAACGCTAGCCAATAGAATATTGCCTTACCCGGTACACGCACTCTTGATAAACAGCTGTCATGAAAGCATCGCCGATATCGAACTAAGCCTGGATTCTTACCTGAACCTCTCCTGGGAGGGGATACAAACTCTTAATTCATTCGCCGCAAGTTCGACTAACGCCAGGCCGTATAATCTTGTTCTCCTGGTCTTACCCAATGATGAAGCCAGTGCGGTTCAGGCACTACAATCTGCTGCAGCCTATGGTGTCGATATTATCATTCTTGGTCAGGATACCCCACAAGGCGTCTTGAGGTTAGCCTTTCAGCAAGGGGTGAGTGATTTTGTTTCCCTGCAGGAGCCCGCGGCTGAACTGCTGCAGTCACTGGAAAAGATAGCGTATAAATTGGCAGATAAGGCTGACCTAGCACCAGTGCTGGCTGTGGTTAACGCTAAGGGGGGCTCGGGGGCCAGTTTTATCGCGGCCAGTATCGCCATGATCACATCGATTAGAGATGAAGGAGAGGTCTCTCTACTCGATACGGATCTTTTACAGGGGACCTTGGCACATATGTTGGGTCTGGAGCCTCATTATTTTATTACCGAAGCGATACAGGAGCTAGACTCTTTGGATGAAACGGCATTAAAAGGCGCCATGACCAATCTGGGTCATCTGCATTTGCTGGCTGCCGAGCCATTTGCTGTCCTAAATGCCAGCGAGCCCATCGAGCTGCGAAATACCAATGAACTGTTACTCAAATGTCGGCAGTATTATCAACAGGTTATTATCGATCTCTCTCGGGGTCCTGAAATTTGGAATGCCGATATGTTAACGAATGCCAATATCTTACTGGTGATGCAGCAAAATGTGATGAGTATCCGTGAAGCTAAGGCCGTGGTCAATCAACTGGTAAGCTTTATGGGGATCGACATGGGTCGTATCCATTTACTGATTAATCGATATCAAAAGACCAGTTCGGGGATAAGCTTGAAAGATATTAGGGAGACGACCGGCATCGAGTCGCAATTTGTGGTGGCTAATGATTTTAAGCTTGTCAGTCAATGTCTCGATATGGGCTCACCAATCACAGAGGTCGCTCATCGCGAGCAAATTCTCAAAGACCTTTCTCAAGTGACAGAACATTTTTTCCCCAGATCTAAACAGGCTGAGGGTCGTTCTCAAGGATTTTGGAATCGAATACTGAGGAAGGAACTATGACAACTATGCCGGAACAAAACAAAGTAGAATTTAAGCAACTTACGGCGGAGGAGCTGCATTTAAAGGAGCAGGTCTATAATAAATTGTTGAGCGTCATGGATCTTTCCCTGATTGAAACCATATCGAAAGAGCAGGCTCAGCAACAGATCAATGAGATTTGTGACAAGTTGATCACAGACTTGCATCTGCCCATCAATCTGTCTGCAAGACAACGTTTGATAAAGCTGATCATAGATGAAGTATTAGGTCTGGGGCCGCTGGAGATATTGTTAGCGGATCCAAGCATCTCAGATATTTTGGTTAACTCATATAACCGGGTGTATATAGAGCGCAAAGGTAAGTTAGAGCGAGTCCCGATAGAGTTCCATAACAACGCCCATCTACTCAATATTATCGACCGGATCGTCTCCAGTGTGGGTCGAAGAATAGATGAGTCATCCCCTATGGTCGATGCTCGGCTGGCGGATGGCTCTCGGGTGAATGCGATAATTCCGCCACTCGCCTTAGATGGACCGGCATTATCCATTCGGCGGTTTGCCGTGGATAAAATGTGCGCCGAGGATCTGATCGAGGTTGGCTCTATGACCAGTCAGATGAATGAGCTACTCAGCGCTGCTGTTGCTGGCAAACTTAATATCTTGGTTTCTGGAGGTACGGGTAGCGGTAAGACAACATTACTAAACATGCTCTCCGGCTATATACCAGCCGATGAACGGATTGTGACCATAGAAGATTCTGCGGAACTACAGCTACGTCAACCTCATACGGTCCGCCTGGAGACTAGGCCTGCCAATATCGAAGGAAAAGGGGAGATAAGTCAAAGGGATCTGGTTAAAAATTGCTTGAGGATGCGCCCGGATAGAATCGTCATTGGTGAAGTCAGGGGGGGAGAGGCTCTGGACATGTTGACTGCGATGAATACAGGTCATGAAGGTTCACTCACCACGCTTCATGCTAATAGCGCCAGAGATGCCTTGGGGCGTCTCGAATACATGGTGTGTATGGCAGGTTTTGATATGCCAGTGGCAAATATCAGGACCCAGATAGCGTCTGCAATCGATCTTGTGGTACAGCTTGAGCGGTTAGAAGATGGGGGACGGAGAGTGACTAGCATCCAGGAGATCAATGGCATGGAGGGGGAGATCATCACCATGTCTGAGTTGTTTCATTTCAGGCGTGAAGGCAGAGATCAAAATGGCGATATCATAGGAAACTTTGCTGCCACAGGGGTGATCCCTGGTTTTCATACAAAGTTAAAACAGCACGGTATCGATCTTTCATTAGATCTTTTCGACTGTGGTGATCCTTTTGCCGATTTTTAAGGGGCTAGTATGTTCTCAAATGAAGTGATCTTTCTTGGCTTAATATTTTTGGCGGTGATCTTACTGTCTCAAGCACTATTTTTACCTGTATATAGCCCACAGAGAGCGAATACGGCATTGATCCGTAAACGACTGAAACAACTGTCGGCTAATGCTGGCGATACTAGCTTCGAAGTGTCGTTATTACGTAAGAGTAAATTGGAGAAGTTAAGCAATTTAGGTCGGATGCTAGAACGTATAGAATTTATTGAGAATTTAAGTTATCGATTGGAGTTGGCCGATTATAAGATGATGGGCCACCAGTTTTTATTCTTAGGTATACTTACATCGACGATCATGGCGATGCTAGCTTGGTATTACATTAATGATCCATTCATGACAGTTTTTATTTTTGTCATCACCGCATTCTTGTTTAACATGAAGCTCAATCGTGACACCAATAAGAGAATGGATACCATAGAAGCCAGCTTTCCCGATGGTTTGGATGTGATCCGCAGGGCCCTGCAGGCGGGATATTCCTTTACCGACGCAATTAAATTGGCTACCGAAGAGTTGGAGGGGCCATTGGCGAAAGAGTTCAAGCTGATGTTTGTTAATATCAACTACACCAAAGACATTAAGCGAGCCTTGTTGGGGTTTATTCAACGTGTTCCTAGCGTTTCGGCGCTAGCCTTTGCCAGTGCCGTCATGGTGCAGAGAGAAACTGGGGGTAATTTAGCGGAAAATATTGAGAATTTAACTAGGGTAATAAGGCAGAGGTTTAAATTCAGGCGTCGAGTTAAGACTTTATCGGCAGAAGGACGCCTGTCTGCCTGGATCTTAATCTTATTACCCTTCGCGCTCTTTGCCGTTATCTATCTACAAACACCTACGTATGTCGGTGAGTTAACCGGGACGGAAGCGGGACAGAAATTACTCATGTGGGGGGCCATTGGAATGACAATCGGTGGCTGGTGGATCAGTAGAATTATTAAAATAGACGTCTAATTATGGATTATCTTATTGGTTTATTAGGTACCTTATTTGACGACCCAGAGCATGTTAAGTGGGCCGTATATGTTATGGCGGCGATCGCAGGTATCACCTTAGCTATCTCGATCTCTTTATTCATCACTGGTATATATTCTCCACTTAGGAAGCGCTTGAAAATCATTAACCAAACCGGTGAAGGGCATCATATGACTCACACCGATGTCAATGCCACCATTGAGCATGGCATAGGTCGTGTGGCAAGCAAAACATCGTTAAACCTGACCAATGATGACACTCGTCGGCTATTGATACATGCGGGTTTGCATTCTGAGAATGCACTGGCCGTTTATAGTTCAGTCAGATTGATTTTACTGCTTATCTCGGCAGGCTTATCTGTGCTCACCTTGAGTCTGTTTCCTGAAATATCCGGCATGATGAGTGTGTATGTGGTTGCACTGCTGGTGGGGGGGGCCTATTTGTTACCCTCTATGGTGTTACAGCATTTGGCATCCAGACGTATGAAGAATCTCAGAGCAGGTTTTCCCGACGCCTTAGATCTATTAGTTGTCTGTTGTGAAGCCGGACTAGGCTTGCTTGCGGCGCTACAGCGCGTAGCCAATGAACTGGCCATCAGCCATGCCAGTCTCGCCAGTGAATTGGATCTGGTTTGCAGCAAGGTCAGGGCGGGATTGACTATTAAGATGGCTCTGCAGGAGTTTACCGATAGAACGGGTTTGGAAGACATAAAGGGTCTCAACTCGGCAATTTCACAGAGTATTCGTTTAGGCACTGGCATAGCTGCCACCTTGAGAATTTTTTCCGATGAATATCGTGATAAGCGCCTGCAAGAGGCGGAAGAGCAAGCTGCAAAGCTTGCGGTGAAGATGATCTTTCCCATGATGCTGTGTATCTGGCCCTCATTTTTCATCGTCGCGGTGGGGCCTGCAGTGCTCAAGGTGATGAAAGTGTGGGGACAAGCTTTCTAGTCGAATTATATTAGTCGAATTATATAAAAATAAGGAGCGGCCATGGCAGGTTCATTTCGGTTTAACTTACTAAGAGGTTTAAGCCCATTTTCTCTGACTGTGCCCGTTATCATGCTACTGCTATCGGCATGTACGACCACTAAATCAGCCGAGGAGATGCAGGCATTAGAGGCCAGTCCGCCTCAGCGGCAAGATCTCTATGATGCCAATGCTATGATAACGGTAGCGACCGCCAATCCCCCTAAGGATGAAGCCGATGCTAAGGCTCGGGCGAAACGTGAAGAAACATTGGGGAATTTAGACTCTTCGCTGTATCTCTATGTTCAGGCGCTGGATTTCAAACCTGATAACGCCGATACCTTATATCAAATTGCCAGAATACACAGCATCAAAGGCAATATACAGCTGGCTTACTTGACCTATAATGAAGCCTTAGTCATAGATCCCGAGATGATGATGTCTCATGCGGGTCTGGGTCTTATCAATATGGATAAGCGTCAGCACCGACAAGCCAGAATACATCTTGAAAAAGCGGTGAGTCTGGATCAGGCGAGGTTAAAACTGCTTGATCAAAGCACAAATGTTGTCGGCTTCTATGCCCTGGATAGGACTTCTCCGGTTAGAATCTATAATGCTATGGCCATTCTGGATGATCTGGATAATGAACATGAGCGGGCCCGCCTCTTGTATAAACTGGCGTTACAGCAGGAGCCACACTCGGCACTGATCATCACTAATTTAGGTTATTCCTACTACCTGAGTGGTAATTATCACTCTGCTGAAAATCATTTGAAACAGGCGATAAGAGAAGATCCCAGCTTCGATCGTGGCTGGACAAATCTAGGTTTGGTCTATGTAAGGAAAGGCCTATACACTAGGGCCCTGTCGACATTTGAACATACCATGGAGCCTGCCGACGCATTAAATGACCTGGGGTATTTCTTGATGTTAGAGGGGCAATATAAACAAGCCATAGCACTTTTCAAAAAGGCAATTGATAATTCACCCAGCTACTTTGAGCAAGCACAGAAAAATCTGCGGCGTGCCTCTATGGAGCTAAACAGTAGACATTGATTTTGCAAATAGCCTAGATATAAAAAAACGCCCAGATGGGCGTTTTTTTGGTTCGTAAGCAAAATCTAGAAGCTTGCCGACTTAGGTGCGCGAGGGAATGGGATCACATCGCGTATGTTGGACACGCCAGTCACGTATGAGACTAAACGCTCGAAGCCAAGACCGAACCCTGCATGAGGTACGGTACCGTAGCGGCGCATGTCACGATACCACCAGTAATCTTCCTTGCTCAGGTTCATCTCTTCGAGGCGAGCATCGAGTACGTCCAAACGTTCTTCACGTTGAGCGCCACCGATTATCTCACCGATCCCAGGCGCGAGTACGTCCATTGCGGCCACGGTCTTACCGTCATCGTTAAGGCGCATGTAGAAGGCCTTGATGTCTTTCGGATAGTTTTTCACGACCACAGGGGCCTTGAAATGCTCTTCCGCCAGGTATCTTTCATGCTCAGATTGCAGATCGATTCCCCATTCGACGGCGTATTCGAATTTCTTGCCACAGTTTTTGAGGATCTCAACCGCATCGGTGTAATCCACTTGAGCAAAGTCACTGGTCACGAAAGACTCAAGACGCTCAATTACGGTTTTATCGACACGTTGGGCGAAAAACTCAAGATCATCACGACGTTCTTCGAGTACGGCTTTGAAACAGAATTTAAGCATCTGCTCGGCGAGGGCGGCAACATCATCGAGATCGGCGAAGGCCACTTCAGGCTCAACCATCCAGAATTCTGCCAGGTGGCGGCTGGTGTTTGAGTTTTCTGCACGGAACGTAGGACCGAAGGTATAGACTTTCGATAATGCGCAGGCATAAGTCTCGGCATTAAGTTGACCAGATACGGTGAGGAAGGCCTCTTTACCGAAGAAATCTTCGCTGTAATCGACCTTACCTTCGTCGGTACGGGGTAAGTTTTCCATGTCTAAGGTAGAGACTTGGAACATCTCACCGGCACCTTCACAATCCGATGCCGTGATGAGGGGAGTCGATACCCAGATGAAACCTTCTTCATGGTAGAATCTGTGTATTGCCTGTGACAAACAGTTACGTACACGCGCAACCGCGCCGATAATGTTTGTGCGAGGGCGAAGGTGTGCTAATTCTCTCAAGTGTTCTATCGAGTGACGCTTAGCAGCCATAGGATAAGTGTCTGGATCTTCAACCCAACCGGCAACTTCAACACTGGTGACTTGCAGCTCATATGCCTGGCCTTTACCTGGAGACTCAACCACTTCACCTGTCATAATGACAGAACAACCGGTAGTCAACTTCAAGATTTCGTTATTGTAATTTTCTAAGCTATTAGGAACTACACCTTGGATAGGATCAAAACAGGAGCCATCATAAACGGCAAGAAAAGAGATACCCGCCTTGGAATCTCGGCGCGATCTTACCCAACCGCGAACGGTAATTTGCGAACCAATCGCAAATTCACCTTTAAATACAGAAGCGACAGATGTAATGCTCATTGTTGCTTAGTTCTCCAACGAAACGTTTATAGATAAAATTTGGACGTTTATATTACCTTGCTGGCTGGTTTTCTCAAGTAGCAAAATCAGATAAAAGGCCTAATAGAGGGCAATTTTGATGATTAATTCTGCTTTTGGAGTTTAACCCAAACTCAGATAGCGGTCTTTGTTTACTTACTACTTGGTTGGCGGCCATAACTCATACTTGTTATGATTAAATTTAGTGCTAGATTAATTACATTTGTTAGAGGGGCTTGTCATGAAGAAAATAAAAAATTTTCAGCGATTACTGGCATTTCTATCTATCACAGGTTGGTCTCTTGCAATATATGCTCTGCTGATTTTCGATAAGGCCAGGCCTGATCGCGCGGTAGGGTATTATTTGAGCAAGGGGGCGTCGGTTCGTCTTGCCTGGGATCCCATACAGACGGTTCAGTTAGAACATATCATATGGGCGTGTGCGGCAATCAGTTTCGTCAGTTTGGCATTTAATTACTATTTTGCTCACCACAGTAAGATGGGGTATTGGTTTAACATTCCTCTGCTGCTATTAAGTTCAGTCGCTGCTGGCCTGTATATCACCTTTGTAATTTAACTCGCCCCTAAGTTCCTAGATTCCTAGTTCCTAGAGTATCAGGTGCTTACAGAGTCTGTTTATCATGGCAGCGGTTGCTCCCCAGATAAGGTGTTCTCGATAACGGATAAAATAAACCGGGTGATGGATCCCTTGGCGTTGGTAGGTCTGCTTTTGACGATTCTCGACCTGTAATAAATAGGATAAGGGCACGGTGAACAGTTCATCGACTTCGCCCGGATCAAGTTTTGGGGTAAAGGCTTGCTTTACTAAGCCTATGACTGGGGTTATCTCGAAACCGGTAAAGGTTTTCATTGCAGGATACTGGCCAATCACCTCTACATTACCCGGGTAAAGTGCTATCTCCTCCGCGGCTTCTCGCAGTGCGGTTTCGATGAGTGAGGCATCACCCCGTTCGACTTTTCCCCCGGGAAAACTGATCTGTCCCGGATGAGATCTAAGATGAGTTGGGCGACGGGTGAGCAAGACATGCAATTCACCCTCTTCTTGTATTAAGGCAATAAGGACCGCAGCTTGGCGCAGGGTATCTTTAATGTCCGGATTAAACTCGTGAGGGGCTTGCAAGAGGTTATATCTGAGTTTAAATTCAGTTAATGGTATAGGCTTAATTTTTTTTTGCATATAACCTCTACTGATTTACACTTAGATATCAAATATTAACCCTGTAATACTGGCAGGATTTTACTGACTTTATCATAGGTTTCTTTATATTCACTCTCAGCCGTCGAGTCGACAACTATTCCGCCGCCAGCCCAGCAATAAATGCTGCCATCTATCGCCACTAAGCTTCGTATGGTGATGCTGGTGTCCATCTGACCGTCTTGACTGATATAACCGATAGAACCACAGTAAAGGCTTCTCCTCGAGGGTTCAAGCTCTTCGATGATCTCCATCGCCCGGATTTTTGGCGCGCCGGTGATCGAACCGCCCGGGAAACTGGCTTTTAATAGATCGGTGGCATCATATTTAGCGTCGAGTTGTGCTGTGACAGTGCTGACCAGATGATGCACGGCTGGAAAGCTTTCAATCTCAAACAGGTGAGGCACAGATACCGAGCCGGGTTTGGCGACCTTGCCCAGATCGTTACGCAGTAGATCGACTATCATCAAGTTCTCCGCCCTGTCTTTGGCTGAATGGCGTAGCTGTGTGGCCGATTGCTGATCTTGTGCCGCCGTGGCATACCTGGGACTCGTGCCTTTAATGGGCTTAGTCTGAATATCTTTCCCTCTGAGTTGGATAAACCGCTCGGGAGAAATAGACAATAACGCACCTTGGGTTAAGCGAATGAAGGCGGAGAAGGGGGCCTTATTGGATTCCCTGAGTTTGAGGTAGGCTTGCCATTCATTGCCCTCATATTTAGCCGAGAACCTTTGGGTCAGGTTTATTTGGTAACAATCGCCGCTTTGAATATACTCTTGAATGGTATCAAATTTTGATTCGTAGTCAGCCTTAGTCAGTTGTGGCTGCCAGTCACCGAGAAGGGAAAAATCAGGCTTCTTTGGTTTGATTTTCAGCTTAGCTTGCATCCAAGCCAGACTGGTTTGTGCCGCTTGTTCGCTGCCGTAATGCACCAAGCTCCAGACGTGTTCTTGATGATCGAATACCAATGCCCATAAATATAAGCCTATGTTCATCAGAGGGAGGGGGATATCGTCGGCGGCAATTTCGGGGATTTTCTCAATCTTACGTCCCAGATCGTAGTTGAAGCTGCCCATCGCGCCACCGGAAAAGGGCAGCTCACTCGACTTCTGTACCGGGAAGTAGTGTGCTAACTCCTGTTTAACCAGATCGAATGGATTTAACTGGCTCAGGCTAGAGCCTGTCAGACAATGAGCTCGATATCGGCTTATTTCGGTATTGTCTCCCTCGGTGACAAGTGTCGCAATAGGATCAAGGCAGATGATGTCGAAGCGGCTGTCACAGTGATCGCTACTGGCCGAATCGAGTAACATAGCCCAGGGGATATCTGACAAAGATGAAAATAATTCTGTCGTGGTATATTTCCAATCAAGACGCAGTATTGATACACCCTGCAGCGCCGAAAAACTCATCGATTCACCTTATCTAAAATGTGATATTCCCCTAAAAGTCACGAAAGAGTATCATATCTCTCAGCTAGCATTAATAAAAACAGATATAGATGCCAAAAATGGCTGAAAAGTGTCCCTAATGTCGTGTATAAGGAAGTGATTGTGAGTAAAGAAGTTGTCATTAAACAAGCGGATCTCATCGAGAGCATCGCCGATTCCCTACAATATATCTCTTACTATCATCCTAAGGATTTCGTCGATGCGATGACGCAGGCCTATGAACGTGAAGAGAGCGCTGCTGCAAAAGATGCTATCGCTCAAATCTTGATTAATTCACGCATGTCAGCCGAAGGTAAGCGACCTCTGTGCCAAGACACGGGGATTGTGACCTGTTTCGTCAAGGTCGGTATGGCAGTGAAGTGGGATAAAACAGACATGACTATCCAGCAGATGGTCGATGAGGGCGTAAGACAAGCCTATCTCAATCCAGACAATCCACTGCGTGCATCTATCGTCTCAGATCCTGCCGGGGCACGTAAAAATACCAAAGATAACACGCCATCTGTGGTCCACATAGATATGATACCCGGCAATCACATCGAGGTTGCTATTGCAGCTAAAGGTGGCGGGTCTGAGAATAAATCTAAGATGGCCATGCTAAATCCATCCGATGATATTGCCGCTTGGGTTGAGAGAACCTTGCCAACGATGGGAGCGGGGTGGTGTCCACCGGGTATGCTGGGCATAGGTATCGGCGGCACCGCCGAAAAAGCGGCCGTTTTAGCGAAAGAATCCTTGATGGATCCGGTCGATATTCACGAACTACAGCAAAGAGGCGCCGAGACGACCGAAGAAAAGTTACGTCTCGATATCTTCGAGCGTGCAAACAACTTGGGCATAGGTGCTCAAGGACTCGGTGGCTTGACAACCGTCTTAGACGTGAAGATTAAATCAATGCCCACACACGCGGCGTCTAAGCCTGTCGTTATGATCCCCAATTGCGCCGCGACGCGCCATGTACATTTCCATCTTGATGGCACAGGGCCGGCTGAATTAACGCCACCTTCTCTGGAAGACTGGCCGGTGATCACCCGTGAAGTAGGGGAGAACACACACAGAGTTAATCTCGATACCGTGACACAAGCCGAGATCGAAAAGTGGAAGAGTGGTGATACCTTGCTCCTCAACGGCAAAATGCTGACGGGTCGAGATGCGGCTCATAAACGCATTCAGACGCTTATCGAATCCGGTGAAGGGCTTCCCGAAGGCGTCGATTTTACCGGTAAGTTTATCTATTACGTGGGTCCGGTCGATCCTGTGGGCAGTGAAGTTGTCGGCCCAGCGGGTCCTACAACGGCGACACGCATGGATAAGTTTACCGATCTAATGCTCGAGAAGACCGGCCTGATGGGCATGATAGGTAAGGCCGAACGTGGCCCTGCCACTGTTGCTTCAATCAAGAAGCACAAGGCGGTGTATCTTATGGCCGTTGGCGGCGCGGCTTATCTGGTGTCTAAAGCCATTAAGAAGTCACGTGTGGTTGCCTTTGCCGACTTAGGCATGGAAGCTATCTATGAGTTCGATGTTAAAGATATGCCAGTCACTGTGGCGGTAGACTCCGAGGGCGTGAATGTGCATGAAACCGGTCCTGCACAATGGAAAGTGAGCCTGGAACCCGCGAAATAACATACTTATCTTTAAAGTAAAGTTTGGCTTAGGTGTCTTGCCTAAGCCAAATATTTTGGATATTGTGCGCATATTCGGCTCGATACGTTAACAATTTTATGTCTGCAGGGATGCTTACTAATCACACCGGCTAACTTAAGTCTTGGGTGATTGGTGGACAGCTTAACTCGCTCACCATCTGGCCTAGACGCCAATTGGTTAGACTGAAATCACAAAAGATGATAATAACAATGAAAAAAACTGCAATCATACTCGCTATGGCTGGTGCTGGAGTCGCTATGTCGGCTCAAGCCTCATCACCACAGCCTTTCAAGGTTCAAGACCTGGTTAAAATCAACAAGCTCCACTCATCAACTTTATCTAACGATGGCAATAGCATCGTATTTGGCATCAAAAAATTTGATGCCAAAGGTAAAGCCAGCTCAGACCTCTATATCCAAGACTTAACCCTAATGGGATCCAAGCCGAAACAACTCACGTTTGCTGCAGGTACCGAACATAGTGCCGTTTTTTCGGCCGACGATCAATCTGTCTACTTTTTGGCCTCACGTAATGGTTCGAGTCAAGTGTATAACTTACCTCTGACAGGCGGTGAAGCTAGACAAGTGTCAGATCTGCCACTGGATGTGGAAGGCTTTAAACTGTCTCAAGACGGCAAGCAAGTGGTGTTGAACATGCGTGTCTTCCCGGACTGCCAAGATTTGCAATGCTCTGAGGATAAATTCACCGCAGAAGCTGAGCGTAAATCCAACGGTCGTGAATATAAACAGTTGATGATTCGTCATTGGGATACCTGGAGCGATAACTCCCGCAGTCATCTGTTTGTGGCACAATTAAACGGCGACAAGATCACCACCGCCGTGGATGTCACCGCTGGACTGGACACGGAAACGCCACCTAAACCTTTCTCCGGCATGGAAGAAGTAACCTTTACCCCAGACGGTAAGTATGTGGTTTATAGCGCCAAGGCGCCGAGTACCGATCAGGCCTGGATCACTAACTATGATCTTTGGCAGGTGCCGGTAACGGGCGGTGATGCGGTTAATTTAACTGAGTCTAACAAGGCGTGGGATGCACATCCGACCTACTCAGCCGATGGCCGCTACTTAGCTTATCTGGCCATGAAAAAGCCGGGATTCGAAGCCGACAGATATCGCATTATGTTGCGTGATATCGTGACGGGACAGGAGAAAGAAGTTGCGCCTCTATGGGACAGAAGTGCGAGTTCACTGACCTTCGGTAAAGATAATAGAACCTTATACGTCACGGCTCAAGATGTGGGTCAAGTGACCGTTTTTGAAGTAAACACGCAATTTGGTGATGTCAAAACCTTATTCAACGAGGGCAGCAACAGCATAGTCGGCGTGACAGCTGACAAGATTATCTTCAACCACAAGAGTCTGGTACAACCTGGTGATCTTCATTCTATCAATTTAGATGGTCAGGGCTTACAGAAACTGACCGATATCAATAGCGAAAAGCTCGCCAAGATTAAATTTGGTGAATTTGAGCAGTTCAGTTTCAAGGGCTGGAATAATGAAGAGGTCCATGGTTACTGGATCAAGCCATCGAACTTCAAGGCTGGCACTCAGTATCCTATCGCGTTTTTGGTTCATGGCGGCCCTCAGGGCTCATTCGGCAATTCATTCAGCAGTCGCTGGAATGCTCAACTCTGGGCTGGTGCGGGTTACGGCGTGGTGATGATCGATTTCCACGGTTCTACTGGCTATGGACAGGCATTCACTGACTCTATCTCTAAAGATTGGGGCGGTAAGCCATTAGAAGACCTGCAAAAAGGCCTAGCCGCCGTGACTAAGCAACAGAAATGGTTGGATTCTAGTCGTACCTGTGCACTCGGTGGATCATACGGTGGCTATATGATGAACTGGATCCAGGGAAACTGGAGCGATGGCTTTAATTGTCTGGTTAACCATGCTGGTCTGTTCGATATGCGCTCCATGTATTATGTGACTGAAGAGCTCTGGTTCCCTGAATATGAGTTCGGTGGCACCTATGATGAGAACAAGGACTTGTATGAGAAATTCAATCCGGTCAATTACGTAGAGAACTGGAAGACACCTATGTTAATCATTCATGGTGAGCAAGATTTCCGAGTTCCTTATGGACAAAGTCTGGCTGCGTTTACCTTTATGCAGAGAAAAGGCATTCCATCTGAGTTGTTGATTTATCCTGAAGAGAATCATTGGATCCTCAACCCAGATAACCTGGAACAATGGTACGCCAATGTCTTGGGTTGGATGGACCGCTGGACTAAAAAGTAACCTGTATAATACCGCTTGGTATTACTAGCAGGTGAGAAGATGAAGAGGTCAGATAGTTATCTGGCCTTTTTTGTCGATGATTTTTGTATAAACGATATAAACTGAATAGAGTGTATATCGTTTTCAGCAATGCCCAAAGGAGTGAAGCATGCGGCTTATACAGTTATTAAAGAAAGAGTTAGCAAGAGAAACCAGGGGCTGGGTAGATGAATCACTCATCACCCATGAGCAAGGCCAAGCTATTTTGGCTAAGTATGGTGAGTCATTGGATAATGACGCCAATAAAACCAGCTTTGGTTATTATCTGTTGATGGCATTAGGCAGTCTATTTATCGGACTGGCCCTAATATTAATCATTTCCCATAACTGGGATGAGATCCCAAGCTTAATTAAAACTGCCACTTTAATCTTATTGACTGCCACCACGAACCTAATTGGCTTGCGTTTGTATCTGACTAACCGGCATCAAGCCGCAAATGTTTGGGTGTTTTTTGGGGCCATATCCTATGGCGCCAGTATTATGCTGATTGCGCAAATTTACCACTTAGGTGAGCATTATCCAGATGGTATATATTGGTGGGCGTTAGGGGTGTTACCTTTAGTGCTATTAACCCGAAGTCGTTTACTGTCATTACTGATGCTCGCGCTTGCGACAATTTGGCTGTGCGTAGAGGTCGGTGAAGCATTTTTCCCCGCGAGCTATCCTGTCTTTCTCTTATCTGCCCTGTTTGTTGCTCTGTATTGCCGCTCAACACCCACAATATTTGTCTTTAGTCTGTTTGCACTGCTGGTTTGGCTTAACTTAGCCTTGGCTTGGCTGATGGGCAGCGGCATTCATTATGAGCCCTTTGGTGACTTGCTGCCGTTCTCTCTCGCGCTTGGGTTAGTACTCAATGGCTTGGCCTGGGCATTGATGCGCACCATGAATCCTACATGGCGAGAGTATGGACTCGTGTTGCATCTTTGGCTCTTAAGAGGTTCAGTGGTGACTCTGCTCATACTCAGTTTTGAAGGTGTCTGGCACGAGTACTCATCAGAAAGTGACATGACGCTTGTATTGAGCATCGCGGCATTGATTATGGGCGGCGTGCTTTCATGGAAGCTGTCTGCTAAAAATGGCCGATACGCCTCGATACCCGCGGTACTGTTTAGCCTTTGTTTCAGTATTTGTTTCATTGCTCAAGCCTACTTTAGCAGCGGAGATATGATTGCCGCTGTTACTATCAATTTTTTATTGCTGGTGCTGGGCATAAGTTTAATTCGGCGAGGCATAGAACAAGATGAAACCCAATACTTTTATACCGGAGTCGCGGTGTTGTTAGCGACGGCATTTGTGCGATATTTCGATCTTATCGGTGATTATCTCGGCGGCGCGCTGCTGTTTCTGATTGCCGCGTCTATCATGATGCTGGCAGCCAGGTATTGGCGACTACGCGGGCAAACAGAGCCAGGAGGGCGAACCGATGAAGCTTAATTCAGGGCTAGTGCAAGATACTAACTGGTATCAGAGTCATACCTTTAAGATAGGACTCATCATTGCGATCACGCTTCAGATTTCGGTGCTAGTGGTAGAGTATTTGAGCTCAGTCTGGCCAATTTGGACCGGCACCCCAATCATACTCAAAACCCAGCCTTATGATCCCAGAAGCCTGTTTCGAGGCAATTTTGTGCGGCTTAGTTATGATATCAGTCAAGTAGAGAGTGATAATGCCAGTGAATATAAGCTAGGCAGTGTCGTCTACGTCAGTGTCAAAGAAGAACTGAGCCATTGGCGCTTTCAAAGTATCTCCAAGGTCAAACCGGTAACTGGGTTGTTTATACGTGGAAGGGTGAGGGCTAATTACGGTAACAGCTTATCTATCGAGTACGGTATAGAGGCATTTTTCATGCCCAAGGAAAAAGCGCTTTTAGCACAAGAAACCCTGAGGGAAGGAGCATTGATGCGTATCTTTGTGTCGGGAAGCGGTAAAGCCCGCGTGCAGGAATTTGTCTGCCAAGGCGATGCTTGTTGAGATAACTGACTGAAGCCCGGAACTCAGTTCCGGGGTGTTATTATTCTGGTTATTGTTCTCGCTATTTTATCACTATTTTATAGTTGTGGCTTAAATTGTGCCAATATGGATAAACACCCAAGCCATTAATTCATTTTGATACATGACTCACAAAAATAAGGACTGAGTGAAAACACCTCTGGTTTTATGGTGAAAAGCGAGTAGCTTAATTATTAGGTAATGGGGTTCTACTCTATATCAATGGACTGATATTAAACCGCCTTCTGGGCTGATGACTCCTGGCATTTATAACGAATTAAGATCGTTAGAGGTCGGGCACAGCTGTATCAATTTCCTTCCACAACGGTCTTCCTAGCCACTTAAGCGAAGAGACTGCTATGAACTATTCCACCGAAATTCAAAATATGTGTCCTATAGCAAGAGGACCCAATCATGCTAATGCGCCCGTCCCCATAGAGGGCAACTTCATCCACGTCACAGAAGTCAGCCATATCTCAGGTGTCACCCATGGTGTCGGGACGTGTGCACCACAGCAAGGTGCGGCCAAACTGACCCTCAACGTAAAAGACGGCATCATCGAAGAGTGCTTGATAGAGACCGTTGGTTGCTCTGGCATGACACATTCAGCCGCCATGGCCTCTGAAATCATAACGGGCAAGACCTTACTCGAAGCCATGAATACCGATCTTGTGTGTGATGCCATTAATGTGGCCATGCGTGAATTGTTTCTGCAGATGGCCTATGGACGCAGTCAGACCGCATTCTCTCAAGGCGGTTTGCCTATCGGTGCCGGGCTGGAAGATTTAGGCAAAGGGCTGCGCTCTCAAGTGGGGACCACCTATGGCACCCGGGCCAAAGGGGTTCGTTATCTGGAACTTGCCGAGGGATACATTACTCGAATGGCACTGGATGAAGACACAGAGGTTATCGGTTATGAATACGTGCAACTGGGTAAGATGATGGCATTAGTGGCCGATGGCGTCGATGCAAATGAAGCCATCGACAGAGCCAAGAGTCATTACGGTCGATTCGATGAAGCCGTGTCATACATTAACCCAAGAAAACAGTAGGGGAGCATCATGATTGAATTTGAACGTAGCGTGGAACGTATGCCACGTATTCAGCAGACATTGGATATGTATGGTCTAGAGAGTCTGACTAGCTGCCGTGACTTGTGTAACAAACATGGCTTCGATCCCTTCGACATAGTCAAGGAGACACAGACCATCGCCTTCGATGATGCAGCCTGGGCTTACACCTTAGGGGCCGCTATTTCCATAAAACAGCAGAAGTTTAAGGCCTGTGAGGCGGCGAATGCCATCGGAGAAGGCTTGCAGGCTTTCACCATTCCCGGCTCGGTAGCCGAGCAGAGGAAAGTAGGCTTGGGCCACGGAAACCTTGCCTCACGCCTCTTGTCCGAAGAGTCCCGATGTTTCTGTTTCCTCGCGGGCCATGAATCCTTTGCCGCAGCCGAGGGGGCCATCAAGATAGCCCAGAATGCCAACAAGGTCAGACAATCGCCTTTAAGGGTGATTCTTAATGGTCTGGGGAAAGATGCGGCCTATCTTATCGCCCGCATCAATGGCTTTAACTATGTGGAGACTCGATTTGATTACGTGACCGACGAGCTCAGCGTGGTGCGTGAGAAGCAATTTGGTCAGGGCGTGCGTGGAGAGATCAACTGTTATGGCGCCGATGATGTGATGGAAGGCGTGGCCATCATGCACAAAGAAGGGGTGGATATCTCCATCACAGGCAATTCGACTAACCCCACCCGTTTCCAGCATCCTGTGGCCGGCACTTACAAGAAAGAGCGTTTGTTGTTGAAACAACCTTACTTCTCTGTGGCGTCGGGCGGCGGAACCGGACGAACTCTGCATCCGGATAATGTTGGCGCCGGTCCTGCCAGCTATGGCATGACAGATACTATGGGGAGGATGCACAGCGATGCCCAGTTTGCCGGCTCTTCCTCGGTACCCGCCCATGTAGAGATGATGGGTTTGGTTGGCATGGGAAATAACCCTATGGTGGGGGCCAGCGTGGCAATCGCCGTGGCCATCGAACAGGCATTTAGTTAAAAGAACTCAGTAATACTAGACTTTACTTTGGCATAGCATGTCAGATGAATAGATTGGGATGATTTTTCATATCCCTGCAACAGAAAAAACCGAAGTCGTATGACTCCGGTTTTTTGTTTTCCCTATCCCGAATGTGGGATTCAGTCGGCTTGTTAGTAGGGTATTAGCCGAACTGGTTCATGGTGTTGTCTTTACCCGACGCCTTCAGCGCCTGATCACCGGAGAAGTACTCTTTGTGAGCATCACCCATATCTGAGCCAGCCATGTTCTGATGCTTAACACAGGCGATACCCTGACGGATCTCTTTGCGCTGCACATTAGCCACATAACCTAGCATGCCTTGGTCACCGAAGTACTCTTTCGCCAAGTTGTCGGTAGACAAGGCGGCCGTGTGGTAAGTCGGTAGCGTGATCAAGTGATGGAAGATACCCGCTTCACGGGCTGAATCGGCCTGGAAGGTACGGATTTTCTCGTCCGCATCAATGGCAAGCTCGGTCTCATCGTAATCTATGCTCATCAAATCGGCACGCTCATAAGCCGAGACATCTTTACCTTGCTCCTTCATCACATCGAAGATCTGTTGACGGAAGTTAAGCGTCCAGTTAAATGATGGCGAGTTGTTGTAAACCAGCTTAGCATTTGGCACGACTTCACGAATGGCATTGACCATGGCGCCGATCTGAGCCACATGAGGCTTCTCGGTCTCAATCCACAATAAGTCGGCACCGTTTTGAAGGCTGGTGATACAGTCGAGTATACAACGCTCTTCACCCGTACCGGCGCGGAATTTAAACAGGCCATTAGGTAGACGTGAAGGTTTAACCAGCTTATCGCCGCGCTTAAACACCACATCGCCATTTTCCAAGTTGTCGCTAGTCACTTCTTCTACTTCGATGAAAGAGTTGTACTTGTCGCCTAAGTCACCCGGCTCTGAAGTCACCGCAATCTTCTGCGTCAGACCCGCTCCGAGAGAATCCGTACGTGCCACGATAACGCCATCATCGATACCCAGCTCCAAGAAGGCATAACGTACGGCATTGATCTTAGCCAAAAACTCCACATGAGGAACCGTTACCTTGCCGTCTTGGTGTCCACATTGCTTCACATCGGAAACCTGGTTTTCAAGCTGAATACAACAAGCACCGGCTTCAATCATCTGCTTAGCCATCAGGTAAGTGGCTTCTTCGTTGCCAAAACCTGCATCGATATCGGCAATAATAGGCACAACGTGTGTCTCGAAATTATCTATCTTATCCTTAATCGCGGCTTTATCGGCGGCGTCAGCGTTATCGAGTTCACGGAACAGACCACCTAACTCACGAGCATCGGCTTGGCGAAGGAAAGTATAAAGCTCGGCAATCAGGCTAGCGACTGAGGTCTTCTCATGCATAGATTGGTCAGGCAGAGGACCGAACTCACTGCGAAGAGCGGCAACCATCCAACCCGAGAGGTAGAGGTAACATCGCTTAGTGGTCAGTAGATGCTTCTTAATCGCAATCATCTTCTGTTGACCGATGAAACCGTGCCAGCATCCTAGTGATTGTGTGTACTGAGAGCTATCAGCATCATAGTTAGCCATGTCTTCACGCATAATTTTAGCGGTATACTTAGCTATGTCTAAACCCGTCTTAAATTGGTTCTGAGTGCGCATACGAGCGACAGACTCTGGATTGATTGCATTCCAGGCACTACCTTCATTCTCAATCAAGCTTGCTGCAGTATCAATATCGGTGCTGTAATTTGACATGGTAAGTCCCTTCCTACAAAAAATAGTTATCAACGATTGCTTCCGTTCAAAATAATAGTAATATTGAGTCAAATTAGTCTAATTTATAGTAATTATCTTCGGTATTTGTTTTATGAATATGTCTCGTATCGACCTGAATTTATTGGTTTATTTTGATGTTTTGCTCAGGGAACTAAATGTGACCCGCGCCGCAGATCAGCTGGGGATCAGCCAACCGGCCATGAGTAATGGGCTAAAAAGGTTAAGGGTCTTGTTCGATGATCCTCTGCTTATCAGAACCAGCAAGGGGATGACGCCGACAGAGAGGGCAAGTGAGCTCAAACCTGTGATCCGAGAGCTATTGATAGGCCTGGAGAAAGCCGTACAGCCCAAAGCCGAGTTTAATGCATTAGAGAGTGAGCAAGTGTTTCGCATGATGGCGTCGGATTACGCCGAGTCTACCCTTATTCCCTTATTGATCGCTCGCCTACGTAACGAAGCGCCGAAAGTCATTCTGGATATCATGACACCAAGCGATGTTAATTTTGCCGATGTGGAACAGGGTAGAGTGGATATGGCGATTAACCGTTTCGATGAAATCCCTCAATCTTTTCACCAAAAAGTGCTCTGGAAAGATACCTTCAGTTGCCTCATTAACCGCACTAATCCAGTACTGAAGAACTTTAACTTAGACAATTATCTTAAGTCTCATCACGTCTGGGTGAGTAAGACTGGCATGGGAGTCGGGGTAGGCATGGATCCCGATGATGTCCAACGTCTGGGGTGGGTAGATGAAGCGCTGGCAAAAATTGGTGCGAAGCGCCGTATCACAGTGTTCACCCGAAACTATCAAGCGGCCAGCTCATTGGCGGAGAGGCAAGATTTAATTGCCACAGTGCCCAGCAAGATGGCCAGGTTAAAGCAAGATAACAGCCGGGTCAGTATAGTAGCACCGCCATTTGACATCCCCCCCATAGAGTTGACCATGGCCTGGAGTCCGTTATTGCAACATAATCCGGCTCACAAATGGATGAGAGAGCTCATCACCGAAACTGCCAGGATCATAGATAGATTTTAACCACTGGCTAACCAGATTTCCTTGGTGGTATAACTTTGGTGAATGCCAACTATAACTACGATAAATTAGTGATATACATTAAGGCTGGATAAACTGAACGAAACCTCTACTAGATCCAGCTTCATGGTTAGGCTATAGCGCTTAGTATCAGTTTCATGTATAGCAATAGAGATAGACACTAGACAGTCAACGACACCTATCGGAAGGGATAAATATGACATCACGTATTCAAGTTGGCAATTTACAGGTCGCGACCTCACTGCTTAAGTTAGTGAATGAACAGATTATTCCTGGAACCGATATTTCATCGGCAAGGTTTTGGAGCTCACTTGAATCCATCATTGATGATCTAACACCAAAGAACAGAGCCTTATTAGCCCGCCGCGATGATTTACAAGTGCAGATAGACAAGTGGCATACAGAACATAAGCTCCATGATCCTCAGGCCTATAAAGCCTTCTTGCAAGAGATAGGCTACCTCGTCCCCGAAGGCGACGATTTCAGCATCACCACAGAAAATGTAGACATTGAAATTTCCCAGCAAGCGGGTCCTCAGCTTGTGGTCCCGGTTAAAAATGCCCGTTTTGCCCTCAATGCGGCGAACGCGCGTTGGGGCAGCTTATATGATGCCCTCTATGGTACCGATGCCATCAGTGAAGCCGGCGGCGCCGAGGTTGGCAGCGGTTTCAATCCGGTACGTGGCAGCAAGGTGATAGCATTTGCCAAGCAGCACTTAGATCAACTGGCTCCTTTAGCGATAGGCAGCCATAGTGAGGCAAGCCATTATCAAATTGATCGAAACCAGCTGGTTATCACCCTCAGGGATGGAACAGATACTGAGCTTAAGCAGCCTGAAAAATTGCTGGGCTATCTTGGTAACCAGGTTGCCCCTCACGCTGTGTTACTCAAGAATAATGGCCTGCATGTGGAGATCCAGATAGACAGGAATCATGCCATAGGTAAGACAGATCTGGCGGGTATGAAAGATCTGCTGGTAGAAGCCGCTGTGACCACCATCATGGATTGTGAAGACTCGGTGGCTGCTGTCGATGCCGAGGACAAGTGTGAGGTCTATCAAAACTGGTTAGGCTTGATGAAAGGCGATCTCACTGCCCGGTTAACCAAAGGCGGTAAGACCATCATCCGTGAGCTTAACCTGGATCGTCATTATCTGTGCCCACAAGGAAGGGAGTTTACTCTGCCTGGTCGAAGCCTGTTATTTATTCGTAATGTCGGTCACCTGATGACCAATGATGCTATTTTAGACAAGGCGGGTGATGAGGTTCCCGAGGGGATCTTAGATGGTATGGTATCCGTTCTGGCGGCAATGCATGATCTTAAGGGTAATAATAAGCAGCGCACCAATAGCCGCGCGGGGTCGATCAATATTGTTAAACCTAAGATGCACGGACCCGATGAGGTGGCGTTTACCTGTGAGCTGTTTACCCGTATCGAAGATGCGCTGAGCCTGTCCAGAAATACCATCAAACTTGGGATCATGGATGAAGAGCGTAGGACGACAGTAAACTTAAAAGAGTGTATTCGCGTGGCTAAGGAGAGAGTGGTGTTTATTAACACTGGATTTCTCGATAGAACCGGCGATGAGATCCATACTTCCATGCTCGCCGGTCCTTTTGTGCCTAAAACACAGATGAAACAGCAGGCCTGGATCACTGCCTATGAAGATTGGAATGTCGATGTCGGCCTGGCATGTGGTTTACCTGGTCGTGCTCAGATTGGCAAGGGGATGTGGGCCATGCCTGATGAGATGGCGTCCATGCTTGAGCAAAAGTCAGCCCATCCCAATGCGGGTGCTAACACCGCCTGGGTGCCATCTCCCAATGGCGCCATACTGCATTCGACTCATTATCATCAGATCAACGTCGCCGAGAAACAGCTGGAATTGTCAAAGCGAACCCATGCCAAATTAGATGATATTCTCACCATTCCCTTGTTATCGGAAACCTTGACAGATGAACAGATCCAACGTGAACTCGACAACAATGCCCAGGGGATCTTGGGTTACGTTGTACGTTGGATAGATCATGGTGTTGGTTGCTCGAAAGTGCCCGATATCAATAACGTGGGCCTAATGGAAGACAGGGCAACCTTGAGAATATCATCACAATATATTGCCAATTGGCTGGAGCATAAGATCTGCACCAAGGAGCAAGTTACCGCATCCATGAAGAGGATGGCTGCCGTTGTCGATAAGCAAAATGTCGGTGATGCTCTCTATCACGACATGGCGCCAGATTTCAGTGGCATCGCCTTTAATGCGGCGCTCGATCTGATATTCAAGGGAAAAGAGCAACCTTCGGGTTACACTGAGCCCTTGCTGCATGCTTATCGGATTAAAAAGAAGGCTGAGCAAGCTCAATAAAAATACGCCATCATTCCTTTGATATTTTTGAAATAAAAAGCCAGTTAACATTATGATGTTAACTGGCTTTTTTATACCGCTAATCTTATACCGATTGAGAGTAGCTAGTGTTTAGACCCTATGCTCATGGACTTAGCTGTCGCTATAGGCGTTGCCATAGAAACTGTCGAGCAGTATCTGCTTTAGCTCCGCTATTAAGGGGTATCTAGGGTTTGCGCCTGTGCATTGGTCATCGAATGCATCTTCGGCTAACTCGTCCAGTTTAGCTAGGAAGTCGGCTTCGTTAACGCCTGCTTCTTGGATTGAAGCCGGAATGCCAATCGTCTTCTTGAGTTCATCGATTTTTTCAAGCAAAGCTTGAACTTTTTCTTCATCTGTATTACCACTTAAGTCTAGGTAGTCGGCAATCTTTGCATAGCGGCAAAGTGCCTTAGGTCGATCGTATTGGCTGAATGCCGCTTGTTTAGTCGGCATGTCAGTGGCATTGTAACGGATCACATTACTGATGAGCAGGGCGTTTGCCAAGCCATGGGCAAGATGAAATTCGGCGCCCAATTTATGGGCCATAGAGTGGCAGACTCCCAGGAAGGCATTGGCAAAAGCGATACCCGCTATGGTAGAGCCATTATGTACCTTTTCGCGTGCTACGGGCGCTGCTGCGCCCAGATTATAGGCATCGGGAAGGTGCTTAAATAACAGGTCTAATGCCTGCAGAGCTTGACCATCACTGTATTCGTTGGCCATCACACTGACATAGGCTTCTAATGCATGGGTGATAGCATCTATCCCGCCAAAAGCTGTCAGAGATTTAGGCATATCCATGACTAAATTGGGATCGACGATGGCCATGTTCGGTGTTAACTGGTAATCGGCGATGGGGTACTTCATTCCCGTGGCTTCATCAGTCACTACCGCGAATGGCGTGACTTCTGAACCTGTACCTGAGGTGGTCGGGATCGCGACCATCTGCGCCTTGACACCCAATTTAGGGAACTTGTAGATACGCTTACGAATATCCATAAATCTGAGGGCGAGATCGGCAAAATCGACATCGGGATGCTCATACATGACCCAGATAATCTTAGCCGCATCCATGGGTGAGCCGCCGCCGAGTGCGATGATCACATCGGGTTGAAAGCTATGTGCTACCTTGGCGCCTTGTTTGACTATGGCTAAGGTAGGATCGGCTTCTACTTCATAAAATATCTCAGTTTCCAATCCTTGAGCCTTAAGGATCTTGACTGTTTCATCACAATATCCATTATTAAACAGGTATTTGTCTGTCACTATCAGTGCGCGTTTCTTGTCACTCAGTTCCTCGAGTGCAATAGGCAAGCAACCACGGCGGAAATAAATAGATGAAGGAAGCTTGTGCCACAACATGTTCTCAGCCCTCTTAGCGACCATTTTTTTGTTAATAAGGTGACTCGGTCCCACGTTTTCTGAGATGGAGTTGCCGCCCCATGAGCCACAACCTAAGGTGAGCGAAGGTGCTAGTTTGAAGTTATACAGATCGCCGATACCGCCTTGTGAGGCTGGGGTGTTGATCAATATACGGGCGGTCTTCATACGAAAACCGAAGGCCTTGACGCGCTCTACTTGTGTATCTTGGTCAGTATAAAGGCCTGAGGTGTGTCCTATCCCGCCCAAGGTGACCAGGGCCTCAGCCTTATCCATGGCATCATCGAAGTCTTTGGCCCGGTACATACCCAATAAAGGAGAGAGTTTTTCATGGGCAAAGGCTTCGGAGTCATTGATATCTGTCGCCTCGCCAATCAAGACCTTAGTCCAGCGGGGGACGTCTATGCCTGCCATTAAGGCGATATCTACCGCGCTCTGTCCGACGATGTCGGCATTGAGTCCGCCATTCTTGAGTATGACTCCTTGCATGGCCTCTGATTCATCGGCACTGAGAATATAGCCGCCGTGAGTTGCGAAGCGCTCTTTAACTGTGTCATAAATTTCATCGACGACGATCACCGCTTGCTCTGATGCACACACGACGCCGTTATCGAAGGTTTTAGACATCAATATTGAGCTGACAGCACGCTTGATGTCAGCGGTTTCATCTATCACTATTGGGGTGTTTCCCGCACCGACTCCGATGGCGGGTTTGCCTGAAGAGTAAGCCGCTTTTACCATGCCGGGTCCACCAGTGGCCAAGATGAGGTTTATCTTGTTATGGGTCATCAAGCGATTCGATAATGCGACACTAGGCTCATCTATCCAACCGATAATATCTTTCGGAGCACCGGCTTTGACGGCGGCATCCAGTACGATGCGAGCGGCGGTTGTGGTCGACATTTTCGCCCTTGGATGAGGTGAGAAAATGATGCCATTACGGGTTTTGAGGCTGATAAGCGCCTTAAAGATGGCGGTGGATGTTGGGTTGGTGGTGGGGACTATGCCACAGATGATACCGACAGGTTCGGCTATGGTTATGGTGCCGAAGGTGGGGTCTTCATCTATTATGCCGCAGGTCTTCGAGTCCTTATACTTGTTATAGATGTATTCGGAGGCGAAGTGATTCTTGATCACCTTATCTTCAATCACGCCCATGCCAGTTTCTGATGCCGCCATCTTAGCCAGAGATATTCGAGCATCGGCCGCCGCCAGGGCTGCCGCTCTGAAGATGATATCGACTCGTTCCTGAGTGAAGTTAGCAAACTGGGCTTGCGCATCTGCAACTCGCTGTACAAGAAGATCGAGTTCTTGCTCATTGGTCACTGTCATTTTGTATTCCCTTGAAAAAATTTAGCAAAAATAAGTTTTAGCTAAATCTTCTCGATGACTAAAAATTACACCGAAACCCCCTTGTTAACCGTGATCTCACCCACAGTTTGCGGCTTTGTTGTAATTAAATTACATTGTTAACGACTTGTTTGACTGTTTGGTGAGCTGTGATATTTTAATCGGGATAAAAAATCTTATGTGAACTGGGACCTATTTATAAAAAAACTCATTTTAGCCAGATGAAATCATAGGGTAAACTCGTCTGCTCAATACAAGGGCGATGACAAATTGGTTAACGCTTTAATCTGTATTTACATTCGAGGATATGTCGTTGGATTTTACATTTTACGTTAAGTTTTTTTTAGGCTTGTTGGCCATCATCAACCCAGTGGGTCTTTTGCCTGTGTTTGTGAGCTTAACCAGTCATCAGAATGAGATCGAACGCAATCATACGGGAAAGGTGGCTAACTTTGCCGTTGTGGTTATTTTGCTGGTGACCATATTTGCCGGTCAGCATATTCTAAACTTGTTCAGTATCTCGCTTTCGGCGTTTAGGATAGCCGGTGGTTCCTTGATTGCGATCATTGCCATGTCGATGCTGCAGGGGAAATTGGGTGAGATTAAACGTAACAAGGAAGAAGACAGGGAATCATCGGGCATGGAGTCGGTGGCAGTGGTGCCTCTGGCCTTACCCTTGATGGCCGGCCCGGGTGCCATTAGCTCTGTGATTGTGTCCGCGGCTGAAAATAACAGCTTTATCTATCATGTCGGCATGTCTATCACTGTCATGGTATTTGGCTTAACCAGTTTTATGCTCTTTAGAGCGGCTCCCGTGATATATAAAGTACTGGGGAAAACGGGTATTAATGTGATAACCCGATTGATGGGACTCTTGATGTTATCTATTGGTATCGAAGTGATCGTGGCAGGGTTTAAAGGCCTGTTTCCTAACTTACTGAATTAGCCATTTAAGCGGTAAGCCTATTCAGGATTTACCTAATGTTCCTTTTTTGTTTCACATGTGCAGCCATAAGGCGCTGCACGCGTAAATGCTGTTTGAATGACTCGAACGGCTTTTTTGTTTTGTCATAAAATAACCCTTATAGCGGATCTGTACTAAGATTTTGATAGGACTCCACCCCCTATATCATGGAAGATTTTATGTCACAGTTTCTGACTCCTCGCCAAACTTGTTTTTTAGAATGCTGTCATTTTATCAGTCTTCTAGCACTCGCCTTTATTTTATGTGCCTGCTCCCGGCAGCAGGTCGATGCCGAACTTCTCTTCATCTTCGGGGAGGAGGGGGCAGCCCCTGGTCAGTTTAAATATGTAGAAGACTTCGCAGTGGATGGCAACGGCAATTTATTTATTACCGATGCGCTCAATGGCAATGTTCAGGTCTTCAGCGCCGACGGCACTTTTATTTCCATGTTTGGGGCCACTCAACAGATAGGGGGCTTGAGAAAGCCAGAGGGGATAGCCATAGATGAAGATGGGAATATTCATGTCGCAGATTATTTAACCGGCCATGTAGAAAAGTTTTCATCTGACCATCGACATATGCTGACGTATAGCGGTTATGGCAGCGTCGAGGGGAAGACCCAGGAAACTGAATTTATGACGTTTCATCAAAATGGTTTCCTGTATGTGCCCGAGGCTGGCAATAGCCGTATCAGTGTGTTCGATAAAGAGGGACAATTTCAATTTACCTTCGCACAAAAAGGCAATGCACCCGGTCAGTTAAATAGGCCTGAGGCCATCAAACATAACAGTCGAGGTTTACTTTATGTTGCCGATCTTGGAAATCACCGAATACAGGTTTTCGATGAGTACGGTAAGTTCCTGTTTCTCTGGGGAAGTGAGGGGGATGGTCCGGGAGAATTCAGAAAGCCCTCTGGCTTAGCGATCGACGCCAACGATAATGTGTATGTAGCGGAAATTGGTAATAACCGGATACAGAAATTTAACAGCCGTGGAAATTTTTTGTATATGTTTGGTCAAAGTGGACGTGACCCTGGCGATTTTGGCAATATACATGGCCTAGTTATAGGCCTGAATAAGCTGCTTTATGTTGCCGATACCGCCAATCATAGAGTGCAAGTTTTTGATGTCAGATGAGATAGAAATTACCTATGTTTATTGCGATGAAAAACCTGTCGTTAAGAGATTTACCCATAGCAAAAAAATTTGCTCTGCCTGGTATTGTCTATATTTTGGGGATATTAATCATAGCGAGCACTGTGTATGCCTTTATTAATGATCAGCGGGCACGCAATGTTTTAATCTATGACGTCATTACTCAAAAAAATATCTTGTCTCATTTAGAGAGTAACCTAGCTAAGGTCAACGAGGGCCTGAATCAGATGTTATTCTTCGATAGTCGTGAATTCGATGCCTTATTACTGGCGAAGGCCGAAGATTTTCAGTCGGCTCTGGTTGAGTTTAAGTATATTTCGCAGCGGCATGCTTTTATCAATGATGAGTCTTTGGCTGAAGAGATAGAACCCGTCCTCGAACAGATGAGGACCCAGTTGATTAAAGTGGTCAGCTTGTCATTTAGTCGCTCTCTCAGAGGCACCAAAAAGTCATATCAACAAGAGTTTATCTTGTATGCGAATCAAATTAGAGCATTTACCAATGATGCCTTGTACGGTAAGTCTGAGCTGGTAGAAGCCTTGTTAAAAGAGAATGCTCATAGAGAATGGCTATTTTCTCTCCTTTTTCTGTTGGAAGTCATTATCACGGCGCTGCTCAGTTATTTTATGCATGTGCTCGTATCGAGGCAACTTATTTTCCCCATCAATAAAATCAGACTTATCAGCGACGAAGTGATTAAGCGCTACGCTTTTATGGACAATGATGGCTTGGACTATGAAGTGTTATTGACGCGACTCGCCTTGATAACATCTAAGGATGAAGTGGGAGACTTAGCCAGACAATTTTTAGTCATGATGCAGACGATAGATCATGGTCGGGAAATAGAGTCCGAAAAAAAACAAGCGATTGAACAGCTCTACAGCGCATTAAAACAGACCAATGAACAAGTATTGAAAACAAAGGGGGAATTAAACCTGCGCAATCAAGAGTTAGAATGCATCCATGAGAAGCTTATCACGTCGAATAAACAACTGGAGCAATCGGCCAAACTTTCTTCAATCGGGGAGATGTCGGCGGGCATTGCCCATGAAATAAATCAGCCACTAGGGGTGATGAGATTATACACAGACTGCATGCTTCTGGTTCAGGAGCATCCCCCTAAGATAAATGACATGCTACAAAAAAACTTAATACAAATAGAACGGATCAGCCGAATCATCAATCACCTTAGACTGTTCAGTCGAGACGACCAGGGTGAAGAAAGGGAGACCATTGCCGTGGATTGGTTGATCGATCAATCTTTGATCCTCATCTCTCCAGAATTAAAGCGACATTCCATCACACTCGCCGTAAATATCCAACACAAGAGCCAATCTATATTGTGTAATCAGGTTCAGCTACTACAGGTGCTGACCAATCTACTCAATAATGCCAAAGATGCCATCATCGAACTCGAATCCTTAGCCCAACCACAGGGCATAGAAAAACAGATATCGATTAATGTACTGTGCCGAGGCGGACGTGTCTTGATTGAAGTCAGTGACACAGGTGCAGGGATCCCAAGCTCGCTGATTAGAAAAATATTCCAACCTTTCTACACGACTAAGCCCGTCGGTTCGGGAACTGGCCTCGGGCTCTCAATCTGCTATGGGATAATAGAAAAGCATGCTGGCACTATAGAGTGTAGGAGTCGGCAAGGCTGTGGAACTACCTTTTCAATCGACTTGCCCCATGTGTTGGCATTGAGTTCATAAAAAGGAGAGAGCTATGACGAGTATTCTTATTGTAGATGATGATGCTGATTTCTCGGAAGCCTTACAAGACTCCTTGTCTATGCTTCTGAGCCATTATCAATTTACAACGTGTGGTAAATCAAGTCAGGTATTCGACTTAATATACAGTTTACCCGTTTCTCTCGTTATCACGGATATGATCATGCCGGATGTGGAAGGGATAGAGATCATTACGCGGTTAAAGCAAGAGATGCCTGACTTACCTATTATCGCCATGTCCGGCGGTGGCCGAGTAGGGGGGAATAATTATCTTATCTTGGCGGATGCGTTAGGGGCCGATGCCATTTTTGATAAGCCATTGAGCGTGCTTGAACTGTCTAGAAAAGTAGAAGGCTTGCTAAGCTCCACTTAGCTTATTAGTGATATTCGATGGCTAGCTTCTCGTATACTGTGATGACATTGACCTCATGCCTATGGCATCACAATAATCACCCACTGCTCAGCCTATTTAAGGCTGAGCAGTGGGTGATTCGGAGACTGAAAATCCTGTCTGCTAGTGTACTGGTGTCAGAGTTCTCGATTAAATTCTATCATGGAGCCAGCATTCGGGCTAAATAGCTGTTGGTGTAGTCTGGCTGCAAACTCATCGGTCATGCCAGAGATATAATCTGCGATGACTCTGTGGCTGTTTAATCCTTTGTCCCTGCTATCGCGCCATCTTTCTTGAGTATTGATCGGTAATAACCGCTCAGGATCCGATTCGAATGCCTCGAATAGCTCCATGACAATCTGTTGACCCTTGTATTCGAGCATCTGTATTTCGGGTTTTCTGATCACATATTTAAAGACAAATTGCTTCAATATCTCCAATGCTGCGGAAAAATTCTTGTCCAAGCCTGCATTATAGCGCAGTAAGTTATCTTCAAAATCGGTATTGAGTTTGATATCGATGGCGGTGACGAAACCATTGACTAAGGTGCCTATGGCATCTTTTCTCAGGTGATGCTTATTAGAAAACAGTTTGGTGCCAATCGAACCAAACTCATCTTGGATCCAATTGTCTTCACTGCCTGCAAGTTTGCTGCCTACATCGACTTGCCATTGTTCCGGGGTGACGATTCCCATGACAATCGCATCTTCGAGATCGTGGACAGCATAGGCGATATCATCGGCTAACTCCATGATAGAGCAGTCTAATGATTTATAGCACGTCCGTCTGTGTTGTTGACCATCGACATCCTGATGTGAGAGAAACTTCTGTCTGTCATTCTCAGACAGGGGAGACAACACCCAATCTAGAATCTCGATATCGTCGTCGAATATGCCTTTAACCGGTGGCCACTCAGAGGGTTTGAGTTGGCGAATGTTGGTTACGGGCTGGCTGGATGAATCTTGGTGCAGACTCGAGTATGCGCCTGGGTATTTTAAGATCCCTAATAAGGTTCTGCGACACAGGTTCATGCCATAAAATTCGGTGTAAGGTTCCAGACCCGTGAGGATCCTGAACGTTTGACCATTACCCTCGAACCCGCCGTGATCCCGCATCATATAATTGAGTGCGACTTCTCCGCCATGACCATAAGGGGGATGACCTATGTCATGGGCTAAGCACAAGGATTCGATTAAACTCATAGAATCAAACAAGTGGTCCAATTGAGGCTGCTTCTGTTTGAGTTGCGCACGTATGCCGGTGCCTATCTGTGACACTTCCAGAGAATGAGTCAGTCGGGTGCGATAAAAATCATTCATGCCGACCCCCAGGACTTGGGTCTTAGCTTGAAGTCGTCTAAAAGCCGCCGAATGTAAGATCCGTGCTCTATCTCTTTGATAGGGGCTGCGGTGATCATTTCTACGTTTCTTATCTTCTATTAGACGTCTGGCGTGCCATACTGACTCTGTCATCGGGATCCTTAACCTGAGTTAACCGTTGGAGTGATTAGCCTGAACAATTAGAGTAACTGGTTGATATCATCTAAATTTAATTTAAAACTCGGAACAAAACAATCGATAAAGTATTGCACCGCAGGATCCGGGTTATTACTCAGTGATTGCTCGAGCCGTTTTCTGGCGGTATTAAATTCACTATTACCGGCTCTATCTTCTTCTAAACATTTAAGGTAAGCACAAATAGTATCGGCTGATTTTACTAACACCTTATATTCAATATCGGCATTCTCACTAGTGAGTAAGCTGGCATACTCCTGTTTGAATTCTTCTGGTACCATCTCCAATAACCTATTTTCGGCAATGACTTCAATTTTTTTGTATTCAGCTTCTATCTCTTTATTGAAGTACTTTACCGGGGTGGGGAGATCACCGGTAATGATTTCACTGGCATCATGAAAAATGGCAACGGTCGCCGCTCTGTCAGGGGATAGGGACTTTCCAAATTTGTGATTAGCTATGATGGCGAGGTTGTGTGCGACCATGGCCACCTGAAGAGAGTGTTCTTGCACATTTTCACTTCTAACATTGTACATCAATGGCCAGCGTTGAATTAATTTCATGCGAGCTAGGTGCGCGAATAAATGACTCATAGGTGATGTTACAGCTTATTACAATTACTACATGAACTTACATTAGCACAAGCAGACATTTAGACCAGAAAAAGCAAGCCTAAGCTTGCTTTTACATTGTTGAGAGATGAGACAGTTTTTATTGACGATAACCATCCATAAACTCAGCAAACTCGGTTAAGGCTTTTTCGAGATCTTCCTTATGTGGCAAAAATACGACACGTAAGTGATCCGGCTCCGGCCAGTTAAATGCGGTGCCATGAACCAGTAATATTTTCTTCTCTTTCAACAGATCCAGCACTAAACGCTCATCATCGCGAATATTGAACTTCTTGGCGTCTAGCTTAGGAAATGCATACATGGCGCCCTTGGGGCATTTGACACTGATGCCGGGGATTTGATTGAGTAGCTCTACACAGGTATCTCGCTGTACTTTGAGGCGGCCACCATCCACAAGCAGTTCGTTGATACTCTGATAGCCCCCCAGTGCGGTCTGAATAGCATGCTGATTGGGCACATTGGAACAGAGGCGCATCGAAGCCAACATTTCTAAGCCTTCGATATAACTTTTAGCCGCTTTCAGGTTACCCGATAGCATCATCCAGCCTACGCGAAATCCAGCCGCTCGGTATGATTTTGACAGACCATTGAAGGTGACGGTCAAGATATCATCAGATAGGCTCGCGGCTGGAATATGCACCGCCTCATCGTAGAGTATTTTGTCGTAGATTTCATCGGCAAACAGGATTAGGTCGTGTTGTCTACACAGCTCGACAGCCTCTAATAGTAGGGCTCTGGAATACACTGCACCGGTAGGATTATTGGGGTTAATCAATACCAGGGCTCGGGTTCTTGGGTTGATCTTAGACTTGATATCTTGCAGATCGGGAAACCAGTCTGATTCTTCATCACAGCGGTAATGCCGGGCGTTGCCGCCAGAGAGGTGAACGGCCGCAGTCCAAAGGGGGTAATCAGGAGAGGGGATCAATACCTCATCTCCTGAATTTAACAGGCCCTGCATGGCCATTACAATCAATTCAGATACGCCGTTACCAATATAGATATCTTCGATATCGACACCGAAGATCCCTTGCGACTGATAATGCTGCACAATCGCCTTTCTGGCAGAGAAAAGCCCTTTAGACTCACAATAGCCTTGGGCACTGGGCAGATTTAAAATAACATCGCGAACAATCTCTTCGGGGGCTTCAAAACCGAAAGGGGCGGGATTACCGATATTGAGTTTTAAAATTCTGTGGCCTTCATCTTCGAGTCGCCTGGCTTCCTTGTGTACCGGGCCTCTGATGTCATAACAGACGGTATCTAGCTTGTTCGATTTGATTATTGGTCGCACAGTCTAACCTCTAAAATTCTCAAGAACACGGCTCGGTGTTCCATGAAAGCAAATAATGCATAAAGTCATTGGACAATAACGAATTAATAGCGAGTTGAGAAGCTATTTCAGGTGGATATGTGGAAGTAGCCAGTAAAACTGGCTGAGTCGTTATAACCAAATCTTAACAATTAACCGAAGCGATTTGGTTGAATGCTCTGTCTAACCTGTTAATTGTAGTGCTTATCACTGGCGCGTTTAGCTCGGACGATAACTAATAATGATTGCGGCTATCTAGAAGAGGAATTTTGGATATAAAAAAGCCAGTGAGTGTGTCACTGGCCTTAATATAGTCGACGCTTATTGTTACTGGCGCTCTACGATGATACGCGCTTCTTGAACTCATGAGTACGAGTATCAATTTCGATCATATCGCCGGTCTTAACGAAATCAGCAACGGTCAAGGTGAAATCAGTGCCAAGCAAGGTTGCTGGCTTCATAACCTTGCCAGAAGTATCACCGCGAGCCGAAGGCTCTGTGTAACCCACTTCACGTGCGACTGTGGTTGGCAGCTCAATTGAGATGGCCTTACCTTCATAAAAAGTAACTTGAACGATATCTTCCATACCATCGACAATATAGTTAACTGCATCGCCTACATTTTCGGTTTCTACGTCGTATGGGTTAAACTCTTCATCCATGAATACATACATAGGGTCGGCGTAATAAGAATAGGTACAATTTAAACGCTCAAGGATGATGTCTTCTAATTTGTCTTCGGCTTTAAATGCGGTTTCAGTCGCTGAACCTGTGAGTAGATTTCTAAGCTTCATCTTCACAACAGCAGCTGAACGGCCAGAGTTGTGAGTTTCAGACTTGAGAATGACCATAGGGTCTTTGCCTACCATGATCACATTACCGACTCGCATTTCGTGAGCTGTTTTCATTTATTTAATTCCTAATATTCACAGACAATTTGTTTCAGCGCAGAATATTAGCCTTTTTTGACAAATTGCACTAGTCGAGTTGCCAGATCTGCGTGATTTAATGCCAACATTGGCCATTTAATGGCGTGTTTATCCATAAAAATGCGGCGATCATGTAACTCTTTCCACATTTTTTCTGTGGTTTCTCCGTCTTCCTGGTTGAAGGCTAGGTTGAGCATTGACCAGATTTGTCCAGTGTCTTCATCCAGAGAGCCAATATAGCGGTCGCTAAATGCAGATAATTTATCTAAATGCGCATCGTCTTCCTGACCATATATGTGCCAAATGAAGGGCTTCGCGGCCCATTGGGCACGAATAAAAGAGTCTTCACCACGCACAATATTGAAGTCACAGCTCCAGAGTAAACGATCGTATGCATGTTGATCTGTCATGGGCAGTATATGTAAGGTCAGGGAATCTAGTGTCAGTGAATCTCCTGGCATCAGGTCCAGCCCATCAGGGATCAGTGTCTGTAGGCTATTTAGGCTACGCCCCATGGGGATGAGGGCATGCACTCGTTTGTTAGCTTGTCGCCACGATTGGCAAAGGCTTAGCAGTGCAGAACTCTCATAGCTAAAGACACTCACTAGGGTGTCTTCACTGCCTACACCTTCTATGTTTAAGTCTTTCAGTAGGCGAGCTCGATTAGCAGGGTCGCCTTGCCACTTGTCTCTTTGTTCGAATAGACCGTGCTCGCAGAGCAAACCGCCACTGCAGGGGGTGAAGCCCGGGAAGTAAAAATGTTTACTTATCCCATTGGACTGCAGAGAGGGCAAGCCATGGCAGCTATCAATCCAGCCCTCGGCGCTGAGGTATTCCAGGTTGAGCCATCTTGGCGGCTTGTCGAGAGAGACTAACTGTTCGAGTACAGATGCGGGTAAGTTGCAGGCAAAGGCTTCGATAAGTACGTCACCCGGTTGCCACTGTTCGGGTAAAGGCTGGCGCCAATGATATATTGTGACTCCCATAATTTCTTGCCGAGAGAGAGTGACATCGAGTCCTGGCAGTATATGGGCGAAACTCTTGAGATCGTCGACCCAGAGTCTGACTTCGATACCGAAATCATGCACTAGTTGTTTCGCTAAACGCCAGGTTACCCCAATATCGCCATAGTTATCTACGACGGTACAGAAGATGTCCCAGTGCCCGGCAGAGGAGAGCGGCTTAGTCATGATGTACTCATTTTTGGCTGATATAGGGCGAATATGACCATTGTTACATGAAAGCAGGGTCAGTTTTTAATGACCTCCATGGATGGAGGAAATGTCGTATTAATGTCAGGAACATTAACGACCGTCCCTGTACTCTTTATAAAAGAGGGACATAAGTGTTCCTGACACAACGTCAGTTTTTATACATCCTTGTAAAACTGACATAAATGTTCCAGACACAACGTAAAATTTTTCCCATCCATGGGAATTTTACATAAGTGTTCCTGACACAAAAAAGCGGCGCTATTGCTAGTCGCCGCTTTTTTAAGAGGGATGGAGAATTAATCTGCTAATTCAGCCAGACACATCTCTTCGTAGATCTGCTTGACCCAAGCATCGACTCGCTCTTCGGTCAGTTCAGGTTGTCTGTCTTCATCGATCCCCAGACCAACGAAGTGTTTCTCATCTTCCGTTAAACCTTTAGAAGCCTCGAAATCATAGCCTTTGACAGGCCAGTGACCTATGACGATACCGCCACGGCCTTCTACTATCTCATTGACCATGCCCATGGCATCGAGGAAGTACTCGGCGTAATCTTCTTGATCGCCACAACCGAAGATGGCAATGAGTTTATCTTCGAAGTTGATCTGTTCCAATTCCGGGAAAAAATCATCCCAGTCACACTGAGCTTCACCGTAATACCAGGTAGGAATACCGAACATGAGAAGATCATATTCTTCTATCTGCTCCTTGGTACTCTTGGCGATGTCTTTGACTTCGACCATTTTTTTACCCAGTTTTTTCTGGATCATCTTGGCGATGGCTTCAGTGTTACCCGTATCGCTACCGAAAAAAAGACCTACAGTTGCCATTGTCTTTCCTTTATCTATTTCGTTGTATGTTGATCGTTAACAAGAGCAATCAGGCGTTGACTTGCTTCTGCAATATTAATTCGATTAATTGACTGCGGCTGATATTACTGGCCAAAGCCTTTTCATTCAAGGCGTCGTATAAATCTTGTGACACCTTTAACTCTATTCGTTTTAAACCGTTCGCTCTGTCGCGTTGGATCTGATTTCGCTTATTAATTTTAAGCTGCTGATCTCTAGGCAGTGGATTACTACGTGGACGACCACGACGTTTTTCTGTGGCGAATAGATCGATTGTGGTTCTATCTGATGTTTCTTTTGCCATCGGTTCAATCTTACCCTACGCCTTCCCAAAAGAGCTGAATCATTCCTTTCGCAACAAATCCGGCGCAGCCTAAAAATAGCACTGACCAGACAATAATACGGCCAAATTTGGGGACTTTACCTTGTTTCAGTACGTCATGAATAGCCATGCCGATAAAGAAAAAAATCGCTGCAAAGAATAGGTCTAAGCCTATTGCTTCAATCTGTATCATGTACTGAGACAACATAAATCAATTCTTCAGGCCAAAAAGAGGCGCGAATATATCATAGTTGAGCAGTGCCTGCTATATGGATAGTGCCCTAAGGGCATTATTTACCCTCGTGTTTCGTTATAAATTCACTCACTATTCGATTAAAAATGGCGGGTTTTTGTGCATGTAGCCAATGACCCGTCCCTTCAATCGTTTTAGCCTGAACTTGGGGGAATTGTTTCATGATAGCTTGCCTATGTTCACTGGTAATATAATCTGAGTCGCCACCGCGAATAAATAGGGTGGGGTTTCTATATCGTAAAAAATCTTCGGCCTCGATGTCATTATGCCAAGCGATCAAGTCCCGATAGCAAGACTTGAGTCCTGCCAGATTCATTTTCCAGTTGAACCCTTGGTCGGTGCGTGACAGATTTTTTAACAGAAACTGAGCGGTACCTTCATCTAACCCAGCGGCTAATAGTTGTTTGAGCGCCTCTGAGCGACTGTTTAAGCCGCTAAGATCGATACCCTCTAGCCCTGAAAAAACTTTATCATGTCGCTGTTGATAACTCACCGGAGCGATATCGGCGGCAATTAGACTAGTCACTCTATCCGGATAACTTAGCGCCGTCGCCATGGCTATCTTGCCGCCCATAGAGTGGCCAAGAATATGCGCGCGCGCTAATTGCAGATTGTCCATGAGTTCGATGACGGCTTGTGCCAGCAGTGGGTAATCCATTTTTTGCCAATGGGGGCTGAGTCCATGGTTGGGCACATCGACTCGCACGACTTGATGCCTCTCTTCCAAGCTCTTGCCGAGGCCCTTTAAATTATCCAGATTACCGAAAAGGCCATGAATTAAGATCACCGCGGAACCCTGACCAGAAGAGATATAATGCATGGTAAATCCTGTCGACGTTTTTGAAGAGTGCAGATTGTGCCTGTAAATGAGGTAATTTAACAATCAAACTCGGATATAGGGACAATGCTTGCCGTCTTTTTGAGCAAACTCGTCATATTTTCAAGATCTAAGGAGGATCTATGTCATTTTTACTGGTTTGGCACTTATTATAAGCCACGAGTTGGCATACACTTGCAACAGACTATTGAACGTTGATTTAAACAAGAAAAGCCAAAATGTTCAGTGCGGGCGCAAAATTAATTAATTTCACTTAAGGAAGATTAAGGTCATGAAATATATCGAGGTCGATGAAGAGCTGTATCGCCATATTGCCGGTAAGACAGAGCGTATAGGTGAGAGTGCTTCAGATATCCTGCGCCGCTTGCTTGGGTTAGATGTCGAGTCTATCAATCATGACATGCCTGAAACCATAAGCCATCCAGGAATGGAGTCGGTTCCAGCTAAGCCTCAAGTCAAGGCTCAAACTGGCCATAAGCCAAAATCGAATAAAGACTTCTCAGAGTGTATAGACACAGAGGAACTCGCGGCTCAAAAAGGGGCCGTGGGGCGTTTTCTGTTTATCTTAGAGGCCGTTTACCGCGCCGCGCCAGAGCAGTTCTCTCAAGTGTTACAGATTCAGGGCCGAGATAGACTCTACTTTGCGACCTCAAGAGAATCCCTGCTTAAGGCCAGCAAGTCTGCCAATCCAAAAGAGATCGGTCAGAGCGGTTTCTGGGTGACCACCAACAATAATACCGCTAAGAAGCGTAATATCTTGACCGAAGTCCTACAGCAATACGGCACGGTTGAAGCGCAAATCGAGGCGATTACAAATAATCTATAGCCTATCGTATAAATGTAATAGGCGCGTAATAAGCTGAATCATCTGAGTATGAATTCAGCTTTTTTTTACCCATCATTAAAAAACAGCGTAATTAAGGACATGAAATTGAGCATTCATGAGCGAGCAGGGCAAGTTGCACAGCAACAGGACTTAGTGAATATTCCTAAGTTGATGAGTCACTATTTTTGCATCCAGCCAGATATTAAATTGGATGAGCAGAAAGTCTGCTTCGGCACATCAGGCCATCGTGGCAGCTCGCTGAAGGGCAGTTTCAATCAAGCGCATATATTGGCTATCACCCAAGCCGTTGTCGACTACCGTAATGGAGCCGATATCACCGGCCCCTTGTATCTGGGTATCGACACCCACGCATTGTCACAAGCCGCATTTATCAGTGCGATTGAGGTCTTAGTAGCGAATCGAGTTAGCGTCATCATTCATCAAGATGAAGGCTTCACGCCAACACCTGTGGTCTCTCACTCGATCATTCAAGCGAACAAGCAGCTAGATGCACACAAGCCTGCATTCGCCGACGGTCTTATCGTCACGCCTTCCCATAATCCTCCACAAGATGGCGGCATCAAGTATAACCCGCCACATGGCGGTCCGGCGGAAGGCGAGATCACTCAATGGATCGAGCAAAAGGCCAATCAGTATCTTGGAGAGGGACTCGAGGGGGTCAAACGTCTCGAGTATGCAGTGGCCATCGCGTCGCCGTTAGTGAAAAAGGCAGACCTAATCGCACCATATGTAGATGATTTAGATGCCGTTATCGATATGAAGGCCATTTCAAAAGCGGGCATACGCATCGGCGTCGATCCTCTGGGGGGCTCGGGCATCCACTATTGGGCAAAAATTGCTAAACGCTACAACTTAGATATAAGCCTGGTTAATACCCGTATCGATCCCAGCTTCAGCTTCATGCCGCTGGATAAAGATGGCAAAATACGCATGGACTGCTCTTCACCCTATGCCATGGCGGGCTTGTTAAAGCAGCAAGATAATTTCGATCTCTGTGTTGGCAATGACCCAGACTACGACCGACACGGCATCGTGTGTCCCGGTTCTGGTTTGATGAATCCCAATCACTTCCTAACAGTGGCCATCGATTATCTGGTGACGCATAGACCGCAATGGTCTGATGAATTGATCATAGGTAAAACCTTAGTATCAAGTGCCATGATAGATAAAGTCTGCGCCCAGCACGACAAGCCACTGTGCGAGGTGCCCGTGGGCTTTAAATGGTTCGTCGATGGTCTCGCCGATGCAAGTTTTGCCTTCGGGGGAGAGGAGAGTGCTGGCGCGGTATTCTTGAGACGTGATGGCACCACCTGGTGTACCGATAAAGACGGCTTTATTCTGGCTCTGCTGGCGGCTGAAATCCTCGCGGTAACGGGTCAGACACCCGCGCAAAGATATCAGGAACTCGTGGCGCTACATGGAGATAGTTTTTATAAGCGAGTCGACAGTCCGGTACAAGCCGATAAGAAGGCCAAGTTTGCCCAGGTTCTGAAAAATGACGTTAATACCCAGACCTTAGGCACCGAGACGTTGGCCGGTGAGTCGATATTAACTGTGCTGACCAAAGCGCCTGGAAATCATGCCGACATAGGTGGCATCAAGGTCATCACCGAGAATGCCTGGTTCGCGGCGCGTCCATCGGGCACCGAAGCCCTGTTTAAGATCTATGGCGAAAGCTTTATTAGCCAAGCCCATCTGGAGAAAGTCATCATAGAGGCACAAGCCATGATCGATGCACTCTTAGCTTAAGGCTAAATAGAAGTTCCTAGTTCCTAGGTGCTAGGCACTTCTATTAAAATGATATATGGCAGCTGGGGAGATTGTTCTTCTCCAGGTAGTTCTGGTGATACTCTTCGGCGCGATTAAATTCGAGTGCAGGGGCTATTTCTGTGACTATCTGTTTTGCTCCCCATTTACCACCGCCGATCAGGGCCTGTTTCGATTGTTCAGCAATCGTTTTTTGTCCATTGTCGTGGAAAAAAATGGCGCTGCGATATTGAGAGCCGACATCTGCCCCTTGGCGGTTGAGCGTGGTCGGGTTGTGATTTTGCCAAAACACCTCGAGCAAGTCCTGATAAGAGACTAAACTTGCATCGTATTCCACTTGGACAACTTCGGCATGACCGGTTTGACCGATTTTAACTTCTTGATAGGTGTTGGCCGCGTTATCGCCACCCATATAACCACAGGTTGTTAGCTTAACACCTGCAATCTGGTTGAAAAAAAACTCCACCCCCCAAAAACACCCTGCACCAAATGTCGCTACTGCCATACATGCCTCTCGAACTTAAATTAGATTAACCATCATTTGCGTTTGTAACGATAATGTAGAGCCATTGACTAGAATCTATGCACTCAACATTGTTTATTTAACCAGAACAAAAAAATAAACGTCTGGATGGCTAGACGTCTTTAGTCTGTACTTTATAGCTTTCTTTTGCAACAAGAGAAATAGAATTTTATTTGATGCCTCGATAAATAGCTGACCTGTGGGTTAAGTGTTATTATTCTAAGCAATAGATTTTTCGAAAAAAAATGAAAGGATCTTGCATTAAATTGCGCCATCTTGAGCCGTAATTTACTGGTGAGAACAATAAAGGAGAATTTTGTGCTAGAGGCGCTAATAGAGTCACAAGACTTTTTAAAATTTACGTTAGATAACCCCCATCACTTAGGTGAAAGCGGTACATTTTCCATAGGCGAACACACTCAAGTGGAAGTGTGGGATACCGGGGTTATCGTATTTGAGCCAAAACATGCTCTAGGAAAGGATATCGTCCTCTCTTGTGCGGTACACGGTAACGAAACTGCACCGATTGAGCTCTGTAATGATTTGATCAAGCACCTGCTGCAACAAAAAATAATCGCCAATCACAGAGTGCTATTTCTGTTTGGTAATCCGCCGGCAATCATCAATGGCACCCGCTTCATCGAAGAAAATCTCAATCGTTTATTCAATGGTGCCCACTCTGCGGGTCAAGGTTTGACTAATCCTGAGCGTATTAGGGCGAAAAAACTCGAATTTTATGTCGATAAGTTCTTCTGTGCGTCTAGTGCAACAGAGCAAAGAATTCATTACGATCTGCACACGGCTATTCGTGGCTCAAAACATGAAAAATTCGCCATTTATCCCTATCGTCCTGGTCGCAAATATAGCGCCGAGCAGATCATGTATCTCGAAGCTTGTGGCATCGATACTGTCTTGTTCCATCATGAGCCGACCACGACGTTTAGCTATTTTTCATCTACACATTATGAGGCTGATGCATTCACCATAGAGTTAGGTAAAGTCTTGCCCTTCGGCCAGAATGACATGACGCGCTTTATTGCCTTAAGAGAGATGTTGAATCGCTTGATCACCAATCAAGACTTAGCACTCGAAGAGTTCGATGTGGACAAGGTTAATCTTTATCAGGTCTGCCGCGCGATCAATAAAGGCTGCGATGATTTTGAATTTACTTTTGCCAATGATGTTGAAAATTTTACTGCATTCCCTAAGGGTTACATCTTAGCCAAAGAAGGTGGCATGGATATCAAGGTTGAGCATGAGGTCGAAGCCATCGTGTTTCCTAATGCCAAGGTCCCCGTCGGTCAGAGAACCGTCTTATGCCTAAAGCCTGCCAGCATAGATAACATTGCTTAGTGCAGCAGCAATCTCAATTGCATGTAAAGCTAAACATACGCCGCGAGGGACCGTTAGTTGTTAGTTAGGCCTGTTGAATGGTTGATTGCACGTTTACGTTAACGTAATGTCTTTCCCGCGTATTACAAGAATTGCTGATCTGCTCGACAAGAGCGGGTCAACTCATAACAAAGCACTCAGCTGATAAGAGATATAGTATGAGCAACGCAACAAGCGATAACGAGACGATTGTCCATAGAGTCAGTTTTCTCGACAGGGACTCAGTTAACATCCCTATTCTTAAAGTATTGCAAGCCGACGGTACCGTTTATGACAACGCCGTACTGCCTGCAATTGATGAGGCATTGGCTCATCGAATCTACGATACCTGTGTCTTCACTCGCGTCTTAGACGAACGTATGTTGGGTGCACAGAGGCAAGGTCGCATCAGCTTCTATATGACATGTACCGGTGAAGAGGCCTCTATCATAGGCAGCACGGCTTCTTTAGATGATGGCGATGTGATCTTGGCTCAATATCGTGAGCATGCGGCTATCCGTTATCGTGGTTTCACCACTGAGCAATTTATGAACCAATTGTTCAGTAATGAAAAAGATCTCGGTAAGGGCAGGCAGATGCCAATCCATTACGGCAGTGCCGAGCTCAATTATCAAACCATCTCTTCTCCCTTAGCCACACAGATCCCCCAGGCTACAGGCGTAGGGTATAGCTTCAAGATGCAAGGTAAGCGTAACATCGCCATCTGCTATTTTGGTGAAGGCGCAGCATCGGAAGGCGATTTCCATGCCGGGTTAAACATGGCAGCGGTACTTAAATCTCCCACCATCTTCTTCTGTCGAAATAATGGTTACGCTATCTCGACGCCGACCAGTGAGCAGTTTTGTGGTAATGGCATTGCCAGTCGCGGCCCCGGTTACGGCATACACACGATACGCGTGGATGGTAACGATATGCTGGCAGTACTCGCCGCGACTCAGCAGGCTCGCGCCTATGCGGTAGAGAACCATTCCCCCGTGTTAATCGAAGCCATGACGTATCGCTTGGGTGCTCATTCATCGTCTGACGATCCATCGGGCTATCGTTCTAAAGATGAAGAGGCTAAGTGGCAACAGCATGATCCCGTTAAGCGTTTTAAATTATGGATGATCAATAAGGGCTGGTTAACCGAGAAGCAAGACGCTGAAATGTACGATAAATATCGTAAAGAGATCCTGGCAGAGCTTAAAATAGCAGAGAAGCTACCTATGTCTATGCTCGATACCATCATTGAAGACGTCTATGACACACCAACCCCGCGTCTTAAGCAGCAGTTAACAGATCTTAAGAAACATCTTAAGAAATACCCGGATTCCTATCCAAACAGTAAAGGGAGACTCTAAGTCGTGGCTGAGATTAATATGTTACAAGCCATCAATGATGCGCTATCCATTGCTCTGGAGTCCGATGAAAACTCGATCCTGTTCGGAGAAGATGTCGGTCATTTTGGCGGTGTTTTTAGGGCAACATCGGGTCTGCAAGAAAAATTTGGCCGTGATCGTTGTTTCAACACTCCTTTGACTGAGCAAGGCATCGCGGGCTTTGCCAACGGATTAGCTTCCAACGGCATGGTCGCCATTGCCGAAATTCAGTTTGCCGATTACATCTTTCCCGCTATCGATCAGATCGTCAATGAAACCGCTAAGTTCAGATATCGAAGTGGTAACGAGTTCAATGTCGGTGGTGTGACCTTCAGGACGCCTTATGGCGGCGGCATTGCCGGCGGTCATTATCATTCGCAATCACCGGAAGCCTATTTTACTCAGACTGCGGGTCTCAAAGTGGTGGTGCCTCGTAATGCCTATCAAGCCAAAGGCCTGCTATTGGCGTCGATTCGCGACCCCAACCCGGTAATTTTCTTCGAGCCAAAACGCCTCTATCGCGCCAATATTGGCGAAGTACCCGATGAAGACTATGAGATCGAACTCGGCAAGGCTGAAGTCGTCAGACAAGGTAAAGATATCACCTTACTCGCTTGGGGCGCTCAGGTGGAGATCGTCGAAAAGGCTGCCGATATGGCGGCGAAGAAAGGCATCTCTTGTGAGATCATCGATCTGAGAACCTTAGCGCCATGGGATGTTGACACCCTTGCGACTTCGGTCAAGAAGACGGGTCGTTTATTGATTAACCATGAAGCGCCACTGACGGGCGGATTCGCCGGTGAGATCGCGGCGACGATACAAGAGGAGTGTTTCCTTTACCTCGAATCACCCATCGCACGAGTCTGTGGTCTGGATACACCTTATCCATTGATCCACGAAAAAGAGTATATGCCTGACGCGCTTAAGACATTCGAAGCGATTAAAGCAACGGTCAACTTTTAGGAGCCTGGCATGATTAAAGAATTTATTCTTCCCGATATCGGAGAAGGGGTTGTTGAGTGTGAATTGGTCGAATGGTTGGTGAGTGAAGGTGATATTGTCACCGAAGATCAGCCGATTGCCGATGTCATGACCGACAAGGCTCTGGTGCAAATTCCGGCTCCTCATGGCGGTGTCATCAAAAAACTTTACTACGCCAAAGGTGAGATAGCCAAAGTACATGCGCCGCTTTATTCAGTCGAAATCAGCGCTGCAGAGCAAGACGATGTCAATGACGAGGCGGGCAAGTCATCAGACAAGCAAGACTCTCGTCACTCCGTTGAACATATTTCACTGCCAGAGCCGGTTCAAGTTACTGGCCAGGTGCACATAGAAGAATTCCTGCTGCCAGACATAGGTGAAGGGATTGTCGAGTGTGAACTGGTTGAATGGCTAGTCAATGAAGGCGATATAGTGGCCGAAGATCAGCCTATTGCCGATGTGATGACAGACAAGGCCCTGGTACAGATCCCGGCAATTAAAGCGGGAAAAATCGTTAAACTGCATTATCGTAAAGGCCAACTCGCAAGAGTGCATCAACCCTTGTTTGCGGTAGAAGTTGAGTCCGAAGAGACTATTGATGCGATACCTGTAGCGACAGTCGAAGATACTGCTGAACCTCAGACTCAAGCGAATAGCGAGCCTGTGCCTCAAGGCAAGGCGCTCGCGAGTCCTGCTGTTCGGCGCATGGCCAGAAGCTTAGATATTGATATCTCCACCGTGAGTGGCTCAGGTAAAAATGGCCGGGTATATAAAGAAGATATCCAGCGTCATCACTCTGGTAGCAAGCTCTCTGCAACTCGAGTTGAGTCGCTAGCGTCGGTGGATGAATCCAGCTCCACAGTCGCCAGCACTACTCAGGTATCAGACCTTAGTGAGAATAGGGTAGAGCCTATTCGCGGCGTTCAGGCTGTGATGGCCAAGATGATGATGGAGTCTGTATCGACCATTCCTCACTTTACCTACTGTGAAGAGATAGATTTGACTGAGTTGGTTAAGCTACGTGAGAGTATGAAGAAGAAGTATTCAAACGATGAGTTAAAGCTCACCATGATGCCATTCTTCATGAAGTCACTGTCACTGGCAATTAAACAGTTCCCTGTAATTAACAGTAAAGTGAATGCCGATTGCACCGAGTTGACCTATTTCAGTCGTCACAACATAGGCATGGCGGTAGACTCTAAAGTGGGTCTGCTGGTGCCTAATGTTAAAGACGTGCAGGATAAGTCGATATTAGAGATAGCCTCGGAGATCACTCGTCTGACTAAGGCGGCCCGTAGTGGTCGTGTTAGCCCTGGCGATCTTAAACAGGGCACAGTGTCAATTTCCAATATAGGCGCCCTTGGTGGCACAGTGGCAACACCTATCATCAATAAGCCTGAAGTCGCCATTGTCGCCTTGGGTAAGATGCAGGTATTACCGAGATTTAACGCCGCAGGTGAAGTTGAAGCGCGTAAAATCATGCAGGTCAGCTGGTCTGGGGATCATAGAGTCATAGATGGTGGCACCATCGCCAGATTCTGTAACCTGTGGAAATTGTATCTGGAGCATCCACAAGAGATGCTATTGGCTATGCAGTAGCTCATAATCGGTATCTTGTACACTAAGAAGGGCGCATTCGCGCTCTTTTTTATGGCTTATAATTCATTTTTAGTTAATTTTTCACTCATATTTACGTATAATCCCGCTAATAAGAATTACTCCTTGGTTTTAAGATGAGTCAGTCAGCCCCACAAATTGAAGATATTCAATATATTTTTCCACCTAAGCCACTTCCATTAACCGAACTCGAGAAGGCGCGTTACAAGTCGCGTATCAAGCAGTTATTAATCGAAAAAGATGCCGTGCTCGTGGCTCATTATTATACCGATCCTGAGATCCAGGCCTTGGCTGAAGAAACCGGTGGCTGCGTTTCAGATTCATTGGAGATGGCCAGGTTTGGTCGTGATCACCCGGCTAAGACTCTGATCGTCGCCGGGGTTAAATTTATGGGGGAGACCTCAAAAATACTCAGTCCGGAAAAGACGGTACTCATGCCGACCTTAGATGCCACCTGCTCGCTGGATATTGGTTGTCCTATCGATGCCTTCAGCAAGTTTTGTGATGCTCACCCGGATCACACCGTGGTGGTTTATGCCAATACTTCGGCCGCGGTTAAAGCCCGCGCCGATTGGGTCGTCACGTCAAGCATTGCCCTGGAAATCGTCGAGCACCTCGACAGCCAAGGTAAGAAAATAATCTGGGGTCCAGATCGCCATCTGGGTGGTTACATTGCCAAACAGACAGGCGCAGAGATGTTGATGTGGCAAGGCGACTGTATAGTCCATGATGAGTTCAAGGCCAAGGCGCTGCGGGAGCTCAAACTGCTGCATCCAACCGCTGCCATCTTGGTTCACCCTGAATCACCGGCGAGTGTCGTCGAGCTTGCCGATGCCGTGGGCTCGACCAGTCAGCTCATTAAGGCTGCGCAGCAGATGGATAACGATAAATTCATCGTGGCAACCGATAGAGGCATCTTCTATAAGATGCAACAGGCAGCGCCTGATAAAATCCTTATCGAAGCGCCGACAGGTGGCAATGGCGCGACCTGTAAGAGTTGTGCTCATTGTCCTTGGATGGCCATGAATGGCCTACAGGTTATTGAAGCGTCATTGACGGCAACTGAAACCAGTAAACATGAGATATTTGTCGATGATGAGTTACGTCAAGGCGCGTTAATCCCACTGGATAGAATGCTTAACTTTGCTGCCGAATTAAACATGAAAGTGAAAGGCAACGCCTGATACATAGCGTTACAATAACTGAGGAAAACAGTTAAATTTCATGCAAGTAGCAATTTAATTTGATCTATATTAATAAGCCCTCAATTAGAGGGCTTATTTGTGGTATTTTTTAAAGTCTTGCTGGGACATTTGCTCTAAACTCTCGCCATAGTCCCTACAATCGCCATAGTCCTACAAACTCTTGATCAAGGAGATCATTTATGAATATTCGATGGATCGAAAACCTCACCATAAAAATTAAACTGCTCATTGTTATCTTGCCCCCCATCCTGGGGTGCACTTTTTTCGGCTCATTCATCGTCTATAACCAATTTAACCTAAGCCAAAGCCTCTCTAAGGTGCAGGTGCTCAGCGAGCTGGCCAAGGTGAATAGCACCTTAGTGCATGAATTACAAAAAGAGCGCGGCATGAGTGCCGGATTTCTGAGTGCAAGCGGCCAGGCGTTTGCGGCTAAACTGCCACAGCAGAGAAAGGTGACCGACAGACAGATCAACGCATACCAAGTGTTTATTGCCGATAACCGTTTACCCGATAACTTTAGCCGTCAATTAACCAGTGTGAACAGGGCGCTGGCAAGTTTGCATGAGATGAGAACTAGCGTTAATAACTTATCGATTTCAGTCTCTGAAGAAGTGCAGTTCTACACCAGACTCAATATGGCCTTACTCAGCATCGTTGATCAAACTGCCCATGAGGGAGGGAGTCAGGCCATCGCCATTCAGGCTGCATCCTTTAGTGCTTATCTGCAGATGAAGGAGCGTGCCGGACTCGAGCGTGCGGTTCTTAGCTCAATGTTTGGTAAAGAAGACGTAGATCCACAGAGTTTCATTAAGTTTATCACCTTGATTTCAGAACAAAACAGCTATCAAGAACGATTTTTGGCATTGGCAGGTGATGGGATTAAGCAAGATTATCGACGCCTTCAAGGTTCCAGGGCTATCAGGGACGTTAATACACTGAGACAAGTTGCGCTAAGCCAAGATTTAGCGGCCATTGCGGCACAAAGCAAGGAGCAGTGGTTTACTCAAGCAACTGCGCGTATCGAATTGCTCAGTCAGTTCGAGCAATCACTGGCTAATGGGTTAATGGGTCAAACTCAAAAGCAATTATTTGCGTCTAATGTCCTGATGTATAGCATCATCACTCTGATGTTAGTGTCTGGCGTTTTAGTGTGCGGCATATCTGTCATACTGGGCAAGTATCTGCATCAGAATTTGCGTAACATGCACTCCATCGTCACTCAAGCCCAAACCAATTTCGATCTCAGTCTACGAGTTAGGGCCGACACCAGTGATGAGCTGGGTCAACTTGGCAAGGCATTCAACCAGATGATGATGGATTTTGAGCATGTCATCTTAAGAGTCAGAGACAATACTGCTAGCTTGTTAACGGCATCTCAGAAGATGGACACGTGCGCCACCTCAATGCAGCGAGATGTTGCCATTGGCCATAGTGAGTCTGAGCAGGTGGCCTCTGCGATGACAGAGATGAGCGCCACCGTACAAGAGATAGCCCAGAATGCAGTGAGTGCATCGGAAGCGTCTGCCGCGGCAAACATAGATGCTAAAGAGGGGCGCTTGGAAGTCAGCAAGACAGGGACTAGCATCAAGTTACTTGCCACCGAAATCGATGCCGCGTCGAATGCTATTCATAATCTAGACAATGACATTCAATCCATAGTCAGTGTGTTGGGCGTGATAAGCAGCATTGCAGAACAAACCAACTTACTCGCACTTAACGCGGCTATCGAAGCCGCCAGAGCCGGTGAAATGGGCCGCGGCTTTGCCGTGGTGGCCGATGAGGTAAGAAGCCTGGCGCAACGTGCTCAAGCTTCCACCGAAGATATCCGTACCATGACAGAACGCCTCGAGTCTGGCGCTAAACTCGCGGTCAATGCCATGGAGAAGGGCAAGGCTCAAGCCGAGCTCAGTGTCACTGAATCACATAAGGCAGGTGAAGAGTTGGATCGCATCGTCACTGAGGTCGGAATCATCGACAGCATGAACGAACAGATAGCGGCGGCGACTCACGAGCAGTCAACGGTAGCTGAAGAGGTTAACCGTAATGCGCTCAAAATAAGCGACACCTATCGAAATACCCAAGCCGTTGCCGATGAACTGAGTCAGCTTAATGAAGCGTTATTAAACGACGCTAATAACATGGCCCAAGAAGTCAGTAAGTTTAAGTTAAGCTAAATTTAGTTCAAGTGAGTTAAATTCAGTTAGGCTGATAACGAGCTAAGCTGGATTTAGGAGTATTGCTTGCAGCCGACAGCAGTATTTTTACAACAGATAAAAGCCTATTCGTAGGCTTTTTTTCTTCCTGAATCCTACCTGTTTAATCGCTCAGTATTAGTTAACGCTCAGCACGAAAAAAGCCTACTATTGCTAGTAGGCTTTCTTACAGAATATGGCGGTGAGTTACATTGATACGCTATAAATCCATGACTCAAACCCTTGACTCAAAAAATGTATATTTATAAACGAAAAAGCCCCAACATTTCTGCTGGGGCTTCGTCTTGAATATGGCGGTGAGTTAGGGGGTCGAACCCTACATTGATACGCTATAAACCCATGACTCAAAAAACATATATTGATAAACGAAAAAGCCCCAACATTTCTGCTGGGGCTTCATCTTGAATATGGCGGTGAGTTAGGGGTTCGAACCCTATATTGATACGCTATAAACCCATGACTCAAACAATAGGAACCAAGGGTTCACATTCCTATCATCTTCTAAAACGAAAAAAGCCTACTATTGCTAGTAGGCTTTCTTACAGAATATGGCGGTGAGTTAGGGGTTCGAACCCTAGATGGGCTATAAACCCATACACACTTTCCAGGCGTGCGCCTTCAGCCACTCAGCCAACTCACCAATTTTCGTTATGTTTAAGGTGTTTAACGCCACCAATATCGTTAAAAGATTCACTAAGCTGGCTTAATTGCTTTCTCCTTTAACGGAGCCGTACTTTACGCAATACAGGTTTAATGGTCAAGGGATAAAAGTGTACTTTCAAGCGTTTGCACGTTTGCTAAGCAATATTAGCTAAATTGGTTTAAATTTGAAGAAAATAGACGAGTATTGAATCTATTAATCTGTCAGTTACAGCAGTGGGCTGAACAGATAGAAAAACTGTTCAGTCACGCGTTTATACACCGATCTTTTCTGCCAGAGTGAGTAATCTACTAAGCTGGAGTTATCCATATATTCCTGCTGTAACTGAGTTAACTCCCGAGTAAAGCTAAGATCGTCGACGGCCAAGGTTAATTCGAAGTTTAACCATAGGCTGCGCATATCGAGATTAACGGTACCGATTAAGCTGAACGTTTCATCGATCACCACAGATTTCGTATGCAGCAGTCCGCCCTTAAATCGGTGGATGTTAACTCCGGCTTGTAAAAGCTCGGTGAAGAAGGACCGGCTGGCCCATTCCACCATGACTGAGTCATTCTTGTTGGGGATGATGATATTGACACATACGCCCCTGTGGGCAGCGGCTATCAAGGCCACTTGTAAGTTTTCACTGGGCACAAAATAGGGGGTTGTGATGACTATCTTGTGCTTGGCTTGGTAAAGGCTTTGTAGCAGGACTTCGTGAATAATTTCTTCCGGCATTCCAGGCCCCGAAGGGATGACCTGAACCGTGTCCAGTTTCTCCGGGGAATGATGGGGCTTACAAATGGGTTTCTCTGGTAAAAAACGCTGATCCGTTTCCACTTCCCAGTCCCAAGATTGGATGACGTCCAATAGAGGTACGCAGGTACCTGTGATGCGGATCATCACGTCTATCCACTCACCGACACCTGAGTTTGCTTTAAAACAACTGGGATCCACTAAATTCATCGAGCCCGTGTAGCCGATGCTATTGTCTATGATCACGATTTTTCTGTGCATTCTCAGGTCCATTCGACGAAACAACACCCTGAGCGGACTGACTTTAAGTGCTCTGGCTAGGGTGATACCAGCAGATTGCATTTTACCCGGCCATTCACTTCGAAAAAATTGATGACTCCCTGCCGCGTCGAGTAACAGTCTTACTGTTATGCCTCTTTGAGCCGCTTGCACCAAGGCCTGGGCTACTGAGTCTGCCATGCCGCCGGGGTGCCAAATATAGAACTCCAGATGGATAGCTTGTTTGGCGTTATCAATATCCTTAATCATCGAGTTCAAGATCTGCTCGGGAGATGATAATAGCTGTAAGTCATTATCGGCAAGGGGGGGGATCCCGAGGCGGTTTTCACATAAGAGGCCAATAGATTGTGCATGGTGGCTCAGGGTACCGGGTTGATACTGTCTAATGTCAAATAGATGGGAAAACCATTCGGCGTAGGGCCGATACATGTTTTGAGCTCTGACAGCCCGGGTACGACCGATATTTTGCTCACCAAAAAGCAGGTAGGCGATTATCCCCACCACAGGAATGACATAAATGACCATCATCCAGGCAAATGATACGCCGATGGAGCGACGTTTAATCACTATTCGAGCCGTGATAGCCGCGATTATTATCCAATAAGCAAGCACGCTCAATAGAGTGAGAACTTCGTACACATGATCCATGGAGTCTTTTGCCTTTCAATAACTTCCCTTCAATTATTTTCAAGGGAATGCTTGATAATATACTGCATTAAATTGCCATAAAGATCAGTATTTTTAGTACATGGCGAGTCTGAAACGGCCATCATGTGGCTTGCACTGTATCGGTAATATGTGTGCCTGATGATGTTTAGCGAGGAAGACTTGTGGTATAAATTGCAGACTTATCCTTATTTATTTCACTAGCATGAAAATCGCTAACCTGACTCGTTCCTTTTTCATCTTTATTTTTGTTATTTTTATCTCGATCATCCTATTTTTAGCATTATTGCCAACGAGTGAGCCCAAAATGTTGACTGTTCTCGACATACCATCCTTCGATAGCCGATGTGTCCAAGGCGTTGACTCTATGAGTTCATACCTGGATAACCAAGGTTCATTGAGTGTGTCTACATGGAATATATACAAGCAGAAGAGGCAAGGCTGGGAGCAGCAACTGGCGAATTTAAACCAAGGAAGTCAACTGGTGTTACTGCAAGAGGCAGGCCTGAGCCCCGAACTCAGGCAGTATATTCGACATGCTCAATTGAAGGTGTCAATGGCGAAAGCATTTACGCTCTTAGATACCGCATATGGCGTGATGAACCTGTCTCACACTGAGGTGAAATCTGCTTGCGCATTTACGGCAACAGAGCCGTTAATCCGTTTTGAAAAGTCTGGAATACTTGCATATTATCCACTGTCCAGCGGCGAGGAACTCTTGGTTGTGAATCTACATGGCATTAATTTCGAGTGGACTCTCACCCATTACTCCAGACAATTTGAGGCGATAGCCCTCGAACTGGAAAAGCATCAAGGTCCAATCATCTTAGCGGGTGACTTTAATACCTGGCGTGCACAGAGACTCAATCTTGTCAGCGAATTTGCTAAGCGATTTAACTTGTCTGAAATCAGTTATCGAGTCGATGAACGCCAACGTATATTTGGCTTCCCTCTAGATCACCTCTACTATCGTGGATTAATCTTCAAAGAGGCCGAGTCTTTAGCCACTGAAAGTTCAGATCATAACCCCATTACGGCCCATTTTAGGCTCAGGTGATGTCAAAATAGATGCGCTGAAAACTCAGTAACAGCGAAAGTGCAGATTATTTCTGAATAAATTGAGATTCATCTTGCCAGTTTTCTAGAAAAATCCGTGATTGAAGCCATTTATCAAGGCTAAGCTTGTACACTAGGGCTTTAAGAGCCGTTTTCTCTCTATATTTAGGCGCATCACATGTCTTCAAATGCTATAACTTCCCAGTCCCATCACTTGTTACAATCCTATTTTGGCTTTGAAGCGTTTAGGCCCGGTCAACTGGACGTTATCGAAAATATTCTGGGCGGGCAGAGCGCCGCTGCTATTTTCCCCACCGGTTCTGGCAAGTCTATCTGTTACCAACTTCCCGCCATCGCGCTGCCACACCTGACATTAGTGGTGTCGCCCTTATTGGCCTTGATGCAAGATCAGCTGGCATTTCTTAAGCAGAAGGGGATAAGTGCGGCAAGCATAGATTCTACTCAGAGCCGGGAACAAGCCAATGAAATCATGAGGGGGATAAGAAGTGGTCAGATTAAAATATTGATGATCTCAGTCGAGCGTCTCAATAACGAAAGGTTCAGACAGTTTATCTCAGAGATCCCCCTGTCTTTGTTGGTGGTGGATGAGGCGCACTGTATCTCAGAGTGGGGGCATAACTTCCGGCCCGATTACCTTAAATTACCCCGCTATCGACAAGAGCTAAATATCCCACAAACCTTACTGTTAACTGCCACTGCTACCCCCAAGGTGATTGAGGATATGGGGGATAAGTTTGGCATAGCCAAAGAAAATGTCAGCTTGACCGGTTTCTATCGTGCCAATCTTCACCTGGGCGTACAGGGCGTTAAAACGTTAGATAAACTCGATACCCTGTGTCACTGGTTACAGCCCAGACAAGGGCTGTCGGGCATCATTTATGTCACCTTGCAAAAGACGGCCGAGCAGGTGGCCGAGCACCTTAGAAGCAGAAATATCCCGGCAATAGCCTATCATGCCGGCATGAACTCAGATGTCCGCTCAAAAATTCAAGATGATTTTATGTCAGGCAGGCAGCAGCTCATTGTGGCGACGATTGCTTTTGGCATGGGGATAGATAAGAGCGATATTCGCTACGTGGTGCATTATGACTTGCCCAAGTCTGTCGAAAACTATGCTCAGGAAATTGGCCGTGCGGGTCGTGATGGCGGGGATTCTGACTGTCTGGTGTTAGCCAATGGTGATAATTTAAGCACACTGGAAAACTTCGTCTACGGCGATACGCCTGAATCTTCGGCCATCGCTATCGTACTCGATGAAATCCTTAAGGCGGCGCATAGTCAGAGCGGTAACAAGGGCCGGGAGTGGGAAGTGGTGCTCAATAGCCTGTCTGGGCAATCAAATATTCGCCCCTTGTCCCTAAAGACCTTGTTGGTGTATCTAGAGCTGTTTAATGTGATCAAGCCCACCTACAGCTATTTTGCCGAGTATAAATATAAATTACTCAAAGGCGAAGAGGAGATCTTGGCCGGTTTTAACGGCGAGAGACGTGATTTTGTTCAAGCCATTTTTAACAGTTCAGATAAAGCTAAGATCTGGTTTAGTATCAACTTCGATAGGCTACACCAAGATTATGCCGGTGATCGCCAGCGTGTACTCAAAGCCATTAATTACCTGGATGAAAAAGGCATGATCGAGCTTCAGAGTAAGCAGATGACTCAAGTCTATGACATTCTCGATCCTAATTTCTCTGCACAATCTCTGCAGTCTTCTCTGTTTGAGCGATTCAGCCAAAAAGAGCGCAGTGAGATAGAGAGAATTAACCATCTGGTCGCCTTCTTTACCTCTGATTCATGCCTCAGCCAACAACTGGCTCACTATTTTGCCGATAGGAACATGACGGCCGCTTGTGGCACTTGCAGTGTTTGTCTGGGTCAGCTGGCCGTATTACCGCCGCAACCTTACCTGCGTCCCTTAGGTGAACTGGATTTCAATGTGCTTACCCAAGCTGGCATCAATAAACTGGATAAGGCGTGTAGCCCGGTACTCTTGTCACGCTTTTTGTGTGGTTTGACGACGCCCATATTTACCCGTCTCAAGATGAGGGCCTGTAAAGGTCATGCATCTCTGGAAAAATATCCTTTCGGCGAGGTTAAACTCTGGGTAGAGTCTAATCTGACTTAGATTCCAGCACGGCGTCAGGCGTTGAAATTGTAAGTCTCTATTACAAATTAATGCCTGATGCTGATATTTCTCATCATACGTGTTCTACTGTTTGGTGCATTTCTAGTGTCAAGGTGGGAGTTCTCCCACAAATAATAATAACGAAAATATATATTGGGAATAACAATGAAAAAAGCCACATTATCGCTAGCCATAGCCTTATCTTTCGCCGGATTAGGCGGATGCCAAACACAGGAAGAAACCTCAGTAACTCCAGAGGCACAGGCCAGTCAGCAACAGAATTTCGCAACATTTTCAGGTCAGTTTATCGACGATTTATGGAAAGAATCACCGACTTGGGCGCTTTACAGTGGTTTTCACCAATATGATGGGGTGCTCAAGGTGCCCAATGCCAAGAATCGTAAACTGTCTTTAGCCTTTAACCAGAAAGAGTTGAGTAAGCTCGCCTCTTTCGATCTAGATAAGCTGTCGGCTAATGAGCTGATCGATTATCGATTAATTGAAAACTTGCTTAAAAGAGACATCTGGGAGATCGAGGAATTTAAGTCCTGGCAGTGGGACCCCTCTTCATACAATGTTGCCGGCGGCTTCGCACAATTGGTGAACGAAGATTTTGCCCCCTTGGATACCCGTCTACGCTCGGTGCTTGCACGAATGGAAAATGTGCCAGCCTATTATCAAGCGGCCCAGAATAATATTGAATCGCCAACGCTCGAGCATACTCAACTAGCAATAATGCAGAACAAGGGCGCCTTCTCTGTTTTTTCTGATGAGCTACTGACTCAGGCAAAAGACTCTGGGTTAACAGCAGATGAAAAAGCCTTGTTCGAGACCCGCTTTAACGCATCGACTCACGCTATCAATGAGCATATTGAGTGGCTCGATGGGCTCGAAACACAATTAACACGCGATGGTGCGCGCAGTTTCAGAATTGGTGAAGCCCTCTATGAAGAGAAGTTTGCCTTCGATATTCAGGCCGGGATGAGTGGCAAAGCCTTATATGAGAAGGCCAGTGCCGACAAGGTTCGGGTACAGGATGAGATGGCAAAGATCACGTCTAAGCTTTGGTCTACCTATTTCGACACCGCCATGCCTGCAGATCAAAACAGCGCCACCAAACAGTTGATCGATAAATTGTCATCTAAGCATGTAAAACGCGATGCGTTTGTCGATGAAGTACGCGCACAAATTCCTGAGCTCATTGCATTTGTGCAAGAGAAGAACCTGGTCACCTTAGATCCCAATAAACCTCTGGTTGTGCGTGAGACGCCTGCCTATATGCGTGGTTTTGCCGGGGCGTCAATCAGTGCGCCTGGTCCCTATGAGAAATCGAGTAACACCTATTATAACGTGACTCCTCTCGATGGCATGAGTGATGAATCGGCAGAAAGCTATCTGCGTGAATACAATCACTGGATCTTGCAGGTGCTCAATATTCACGAAGCCATTCCAGGTCACTACACTCAGCTGGTTTATTCAAATGAGTCACCAAGTTTGATCAAGAGCTTGTTTGGTAATGGCGCCATGGTCGAAGGCTGGGCCGTGTATTCTGAGCGTATGATGCTCGAAGAAGGTTATGGTAATTTCGAGCCAGAACTTTGGTTGATGTACTACAAGTGGAACTTACGAGTCATAGCTAACACGATTCTCGATTACAGTATTCAGGTAAAGGGGATGACTGAAGAGCAAGCCATTACTTTAATGACTGAAGAAGCGTTTCAACAAACAGCAGAAGCCGAAGGTAAGTGGAGGAGGGCGACGCTGAGTCAAGTACAGCTGACCAGTTACTATTCAGGCTACCGTGAGATTTATGATTTCAGGGAGGAGCTTAAAACGTCTCAAGGTGAGAAATTTGATCTTAAAACATTCCACGAACAATTTCTAAGTTACGGCAGTGCCCCAGTTAAATATATCCGTGAACTGATGATGAAATAACATTTAAACGCCCGTGTTGAACCACTAGGGTTCGACATTCTGTTTAAAAAAAGAGTTTAAAAATTGTGTTTAAAAAAAGACCAGACCTTAGTCTGGTCTTTTTTTGCCTAGACCTTTAACAAGGTGTTAACCAAAGTTTTTAGTTTAAATAACTAACACAGCTCACATTTAAATAAAAAACAACTGGAGTTAAACTAATAGCTATAGTAGTGTTAATGATAACGGTTCGCATTCGCAATGATTGGTGAGATGAGCAAAATATTATTGGTCGATGATGATCTAGTGTTTAGGGAATTACTTGAGGAAGCGTTAGAGGCTGAAGGACACAATATTGTCTGTGCTGAGAATGGTTTTGAAGCATTGGCAATATTAGAGGAAGACCTCCCCGATATTATTCTGCTAGATATTATGATGCCAAAATTAGATGGATTTGGTTTATTGGCTGCAAGAAAAGATCAGATCCCCGTGATAGTGATTTCTGCCATCGATAATGAAGATGAAAGAATAAAAGGCTATGAACTCGGGGCCGATGATTTTCTTACAAAGCCTTTTAGCGTAAAGGAGCTTTTAGTCCGTATGATAGCATTACAACGTCGCGTAGAATTAACTCGAGCAGAGAAATTTACTGTCAGCCCAACCTCTGACACCGAAGTTAAATTTGATGATACTCAATATTGTGTTTCGATAGCATCGAGAAAGGTTATCCTTACTCAAACAGAATTTAAATTATTTAAGTACCTGTTCGAACGCAAAGGGAAAGTGATCACGAAACAGGAATTACAGCGCAGTGTACTGCATAAAGATCTCGGCAGGTTCGATCGAAATCTGGATATGCATATCAGTAATACTCGCCGTAAATTAGCCGATACTCAGCTACCAAAAACTCTGATTAACACGGTCAGAGGACAAGGGTATAGCTTTGCTAATTGGTGAACCGGTTTAAATTAAGCATACAAAAGCCACACTCGATGTGGCTTTTTTGTTTTTTAGCTGCCTCAATGCACATTTTCGTTTATCCTATAGGCCATTTATTGAGTCACTAGGTTCAGATGACTCCATTCTCTCAGATTAATCAAAGGAAGACCTATGCGGATCAGTGCTAATTTTGATGGTGGAAACATTGAAGTCATCAATCAAGATAATATTAATGATGTGCAGTTAGCCATTCGCCCGGACGTTGGTGGAGAATTTTACCAATGGTTCAACTTCCGCCTCGAAGGTGAAGTGGGTAATCGATATCTGCTTAATATTGTCAACGCTGGCTCTGCCTCCTATCCAAAAGGATGGGAAAACTATCAAGCCGTAGCCACATACGATAGACAACAATGGTTTAGATTACCCACAGAGTATAAAGATGGCAAATTGACCATAGCGGTCGATCTCGACTGTGATGTGATTCAAATTGCCTATTTCGCCCCATACAGCTACGAGCGTCATCAAGATCTGCTGGCCGCAGTGCAAATGCATCCCCTCGTGAGTCTTGAGCATCTGGGTTTGACACTCGATGACAGAGATCTGACCTTAATCAAGGTGGGTGATGGCGACGAGTCGAAGGCAAATATCTGGATCACCGCTCGTCAGCATCCGGGTGAGACGATGGCCGAATGGTTGGTAGAAGGCTTTATCAATAATCTTCTAGACGGTGATTGTGCCAATGCAAAAGCATTATTAGACAAGGCAAATTTCTATATTGTGCCTAATATGAATCCAGATGGTTCGGTGAGGGGCCACTTGAGAACCAATGCTGCCGGCGTTAATCTTAATCGTGAATGGCTCAGCCCGTCTCTCGAGAAGAGCCCGGAAGTATTCCATGTCACTAATAAGATGAAAGAGACAGGCGTGGATCTGTTTTATGATGTTCATGGTGATGAAGGCCTGCCTTTCGTCTTCCTTGCAGGTTGTGAAGGCGTGCCTTGTTATAATGATAAGATGGCCGCCTTGCAGCAGAAATTTGTTCAAGCACTCAAGTTAACCAGCGCTGACTTCCAAACTGAGTTTGGTTACGACAAAGATGAGCCTGGCAAGGCAAATCTAACCGTGGCCTCTAACTGGGTCGCCGAAACATTCCAATGTTTGTCTAATACATTGGAGATGCCATTTAAAGATAATGATAATTTAGCAGACCCTATGTCGGGATGGTCTCCTGAACGCTCAATCTATCTTGGTGAAGCCTCACTCACGGCGATGTTAGCCGTCGTTGACGAACTTCGCTAGTTCACTAATCATAATTTTGAGGTAGCGATGGCATTAATTAAATGTCCAAGTTGTCAGAAACGGATCTCGAGTAAGGCGACGGCATGCAGCTTCTGCAATGCAGACCTAACCGGTAATACTGACTCATTGAGCACCATCAGTCATATTAAACGTTCGAATCAGCTGATGAATCACAGCATGTTGTCTATGACCTTGTTTATCGCGGGAGTGGTGATCTGGTTTTGGGGAGGGGAGCCTGCCCAAGGGATTCGATCTTACATCGCCAGTGCGTGTTTTGTGTTGGGCTTTGTGGGCTACATGATCACTCGCGTGAGAATGGTATTGCATAAACGGAAAAGTGTATGACAGATATAAATAAGATGATCGATGATATGCCCCATGTCGTCTATGAGAGACTCGTCAGCGGCGTAGAGTTGGGAAAGTGGGAAGACGGCACCGCGTTGTCACTAGCCCAGCGTGACTCGACGCTGCAGTTGGTGATGCTATATCAAGCGAGACGATTGAACCAAACGGATCATTTAACGGTGAATTCTGCCGGGCAGCTCAATGAATTATCTAAGTCTCAGCTGAAGAAGCAGTTCAAGGGTGAGTCCATCGCCGAGTTTAAAGAGAAAGACCTTTAATAGAAAAGGTCCTAGGAACTAGCATCTAGCTCCTAGGATCTTTTTTTAGTCTTCGCTCAGCTCGCCAACCAGATCCTGCTGCATAGCCTCTCTCACTTGCGTAGGAGACATAGGCTTAGACAGGAGATAGTGTAACTTAGTCAAGGCGGCTTCCGTCGTCATATCCGCACCACTGATCACACCCGCCTCTTGCAGGGCATTACCCGTGGCATAGCCCGACATATTGACCTTGCCCTGTAGACATTGGGTGAGGTTAACCAAGACTATCCCACGTTGACTCGCTTGTGACAGCACTTTTAGCAGCGCTGGATTTTGAGGGGCGTTACCGACCCCATAGGTAAGCAAGATCAGTGCTTTGACCGGTTGCTGTAAGATGTTCTCTATGATGTCGGTGGTGATGCCCGGATAGAGTGTTACCACGCCTATTGGTTGGGGACTGATGGTGGCGACATCCAAAGGCTTATCCGATGGCTCAGCTATCTTTCCGGCCTTCATGTGGATCTTGATGCCTGCCTCGAGTAATAAGGGAAAGTTAGGTGAGGCGAAGGCGCCGAAACCATCGGCGTGAGTCTTGGTCGTCCTGTTTCCCCGAAACAGCTTGTTATTAAAGAATAGACCCACTTCAGCGACCGGATAATTGGCGGCAATGTAGAGCGAGTTTAACAGGTTGGTTTGACCATCGGATCTGAGCTGGGCGAGGGGGATCTGAGACCCAGTGACAATCACAGGTTTCGAGAGATCTTGTAACATGAAAGACAAGGCCGAAGCGGTGAAGGCCATGGTATCTGTGCCATGTAAGATCACGAAGCCATCATACTTGTCGTAGTTTAACTTAATATCATCGGCGATCATCTGCCAATCTGTCGGCGCCATATCAGACGAATCTATCAGTGGACTGTATTCCTGAATCACGAATTCTGGCATATCCTCATGATAGAACTCAGGCATGGCCTTGACACAATCGGTGAGAAAACCTGCGACAGGGGCGAAGCCATGGGAGGTCTTTTGCATGCCTATGGTGCCGCCTGTATAGGCAACATATATGGAACGTTTGGTCATTGTTATATTCAAATGGACGCTATTTGGCTGAAGTATACTTGCTTGCTGAGCTTCACCCAATGGTTTCCGCTATTTATACTAGTTAAGTTTGTATCTGTGACAATACAAGTGTTAAAACTTAAAAACCCGAGCAGGCAGAGCCTGATCGGGTTTGTGTTTGTTACAGAGCCAGTGTTTAGACTCTGCTACTCTGGCTCAGTCATGCTGAGGTTATAGCGTACAGTTATCGCAGAACAGGTACATGCCGTTAGGATCATCGAAGCTATTGAACTCTTCAATCACACCGGACCACTGGGTCAGCACTTGTTCTATGATTGAATTACCCATGCTGCTCTGGGGCAAGTAAGCGGCGGCCGATGCGAACATCTCCTGGATAAATAGCTCTTGTGGGCTCAACTCCTGTTCTATTATTTGACTATCGAACTCTGTTAAGTCAGCCATTTCAGCTGCCTTGGCAACGGCTTTGTCCAGATCGCCAAGCTCATCGATAAGTCCTAACTCGAGTGCCTTACGGCCGGACCACACTCGTCCCTGGGCGATGGCATCGACTTCCTCCAGGCTCATGTCGCGCTCTTTAGCGACCAGAGAGATGAAGTCATGGTATCCACGTTCGATATGACGTTGAATCACGCTCTTAATCTCAGGGGTTAAGCCTTTGGCCACCGAAATGCCCGCCCACTGTGAGGTGGCGACACCATCTGTGTGTATGCCTAAGCTAGAGAGTGAATCTTCGAAGGTGGTGATCATACCGAAGATGCCGATGGAGCCCGTGAGTGTGGTGGGTGTAGCATAGATGTAGTCGGCGCTCGCCGAGATCCAGTATCCACCGGAAGCGGCATAGCTGCCCATGCTCACGACGACAGGTTTACCGGCAGTCTTGAGTGCCAGCACTTCTTGACGGATTTGCTCAGAGGCAAACGCACTGCCGCCTGGGCTATCTACGCGCAGCACAACGGCCTTGACCTTATCATCAAATCTGGCCTTGCGAAGTAGCTGGGAGGTGCTCTCACCACCAATCTGACCGGCGGGTTGATTACCGTTGAGTATGGTGCCTTTCGCCACTATGATGCCGACGGTATCCTCGATGAAGAGATCCGCTTGAGTCGACATGAGCGATTGATAGTCATACAAGCTTACCTGCTTGTAGCTGTTGCCGTCTGCGGCTTTACCCACAGTGTCTATCATTTCGAGTCTGAAGGCTTCAGCAGAGGCTAATTCGTCTACCCAACCCATGTTGATTGCCATATCTGCCGATTTACCATCGGCCTTATCTAGCTCACGCAGGTAATCTTCTGCATCGAGCACCAGCTGCTCAGGGTTGATGTCGCGGTTGCTTGACACTGTGGCTGCATAACTGGCCCAGATATCATTGAGTAATTCAATGTTGGCTTCTTTAGCAGCCGGAGACATATCGTCGCGGATATAAGGCTCGACTGCTGACTTGAAGGTACCGACACGGAAAATATGCGCATTAATTTTAAGCTTATCTAATGCAGATTTATAGTACTGACGGTAGCGACTCAAGCCGTTTAATTCCACACTTCCCTGTGGATTAAGATAGATGGTGTCGGCGAAGCTGGCTAAGAAGTACTGATTCTGTCCGTACCAATTGGCTGTTGCCAATATGGGTTTGCCCGTTGCTTTAAAGCGGGTCAGGGCATCACCAATAGATTGAAGTTTACTTATCCCAGTCCATCTGAGGTGACCCATGTCTAATACGATAGCAGAGATACGCTCATCGGCGGCGGCATTATCGATGACATTGAGGATATCGGCGAGTAATATTTCACCCGAACCATCGTTATTTTTGCTGCTTTTCATGGCCGCTTCGATGGGATCGACTTGACGCTTTTGTTCAACGACTGAACCGGCTAAGTCCAGAACCAGGGCTGAGCCTGATTCAACCTGAACATCATCATCGACACTGACAGCGACGATGACTATGGCGAGGAAGCCGAAAAAGAACAGGTTAAGCACCAGCTTTCTAAATCCGTTGATACTTTTCCAGATTAGCTGAAATATTCTTTTAATTAATGAGGGTTTAGCGGACATCATCCATTCCTTTGTTACTTCAATATCACTATGCTAACTGAAAAAATGCGAATTGGGTTAATTGAATTGTAAAGGAATCTGATAAAACCTAGGTGGGTCTAGAGTTGAGCTTAGGAGAAACAAGAGGTATGCTGATTTAAATCACTTGTTTAAAAAGGATGTTTGAATGTCGTTTCCGCATTTATTAGAACCCTTAGATCTGGGCTTCACCCAGTTAAAAAACCGTGTGCTAATGGGCTCTATGCACACAGGTTTAGAAGAGGAAAAGGGCGGTTTTGAGAAACTGGCAGTATTTTATCAAGAACGTGCTCTAGGTGGCGTGGGTCTGATTGTCACTGGCGGGATCTCGCCAAACTTACGTGGCCGCCTGGCGCCTAACGGCTGTCAACTCAGTTTCCCCTGGCAAGTGTCTAAGCATAAGAAGATCACCAAGGCGGTGCATGACGCCGATGGCAAAATTTGTATTCAGCTGCTACACGCCGGTCGTTATGGCTACCATCCTTTTTCTGTGGCGCCGAGCAAGATTAAGTCACCTATTACCCCTTTCACGCCTTCGCCCATGTCAGCCAGGCAAATTCGTGGCACCATCAAAGATTATGCGACCTCATCTGCCTTAGCGAAAAAGGCGGGTTATGACGGCGTAGAGGTCATGGGGTCCGAAGGTTATCTCATCAACGAGTTTATCTCAGCCAGCACTAACGTGCGTGATGATGAATGGGGCGGCAGTTTCGACAATCGGATTAAATTTCCACTGCAGATTGTTCGTAGCATACGCGAGAAAGTCGGCAAAGAATTTATCATTATTTTCAGACTCTCCATGCTGGATCTGATCGACAACGGCTCCTCATGGGAAGAGGTGGTCGAGCTGGCTAAGCGGCTCGAGAAAGAAGGGGTCAACATCATTAATACCGGGATTGGTTGGCATGAAGCCAGAATTCCCACCATAGCCACCAGTGTGCCAAGAGGCGCGTTCGCCTGGGTCACCGAGAAACTTAAATCTGAAGTCTCGGTACCGCTCATCGCCACTAACAGAATTAACACACCAGAAATTGCCGAACAGATCATCGCATCGGGTCAGGCCGACATGGTCTCCATGGCGAGACCCTTCTTAGCCGATCCGGACTTTGTCAATAAAGCCGCGGCTAATACGCCTGAGCTCATCAATACCTGTATTGGTTGTAATCAGGCGTGTTTAGACCATGTGTTTGCGCGCAAACGTTCGACCTGTTTGGTTAACCCCAGAGCCTGTTATGAGACTGAGCTTAATTTCACGCCGGCGCAGAAGAAGAAACGTATCGCCGTCATGGGCGCTGGACCTGCCGGCATGGCATTTTCTATTTACGCCGCCACTCGAGGTCACGATGTGGTCTTGTTCGAAGCTAAATCTGAAGTTGGTGGTCAGTTTAACCTTGCCCGAAAAATTCCGGGAAAAGAGGAGTTTGACGAGACCATACGTTACTTCAAGGCCCAGATGAAGCTCCACAAGGTCGAGTTAAGACTCAATACCCGTTTGGACGCCTCTGTGGTTCGGGATGAACAATTCGATGAAATTGTGATGTCATCGGGTGTGGTGCCAAGAGAGCTCAAGCTTGATGGCTTCGATGATCCCCGCGTGGTGGATTATCAGCAAGTGCTCAAAGGTGAAGTGAAGCTAGGTAAACGCGTCGCCTTGATCGGTGCCGGCGGAATTGGCTTCGATCTGGCTCATTTCATCTGTGAGCAGGAGTCTTCAACCTTGCAACCCGATAAATGGTTAAAGCAGTGGGGCATAGATAAAGAGTATAAACACCGAGGGGGTCTGCGCCATGCCGATGATGCTGATGCTCTCGAGACCGAGCCTGAGGCCCATGAGATCTATCTGCTGCAACGTAAGACGACTAAAATGGGCAAAGATCTGGGTAAGACTACGGGTTGGATCCATCGCTCTGTGCTGAAACAGCATAAGGTCAAGATGAAAACTGGTGTCAGCTACCGTAAGTTTGATGATCTGGGATTGCACATATCCATTGATGATAAAGATGAGATATTAGCCGTGGACAATGTGGTTCTATGTGCCGGTCAAGTGTCTAATCGCAGCTTGCTCGAAGAGATGCAAGCCACTGGCCTACCGGTTCATCTCATTGGTGGGGTCGACGTCGCGGCCGAGCTCGATGCGAAACGCGCCATCAGACAAGGTGCCGAGCTGGCCATCGCGCTTTAATATTTTTAAGCTCATTAACTGGGCCTGATCCAATAAGCAAATCACTGTTTATTGAGATCGGGCTTTTTTGTGTCTAATTAATCAGGATTAGGTTTGTTCAAGGATGATCGGTGCGGCTGATATATAGGGCCTAGAAGCATATATTGTCTGACTGGCAGATTAGGCTTTGGTTTGTATTTAGATGATCACAGCGGCTGATATAGGGATTGGAGCTCTATATTGTCGGCTAAAGAGATTAGGGCTTGGTTTGTACTAAGATGATCACAGCGGCTGATATAGGGATTGGAGTTCTATATTGTCGGCTAAAGATATTAGGCTTTGGTTTGTTCTAGGGCGATGACAGCGGTTGTTATGCCCGGGCGAGTCACGACATCTGCGCCTTCTGGTGACAGATTAAGATCTAAGTCGCTAGTGGGAGTACAACAACAGGGCAGACACTCATCGGCTTTGAGTGTGACTAAGGGCTGGGTATGGTAGGTCACGCTGCCGCTGATGATTTTGGTTTTACAGGCACCGCAATAACCATTACGGCACTCCGAGAAGACCTGAATTTTCTTATGCTCCAGTGCAATCAAGAGGCTAGGGTGCTGCTGATTAAACAGCAGCACTGGCTGGCCATCGAGACTGACGATGGGGGCTTTTTTTAAGATTTTACTAAAGGTCAAAATCTTCAAATTCACTTTCATCGATAGAGGCATCGATTTGACCCACAAGGTAAGAGGACACTTCTACTTCTTGTGGCGCGACTTGAACCGCATCACTCTCTAACCAGTTCTTCATCCAAGGCAGTGGGTTGGTTATCTCTTTATAGTGACATGGCAGGTTGACCGACTTCATGCGCTCATTAGTAATGTACTCGACATATTGACACAAGATTGCTTCGTTAAGACCGATCATGGAGCCGTCTTTAAACAGGTATTGGGCCCATTCTTTCTCTTGCTCGGCGGCTTTGACAAAAATGTCATAGGCTTGCTGTTCACACTCTTCGGCTATCTCACCCATTTCAGGATCGTCAGCACCGGCACGCATTATCTTGAGGATATGTTGCGTGCTGTTAAGGTGCAGCGCCTCATCACGGGCGATAAGACGGATAATCTTAGCGTTGCCTTCCATGACATTACGCTCGGCGAATGCGAAAGAGCAGGCGAAGCTCACGTAGAAACGAATCGCTTCTAACACGTTGACTGACACCATACACAGATAGAGTGACTTCTTGATCGTACGCTGTGTGACCAGCAGCTCTTTACCGTTTATGGTGTGGGTGCCTTCGCCGTGAAGGTGAAAGGCTTGGGTGAGCAGAATCAAGTCATCATAGTACTGGGCAATATCTGTCGCACGCTTGAGGATCTCTTCATTTTGAACTATGTCATCAAAAATGATAGAAGGATCGTTGACAATATTACGTATGATATGAGTGTAAGAGCGTGAGTGAATGGTCTCAGAGAAAGACCAGGTTTCGATCCAGGTTTCCAGTTCAGGTAGCGACACCAGAGGCAAGAATGCTACATTCGGTGAGCGGCCCTGAATCGAGTCGAGTAAGGTTTGATATTTCAGATTGGAGATAAAAATATGTTTTTCATGATCTGGAAGAGCGGCGTAATCAATTTTATCTTTACTGACATCGACTTCTTCTGGACGCCAGAAAAAAGACAGCTGTTTTTCAATCAGCTTTTCAAACACTTCATATTTTTGTACGTCGTAACGGGCGACGTTAACCGACTGCCCCATGAACATAGGTTCAAGACGCGCATTATTAGGTGTTTGACAAAATGTAGAGTAGGCCATGTTTTCTTCCAGAATACAGGGGCATCATGCCCCTAATAAATTTAATTATGGACTCAATCATTATATGACGAGTCCAGATCTCAATCACTGCAGCGTGACCAAACCTTTATACAGATTGGTATTATATCTTACACGCACCGCCTTCGCAGTCTTCGTCTTCTTTCTCTATGCTGATTATGCTATCTAGCTGATCCGAAGCGCCATCACGAGTGTTGTGATAGTAGAGCGTCTTGACACCGAGTTTGTAGGCATTCAACAGGTCTTTCAATAATACCTGCATCGGGACCTTGTTACCTTCGAATCGGCTAGGATCATAGTTAGTGTTTGCCGAAATGGCTTGGTCGACAAACTTCTGCATCAAGCCCACAAGCTGTATATAGCCATCATTGTTAGGCATCTGCCAAAGCAGCTCATAGCTATGTTGATACTTCTCGAAATCCGGGACCACTTGCTTTAGCTGACCATCTTTACTCGACTTAACACTGATGAGTCCACGCGGTGGCTCGATACCGTTTGTCGCGTTGGAGATCTGCGATGATGTTTCTGATGGCATCAGAGCCGATAAGGTGGAGTTACGCAGTCCATGCTTAACGATGTCTTGACGCAGTGTCTCCCAATCCATATGCAATGGCTCATCACATATCTTATCCAGGGCACGCTTATAGGTATCGATGGGCAGTACACCCTTCGAATACGTCGTTTCATGGAATAACGGGCAGGGGCCTTGCTCTTTGGCCAAATTCATCGAAGCCTTGAGCAGGTAGTATTGTATGGCTTCGAATGTTTTATGGGTGATGTTATTCGCCGAACCATCTGAGTAGCGTACACCTTCCTTCGCCAAGTAATTAGCAAAGTTAATCACGCCTATGCCTAAGGTACGACGATTCATCGAAGACTTGCGTGCTGCGATGATAGGGTAATCCTGATAATCGAGTAAGTTATCTAAGGCTCTCACTGCCAGGTCTGCCAAGGGCTCGAGTTCGGATAGATCTTTGATCGCACCTAAGTTTAAAGCAGACAAGGTACAGAGGGCTATTTCGCCTTCTGGATCATCTATGTTATTGAGCGGCTTAGTCGGCAGTGCAATCTCAAGACACAGGTTTGACTGTCTGATCGGTGCAACCTTACTGTCAAAAGGACTGTGGGTATTACAATGATCCACATTTTGAATATAGATACGGCCAGTAGAGGCACGCTCTTGCATCATCAATGAGAATAGCTCTGTCGCCTTTATCTGTGTTTTGCGCACAGAGGCATCGGCTTCATATTGAAGATACAGACGTTCAAACTCGTCTTGATCTGCAAAAAATGCATCATAAAGTCCAGGGACATCCGATGGGCTAAATAAACTGATCATTCCGCCTTTGATCAGGCGTTGATACATGAGTTTGTTGAGCTGGACACCATAATCCAGATGACGGACACGGTTATCTTCGACACCACGGTTATTCTTCAATACCAGTAGAGATTCGACTTCGAGGTGCCAGAGAGGGTAGAACAAGGTGGCTGCACCACCACGAACTCCGCCTTGGGAACAAGACTTAACCGCGGTCTGAAAATACTTAAAGAAAGGCAGACAACCCGTATGGAAAGCCTCACCGCCACGGATTGGGCTACCCAAGGCTCTAATTCGGCCCGCATTCACACCTATGCCGGCGCGCTGGCTGACATATTTAACGATAGAAGAGGCCGTCGCATTGATTGAATCTAAGCTATCGCCACATTCGATCAACACACATGAGCTAAATTGGCGTGTCGGAGTACGCACCCCAGCCATGATCGGTGTTGGCAGTGAAATTTTAAAGGTGGAAACTGCATCATAGAAACGCTTAATGTAGCTAAGGCGTGTCTCTTGCGGATATTTAGCGAACAAACAGGCGGCGACTAAGATATAAAGGAACTGCGCACTCTCATATATCTCGTGAGTGACTCGGTTTTGCACCAAGTACTTACCTTCCAGTTGTTTGACTGCCGCGTAGGAAAAGCTCATATCACGCCAGTGATCCACATAACCATCTAAGATGTCGAGTTCTTCGCGGCTGTAATCTTCAAGAATATGCTTGTCATATTTACCTGCCTCGACCAGCTTCACAACATGATCATACAATGCAGGCGGCTCAAACTGGCCGAATGCCTTCTTTCTTAAATGAAAGACGGCTAAGCGGGCAGAGAGGAACTGGTAATCTGGTGCTTCTGGTGAGATGAGATCGGCAGCGGCCTTAATAATCGTTTCATGAATAGCTTCGGTAGGAATACCATCGAAAAATTGCAGATGCGATCTAAGCTCCACCTCTGATACCGACACATTTTTAAGATCTTTGGCTGCCCAAGTGATCACGCGGTGGATTTTTTCTAGGTCGATGGTCTCGCGCTCGCCACTACGTTTGGTGACTTTCATATTGCTATTCATTAAAGATAGGCCTTGATAATAATTTTTGAGTATGAGGGGTTAAGCTCATCCTACGATTCCCTGTATAACAACCAATTTCAACACCTAAATTGGTAATTTCCATGACGATAAATAAGTCATTACTTGTGTCTCTATTTGTCACTCACACACAAGATATAGTGTTTTTAAATTTCTAAGGTACAAGATAGTGTCGTTTTGGTGATTTTGCAAGTCCAAATTATTTCAACAAGCTGTGGTCATCTTGTGGATAACTTGAGGGTAAGATTTAGGGTTAGTATTGGCTAACCTTTGAGGTCGGAATTCATTGGCTTTATCCCATCGAGGTGGAATATTGAACGGACCACACAAGATGAAAAGATCCCATGATCGATTGGCGATCTTTTCGATCTTATGAACCTTTTATGAGCAAGGAACGCCTGTGTGCTAACTGAGAAATTTAATTACATCCAGGGGGGAGTCGAAATGATAATCGCTTGGCCAATTATCCGGCGTATCTGCTTCATCGATATAGCCCCATAGCGCGACACCCCCTAGCATTCCCGATGCCCGCGCCGCGACCAGATCCCGTTTCGCATCCCCAAGGTAGAGAATTTCTTGGTTTTTGCATTCTATCTGCTGTGAGGCGAGCAGCATGGGCGCGGTATGAGGTTTAGCGTAAAGTGTACTGTCACCGCTGATCACGGTTTTCATGGATTGCGTCAAACCTAGGGCCGCGATCAGAGGCCGGGTGTATCTGGCGGGCTTGTTGGTCACTATGCCAAAGGGGATGCCTCGGTGGTCCAAATGCGCGAGCAGCTCAGCGATACCGGCAAATAAACGGCAAAATTGACCGTTTACATGGGTATAAAAACTCAAGAGTAACTGCTGTGCCTTAAGGTGAACCTCCTCAGATGCCTCTGGCAAGGCCGCTTTAGCTAGCGCCATACTGCCATCGGAGGCAACATGGCGCATCTCTTCGAGACTAACTTGCGGGTAACCTAACTCGGCTAAGCCCATATTCAGCGCCGCCACCAGATCTGGTGCGGTGTCGGCGAGCGTACCGTCAAGATCGAATAACACGGCTTTTATGCTGACGCTGCTAGCCTCATCGAGATGTGTTGTCATCAATCTTCACTCTTACGTGTGGCGATCATGTAGTTCACATCGACACTTTTGCTATAAGTGAAGGTGTCTGTTAGCGGATTATAGGTGATCCCCGTTGCATCTTCACAGAACAGCTCGGCATGCTCGGCCAGTGAAATTAACTCAGATGGCTTGATAAACTTCTTATGGTCATGGGTGCCCACTGGCAGCATCTTTAGCAGGTATTCGGCGCCCAAGATGGTTTCTATATAAGCCCGCAGATTTCGATTGATGGTGGAGAAGAACACATAACCGCCGGGTTTTACCATATCGGCACAGGCTTGAACCACAGAGCGAGGGCTAGGGACGTGTTCGAGCATCTCCATACAGGTGATCACATCGTAGCTAGCCAGATTTGTTTCTCGGTGAGATTCGGCAGTGTCCTGTATATAGTCAAGCTGCACGCCGGTTTCTATGGCGTGCAGTCTGGCGACATCAAGAGGTTCAGTGCCCATGTCTAAGCCGTTAACTTTGGCGCCGATGCGGGCCATGCTCTCAGATAAAATACCACCGCCACAGCCGACATCCAGGACCCGCTTACCAAACAGACCACCACAGGTTTGATCGATATAGTTGAGTCGAAGAGGATTAAGCTTATGTAATGGTTTAAATTCGCCTTCTGGATCCCACCAGGTGGCTGCCATTTTTTCGAATTTTGCGATCTCGGCCGGATCGACATTTATCTCAGGTTTAATGTCTTGCTCCACTATATCACCTCAATAGGGATTATTAATGACGCCATTATACCCATAGAATGTCAGATTCAAAGCCGGTATCAATATGAATCCCACGATAGCTATAGGCCAGCTGATTCAAAGCCAGTATCAATATGAATCCAACGTGTATTTAACCAATGGATTGATTAGCAAACATTGTTTGATTTTGGTCAATTTTTTAGGCCTGTTGACCTTTCATGCTTGTTTTACAGCGAGTTGTTGACCCTTACTCTTTATATGAACTGAGGTAAGGCGGAGCATGTATGGTCAAGCTATTCGGTAACTGCTCCTGGGTTGATCAACCTTCTAGATATATGCAGTCGAACAAAAACAAGCGATAACGCAGTCACTCCTGTTAATCGCTGCCCTAGGGGCTCATTTCAGTGGGCTTATTGTTGTGTTACGCGCTTTTAGCTTTACCCATTAGGCGTAATCACTCTATGCCTTGCACTACACCCATCGAGATTGAGCTAAATTCAAGCTCGAAATATAAAAAGACCCTGAGTTAACACTTATTTATCTTGAAAGTTGAATAGGGTCTGGTGACAAAAAATAACTGTGTTAGAATGCCAAATCACGTTTTCAGGCTGAGACTTTTACTGCGCTATTTTGGCTGGTAACAGGTAAGCACAATTTCAAGGGATCGAGCAGTTTATGACTGATCTGGCTTCATCTATAACACCAATTAATATTGAAGACGAATTAAAAAATTCATATCTAGATTACGCCATGAGCGTGATCGTGGGCCGTGCACTACCGGATGTTCGTGACGGTCTTAAACCTGTTCACCGCCGCGTACTCTTCGCGATGAGTGAACTTAAAAACGATTGGAACAAACCTTATAAGAAATCGGCACGTGTTGTCGGTGACGTTATCGGTAAGTACCACCCTCACGGTGATACTGCGGTTTATGATACTATCGTTCGTATGGCACAGCCTTTCTCCATGCGCTACACCTTAATTGATGGCCAAGGTAACTTTGGTTCTGTCGATGGTGATGCGGCGGCGGCGATGCGTTATACCGAAATCCGTATGGATAAGTTAGCCCATCAGTTATTGGCGGATCTTGAGAAAGAGACCGTCGACTTCGTGCCTAACTATGATGGTACTGAGTTTATTCCGGCAGTCATGCCTACCCGTATACCGACACTCTTGATTAACGGTTCTTCAGGCATTGCCGTTGGTATGGCGACCAATATCCCGCCACACAACATCACTGAAGTGATTAAAGGTTGTTTGGCGCTAATCGAAGAACCCGCACTGTCTATTGAACAGTTAATGGAATACATTCCAGGTCCAGATTTCCCCACCGCCGCCATCATCAATGGTCGCAAAGGGATCATCGAGGCCTACAAGACGGGCCGTGGACGCGCAATTATGCGTTCCAAGGCTGAAGTTCAAGTCGAAGATAATGGCCGTGAGCGCATTATCGTCCACGAACTTCCCTATCAGGTTAACAAGGCACGTCTTATCGAGAAGATAGCCGAGCTGGTTAAAGATAAGAAGATTGAAGGCATCACAGGTCTGCGTGATGAATCCGATAAAGATGGCATGCGCATCGTTGTCGAGATCAAGCGTGGCGAGGTGGGTGAGGTTGTACTTAACAATCTTTATGCCCAGACTCAGATGCAATGCTCATTCGGGATAAACATGGTGGCCTTGACCAATGGTCAGCCAAAATTGTTTAACCTAAAAGAGATGCTAGAGTGCTTCATCTTACACCGCCGTGAAGTGGTGACTCGCCGTACCGTATTTGAACTGCGTAAAGCGCGCGATCGTGCCCACATCTTAGAATCTCTCGCTATTGCGTTGGCTAACATAGATCCTATCATTGCGATGATCAAGGCGTCACCGACGCCTGCAGAGGCCAAAGTTAAGCTGGTTGCTCAAGGTTGGGAGTTAGGTCACGTTAAAGCCATGCTTGAGAAGGCCGGTGATGATGCGGCGCGTCCTGAATGGTTAGAGCCTGAGTACGGTATTCGTGATGATCGCTACTACCTGACCGAGCAACAAGCACAGGCTATCTTAGACTTACGCTTACATAAGCTAACCGGTCTAGAGCATGAGAAGATATTAGCCGAGTATGAAGAGCTGATTGAGGTCATTGCGGCTTTACTCTATATCTTACGCAGCCCTGAACGTTTGTTGGAAGTGATCAAGGAAGAGTTACACGAAATACTTGAAAACTTCGGTGATGAGCGCCGTACCGTCATCAATGCTAACGAAGTTGATATGAGTCTCGAAGATCTTATCAACGAAGAAGATGTGGTAGTGACCTTATCTCACTTAGGCTACGCCAAGTATCAGCCTTTGACCGATTACCAGGCTCAGCGCCGTGGTGGTAAAGGTAAGTCGGCGGCAAAAGTGAAAGATGAAGATTTCGTCGAGAAGTTACTTGTCGCCAACACCCACGATACGATTTTGTGTTTCTCTGATTTTGGTAAGCTCTATTGGCTTAAAGTGTATCAGTTGCCGCTCGCTAGCCGTCAGGCTCGTGGTCGTCCAATCGTTAACTTACTGCCTCTTTCAGAAGGTGAGCATATTACGGCCATCCTTCCAGTGCGTGAATATGCCGATGATAAATACATCATCATGGCAACATCACATGGCACAGTGAAGAAGACAGCACTCACGGCATACAGCAATCCACGTGCAAACGGCATCATCGCGGTAAATCTTAAAGATGGCGATGAGCTTATTGGCGTCGATATTACCGATGGCAAGAGTGACATCATGTTGTTCTCCGATGCGGGCAAAGTGGTTCGTTTCAACGAGATGGTGAGAGACTCTGAAACCGGTCTTGTCAAACTCGATCCGGAAACCAACGAAGAACTTGTGGCACTGCGTCCTATGGGTCGTACCGCTACCGGCGTTCGTGGTATCCGCTTAGAAGACGGTCAGAAAGTGGTTTCACTGATTGTACCGAAAGAAGATGGTGCTATTTTGACCGTTACCGAAAATGGCTACGGTAAGCGTACCGCACTCGATGAGTATCCGGCTAAGAGCCGTGCGACTAAGGGTGTTGTCTCTATCAAGATCAGCGAGCGAAATGGTGCCGTAGTCGGCGCCGTCCAAGTCGGTGAAAATGATGAGATCATGCTTATCAGTGATAGAGGTACTTTAGTACGTACTCCTGCAACCGGTGTTTCCACTATTGGTCGTAACACTCAAGGTGTGACGATCATTCGTACCGCCGAAGGGGAGAAGGTTGTTGGTCTTCAGCGTATCGATGAAATCCATGAGGATGAAGTCGAGCTCGATGAAGAGGGCAATCCTATCATCCAAGAGGGTGATAACGTCGAAGCTGGTCAAGTCGTCGAAGGCGAAGAGCCGAAAGGTGATGATGAGCCCGAGGCTGAGGCAGAACCTGCCGAATAAGCGTTAACCTCTACAACGAGCGTCCAATTGGACGCTCGTTTTGTTTTAGGCCAGCGTAAAGTAAAAAAGATAATTTCAAATATAAAAATATGATAACAACAGCTATGTGCCTTATGGCAGACTGCTTTATGACTAACGATGAGAGGATAGAGACGTGAGCGCGACTTATAATTTCTGTGCAGGTCCTGCGATGTTACCCCAAGCCGTAATGCAAAAGGCGCAATCTGAGTTATTGGATTGGCATGGCCTAGGGACTTCGGTGATGGAGATAAGTCATCGCAGTAAAGAGTTTATTGCATTGACCGAGCAAGCGGAAATCGATTTGCGCGAACTGATGTCGATCCCTTCAAATTATCATGTACTGTTTATGCACGGCGGCGGCCGAGGCCAGTTTTCTGCTGTGGTGAATAATTTTCTTGGCCAGCAGGGTAGAGCCCTCTACCTGGTCTCAGGTAGCTGGTCTCAATCTGCAGTTGCAGAAGCCAAGAAGCTCACCAGTGACGCTCAGATAGATAGCCTGGATATTGTTGAAAATATTAATGGAATGAATCATGTAGTCTTACCTGAGCTCACCAAGATAGATCGAGACTATCGTTACCTGCATTACTGTCCTAACGAGACTGTCGATGGTATCGAAATATTTGATGAACTAGAGTCTCCTTGGCCAATCATTGCCGATATGTCATCGAATATTATGTCCAGAGAGATAGATGTCAGCAAGTATGCCTTGATCTATGCGGGTGCTCAGAAGAACATTGGGCCTTCGGGGCTGAGTATTGTTATCGTCCGTGATGACATGCTTGAACTGCCAAGTCTGCCTCAGTCTTCAATCATGGATTATCGTTTAGCGGTTAAACACGGCTCCATGTACAACACGCCGCCGACTTTCGCCTGGTACCTGGCTGCCGAAGTGTTCAAATGGTTAAAAGTCAGTGGTGGCGTAGCGGTCATGGCCAAGATAAACCTGCACAAAGCGGCGCTGCTTTATGACTTTATCGACAGTAGTGATTTTTACACGTCCAAGGTTAGCGTTAAAAATCGTTCGGTGATGAATGTGACTTTTTACCTGGCCAATGAAGCGCTCAACGCTGAGTTTGTTAATCAAGCCAGCGAAGCGAAACTCGTGGCGATCAAAGGTCACCGGAGTGTGGGCGGCATGCGCGCGAGTATCTATAATGCCATGCCAATCGAAGGGGTAGAGGCGTTAGTTGAGTTTATGCAGGATTTTGCCAACAAGCATAAGGCCTAACGACTCGAAACAAGTTCCTAGAACCTAGAACCTAGGTCCTAGGTCCTAGGAACTTTTCACTTCTATATTACTTTCGCTATCGACTCCGCTAAGTAATCGACGTTCGCCAGTCCGATCCCTGCGATGCTGATGCGGCTAGAATCCACCATATAGATGCCGTACTCTTGCTGCATGCGTTCTACTTGCTGTGGATTAATTCCTAGGAATGAGAACATGCCTTTCTGCTGGGCGATAAAGCCAAAGTCACGCTTAACTCCCTTCTCGATCAGCTTTTCTACTAGCATGTTGCGATTGCCATTGATGCGGTCTCGCATTATTTTCAGTTCATCTAACCATTGCTGCTTTAATTCATCCGAGCCCAGGATAGTTTCGACTATGGCTGCGCCATGGGCTGGCGGCATAGAGTAGATGCAACGGACCACATAAAGCAGCACAGAGAAGGCCACATTAACACTGGCGGTATCTCTGCCTAGGATTGAACAGGCACCGATACGCTCGCGGTACAGGCCGAAGTTTTTAGAACATGAGCTACACAGAATCATGTTCTCTACCGATGCAGCCATCTTACGTACGCCATAGGCATCTTCATCCACGCCGACACCAAAGCCTTGATAGGCCATATCGATAAGCGGTGTGAAGCCTTGTTGCTGGGTTATCTCGATGATTTGATCCCACTGGGCTTCGCTGAGATCCATGCCGCTGGGGTTATGACAGCATGCATGGAGTAAGACCACATCGTCAGGGCCGACCTGAGACAGGGCCGCCTTCATCTCATCGAATTTAAGACTCTTGTTGTCGTAATCATAATAAGGATAGGTTTTGACTTCGATGCCAGCGGCTTCGAACAGACCAGTATGATTGGCCCAGGTTGGATCGCTGACCCAGATAACCGCTGTTTGTGATTGTGTGGCTGAACTGGCACGCTTAATAAATTCAGCGGCGACTCTTAATGCGCCCGTTCCCCCCGGCGTAGACACGGTGCGGATACGATCGGCTAACAAGGCTGGGTTATCTTTGCCGAAAGCGAGCTCGCCCAGCAGGCTATTAAATTGAGCCGAGCCAGTGGGACCGATGTAAACTTTAGTTTCCTCGGTATCGATACGGTGTTGTTCGGCTTTTTTAACACAGTTTAAGATAGGGGTATGACCCACCTCATCTTTGTACACGCCGACACCAAGATCTATCTTGTTAGCGCGGGTGTCTTGCTTGTATTTAGTCATCAAGCCGAGGATAGGATCGGCAGGCATAGCGGTGAGAGTGTCGAACATAAGCGTATTTACCCTTTTATTAGATTTGTTGGCGTAATCTGCCTGTTACTCATTAACTTTAGAGTAACGTAAAACACAGACCGAGTAATAGTGCATAGGAGTAAATCACCAAAGTAATTATCTGGCATGATTCATTGCCACTTAGCTTATCTGTTCCACCATGGACAAGAGTGAAAGCCTACTTTTAGCCCTGTATTGATGCAGAAGATGTCACTTTGAAAGAAAATCACCTCGAAACAGGGTGAAAACATAAATAAGTGTTGAATACTGCCGCTTAATCAGTAAATTTAGTACCACGAAGTTCAAACACCGGTTAAGCAGAACACCATTTTGTCGTGATGGTGCCAGTCGTAAACCTTACAGTCTGTTTGCCATGAACATCTAATGTTAACCAGCGGTTTGTTTGTCCCGCGATGATAAAGAAGTATTTTAATGAAGCAGCTACGTCTCGAGCCCATCAGCAAGGTCCAGGGCACTATCAATATCCCTGGCTCTAAAAGTATCTCTAACCGTGCACTATTACTGGCCACGCTAGCCAAGGGCACCACGACACTGACCAATTTGTTAGATTCTGATGATATTCGCTATATGTTGGCATCGCTCAAGCAATTGGGGGTGAACTATCGACTCTGTGACAACAATACGGTCTGTGAACTCGAAGGGATCGGAGCACCACTCAATGCAGAACAGGCGCAGACACTGTTTCTCGGCAATGCCGGTACGGCAATGCGACCCCTTTGTGCGGCATTGACCTTAGGTCAGGGTGAATTTACCTTAACCGGTGAGCCACGCATGGAAGAGCGTCCCATCGGCGATCTCGTCGATGCACTGCGTCAACTCGGCGCATCGGTGACGTATCTCAAGAATGAAGGCTTTCCTCCGTTAACGATCAAGGCGACCGGGCTAAACGCCGGCGATGTCGAGATAGCAGGGGACTTATCCAGCCAGTTCCTCACCGCACTGCTGATGGTTGCGCCGCTTGCCAAAGGTGAGGTTAACATCAAAATTAAGGGTGAGCTGGTCTCTAAGCCTTATATCGATATCACCATAGCCTTGATGGCGCAATTTGGCGTCGAGGTGATAAATCATGATTATCAGCGCTTCGAGATAAAAGCCGGCCAAACTTATGTGTCACCGGGTAAAGTATTAGTCGAAGGCGATGCCTCTTCGGCGTCTTACTTCCTGGCCGCCGGCGCGATAAAAGGCGGTGAAGTTAAAGTCACAGGTGTAGGTCGCCTGAGCATTCAAGGCGATGTTAAGTTTGCCGATGTGCTGGAGAAGATGGGCGCCGATATTGAATGGGGTGATGATTACATCATCTCACGGGTGGCAAAACTCAAGGGGGTGGATCTGGACATGAACCACATTCCGGATGCGGCGATGACCATAGCCACTGCCGCCTTGTTTGCGACCGGGACCACCACCATTCGCAATATTTATAATTGGCGCATCAAGGAAACCGACCGTTTAGCCGCCATGGCCACCGAGCTGAGAAAAGTGGGTGCCATCGTGGATGAAGGCCATGATTATATTTCGATCACACCGCCGAGCAAGCCACATACGGCGGAAATCGATACCTATAACGATCACAGAATGGCCATGTGTTTTTCCATGTTAGCGTTTGCCGATTGTGGTATCACCATTAATGATCCAGATTGTACGTCTAAGACATTCCCCGATTATTTTCAGCAGTTTGCCGCGTTAGCTCAGTGAGCTAGATAAGCGTAAGAAAATGGGCCTGATGGCCCATTTTTGTTTTTACTCATGCCTAACATTCCTTCTTAATCCAGTTCCTGTACTCAAACTGAACCGAGCCATTGAAATTTTTACCGCTTTATTTTTTTACTTGGTTTATAATACGCGCGCTTAATTTTCAGTGTGCGCATTAACATATGCGACGTACGGATTAGCATATGGGTCACTGGAAGCACTCATTTAAAAATCTTAGGGAAGATAGATTTTACTGTGGAGAAATTTATGTCAGAACGGGCTCCTGTTGTCACTATTGACGGCCCTAGCGGTGCGGGTAAAGGTACGATTAGCCAGTTGTTAGCCGGGCGTTTAGGCTGGAAGCTACTGGATAGCGGTGCGATTTACCGGGTTTTAGCCTTAGCCGCTATTCATCATAATGTTCAACTCGATAACGAAGAGTCTCTTACTTTACTTGCCGCGCACTTGGATGTGCAGTTCATTACCGGCAGTGAAACTCAAGGTATCAAGGTCGTACTCGAAGGCGAGGATGTCTCAACAGACATACGCAGCCCAGAGTGCTCAAATGCGGCCTCTATCGTCGCCGCATTTCCACGCGTTCGCGAGGCGTTATTACGTCGTCAACGTGCCTTTAATGCAGCACCAGGTCTCATTGCCGATGGTCGTGATATGGGCACAGTGGTTTTTCCTGGTACACCCGCTAAAATTTATTTAACCGCATCGGCGGAAGAAAGGGCCCAGAGACGCTATAATCAGTTGCAGGACAAGGGCTTCGATGTTAATATTGACCGTCTTTTGTCTGAGATTAAAGAGCGTGATGACCGCGATATGAATCGCAGCGTTGCTCCCTTAGTCCCGGCCGATGATGCATTGGTCATAGATACTTCGGGTATCGGGATAGAAGAAGTGCTCAATCTTGCATTGGCACATATAAAATCGAAATTACCAAACGTTGGTTAATGTTAACTGACGTTTAACCATTCGCAACATGGATGATGCGGATTATTATACTGACTCCACGTCTAGGATGGGCAGTGGTTTATTAAAGAAAGTAACTTAAACATGACTGAATCTTTTGCTGATCTATTTGAAGAATCCCTAGCAACTTTGGAGTTTCGTCCTGGTTCTATCGTAACAGGTGTTGTTGTACGCATCGAAAACGGTACTGTACTAGTTGACGCAGGTCTAAAATCAGAAAGCCCAATCCCAGCGGAACAGTTCAAGAACGCTCAAGGCGAACTTGAAGTCTCTGTTGGCGATACTGTGCACGTTGCGCTTGACTCTGTTGAAGATGGCTTCGGTGAGACTCAACTGTCTCGCGAGAAAGCTAAGCGTCACGAAGCTTGGATTGTTCTAGAAAAAGCGTACGAAGATGCTGAAACTGTAATCGGTGTCATCAATGGTAAGGTTAAAGGCGGTTTCACTGTTGAATTAAACGGTATCCGTGCATTCCTACCAGGTTCTCTAGTTGACGTTCGCCCTGTTCGCGATACTGCTCACCTAGAAAACAAAGATCTAGAATTCAAAGTTATCAAGTTAGACCAGAAGCGCAACAACGTTGTTGTTTCTCGTCGTGCTGTTATCGAATCTGAAAGCAGTGCAGAGCGTGATGCTCTTCTTGAGAACTTACAAGAAGGTCAATCAATTAAGGGTATCGTTAAGAACCTTACTGACTACGGTGCATTCGTAGACCTTGGTGGTGTTGACGGTCTTCTACATATCACAGATATGGCTTGGAAGCGTGTTAAGCACCCATCTGAAATCGTCAACGTTGGTGACGAAATCGACGTTAAAGTACTTAAGTATGATCGTGAGCGCACACGTGTTTCACTAGGTCTTAAGCAACTTGGCGAAGATCCATGGTTAGAAATCAGCAAGCGCTACCCAGAAAACACTCGTTTGACTGGTCGCGTTACTAACCTAACTGACTACGGTTGTTTCGTTGAAATCGAAGAAGGCGTTGAAGGTCTTGTTCACGTTTCTGAAATGGATTGGACTAACAAGAACATCCACCCATCAAAGGTTGTTAACCTAGGTGATGAAGTTGAAGTTCTAGTTCTTGACATCGATGAAGAGCGTCGTCGTATTTCTCTTGGCCTTAAGCAGTGTAAAGTTAACCCATGGGATGACTTCGCAGAGCGCTTTAACAAGGGTGACAAAGTTACTGGTAAGATCAAGTCAATCACTGACTTCGGTATCTTCATCGGTCTTGACGGTGGCATCGACGGTCTAGTTCACCTTTCTGATATCTCTTGGAATGGTACAGGCGAAGAAGCCGTTGCTGATTATAAGAAAGGCGACGAAATCCACGCAGTAGTTCTTTCTGTTGACCCTGAGCGCGAGCGTATCAGCCTAGGCGTTAAGCAGACTGAAGACGATCCATTCAATGCTTATCTTTCTGATAAGAAGAAGGGTGCGGTTGTTAACGGTACAGTTACCGCTGTTGACGCTAAAGGCGTTACCATCGAACTAGCTGAAACTGTTGAAGGTTACCTACGTGTATCTGATATCTCTCGTGAGCGTATCGAAGATGCATCTACAGTTTACTCTGTAGGCGACGCTGTTGAAGCTAAGTTCATGGGCGTTGACCGTAAGAACCGTACTATCAGCCTCTCTATCAAAGCGAAAGATGAAGCTGAAGAGAAAGAAGCTATGGCTAGCTTGAACAAGCAAGAAGACGCTGTGATGAGCAGTGCTATGGCTGAAGCGTTCAAAGCGGCTCGTAAGTAATCGCCTGAAGTTCTGGGGTGCTTGCACCCCTGTTAGGTGACTGTGTTTGGCTTGATAATAGAGGGTATAGGATGACAAAATCCGAACTGATCGAAAAACTTGCCACTAGGCAGTCGCAGCTGTCGGCTAAAGAAGTTGAAAGTGCAATCAAAGAGATGTTAGAGCAGATGGCTCAAACATTGGAAGGCGGGGATCGTATCGAGATCCGTGGTTTTGGTAGCTTTTCGCTTCATTTCCGTGCGCCACGTACAGGCCGTAATCCTAAGACTGGAACGTCAGTCGAATTGGATGGCAAGTATGTTCCGCATTTTAAGCCAGGCAAAGAACTGCGCGAACGTGTCGATGCGATCAACGCATAAATGACATTGTTTTAAAAGCCTCCGTATGGAGGCTTTTTTATGCCTGAAATGAACTAAATCCTAGCTAGTTTAGTGAATATCTTAGATAATCAGTAGATTGAAATGGATATATGGAGTGTATCGTGCGGTCATTTATCATCACAGTGTTAGTAGCACTAGTGTTCTTTTTTGCATTAATCTTCGGCGCGCGTAACGAGCAGATGGTGACTATCAGTTATTTCGTTGCTCAGGGCGAATTCCGATTACCCCTAGTGCTGGCTTTCGTATTTCTGGCCGGTTTTATGATCAGCTGGTTGTTTGCCATTTATCACATGACTAAACTGAAATTGGCGTTAAGAAATGCCAAAAAGAAATGTATCCAACTCGAATCTAAATTAGAAGGGATGACTCCCGCTCGGGACGTCGACGCCTAATATGCAAGAGATCCTGTTTCTGTTGCTTCCAATAGCCGCCGGTTACGGCTGGTATATGGGACGGCGCAGTGTAAGGCACAATCAGAGTAGCCAAAGAAAACAGTTGAGTCGTGATTATTTCACGGGTCTTAATTTTCTCCTGTCCAATGAATCTGACAAAGCCGTCGATCTGTTTATTACCATGTTGGATGTCGATGATGACACCATAGATACACACCTCTCTCTTGGTTCCCTATTTAGAAAGCGTGGAGAAGTCGACCGCTCGATCCGCATCCATCAAAATTTAATCGCCAGACCCAGCCTCACCACTGAGCAGCGCGACATCGCCATGATGGAACTGGGTAAAGATTATCTCGCCGCGGGGTTTTATGATCGAGCGGAAGAGATATTCATCAACCTGGTTAAGCAAGATGATCACAGTGAAGATGCCGAGACCCATCTGATCGATATCTACCAGGTGACCAAAGATTGGCAAAAAGCCATCAATATCATCAAGAGCTTAAAACGAAAAAGACAGCAAAGCCTCAAACACAATACGGCCCATTTTTATTGTGAGCTGGCCAATGAACAAACTGATGTCGCCCCACAGTTAAAACTGCTTCAGGCCGCGTTAAAACAAGACCCAGATTGTGGTCGGGCCTTGCTCACCTTGGCCGAGAAGTATCTCGATTCCCATGAATATGCCAAGTGCAAAGAGCTGCTGGTTAAGTTACTCGGCGCCGATATCGAGCTTTTCCCCGATGCGCTGTCAATTGCCCGTCAGGTATTCCAAGACAGCCATGATCTTCCCGGCTACAAGGATCTGCTTCGCCAAGCATTACAAAATGGGGCTGGTGCGAGCGTCGCCATCACCTTAGCGCAAAATATGATTGAACAGGGTGAGACTCAAGAGGCGGAGCAGCTGGTTCTTGATGGTTTATATCGTCACCCGACGATGAAAAGTTTCCAGCATCTGATGAAGATGCATGTCCAGCAAGCCGAAGACGGACAAGCGAAAGAGAGTCTGACCATGTTGGAAAAGCTGGTAGAACAGCAGATCAAGTTTCGTCCTGGCTACCGCTGCAGCGGCTGTGGTTTTCCTTCACACCGCCTCTATTGGCATTGTCCATCCTGTAAGAGCTGGGGAAAAATAAAACGAATTAGGGGACTTGACGGTGAATAACGCCGCTGAAAGGTTATTGACCTAAATCCCCTCAGCCATGAAACCTATTATTTCACTATGTGGCTCATGGCCAAGAATTTACCGCAAAGCAAATGGAGAGAAAATGAGTAATAAGTCGATTTTAGTCGCCCTGGATTTTGATGATAAGCATGCTGCTTTGCAACTGGTCGATCAATTAGACCCTAGTATGTGCCGTCTCAAAGTAGGCAAGGAGATGTTTACTCTTTTTGGACCCGAATTTATCAAGGCGCTTCATGAACGTGATTTCGAAGTGTTCCTGGATCTTAAATTCCACGATATCCCTAATACCGTCGCCAAGGCTGTTACGGCAGCCGCGGAGCTAGGCGTGTGGATGACCAACGTCCATGCCAGCGGCGGTCTCGCTATGATGCAAGCGGCTAAGAAAGCGCTAATTCCTTATGGCGATAAGGCTCCCATGCTGATTGCCGTCACAGTGCTTACCTCCATGAGTGATGAAGAACTTAAGCTTATCGGCATCGATGTCCCAGCGTTCGAGCATGTGCAGCGTCTCGCTAAGCTTACTCAAGCAGCGGGATTAGACGGTGTTGTTTGTTCGGCACATGAAGCACAAGTGCTAAAATCTATGTTAGGTAAAGAATTTAAACTGTGTACGCCGGGTATTCGTCCCGTTGGGGCCGATAAGGGTGACCAACATAGGATCATGACGCCACCAGAAGCGATAGCAGCCGGTTCTGACTATTTAGTGATAGGAAGACCTATCACTAAAGCTGAGGATCCACTGGCAGCGCTCCAAGCGATACACGCATCGTTGAAATAAGGGCTTAAGGCTAGCGCAGCTTAAATAAGCTGGCTAACCCCCTCAGGAGGCAGACATGTTTGACTATAAAGGCAAGAATGTTGTGGTTGTGGGGGGCACCAGTGGCATCAACCTGGCCATAGCGCTCGCGTTTGCCCAGGCTGGCGCTAATGTGGCCGTCGCCAGTCGCAGCGCCGAAAAAGTCAATGCCGCAGTTAAATTACTGCGTGAAGCCAATCCCAAGGGCACCCATATGGGAGCCAGTTTCGATGTACGAGATGTCGATGGATTAACAGCCGGCTTCTCTCAGTTTAACGTCCATTTTTCTCAAATCGATGTCTTAGTCAGTGGCGCCGCCGGTAACTTTCCAGCTCCTGCAGCCTTACTGAGTGAAAATGGCTTTAAGTCGGTGATGGATATCGATCTGCTGGGCAGTTTTCAGGTGCTCAAGCAAGCCTATCCTTTGATGACCAGGCCAGGGGGCTGTATCATTCAGATCTCGGCGCCCCAGGCGTTTGTCGCCATGCCCATGCAGGCACATGTGGGCGCGGCCAAGGCTGGTGTAGACATGTTGACTAAAAATCTGGCGCTGGAGTGGGGTTGTGAGGGGATTCGAATAAACTCAATCGTCCCGGGCCCCATCAGCGGCACTGAAGGTTTTAATCGATTAGCCCCCAGTGCGGAGTTACAAGAACGCGTGGCTAAGAGCGTGCCTTTACAGAGAAATGGCTTAAGACAAGATATTGCGAATGGGGCCTTATTTTTGGCCTCTCCCATGGCATCTTATATCACAGGTGTCGTACTGCCCATAGATGGCGGTTGGTCACTTGGCGGTGCATCCATGGCGATGGCTGAGTTGGCACTGCTAGCGACCACACGTGCTAAAGAATGAGTTGAATCATCCAAGATGATGATCTCAACAGAAATATTAATTACAGTGAGAAACAGATGGCAAATCCTTTTCAAGAGCAACTGCTCAAAGCTGGTCTAGTCAGCAAACAAAAAGTACAGAAAGCCAGGACGCAGAAACGACGTGACCGTAAGGCCAAGGTCGATGATGGCTCTGCGGATTTAAAACAGCAAATAGCGGCGCAGAAGCTGGAACAAACAGCGAAAGACAAGGCGCTAAATGAGCAAAAATTTGCTGCTGCAACCGAGAAAGGTTTGGTCCGTGGCCTAGTGACGGAATTCACTCGTCTCGCCATAAAGCCACCGCAAAGCGGCGAGATTAAGTTTAATTTCACCTCCAATAATAAAATCTTCTCGATTTATGTGAATGATAAACTGCAGACTCAGCTGCTTAACGGGCAACTGGGTATCGTTCGTCATGAAGATACCAGTTATTTAGTGCCCCATAAACTCGCCGAGCGAGTCAATATGTTGGTGCCCCAGTGGTGTGGTTATTTGTGGGTACAAGATGACAACAGCCAAGTCGTCGAAGAAGACGATCCTTACGCAGATTACGTCATCCCAGATGATTTGATGTGGTAGTAAACCAAGGGGCTAGGTTCGAGTGCCTAGTCCCTATCATCTTCGTCCTTAGATTTCCCGTTCCCAGATCCCTCGTTCCTAGATACCTCGTTCCCAGATTCCTCGTTCCTAGATTCCTCGTCCCCAGATTCCTCGTTCCTAGATTCCTCGTTCCTAGATTCCTCGTTCCTAGATCCCTCGTTCCTAGATTCCTCGTTCCTAGATCCCTCGTTCCTAGTCCCTTATCCTATACTTACCTCTTTGCCTGAACTCTCATTTCCCTCAACTTATCCAAATATCTCTTTCTTTTCCTACGGTATCTGGTATAAATTAAAACAAGTGTTTAAATCCAACGTTTGAGAGTCGATAATGAATCCTTACCAAGCTCCGTTAGCCGAAATGAAATTCCTGTTAGATAAGGTGTTTGATGCGCCTCAAACATGGGCATCTTTACCTGCCATTGCTGAAAATGTCGATATGGACACGGCGGTGGCGATAATGGATGAAGCAGACAAGATAAGTCGCGAGTTACTCCATCCTATAAACCGTAGTGGTGATGAGCAAGGCGTGGTGCATCAAGATGATAAGGTGATCACGCCAGACGGCTATAAAGAGGCATATACCCAGTATGCCGAAGGCGGTTGGGTAGGCCTCTGCGGCGAACCTGAGCTCGGTGGCATGGGCATGCCTAAAATGTTGGGCGTACTCGTCGATGAAATGGCTTACAGTGCCTGTAATGCATTCACCTTATACGGCTCACTCACAGCTGGCGCGGCCTTATGTATCAATGCCCACGGTAGCGATGAGCTGAAACAAAAATTCCTGCCTATGATGTACAGCGGTGAGTGGTCAGGAGCCATGGACATGACAGAGCCTCAGGCTGGTTCGGATCTTCGTGGTATCCGCACTAAGGCTGTGCCTTTAGATGATGGCAGTTATAGCATCACAGGCAGCAAAATATTTATCACAGGTGGCGATCATGATCTCACCGAAAATGTGATCCATCTGGTATTGGCTAAGCTGCCCGACTCTAACGGCATTTCACTCTTCCTGGTACCCAAAATCAAAGTCGACGATTCAGGTGCTCTGGGTGACGCTAATAACGTCACCGTGGGGTCAATTGAGCACAAGATGGGGCTGAAGGCATCGTCGACCTGTGTGATGAATTATGATGATGCACAAGGCTATCTCATCGGTAAGGCTAATCGAGGTTTGGTGTGTATGTTCACCATGATGAACTATGAGCGTCTGGCGATTGGCATCCAAGGTTTGGGCACATCACAAGCGGCTTACCAGATGGCAGCCGATTACGCCAAAGAGCGAGTTCAAGGGGTGGCAGCAGGCGGTTCGCCGACCGGCGCGACTAGCGACCCTATCATAGTGCACGGCGATGTGCGCCGCATGTTACTCAATATCCGGGTGTTAACCGAAGCGGGCCGAGCCCTGTCGGTTCTCACGGGGCAGCAACTGGATATTGCCAAATACGGAGAAGGTGAGGCGCAAGCTAAGGCGAGCCGATATGTCGGTCTGTTAACGCCGGTTGCTAAGGCATTCTTGAGCGATCGAGGCCTGGACGCAGCCATCACAGCTCAACAAGTATTTGGCGGTCATGGTTATATCCGTGAAACGGGTATCGAGCAACTGGTGCGTGACACTCGAATCGCACAGATCTATGAGGGGACCAATGGTATTCAGGCCATAGATTTTCTTGGCCGCAAGGTGACTGGGGATAAGGTGGCTGCGTTAACTGAGTTTGTTAATGAGTGTACAGCTAAACTAGCAACCCTGAGTCATGTCGATGAAGTACACAAGGCTAAGGTGACGGACTTGCTGCAACAGCTTATTCTAGTTGCATCTGAAATTAACGATAAGAAACTTGAAAAGCCAGCAGTCATCAATGCCTGCGCCGTCGATTTTCTCGATGCCTTTGGTCATGTCATATATGGTTATTTCTGGCTATTGATGTCGGATGCCGCCGTGTCACATGCGGATGAAGAGTTTACGGCGCAAAAACGTTACCTGAGTGATTTCTATATCAACAAGATGCTGCCTAAGGCCGAGTATCATCTGGCTCAGGTGCGAGCTGGTGATGAGAGCATTATGAATATGCCTGAATCTCTGTTCTGATCTAATACCAATTGATAAAGCGCATCAAAAAGGCGAATACTTAGGTTATAACCCGAGTATTCGCCTTTTTTGTTTTGAGCCTGTGTTTATTTGGCTTACGCCATCAATTTGCCGGACTCGAAGGGGTGAGAGTTGAGCCTGCTTGGGACTCTTGCGCTAACGTATTATCCATTAAAGAACGCAAAAACAGTGCACTGAATGGCGCCTGTTGTTGCTTTTTTTGCAGTGAACTCTGACCGTTTTCTAAGATCACAAACAGGGTATCATCCTGGGTTTTACTGCTGATAAAACCGGCAAGGTTATCCACTCCCTGCATAGAGCCTGTTTTGGCTATGACATGCTTAAACAGGGGCGGTTTGTTGAAGCTTGCTTTATATTTAAGCGTACCGCTCACGCCTGCAATCGGCAGTGAATCCATCAGCTGGGAAAATCTTGGGTCAGTAAAAATCAAGTTTAATACCTGACTGAGCTGACGAGCACTGAGTAGGTTATACCTGGAGAGACCCGAGCCATCGACAATCTTTGCATGGGTTAGCGCTATACCTTCACGACTCAGTATCTTTTTAAGGGCCCGACTGCCGTTACTGAAGTTTCCCGGCCGCTGATAAATTTTTGTTCCAAGCTGTTTGAGCAAGCTGTCGGCAATCAGGTTATCGGACTTGATCAACATGGTGCCTAGTAGATCAGATAGAGGGGCAGATTCATGGACCGCAATCAAGTGAGTCTGGATAGGCAGTTGGTGCTTTATCAATATCTCACCCTTGAGTTGAATCTTACTGCTCTTGAGTATTTGTCCAATAGACTCTTGCATAAATAAGCCGGGATCTGTGATGGCAATGGCAAGATTGATGGCTTGTGAGCCTGCATAGCAGCCGCTAAGAGAGAAATGATTACCGGGTAAGCGTTGTAGATCTAATTGACAAAATTCTTCGATACCCGTTTTATCAAACACTGAGGTGTTGGTGATGCTGATAGGGATATTATCTGGAACTGATAATTGACTCTGGTTACTGGCCAGTTTTGGGGAGAGTTTACCGTGAACACAGTTGCGGTTGAGTATAAAATTGGACACCGGCGCCGCATAGCAGATCCCCAGATCATCCCAAACCCAACCAGGTGCCTGTAACTGTTCATTGGCCTGACCGATTAAGTAGAGGCTACCTTCTATCCGATACAAGCCTTGTTCGGTAAGCTGTTTAAGCAGAGAGCTGAGGTCCTTGGCCTTCAATGTTGGATCGCCGTTGAAGCTGATGTAGACATCACCGGCTATAACGCCGTCCTTTATGGGAAATCTAGAGTAGACACGAGTGCTGAACCTAAAACCACTGCCCAGTGATGATGTGGCCGCTACCGCAGTGAGTAATTTCATGGTACTGGCGGGTAAGAGTAAGGTATCCGGGTTCTGCTCGAAGATGATGTCGCCGGTCACCAGGTTGGTAGCAAAAATCGCCGTATGGGAATGAGGCGGTTTAATGATGGATAACACATTATCAAAATAGTCATCGCCTATAGCTGGCAGAGATAAACAGCTGAGCAGAAGACAGGCGTTAACGAGAGATCTCATAGAATTCACATAGGTAAGTGACTAAGTCAATAAACAGCACAGACTTATATCATAGCGGTTATTCATCTTCGGGTTTATCTTTTTCCATTAAGCGGTAGAGTCTTAACGTCACAAAGGTTACTAAGCCGATAAAGAGCGGTAAGATAAAAATCCCCAGCTGTGCCTTGAAGTGAAATATCGCCCATGCCATGAGCAGGCTTATTGCGATTGTGCCTAATATCTTAACATTCATTATTGTCTTCATATTTAGCAAACTAATCGGCCACTATAACCTGAGTTTGAATTCAATGCCGTGTTCGGTGAAATTAATTAATATTAATTAAGCTGATTTTTCGTTGCAGATGCTACAGCTGGGTTGCCTAGCTTAGATAATGCCGATAAGTTGCTGTGAACATTATTCACATCAGTCAGGCAGCCATGTAAGTCAGTTAGTGGTTAATTTGAGCGCTTTGTGCACTCAAAGCTGTATTTGCTCGAAATGTGTACACTTCTTATGGTCTTATGCTGCAAAAGTGGAGAAAACCCTTGCCCAATGGGGTGTAAATCGGTAATTTCTATCCCCTTATGATTTATATAAGGGATCGATATGCCTCATATTCGTATGCGCGGACTACCTGAAGACGCTGTAGCCAGTCTGAGCCGTACATTACTCGCGCAATTAGCCGAGTTATGTCGGATCGATGCTCAAGGGTTTACCTTGGACTGGATACCAAGTACAAGTTACCGTGATGGCAAAGTCGATCTGAGTACGACACAAGTTGAAGTACTCTGGTTCCCTAAAGATCCCGATACCCACGATAAAGTAGAGCAAGCAATCCGCAAAGCCATCACATTGGCTTATCCCGAGTTGCAGCATCTGGCTGTCATGTTTAGCGCATTAGATCCGAGCCGCTACTATCGTGACGGAAAGCATTTTTAAAGGAGATGACCTTGCTTGATAAGCTTGGTGGAATACCAATCCAACCCGACGCATTACAATGGTTGCTTACGCCCAAAGCCTTAAAGGCTGAACTCTTAACGCGTATCGCCGCTGCGGTTAATTCAATCTATATTGCCGCCCTTTATCTTGAAGATGATGAGGCGGGCCGAGAGATCTTAGCGGCATTAATGTCAGCTAAAGACAAGAACCCGGAACTCGATATCAAGGTCTTAGTCGATTTCCATCGCGCCAGGCGAGGCCTGATAGGCCACAAGAGTGACAGTGGTAACGATCAGATGTATCGCAAGGTGATGCAGGCTGCTAAGCATCCAATCGAAATATTAGGGGTGCCGGTCAAGTCTCGTGAGTTTATGGGCGTACTGCACCTTAAAGGATTTATTGTCGATGACGCCGTGATATACAGTGGTGCCAGTATCAATAATATCTACCTGCATCAAGGCGAAAAATACCGCTTCGATCGCTATCATGTGATTGAATCGGCCGAACTGGCGCGCTCCATGAGGCAGATGATCCAAACCTATCTGGTACAAGATCCCGCGGTTAGCTCACTCACTCAAGATAAAGCTACCGAGACACTGCCACAAAAAAATGATGTTCGTACCCTTAAGTCACGTTTAGCAAAGGCGAGCTATCAATATGAATCCACCACCATAGGCAATCGTGTCACGCCGGTGGTTGGTTTAGGAAGAAAGAAAAACAAGCTCAATAAGATAGTCGTCGATATGGTGGCGCAATCAAAAGATGCCTTGTTTATCTGTACTCCCTATTTTAATCCTCCCTACATTCTGGCGCGTGCCTTAGCTAAGCACCTTAAAGACGGCAAGCGTATCGATATCGTAATAGGGGATAAAACCGCCAATGATTTCTATATTCCGCCAGAGCAAGACTTCTCAACCATAGGGGCCTTGCCATACATGTATGAGCAGTCCTTGCGAAAGTTCGCCAAGCGTCAGCAATGGGCGGTTGAGAATGGCCAACTCAATATTCATCTGTGGAAAAATGGCATAAATAGCTATCACCTCAAGGGGATAAGCGCAGACAATAAACGTCATCTGATCACCGGCAGTAACTTAAATCCCCGTGCATGGGCGCTGGATCTGGAAAATGGTTTATTGCTCCATGATGAGAGCGGTGCCTGGAAGGAGAAGTTTGCACAGGAGCAGGCGCATATTCTGCAGCACACAGAGCGCTTGTATCATTACAGCCAGATAGAGACACTCAACAAGTATCCGGCGCCGGTGCGTAAGATAATGACACGTATCAGACGCCTAAAAGCAGACTTCCTGCTGAGACGTATTCTTTAGGCTTCAACTCAGGTCCTGATCACCGTGATCAGGACCTGAACTTTTAAATCTCAATACTCACCTATGATGCTTACTTAGTTCAGAAGCCGTTTAGGCAGGTAATTCCTCAAGTGCCAAACCTCTAAGGCCAGCTCCGCCTAATGGACTTGGCTATCTAGTTTTTCCTATTACCTAGCGACTTATTTTAATCAATATCAAGTACTGGCAGAGTGGTGGCCCAAATCTGAACCCATTTTTGCGTAATTCAGTGCCAGCATGACTAAGAAGACCATGATGGCGCACAAGACTCCGACACTGAGTTGACCGTGCATGGGCACCAGTGACATCAAGAGCGCTGCCAGTCCTGCGCCGAAGTTTTGCAGACCACCGAGTAGGGCGCCTGCAACACCCGCATGGCGGGGAAATGGCTCCAGTGCCGCCGAGGTCAGCACAGGAAACAACATGCCGGCACCGCTGAAGAAGAGAATCGAGCCTAGGAGAAGGCTCCAGCCAATCACTAAGTTGGACAGGCCAGGGATCAAGATAAACAGAGTTCCGGCCCCCAGGAGCGCCACACTGCGATAGATGACGCTGTGTTTGTTATCTAACTTGGCCGCACAGTATGCCCCTGCTAAGTAGCCCGGTATGGGGGCCACAAAATAGCAGCTGACCCAGAAAGGCGACAATTTGAGGAACTGACCATAAAAGATACCGGCAACGGCCTCGAACGCGGCAATGCCGGCGAAGGTGGCAACCAGGCAGAGCAGATAACTCTTGAACTTCCTATTGGAGAGTACAAAGCGGTATGAGGTTAACACCGACTCATGCTTTCGCTGCGTGATGGGCAGCGACTCCTTAAATTTGAACATGATCAGCAGGAGTACCAAAATGCCGAATGCGGCAAGCAGATCGTATACCGATTGCCAACCAAAGTAATGGGTCATAAAGCTGCCGACAAAAGGCGCCATTAAGGGAGAAAATACCACGGCCATTGAGATATAACTGTTTACTTTGACCAGAGGCTCACCGAAGTAATGATCCCGCGGTATGCTGCGACACAAGGCGCCGGCGCTGGCGGTTCCCGCTCCCTGCAGTAACGTTGCCGCAATAAGTTGCTGGTAGTTGGTGGCGAAGCTGGCGAGCAGGGCGCCGAAAATAAAAATACTCAAGCCAACAATTAACACAGGTTTACGTCCGTATCGGTCGGAGGCCGGGCCGTAGATAAATTGCAGTAAGCCATAGGCCAGCAGATAACAGGCCATGATGGCTTGAAGTTGCCCCGGGGATGCATGAAAGCTCGCCGTGATGTCAGGAAGCGCGGGAACGAAGATGGTTTGTGCCATCTGGCCGCAGGCGACCATCATAACGATTAGGAAAATTAGCGATGAGAAACCCGTTTCCTGACCGTTATTTTTTCCGGTAGAAACAGGTGTTGACTGAGGGCCGCTCATGATGACTCCAAAAGGGTAAAACAGGGGTTGATAAGGAAGCGGCATCATACTGGGTACTGAAACAAATTCAATGGATAACAGCCTTTATTATCAAGCATTTATTCTCATCGTTTTCATTATTTTTTCTAGGGTAAAATGGCTGTAATTATTAGTTTACACCTTGTGTTATTAAGGTTAACTGCAAAACAAGTTGATAACATGCATGGAGCCGAGCTCACCCACTCAGAGGGGATAAGCTCGCAGGTCGCTGAAAACTATTGTGTGGTGATCGGCCCGATAGTAAAATAGCGCATGTGCCGATAACGGCTATCAAAAAATTTAATCACAAATGATGAGTTATGAATCTTAAGCAACACGCTATCCATAAGCTTTACCAATACCGTAAGGCGATCTCCACTCGACCTTATGGAGCCAGGGGCAAAAATCTGATCAGGTGTGAACTGTGTTTACTGGCACAGACATATTGCACCTGTCAGAGTCGCCGACAACTGGTGTCTGATAATGCATTTTTACTCATCATGTATGATGATGAGGTGCTAAAACCCAGTAACAGTGGTCGCCTCATCGCGGATCTTATTCCCGATACCCATGCTTATATCTGGTCCAGAACCCAGGCAAACCGAAAAATGCTGGCATTGATACAAGATCCTCGCTATCAGCCTTTCGTCATTTTCCCCGGTGAATATGCCTATCCAGATCAAACCGTGGTCAGTGAACTTAAGCCCACAGGTCTAGATAGTACCAAGAAGCCACTGTTTATTATGCTCGACGGTAGCTGGCGCGAAGCGATTAAGATGTTCCGTAAGAGTCCTTACTTACATGATTTGCCACTGCTCTCTTTTACCCCAGAGACCGTCGCCAAGTATGGTTTAAGAAAAGGCAGCCGGGATTTTCAGCTTGGCACAGCCGAAGTAGCCGTATTGGCATTGGCGGCGTCGGGTGAAAAAGGCAATGCCGAGGCGCTGAGTATCTGGTTTGATCTGTTTATCGCCGCTTCGATGTTCAGTCGCAGCCGTCAAAGTAATAAAGATCTCAGTCCCTTGAATCAACTTGCACAAGAGTTTAAGCAAAAGGTTGGCGCTAATCCTTCTCGGTAAGTTTCTCTTTGTTCAGGTCAAATAAATTCAATACTCACCTGCATGTCGATGACACAGTTTCAACAGCTAAGCAATTAATGCGCTATTTGGGTGTGTTTGCTGAGTATTTATTGACCACCCCGGTATTAACGTTAACATTCTCTTGCTGTTACAGTTGTTTAGAACTTACACTTACATTTGATTAACTTAAGTAATGTGTATTTATCGGCACACATGACTCGATTGTAAATCGAACAGAAATAGACATCCGATCATCGAATATAATTTTGGGACATGAATATGGCACAGGTTTTCACACGCTCAGCGTTCACCTTAGCGTTGCTCATAGGCACAGCAACCCTGATAGGTTGTGAGAAGGACGTGCCAAAAATCACCCCAAAATTAGTGGTCGTCGAGCAAGTCACTACGGCTACTGTGCCACTCTATGGAAATTATGTGGGGATCACTCAGGCTTCACTCGATGTAGAGGTGAGGGCGCGGGTGGATGGTTTCGTTGAAGATAAGAGTTTCATCGAAGGCAGCGCGGTGAAAAAAGGCACAGTGCTTTATCGGATCGATAATCGCCCTTATCTTGCCGTGGTCAACCGACTCAAGGCCAATGTCGAGTCACAGCAATCTATGCTAGATAAGGCCAGACGTGATGTCGACAGACTCAAACCTCTCTACGAGCAAGATGCCGCCAGTCAGCTGGATTTCGACAATGCCTTGTCTGTGCTATCCCAATCGAGATCGAGTCTGGCAGCGAGCAAGGCCGAATTAGAAGAAGCTGAATTAGAGCTAAGCTATACCGAAATACGCTCACCCATATCAGGCCTGGTCAGTCGTTCAGAAGTCGATATAGGCGCCCTGGTGGGCAGCAGTGGTCAGTCATTGCTGACCCGAGTGAAACGGGTGGACCCTATCTATGTGACATTTAACATGTCGGCGCTGGATTATCTCAACGCCAGGAGACGCATGACCAGCTATAGCGAACAGCAAGAGGCCGAAGCCGAAGGTAAAGCGGTCGAAGGCTTTGTGACCATCACCTTGCCTGATAACAGTGAGTACCGCTATCTTGGCGATGTACGTTTCACCGACCCATCGGTCAATCCAGAGACAGGGACATTCCAGGTGCGAGCCGAGTTACCCAATCCAGATAAAGAGCTGCTCCCGGGTCAATATACCAATGTACGTATTAAGCTCAGTGAGGTGAGTAACGCCATCGTTATACCGCACAAAGCCACTCAAGTTGAGCAAGGCGGCGTCTATGTGATGGTGGTGCTACCCGATCATAAAGTGGAACGCCGTTTTATCGTGATTGAACATCAGGGGAAAATGGGCGTCGTGGTGAAGAGTGGCCTCAAGGCGGGAGAGTTGGTTATTGTCGAAGGCATGCACCGCGTGCGTCACGGACAATTGGCCGAGCCCTTAACCGCGGAGCAATACCTCAAGCAGGAAGACACTCAGCAGAAGGAGCAGGCACTCAAGCAGCAGGCATTAGAGCAGGAGCAGAAATAATGGCTCAGTATTTCGTTAATCGTCCTGTCTTTGCCTGTGTTATCTCGATAGTTATCGTGCTATTGGGCCTGATCGGCATGGTTAATCTGCCTATCGATCAATATCCCTATATTACCCCGCCACAGGTTAAGGTTTCTGCATCATATCCGGGCGCTACGTCGACGACGGCGGCGGAGTCGGTGGCCACGCCCTTAGAGCAAGAGCTTAATGGCTTGCCTAATATGATCTACATGAGCTCCAAGAGTACCAATTCGGGCAGTGCTAATGTCACCATCACCTTCGATGTGGGCACCAACCCGGATCTCGCCGCGGTGGATGTGCAAAACTCGACCCAACAAGCCAACGGCAGCTTGCCCATAGATGTACAGACCGAAGGCGTAACGGTATCGAAAGAAGCCTCGGTCGAGTTGCTTAAGCTGGCGTTGACCTCCAGCGATGAGCGCTATGATGAAATTTATCTGAGTAACTATGGCACCATCAACATCGAATCTGCGCTCAAACGCATTCCCGGAGTCGGGCGGGTGCGTAACACTGGCTCACGAAGCTACTCGATGCGAGTCTGGTTAAAGCCAGATACCATGGCGGGTTACGGCCTGACCACAGGGGATGTGATTTCTGCCATCAAGGCGCAGAACAAGGAGTCTCCAGTGGGCACCATAGGTTCACAGCCCAACAGTGACTCACTCAGCATGACCTTGCCAATTACCGCCGCGGGTCGCATGAGCAGTGTGCCCCAATTTAATGAGATCATCGTTCGCGCCAATAATGATGGCTCCATCATCCGCCTCAGAGACATAGCTCAGATTGAGCTGGGCTCATCGGCTTATACATTGCAGTCGCAGCTCAATGGCGCCAACGCCACCATCTTACAGGTCTATCTGTTGCCAGGCTCTAATGCCTTAGAGGTGACCAAAAACGTCAAGAAGGAGATGGCTAAGCTCGCTGAAAAGTTCCCTCAAGGCATGAATTGGGAAGTCTTCTTCGATGCATCGGTATTTATCGAGAACTCCATCGATGAGGTGGTTAAAACCTTAGTCGAAGCGCTTATTCTGGTTATCTTAGTCGTCTACCTGTTTCTGCAAAACGTTCGCGCCACACTCATTCCCGCCATTGCCGTGCCAGTTTCCCTGATAGGCACTATGGCGGCCATGCTAGTGTTTGGCTTCACCATCAATACCGTGAGTCTGTTAGCCCTAGTGCTGGCTATCGGCATCGTAGTGGATGATGCCATAGTGGTGGTGGAAAATGTCGAGCGCTTGATGAATGAAAATGGCCTCAGTCCGGTCGAGGCTACCCGCACCGCCATGAAAGAGCTATCCGGTGCCTTGGTTGCTACGAGTCTGGTGCTCGCGGCGGTGTTTGTGCCTGTGTCATTCTTGTCCGGGATCACCGGCATCATGTACCGGGAATTCGCGGTAGCCATCACGGTGGCTGTGCTTATCTCTACTGTGGTTGCCTTGACCCTGTCGCCGGCCTTATGTGCCTTATTGCTGAAACCCGGCGACAAAGCCACATCGGGTTTCTTTAAATGGATAAACGACAGACTCGATACCAGTACCAGCAAGTATGTCGCCTTAGTTGCCCTAACCACTAAGCATGCCAAGAGAAGCTATTTTGTCTTTGCCCTTATGGTGGGGGGCGTGTATCTGATCATGGCTAACTTGCCGTCGAGCTTTATGCCCAATGAAGATCAGGGCAGGTTCTTTATCGACATGACCTTGCCCGATGGCGCCACGGTAAACCGCTCACAAGCCGTGCTTAAAAAGGCCGAAGCTAAGGTATTAGCCAATCCCGCCGTGGCCTACTCATTTACCTTAGCGGGTGAGAACCGCCGCTCCGGTTCAAATCAGGCCAATGGTCAATTTGAGATAATCTTAAAGCCTTGGTCTGAGCGGGTAGAGACAGATGCCACTGTGCACAAGGTGATGAAACAGATCCAAGCCTCGCTGCAGGGAATATTGGAGGCTGAATTTAACAGCTATTTACCCTCCGCCGTGCCAGGACTCGGCAGTGGCTCAGGCGTGGAGATGGAGTTGCAGGATACCTCAGGCACTAATTTCAGGGGCCTGATGGAAACAGCCGATGAACTGGTCGAGAAGCTTAAACTGCAGCCAGAAATAGCCACCGCGGGCTTATCGCTGCAGAGCGCCATTCCTCAGCTGCATTTGACCGTCGATGAGGCTAAGGCCATGGCCATCGGGGTCAATGTCGCCGATATTTACAGCACCATCAAGACCTTTACCGACTCATCCACGGTGAACGACTTTAACTTGTTCGGCCGTGTCTACCGGGTAAAGGTACAGGCACAAGAGAGCTATCGTCAGTTCCCCGAGCAGATTAAAGATTACTATGTGCGCTCGGCAACTGGGGCCATGGTGCCCATAGGTGTACTGGCTAAATATGATTACTCTGTGGGGCCTGCGGCCGTGACTCACTATAATCTGTTTTCCAGCGCCTCAATTAATGCTACGCCTGCGCCGGGTTATGCCTCGGGGGATGTGATTAAGGCCATTGAACGTGTGGCTGAACCTCTGCTGCCTAATGAGTTCAGCTATGAATGGACCGGTATCACCTATCAAGAAGTGCAATCGGCCAATCAGACCAGTATCGCGGTCACCTTGGCCATGGTGTTCGTGTTTTTGTTTCTCGCCGCCCTCTATGAAAGCTGGACCATTCCCATCGCCGTGTTGCTTATTGCGCCCATAGCCATGTTAGGTGCAGCACTGGGCACCTTAGTGAGTGGCATGGAGAGTAACCTGTTCTTCCAGGTGGCCTTCATCGCGCTCATAGGCATGGCTGCTAAGAACTCCATCTTGATTGTAGAGTTTGCAAATCAGCTACACAAACAGGGTAAGAGTCGGCTCGATGCGGCATTGGAAGCGGCAAATATGCGTTTCAGACCCATCTTAATGACCTCAATGGCCTTCATTCTCGGTGTGCTACCTCTGGTACTATCGGTCGGACCAGGTGCGGTAAGCAGACAAAGTATCTCTATTCCAATTCTTTGCGGCATGATATTTGCGACCACAATCGGCATCGTCATGGTGCCGCTGTTCTTCGTCACCACGGCGGGATGGCTTAAATCTAAGGTAAAACCAGCAATAGACTCAGAGGACAACTCGGTTACCGAGTCGAATAAGCCGGCGGAGGGTTCGAGCCATGTTTAAACACTACCTTGCAGCTCACTCTTTTAAACGACAGGGACTAGCTTGTGCGCTAACCACAGGCATATTGCTGTCAGGCTGTGCCATGGGGCCTGATTATCAGCAGCCGGACCTTGAGATCCCAGGGCAATATCATCACGACCTGGCACAAGACACCAGACTGAATATCGGCATGACCCCTTGGCGTGATTTCTATCTTGACCCGGACTTACAAGTATTGATCGAGCATGCACTATCTAAGAACTTAGATCTGGAAACCGTGCGTTCACGGCTCATCGCCGCACGCTCAAAAATCACAGTGACGGATGCGGCGCTTTATCCGGTACTGGGAATGAATGCCAATGGTGAGCGCTCTATCGACAGCGGCATCACCAGCACCAATCCCAGCCATGAGAACGAATTCGATCTGGCCGGAACGGTTTCTTGGGAGCTGGATATCTGGGGCGCGAACCGGCGCCGCAGCGAAGCTGAGTATGCGCACTTTCTCTCGGCACAAGAGTCTCTCAACCTCGCCGTGATCAGCCTCATCAGCGATGTGGCCAGTCGTTATTATGAGTGGCTGGATATTGAGCAAAGATATCAAATATCATTGAACACGGTGGAGTTACGTAAAAAAGAGCGCAATCTGGCGCGTTTACGTAAGGAAAATGGCGTTATTTCTGGGTTAGAGGTGCGCCAAGCCGAGGTCGAATATCAAAGCGCGCGAGTCACTCTGCCAGATTTGGACTTTGAGCGGCAGGAAAAAGCCAACCAAGTGCGTATCTTACTCGGCGAATTTAGCTATCCTTTAGCGGTAAAAACGGAAACTGACATTCAGGCCGAAGGGAAATTGTTTCCGGATCAGTTTGCTGTCGGAGTGCCGTCGCAGATGTTATCTCAGCGTCCCGATGTCAAGGCAGCGGAACAGGGCTTGATAGCGGCCAATGCCAATGTAGGTGTCGCGAAAACCGCCTTCTTCCCCTCGTTTACCATCTCAGGTAGCTATGGCACAGAAACCAATGACTTGAGCAGCATCTTCGACAGTCAAGGTGTGACCTGGTCTTTGCTGGGCGGGATCACCGCGCCCATCTTCAATGCCGGCAGCATAGCGGCTCAATACGATATCGCGCAAGAGGAGTCAAAGCAGGCATTGCTGGCCTATCGCAGCACTGTGCTCAGTGCCTACTTTGAGGTGAACGATGCCATGAACAGCTTCAGACGTTCAGAGCTGGCCATCGAGGCTCAGCAAGAGCTGGTGGCGGCATCGACCGAATATAATCGTCTGGCGACGCTCAGGTATCGCAACGGCGTCTCGAGCTCTCTGGATCTTATGGATGCGCAGCGGAGCCTGTTTAGCGCCCAGCTCAGCCTAAGTCTGGTAAAGCGCGACAGATTATTGTCTATGATCACCTTATACCGAGCGCTCGGTGGAGGAATTTTAAGTAAGCAAGACCTGAGTGAAGAAGAACTGAGCCAAGATGAACTGAGCCAAGATGAACGGGTTTCGGTACAAGATCCCACTCGCAAGATAGCGGATTCAGTGGCTGACAACAGCGAAGGCACTGCAAATACCGTTCAGGATAGGGATTAGTCTGCCACTAAAGTTTGGATAAAAGAGATTATTCTCCATCAGTTTTGCCATATGGTGGGGATTTCCTTATATTATAATAATAGCCTTGCTCATCCTGACTAACTTGGGTCAATTATTTGCGCAAATAAAGATATTTATGGAGTGGTAGATGGCCTTTATACCTAGACCAAGATTTAAACCTAAATCAGATTCAACCAGGGTTTTCCCCGCGGCTGCGTTCACCGCCTTGATTGTCATCGGGGCATTATCGAACATCACGTCACTCACATTCGATTCAAATACTCACGATAGCAAACTTGCAGTTCCACTGACACAGACTCAAGGTGTTCGACTCAGCTTCAATCGATATCAGGCGGGGTTTGCCTGTCGAGAAAATGGTTGGGAGTTTTGTGCAAAATGGGCATACCCAAGGGGCCTATTAGCTTAGTTTCTGGCGACTCTGCTGCTAGTGTGCACTCATATTGATCGTGTGTTCTGTCCGCAATGCAATGTTCTTCATGTAAAAATCTAGTTAGACCCTAGACTACACCTTCGATCATTCCCTTTTAAAGCAGAGCGTTCTGCAATCCATAATACTCCTTTATTTTTGGTCATTATTTCATGTCATCATCGGAGCCCCGCATAGAATATCTTTGTGCATCTCAAAGCAGAGTACGATTTTTACAGCGGTTGTTGATGCTATAAATTATGCCAATATAAGCATGAAACACTGATGAGCTAACAGCGTTGGAATAAACAGATGGAAGTTGAAATGACATTAACGCTCGCGAATAAAATGTAAACACTGCCGCAAGGCGCACCCAATGGCTATCTGCATTGGTGCGACATTAAGGTGGTCAATAAGTATCAACTGGGTAAGCAGGGAGCATGTGCAAAAAAGTTTAGAATTGTTAAACAAACGATGGAATATTTCACTAGTGAGTCAGCCTTGTTATCTAGTCGACACGTCATCAACAAAGCGCTCAATCTAGACGCGATAGCGCAAAGTAAATTGAAAATTCGGAAATGACGAGAAGGTTTTATATGTGAGGTTAAATGTATAAAAAACCTGTAAAAACAGCTCTGTTGGGCTATTTTGTATATATCGTTTCAATGGCGTATATACATTGAATTGGCTTGTAGGCATTTCAGTTCTAAATTCGGATCCAACTTGCCAATGTCCCGGGTATCAAGAATGTTTTAAACTCGTATGTTAGATAATTTAACAATTAATGATGAATTTGAAGACTAGGGGGAAAATATGGTTGATGAACAAGTTACAGGACTATATTTTATCGAGAAACTCCATCGTATGTGGATAATTTATACAGAAATGCATCCAGAACGGATTGATGGCATCAATAACGATGAATACTTGGACCTTTTAAAAAATATAAGCAAAACCAATGGAACACGTTATGAGCTCTACAGCTTACTGCTACACAAGCGATAAAGACAGTCATGTGTTCTCTATCTTTTTAAGAAATACTCGACAACATAATGATCTCTCTCAAGAGCAATTCTGTCTGTATTTAAGGGAGCAAAGCAGTCTCTTTTATAATTTGGATACGATCACTGTGAGCCGCTGGGAGAGGGGGGTCAACATACCTTCGCTAGCCAAGCAGGCTGAAATTGTTGAGCTATATAATCATGAATTAGTCGATATATATGGCAAAGACAATGAGTTTCTTAATGAGTGCACTAAGCTATTGGCGTTACCGATTAACAAGCGTAAATCATATCATCCTTATTATCATAACGATGCGTATCTCATCGAAGAGATAGACAATGAGCACCCTTGTTTTCACTTGATTTTGGGGATGATTCTCCAATATGAGGGCAACCCTTGTCTGAGTCTCGATGAGATAGACCGTCAGAGAAAGCAACTCGCTCAGCTTAAAATCAATGTGGCTACCGCCTTTGGCGGCCAGATAATCGGTCATTGTCTCTTTATGGAGACAAGGTCCCATATCATTCTCGAGTTGTTAAATTTCAAGATTAATCTACAGGATATTACGCACCAGGACGCTCAGGGCCAAGCCAATGCGGTGTTAGTCTTGTCCTCTGCGGGGGCGACGACCCAGATAGAGAACAGTTTGATGTCTATCTATATGTACTTTTTTGCCAGTCAGAAGCATCTCACTTACCTGAGTTTCAGTGTCTGTGATGACAGCTTCGTTAAAAAACTTAATGGGGCTAAATTATCGCCTTTTAAAGTTAAATCAGTATCTAAGGGGAAAAATAAGGTCGACATAACTTCATTTTTGGTCAGTCGTTCAGAAGTGATGGCAAATCGATTCTTATTAAAGTTAGCGGTCATCTCTCCTTCTAATCTAAACCAGATAATCGATGTAGGCGTTAAAGGAAAACAAGCAAGATGAACATTCTGATAGTGGATGATCAACGTTTTATTCGGGAATCGATAAAAGCGGATTTCGAAAAATTGGTCAATGAGCAACCCTTGCAATTCTTCGAGGCCGATAGTGGCAATCAAGCGATAGACTTGCTTAAAAATAACGATCTGCCCGCAGCAGAGCAATTTGATCTCGTGATTGCGGATCTTAAGATGGATAACGGCGATGGCCTGTCCATCATCAATCATATGGCCAGCTGCAGTGACTGCCACGGACTCCCGTTGGCGGTGGTGAGCAGCTCAGATGTCAGAACCTTAGAGTTAATCAGTAATATTACCGAAAGTTTCAACCTAAATTTAGTCGGCGTATTTCAAAAACCTGTGGATATCGGTCACTTGTTTACCTTACTCACCGCCCTTAAATACAAGGCTCCTAAACAGGAAGCTGAATCAGTCGAGACCATAGATGGCGTCACCAGTAAGGAAATTGGTGCCTTACTCAATCAAGACAACCTGATCCTCTGTTATCAACCCAAAGTCGATATCAGCAGTCAGTCGATAGTGGGTTTCGAGGCGCTCTCAAGGTTATGTATCCAAGGCGATGGTTTTATCTATCCCGACCGCTTCATTCCTTTGATAAACGAGGCTGGATTGAATTGCCAGTTCTCACAGCTAGTGTTAGATCAGGCGATGACTCAATGGGAGTTATGCCCAAATCTGCAACAATTCTCTCTCTCGGTTAATATCAGTGCAGCAGACCTGCTTTCTGAAACCTTCATTAATTACGTTATAAAAAAGAAAAATGAGCTGCCCAATATTCACCTCATCCTGGAGTTAACTGAATCCCAACAAACCATAGATCAAGATCTGCTACTGAGATCCATTGCTAAATTAATCATCAACGATATCACCATCTCCTTAGATGATTTCGGTAAAAGTTACTCAACCTTCGACCGCCTCGATAATATTCCATTCGATGAAATTAAGATCGATAAAGATTTCATCTCAGATCTGGACATCAATGCCAAACACCTTGCCATCGTCGAGTCGACGATTGCCTTAGCCAAGAAGCTAAAAGTGAAAGTGGTTGCCGAAGGAGTAGAAACATTGAGTGTGTTGAATTTGTTGAGGGGTTTAGGGTGTGAAATAGCCCAAGGCTACTATTTTAGTCCGCCGATAGAAGGTCGTTACGTGACGGCTTGGGTAGACAGTTACAGCCAACAATAGGGAGAGTCTATGGATAGCGGCAATCATTTTATTCAGCATAAAATACTTGCGTTTTTTAACCACCAGCATGAGGGGAAAAAGCGGTATCTGCTTAATGTACTCAGTGAAGAGTTAGACAGTTTATTTGCGCAGGCTCAGGGATTAGATGCTTCAGAGCTTTCGCAGCTCTCATCATTAGCCCATAAGTTTAAGGGGATCTGCAGCTATTTATTGATCCCAAATGAAGCATTTTTTTTCGATGCAAAGAGTAAACAGGAACTCATGTTTTCTATTTTAATGCTGCAAAATGAAATTAAGGTCGTTAAGTGTGAAATCTAGAGCCTCATCCTTTCCCTGTCTCTTTATCGGTTTTCTGGCGACCTTACTGGTCAATACCTTACTCTTGCACCACTCCTATAAAGAGTTTGAAGATGACTATCAGCATAAAGCGGATCTCTTGTTTAATTCGACGCATGATATGTTGCTGCAACATAAGATCATACTCAATGCATTGCGATCACTGTTTAGCGCTTCAGCCATAGTCACCAAGGAAGAGTTTAATATTTTTTCCGAGGAGCTGTTAAAAATAAAATCAGCCGTTGCATTTACCTTGGATGATGATCACCGAGTTAAATACATATCGGATCCGGATTTTCAGTCCGAGATATTAGCCGGCAAGGTGCAAGTGGGGTCCGATGGTAAGCTGGAATATCTGATGGATGGCTTCTCCAGTCTCATCGTGAACATAGATGAGCCAAATATGCCGTTTCTGGTGTATGCCATCTCCCATCAAAGGGTACAACAAAGATTAGAGCAACATAAGGGGATCTGTGCTCAACTGACCATAGGTGAAACATATTTCACCAATGAGTATTGCCATAATGAAGATGCTAATTGGCTGACCTCATTCTTTAAATATCAAGGCTCCGACTCTGCCAGCTTGCCCGAATATAAAAAGAAATACAGTATTTCGGCCTGGTCTATCGCCCCGGCTGGCCGAACATATGAACTCTGCCTGCTGGTGTTATTTATCACGGCCATGGTGATGAGTCTGTCTGTACTCCTGTCACTTAAGATGCGCAATCATATGCGCTTCACCCAGTTGGCCATTGAGACCCGGTCTAAATTTGCCTTGTTATCGAGCATCAACCATGAGATCCGCACGCCTATCAATGCGGTCTTAGGTTACAGCCAGATGCTCAAAGACAGTGATTACTGTGATGTATCCGGGCGAGATACCTTAGATAAAATCATCTGGTCGGCAAACCTGCTCAATAGCGTCGCAGAAAATACCCTGAATTTTTCGAAAGCCGAAGCTGGGCACCTGAGTTTAGACTACCGGGATATTAATTTTTTCGATGAACTCAATGCGATAAATGATTACTACAATGCCTTTAGTCAAACCCACGACAAGCGTCTAGTCATGAGAATACAAGCCGATATGACGGAATATATCAGCTTAGACAGCACTAAGTTTTTCCAGCTGACCACCAATTTTATCAATAACGCCTTTAAATACAGCAGCGGCAAAGAAGTCGTGTTCGATATCAGCTTAAAATCTGTAGCTGGGCAAGATTTCGTGCGTGTGGCGGTCAAAGATACCGGTAAAGGCATGTCGGCCGAGTCGATGAAAGCCATTACCCATCCTTTCAATACCGATCCCGATAGTAGTTCTATCAGTCAGTCAGGGATTGGAATCGGCCTCTACACCTGCAAGAAGGTGATAGAAGAGGTCGGTGGCCATATCCGTATCCGCAGTAGGGTAAACAAAGGCACATTGGTGTTGTTTCGTTTCCCATATCGCCAGATTTCTTCAAAGGTAAGTGATAGTGAGATACAGGCCTCGAATCATGATGGTTCGAGTCAATCTCAGGTTGGTAATGTCATAAATTTACATAAGGTTAGCGATAGAAATACTGGGCAGGAGTCTAACCGATTCTCTGTTGTAGCGGCTAACCTCAGGCTGAATACAGAAAAGCACATTCCAGGTGTTGCTCATTCGACGCCGGCTAATCTTAGCCATATCACTAAAGCCAGATATGCCGATGTGTCTCTGCTGCTCGTGGATGATAATCGATTTAACTTGGAGGTGTGTAGTAGCATACTCGAGACCGGAGGATTCAAAGTCAGTTCATTTCAAGATGAAGATGAGGCGTTCGATGCGTTTAAGACATCCACGCCTCAAATAGTCGTCATGGATTACAGGCTGGCTAAAACTGATGGGATCAGCCTCATCGGCGAGATGCGGCTGCTTCAAACAGAAAACGTTCACTACTTTATCTTATCGGCTAACGACAAGAGTGAAATAGCCAATGCCGATGTTTATCCTGACATCAGCTTCTTGCAAAAGCCGCTGAATTTAGAGGTATTTATGCAGCTGCTGGATCTAAAAGTTAAGTTGGCATGAATGGTGAGTTACTCTTTCGACTTAGCTATCAAGTAGGCAAGCTCAGCGACATTACTCACATTCATTTTTTGCATGACTTTTTGTCTGTGTAACTCTATGGTTCTTTGCCCGATATTGAGTTCAGAGGCGATGACTTTATTGAGTTTACCTTCGAGGACCATGGTCATAACCTGCTTTTCTCGCGACGTTAAGTGATTCATTTTATCTTCGATACTATCGAGCAAGCATTGATCATGGTAGTTTTCTAGGGTCAATTGTTTTGCTTTTTCTAATAAGAGTTGCAGTTTATCGCCATCGACAGGTTTCTCCAGGAAATCCATGGCTCCTTGCTGGATAGTATTGACTGCCATAGATATGGTCCCATGACCCGTTAACATGATAATACTAAACGGACTGTGCTGACTCTTTAGATGATTGAGTAAGGCTATCCCATCCATACCGGGCATTTGGATATCAAGTATGGCGATACCTGCTTGCTTGATATCAACAAGCGCTAAAAATGCATCAGCATTCAAGAATCCTTGCGTCGAGAGGTTTAAACCATCTAACATCCAACTTAACGAATCGAGTACGTCTTGATCATCATCCACAAGATAGATATTACACACAAGATATCTCCTTAATAGGTAAACTTATCGTGATGGCAAGGCCTTTCAGCGCTTTACCCGATGAGTCTTTCGGTTTATTAGACGCGCTAATGAGCCCCCTATGCTCTTCAATGATACGCTTACACACCACCATTCCTAGGCCAAGGCCATTTTCTTTCGTTGTTTCAAAGGGAAAGAAAAGTCGTTCTAATGCTGAATCAGATAGGCCAATACCATTATCCTGGATAATAATTAATGCCTGCTCATTTTTAACTGAAAGTGTAATAGACAGCTGAGGAGATGAAACCGTTTCCATGGCATCCAGAGAATTCCTGAGTAAGTTAACGAATACCTGTTGGAGTAGACTCGTATCGGCTTCTATCTTTATCTGCTGTAATGTGAGTATCGGGCTTATCTTCATCCGATTAAAGTCGGGTTGCATCAAGTTAAGCACGTCTTGAATTAATATATGCAGCTCGCAGGATTCAAATCGACTCGTTTGCTGACAAAACTGTCGAAATCGTTTGATGGTATTTTGTGCGCGATCGACTTGTTGTATTGTTTTACTTAGTGCCGTTTTTAGCTCAGTTTGCTCTTCATCTAAGCGATAGATACAGCCTTGAGCTAAGTACCTTATTCCTGCTAATGGCTGGTTTAGCTCATGCGCTATGCCTGATGCCATCTCGCCAGTAAGGAGTACTCGCTGGGCCTTATAAAACTGCCTCTGCTGTTCAAACAGCGCTTTTTGAGTGGATTTGTGTTGCTCCATCTCATCGGATAGCGCCGCGTCCTAAGCACCACCAGTCGTTTCACTCTTAAGTGATGGAGATAACCTAGCAGCAGGATAAAACAGATGGCGAATGTCCAGGGCACAGCATCCTTAGCCAATCTGTCCCAATTAGTGACAAATGGCCATTGATTGAGGCTCTTGAGTAGATGAAAAACATGGCTGTCTTTGACTGGCGTAGACCAATATTGATAACGGCCTAGCTTGGCTTCCATATCTTCAGCCTTGATAGACAACATCGAAGTGACTATGTTTGTCGCTAACTTATGATCGGTATGGCCGAGTTTTGATAATGCGTAAGAGGGGTAGAGTCGACTCGACGACTGACATTGAAAATCTTTGTGGGGGGAGGTGAGAACGACTTTCAGGACCCCGGGATCTATCTTTTTTTCTTTTACTGCCGACTCGAGTACGCAGGTTGGTAAAATCGCGATATCTGCTTTTCCTTCTGCTATATAATCGAGTAACTTCCCTTGAGGAAAGCCGACGAAGGTTAATTTGCCTACATCCTTAAATAGATTGAGTTCATGGGTTGCGAGTTCACCTGCCATGATCTGAAAGCCACCAAACGCCTTAGGATCCGATGAGATCAGCGAAAGATTTTTTAGATCTGAAAAGTGTGTTATCTGTAAAGATGTTCTAGCAATGAGAGCCGAGCCGACGGCATACTCGGGTCGAGCATGTTGATCTGGGACTAGCGTAAGCAGATGGCTAACGCCAAAATCCTTTTTAAATTCTACTGTTGTAAGCGCGTTTCCAATAATAAAGTCTAGCTTGTCATTAGCAACAAACTCACTAAGCTGTTTTGGTGTCAAAGGTAATAAGTTAAATTGAATGCCTGTGTCGCGAGTCACTCGGTCAAAAGTGGGTTGCCATCGTTGACTCACCACCTCTGGCGATGCAAATGACAGCGCACCGACACGTATAGGTTCATCTGAAAATGCATTAAATGAGATGCAAAGGCTGAGAAGGAGAGAGGCTCTGACTAAAATAGACATAATCTTGCTTGGTACGGCCTAAACGACAGCTTGAGTGGTAAGTCAATTATACTGACTATTTTAGTTTATTATCTGTTAAATGAGTGGAGAGATAGATCTGCTTCACAGAAATAATGAAATGACGGAAAACCGAAGTATTATGAATTAAAATCATAATTTATAATACTTCGTTATTTATAACGCTTGCATTATGATGAGATACTGTTATTTATCTCCCTCGGAGACTTCATGGAAGTTGTTACTGTAAGCTTTATTCCCGCTCGAATCTAAATACCACACGGCCTTTATATATTCGTTGTCATTTGCAAAGATCAATGCTTCATTAATAGGCATGAGGAATAACGTTGTTGATATTACATCTGCAAATATGTGTTGTGAGTCTAGTACCGTGGAAACTGAAATCCCTTCTTCTTTAGGGAATAATGTTTTAGGATCTATGATGTGGTGATAATCTTTGCCATCAAAGGTAAAGTACTGTAGATAATTTCCACTTGACACAATAGTAAGGTCTTCGCCTTTAACTATTTCATGATATAAGCCAGCTTGTGAGTGACATTTATCAAGCTGATAGTCATATTTTTTACATTCTGGGTCTTCGATAGCGGTGACAAACTCACGTCCCTCAGGGTGTCTGCCAAAGTGTCGAATATTACCACCAGCATTTATCATAAACGAGGTCATGCCATCTGATTTTAGTTGGTCATGAACCTTTTCTGCCATCCATCCTTTAGCGATTCCGCCTAGATCGATGCTCATGCCAGGTTTCATTGAAATGGTATTATTTTCAACATCTAAAGTGATATCTGAAATGTGAGTGTAACGTGACGCTGCGGCTAACTCGGTCGCAGTGGGTAACTTGCAAATCCCCCTTATATTGCAATCATTTCTGTATGTTCTCCATATATCGATGACAGGAGATAATGCAATATTAAAGTAGCCATTACTCAAGCTGTTCCACTCAATGCTAGAGGCTAGAATAGCGGTTAATTCTGGCGCGATATGCTGAGTGGTATTCGGCGCATTATTGATAGATTTTATGTTAGTTACGTGGGGGTAAGTACTATAATTCGATGCTAAATAATGATATTTCTGTATCACATTCATAGCCTTGCAGAGTGACTCTTTACCATGATTGGTCTCTTCATCATACAGATCAATCGTGATTGAAGTGCCAAAGTATTTTAGAGTATGTAAACTTATCACTCCCTTGTTTACACTGATAATGCCATTGCCTTCACATCGATAGGGCTCAAACAGTGCTGCTTTATTAGCGCTGTTTGCTAATGCCTCTGAAGGCATCGTGGTTGCAAACGCTGAACTAGACATCAAAAATACAGTTACTGTTAAAAGAGAAACGGTCATAGCTTGATAGAATGTTTTCATAATACTTCCATTAGATTTTACACGGGGAACTTACACTGTCATTACACCCGAGATTAAATTTATGGTGACAGTATTTATTACTTTGCTTCTTATATTGTGTTTTTATTTCCCCATGTCAAATCAAGGTGCGTTAAATAATGCTTCACGCCTTAATTTTATTTGTACTTATTAAATGAGTATCACGTAAAGCCATTGCGTAATAATAAACATCTGATTATTGTTAACTAGATCAAATATTCAAAATTACCAAGCTAAAACTTCGGTTTTCCGTCATTGTGGCAATTTCTGGTTTAGTTATTCTTAACCACAAGTTGAGAAAACAATTAAGGCTGGACCGAATGATAAGATTAAAACTGATAAAAAAAAGTCTAATTTGCGCGGGTGTGACTTTGGCTATTGTGGGGTGTGCAACCACTGCACCCCTTGGCAAGTACGTGAACGGGACACATGAAGTCAGTGCTAAGGGGAAGAAAAGCCTAATCACCCTCAATGTCGAAGTCAATGAAGGCAAAATTACGGCTATCACAACCAAATCTCATAATGAAACTGAATCACTGTTTCTTAATGCTGAACGCCTGCTAACCAAGATCATCGCTAATAACGGTCATGAAAATATCGATGCCGTATCAGGCGCAACATTCTCGTCTAACGGCATTCTAAAGGCGATAAATAGCCTACCAAGAACTGACGGCACTCAAGCTGAGTACGTTTCTGTTGGCTCGAAAGATGATTCTAATAGAGACGATTTCAAACTTAAATGGTCTATTCAACCTCAGCTAGGCATGGTAATCGGCGATTATTACTATCAAGAGGCTAGATTCCGCCAAGGACACATGGGTAGCATGTTAGTGGTTGTCGACAGCGCCAATCCTAAAGACGTTATCCTGGCCGAGTTTAACGAGAGTGGTCGTCCCAACTACTACACCCGCTTGTATCAGGATGTGCCTAAGCGTATGTCTGAATACAACTTTTCTATGGGGAAGAAGAAAGGAACCGCCTGGGTTCAATCGGCACTCACCATGGAAAAATTGATGGTGGAGCAGGATAAATTAACCTTCGAATTGAACCCTGACTATGACCCTAAGCTGCGCAATAAACTCAAGCAGGTTAACCGTTTGAAATATGCCGACATCGATGTCGTAGCTGGCGCCTCTAACAGCATTCAGCAGTCGATGATCCCGCTGACGGCGAAGATTTACGACCAAATCAATGGCGACGGCACCCAAGAGAAATTCTATCAGAATGCCGAGAAATTACTCGATAGCAAGGGCAAGTGGACCGGGATCACCGCGGTACTACGACTGGTGGTCGACACTAAGACCAAGGTCATCACCACAGCCTATTATGATGAAATTTTTGCCGATGAGAAAAACCAGATCACTGATGCATCCTTGAAAAAATTCTATCGTCAGTCTAAATACGCCTCCATCCACTATGTCGAGCCGGCGCGTATCGGTTTCAACGTCATGTTTGACGCGCTAAATGTGCACCTGCAGGCGGGGGGCTCACTGTTTGATATCAATGATCTTCCTGCAACGGGCGATAGTGGCAGTTACGCCGCGACCGGGTTTACCAAGCGTTCAGATTCCTGGGACTTGTACCTCAACCAAGCAGAAATTTTATACAAGCAGATGCGCCTCGACCAGGTGGTCCTCGAACATAAGCACGCTTTTTAGCACGGCAAGCACAGGGCCGCGCGGCCCGGCCCTGTGCTTTCGAGACCCGTAGCATCTAAATAAATAATAAAACTAAACAATTAAATAAATGAACGAGATGATAAAAATGATGATGAAACAATTTAAACTGACTCTTGTTGCGGCAAGCTTACTCGTGTCACCACAACTGCTGGCGGGGGATCATAACTTCTATGGTCGTATCGATTACTCGGTCACCAATTCTGACAGCGGCAGCGCGACCCATACAGGTAAGAGCGGCACCATATTAGAAAACAACTTCACTCGTATCGGTATCAAGGGCAAGGAAACCTTAACTCAGGACTGGTCAATATTTTATAAAATGGAGTTTGGTGTCAACGGTGCCTCACAAGATAAGGGCTCGAAACCCTTCTCGGCCCGCCCCACCTTTATTGGCCTGAAGAGCGAGACCCTTGGAGCCCTGGCCGTGGGACGCATCGATCCGGTATTTAAGATGGTCAAGGGATTTGCCGATGCATTCGATAACTACAGCCTCAAGCACGATCGCTTGATGCCGGGTGATAAACGTCACGGCGACTCCTTCGAATACAAGAGCCCAAAATGGAACAAGTTGCAGTTAGGTGTCAGCTACCTGATGGAAGACAGCTACTACGGCGATTCAGATACTCGTAAGGAAAACGGCAACTACCAGGTAGCGGTGACCTATAGCGATAAGTTCTTCAGAAGCGGCAACATCTATTTAGGCGCCGCCTATTCAGATGGAATCGAGGATATCAAGGCTGCGCGCTTGGTCGGCCATGTGAAATTCGATCGGCTTAAATTTGGGACCATAGTCCAGCATACCGAGTTGTTAAACCCGAATAAGGCCAATTTTGAAGCCCGTGAAGGTGAAGGCTTCATCTTGAGCGCCACCTATCAGCTCGATAAATTGATCCTCAAGGCGCAATACGGACAGGATAACTCGGGCACAGGTAAGATAGCTGGCCGTATCTATGATGCCATGGGTGAGACCGCGCTCGAGGTACCGGAAATATCACAGTGGGCGGTGGGAGCCGAATATCACTTCTCAAAATCGGCTCGAATTCACACCGAAATTGGCCAGTTTGACGTAAAGCAATATGATGATTTCGACGACACTATCATCAGCTTAGGTATGCGCTACGACTTCTAACTGACGCTATATCTGACCCTGCTAGGCTGATCCCTGGCAGAGCCGCACAAGGAAGTGCGATCATTAAAAATCATCCAGACCTCCTTTCTGCCCTCTGACCGCATGGGTCAGTGATATTTCCGATATCATTCAGACATTCCCCCATATCCCTATGGGTCAGGGTGGAAATGTCGATTTGTGGCGACTATAGGGATTTAGGAGGTACGAGTCCATGGATGGACAAAGGTAGAATAATGCAGGAGCAATTATCGAGAGTGAAGCAGGGCGATAATCATGCAATGATGGCTTTTGAGCGAGAGACATGGAAGTCGAACTGGCCTTTTAACAAGGAGGTTATTGCCAGAACCGAGAGCAATTATCGACCCGGACTTGCTCGTTCCGGGATCCAGCTTTGTCTTTGAGTTCTTAAACAGTGGATTCCGGCCTAAAAGCATGCCGGAAAGACAGAAAGGGAAGCACGCCGGAATGACGCTAGTTGAAGGGCCGGAATAATGGTAAGCGTATAGTTAGCAAACTGTGCTTGTTTCTTTTGTTGTCTTCCCGGACTGGTTCCGGGATCCAGCTTTTATCTTTGAGTACTAAACAGTGGATTCCGGCCTAAAATCATGCCGGAATGACGCTAGGTAAGAGTGCCGGAAAGACGGTTTAAAAGGCGAAGCCGTCATCTCAGCTTCACCAAGCGCAGCGTCCGTCTTGGCTCCTGTATGGTCATCCCGGGCTCGTTCCGGGATCCAGCTTTGTCTTTAAGTGCTAAACAATGGGTTCCGGCCAACAAACATGCCGGAAAGACAGAAAGGGAAGGTCGTCTTTTTGCAGTCCGACCGTCTCAACCTTTTACTCACACCTCGAAACTCGTGACGACTCTTACTTGTCAGGCCCTGTCCGTCATCTTAGCTTCACCAAGCGAAGCGTCCTTCTTAGCCTTGCTCGAAACTAGGAACTCGCAACTAGGAACTCGCAACTTCTTCGACTTCATTTAAGTAAAATCATCGAAAGCTATCTGACTATCATCTACTTGCCTGGATTTCAGCAGGTCTATGGTCGAGCTCATCATGGCGGATGGACCACACAGATAAAACTCGGCCTTATCTAATGATGATTCAAATTCAGTGCTCAGATCCTCTGCCAGATGATCCTGTACATATCCTTTCGCCCCATCCCAGCTATTCCCCTCGGTCGATGTGACCCGTGACAACACGGGAATATATTTGAAGTTAGGGAAAGTGGCCGCAAGTTGCCTGAACGCGTCTCTGTAAATAAGATCCGCCTGAGTACGGGCCCCGAAATAGAAATGTATCGGCCGTGAGCTGTTGAATTTTATCAGCTGCTCCTCTATCAAGGCTTTCAGCGGCGCCATACCAGAGCCAGCACCGATGAGCACCATAGGCGAAGTTGAGTCGGCTTTATCAGATTCTATAGCGAAGAACTCCTCAAATGGACCCACAGCTTCTATGGTTTTCCCTGGCGCTAGATTACAGATGTAGCTCGAGCCGATACCGGGTTTGACCTTTTGGTTTGGCGACGTCTGAATCTTTACGGTAAACACCAACTCATCGGTCTGACCATCACCATTAGCCAAGGAGTAGTTACGACTGCAGGCTAAGTGCTCGTAGTCCATGTGTAATACTTCTTGCCAATGGTGCAGTAAGTCTGCGGGTAAATCGACGGGAATAGAGCTAGCTTGAGCCGCCGGGATGAAGAAGCGCATAAAGGCGCCAGCCTTAAATTCAAGGCGTTTACCGCTGACAGATTTAAAGCGCAGCTCCTTGATATAAGGGCTGATAAACTCACTGCTTATCAAGCGCAATTCATGGCTCGCCGCCATAGTCACATCGACTAAGGTCAACTGTTTAAGTTCGTCGCTGTTATGCTGACAAGCTAAACGATAACCCGCCTGCAACTCTTGCTCGGTCAACTGACTCTTATCCGCCGAAGTCATTTTAACCTTAGACTCCACTTTTATCTTACATCGGCCACATGTTCCGCCACCGCCACACGTCGAGGGGAGGGCGATATCATGATTGATCAGGCTATCGAGTAGATTTTCATGGCTGGACATGGCCAGCTTGCCCAAGCTTTTCGAGTGTTTGTCGTAAATTTTTATTTTCTTGGTTTTAGCGAAACGGCCGCCAAACAGAGATGCCAAGGTATATTGGCCATTGAAGCCTAACTCTATGGTCCAGATTATACCGGTAAAGGCGAAAAACAGAGTGAATACGGCAAAAACGATAATTTGAACATTGTTAAAACTACCTTCTTCGGCGTAATCCATGAAATGCAGCATAAAGGCGATATCGACGATACGTTTGTCATCGTTGGTGTGCGCCGCGAGCCTGCCAGAGCCAGCATCTAGATAGACACGAGTGTTTATCTCGTCGTCAAAATCGATACGCCAGAGAATATTTTTCTCTTTTAGCCTGTCATCAAATGGTGGCCCTTGTTTAACGGCGCTGACTATTTTTCCAGGCCCCTTGTATGACGCGAACGCCAGAGATTTTGCCATAGTCTCATCGACAAATGCTTGTTTACCCGTTAATGCATCTACCAAGGTGTAGTCATTGTTAAAGTATGAATAGAGTGCTTTATCATGGGTGAGCAGATAGTAAGGTTTTGCCAGTAATGATATTTGCGTCAGTGAGACCGAGCCTTTAAAAGTGTGTAATACCAGTTTTGGCTCCACAACTTGTGTCAAATCAGCACTGGGTTCGGTGACGCGGACGCGATATTGATTGCCCGAGGCTCCTAGTGGGTCCATGAGATTAAAATACAAGCCAGTACCGAGCCAAATAAGCAGCTGCAAACCAACCAGAAGCGATAACCATTTATGAATCTTCTTAATCAATAGCATTAGCATTAGCTGGCCTCCTGATTTAAAGAGGTCTTGCTCTTGTCAGAGCCTTTGTTAGCGCTCTTATGTGAGTCATTGTCGTCATCGGACTCAACTGAGTCCCCCTCATCCGTACCCGATTTAAACACTCTGAAGTAAGTTAAAATAAGGCCCAGAATAGAAGCCGATAGAGCAAACAGTAAAACCCAGAACAACAACCAGTTGCTGGGATCTTCATCTTCATAATCCATCACATGCAGGCTGAACATAAGATCGAAGGTGCGCCAGAACTCATGACGTTTCGTCACCAGTTTGCCTGTCTCGGCCGACACATAAATAGAAGGGCTGCCAAAGTCATCGAAATTTACTCGCCATGCGGGTAACACCCGGCGGCTGAGCTCGAAAGGGGGGTCTTGAGTGATTAACTCAACTTCGGCAACCTCACCGTCACCAGTGTAATAGTGTTGAGCGGCTTTGATTGCCATTGTTTGGTTAAGCGGAGATAATAGTTGGCCGGTATGAGCATCGATTAAAAAATCTTGTTCATCTTGCTTGAAGCGGTACACCTCTTTGTCGAGAAATACGCCCATTTCCAGACGCTCTGCGTCCGGGTAAGCCTGGATCAGCTTGGCTAAGGGATACGCTATGTTATCTTGGTTGATCTTAGTCTGATGATTCTCCACTAAGCTGTCGCCGTGAATATAATCAATATCGAAGATCACCATATAGGCCCCAGAAACGGACCAAATCACAAACTGCACACCCACAAATAGCATTAACCATCTATGGTATTTACGACTTATTTTCAATAAGTTCATTGTTGTTTTCCCTTGTCGACTTTACCGCACCGGTCATAGCCAGTGCCTTTATTATAATGTCCAAACTGGCTATTAGTTAACAGCCAGACCGTTATTAACGAATAGCTAACCATTCACAAGTTAATCCATATTCAATCGTGAGTTATGCGCCAAAGAGGAACAAGTCATTAAATAATGAAGCTCACGCGATTAAGCGAGTAACGCGCACTTAAAAGATGCAGCCAACAATGTAAACTAAATGCCTGCTACGCGCGCAATAAAAATGTAACAGAGTTAATAGATTGAGTATGATTTATTCGATACCCGTCTCAAGCATGCCGGCCTGACATATTATTACGTCATCCTGGAACAAGACTGCCGGAAAGACAATAAGGAAAGGCCGTCGTCTCAGCTTCAAAATTGACCTCTGGTCATCGTCTTAGCTCCACCAAGCGCTGCGCCCGTCTTGGCTTCTGTATGGTCTTCCCGGGCTTGTTCCGGGATCCAGCTCTTATCTTTGAGTACGAAACATGGATTCCGGCCTAAAAGAGTGCCGGAAAGACAATAGGGGAAGGACCGTCCTCTTAGTTCTTCACTAAGCGAAGCGTCCATCTCAGCTTCTGTTTTGTCTTCCCGGACTTGTTCCGGGATCCAGCTTTGTCTTTAAGTGCTAAACAATGGATTCCGGCCTAAAAGCGTGCCGGAAAGACTGGAGGTAAGCGTGCCGTAAAGACTTACTACTCTGTCTTCGACCGCCACGGGTCAGTGATATTCCCGATATCATTCAGACATTCCCCATATCCCTATGGGTCAAGGCGGAAATGTCGATCATGCTCGGAGCAATTATCGACCCGGGCTTGCTCGTTCCGGGATCCAGCTTTTGATCTTGAGTGCTAAACAATGGATTCCGGCCTAAAAGCATGCCGGAATGACGATAGGGGATGGTCATTGTCTTATCTCCACCAAGCGCTGCGCCCGTCTTGGCATTACGCTCGGCTTAGCTCTAACAGACCTAAGGTCGTCATCTCAGCTCTTCACCCGTCCTAGCTCTAAATCCTTCTTTGACTTCTCCGAGCTAATCCCGTCTATATTCTCTTCCTATGGCTAACAGCAATAAGGCTAATAGGGTCAGTATGGTTAAACTACTACCACTGCTAGAACTGGATCGAGTAGTCGTCGCTGGAGGTGGAGGAGTAGGAACATCATTGACCATGATATCTACCTCACTCATATCGGCCAAATGACCGTCATTGACGGTCACCACAAAGGTGAGGGTCATAGCTGAGCTGACGCTAGGGGCCGTGAAGGTGGGCATCGCGCTGGCATTATTGCTAAGTGTGACCCTAGTGCCGGCGCTCTGAGTCCATTCATACAGCACAGTATCGCCATCGGGATCGCTACTCATAGATGCATTGAGCGTAACCAGGCTACCCTCGTTTACGCTTTGATCTTCTCCCGCGTCTGCCATAGGCGCTTGATTCGGCAATAAGGTCATCTTATATACAGTGCCGCTGGTGCCAGAGGGTATCCCCCCGGTATTGGCCAGCACATATAGTTCACCTTGGCTGTCTTGGGCAAACCCTAATACAGAGCCGACATCCAGGTCATCCACATCCTGGAACTCAGAAATAGTGCCCTCGTTATTGATATAGAACAGACGGCCATTGTAATCACCGAAAACATATAAGCCTTGCATTGCGGCATGATTGCTACCGCGGTACACAAATCCGCCGATGATGGCTATGCCTTCATCGTGATCATATTCCACCATAGGGTCGATCGTACCCATATTGTCGGCTTGCTCAAACACATAACCGTCATTATTGCCGTTAGGGAAGAAACCGAAACTACCTTCTCTCATGTTCCAGCCATAATTGCCTCCTGAGGTGATAACGTTGACCTCTTCGATGTCATTTTGGCCTACATCGGCGGCGTATAAAGTGCCTGTCATGCTATCGAACGAAAGACGATAGGGGTTACGCAAACCATAGGCATAAATCTCATCGAGTCCGGCTTCACCAACAAAAGGATTTGTCGCTGGGATACCATAAGCACCATTACCGCTGTTAGATCCCATAGGATCGATACGCAGGATCGCCCCTAGTGGATTGTCCATGTTTTGACCGTTTCCCATAGTGCCATGACCGACCATAGGGCCATTGATGAACATCTGCCCATCGACATCGTCCGCGCCGCCACCATCACCCAGTGCCAAATAGAGCATGCCATTAGCATCGAAGGCGATAGCACCACCATTATGGTTAAACTGCGGCTCGTCTATTCTTAACACTTCTCGTGCCGAGTTCATGTCAATTGTTATGCCTGCTAAGCCGCCAAAATTGGCTTGCCACTCGGTTAATACGCCTTGATGATCTGCCATCATGCCCATAGGCATAGTGCTAAAGTCCGCCGCACCTATGACACCTTGTGAGCTGTAGGTGTACATTAAGCCATTAGTAGCAAATTGTGGGTGGAATGCGATGCCGAGTAATCCGCGTTCATCGAAGCCACCAAACTCGGGAATACCGATAGTCACCAGAGAAGCAGAAAGATCAGCTAGCATGGTCTTATCACCTGTGGTGGTGTCGATAGCCCAAATACTGCCAAGCTGATCGATAACATAGAAGAAACCGCTGACACCGGGAGCGGTAGTGCCCCACAAGGGCGCGGTTAAGCCTTGGCTAAACACCTCTAATTGCAGTTTTAGACCACCACTGAAAATGGGTAAGGCTAGTGGGTCAGTCAGCTCGATAGGATCGCCAGGAGGCGTGGGAGCCGTCATAGCAGTAAAGCTAAAATCATCGAAAACCGCGAAGCTGGAGGTATTGTTAATCAGCTCCATGCGAGAAATCCCTTCCGTGGAAGTGATGGCTATCTCCTGCCACGAGGTCGTCGCCGTGTAGCTGTTAACTAAGGTGTCATCGACATCGTAGACATTGACCATGGCACCGGCCGCGCCGGATTGTGCTTTCAAGAACACATTTATCATGGCTGCAGGGGTTTCGAACGTCACCATGGCCGTATCATTTTGAACCATAAAGGCTTGAGAGCCTGAATGATACAGAGATGTAATGCCGGCGAATCTGGCTTCACCATCGGCAAAGGTGACAGTCTTGGGCGCAGTTCCTAAGGTAAATAAGCCACTTGTATTGGTCGTTTCAAAACTGGTTGTCACATCGGCCGCTAAGCTGCTGCCAATAACCGATATATACAAGAAGAGACAAGTGAAGGTTTTGATTAAGGTATGACACAGGAAGTGTAGGGTTCTACGGGTAGGATTAACAATTAAACATCTCATGGGGGGGTCCAAAAAACATCATGTTGGTCCATAATAGACCCGACTTTCGCGCTTGTTATTTCATCAAAAGCTAATCTAATATTCTATTCTTATTATCAAACTAACTCGATTTCGCTTATTACTGATTGTATTAACAAAGATGTTATTTAACAGCTGAAATCAGACACATTTTGATCCCAATAATACTGGCCAGTCGTTAACGTTTTTGATCTCTTCTTAAGTAACGCCTGTGGTTTGGGGAAGGGGTCAGAATACCCATCATGGGATTAGTCTGAATAACAGTAATGGATTCCGGCCTAAAAGCGTGCCGGAAAGACAATAGAGGAAGACGCTCATCTTTTCTTCCCTAGTCGAAGCCATCGTCTCAGCTATAAAAACCATCCCAGCTTGCCAGGCCAACGGCCGTCCTCTTGGCTCTACAAGCGCAGCATCATCTCAGCTCCTGTATGGTCATCCCGGACTCGTTCCGGGATCCAGCTTTATCTTTGTGTTCTAAAGAATGGATTCCGGCCAACAAGCATGCCGGAAAGACTATCCACTTTGTCTTCCCGGACTCGTTCCGGGATCCAGCTTTTATCTTGTGTTCTAAAGAATGGATTCCGGCCAACAAGCATGCCGGAAAGACTATCCACTTTGTCTTCCCGGACTTGTTCCGGGATCCAGCTTTTATCTTGTGTTCTAAAGAATGGATTCCGGCCAACAAGAATGCCGGAAAGACAATAGAGGAAGACGCTCATCTTTGCTTCTCTTCTAGTCGAAGCCATCGTATCAGCTCTAAAAACCATCCCTGCTTTTCCAGGCCAATGGCCGTCCTCTTGGCTCTACAAGCGCAGCATCATCTCAGCTCCACCACATCGTCTTAGCAGTTCAGGTGAAACCGACTTCTTAGCTTTTACAGGCCATCTCCTTAATCGTCTCTTTTAGCCAGCGTAACTTGGGGTTATGGGAGTTACGCTTATGCCACATCAAGGTAATGGGGATCTCGATTTGTTTACTGGCTGCAGCACTGATGGGTAAAGGTCTGGTGACTAAGTTGGGATGATATAGCTTAATATAATCTCGGCAATAGCTGGGCGCTGTAGTGAACATGGTTTGATTGGCTTGCGCCGCCATAAACAAGGACTGCTCGAAGGTCGATAACGACAGGCCAATATTACGACTTAGCCCTGTTTCAGCTAATATCTCGTCCAGCGCCCAGGTCTCAGTCTTTTCCCAAAGTATATTGATATGACGGTATTTCAAGAAGGTGTCCATATTCCAGCTTTCATCCAGCGCCGGATGGTCTTGCCTGAGATACACCAGTGGTAGATCGGTAAACAGCACTTCATAATCGATAAAATAGGGCAGTAAGTCGAGTGTTTCAGATGAACGTGGATGGCTTTCTCGACCACATAAACCGATATCGGCCTCACCATTGATAATGGCCGCTAACGAGTCATACTCCCAGTTACGGATTTTAATATTGGCATCTGGATATTGTTGATTGATGCGCTGGGGTAACTCGGCAAGTTGAAGCATATGTAGCGGCGACTCCATCATCAGCTGAAAGCTGACGCCCTTAGGCGTCTCGCTACTGCGTTTGGCAGCGATTTGAGTCGCAACCTGAAACCATTCAGAAAGATCGCCTTCCATACTCAAAGCAAGCGGTGTGGCCTGCAATCCTTGTGGTGTACGCACAAACAAGGGATCGTCAAACCAATCTCTGAGTTTTGTCAGGGATTTACTCACCGCCGATGGCGTCACCGACAGCCTTTTAGCTGTCTTAGTCACGCTGCGCTCATTTAAGAGTAGCTGCATGGTAAACAGCAGATTTAAATCAAGACGATGCAGGGATTTTGTCATTACTGCTTAGCTCCGAAACCTGGTGAGTTAACTTGTTACACGATGCAGTCACACTGGGGACAACAAGCAGCAGTATGATGCTACTTACGCCTGCTAGCAGCAACAAGAATATCAACATATTAAGTGCACTCATGCCTAGCCAGCCCATCAGTGTGATATAGGCGGCAGAACAAGCTATCTGGCTAATACCTAACACTGAACTCGCCATGCCCGCTCTACGGCTAAAAGGAGATAGTGCCTGACTCATTGCCGTGCCGAATCCGATCGAGAATCCTGCGCAAATCAAACTTATCCCGAGTAAGATCACACCGCTATTTAGCTTAAATTGATAGCCAGCCATTAGCACTGCAGCAGATGTCATAAATAGGCACTGAGACGCTAACATTATCCTTTGTTGGCCAAAATGCGTCAGTAATTTAGGTGCTAAAAATGCGGTCGACATACTAATCGCAGCTAAGCCTGCCATCGCTGCCGAGTACTCACCGGTTGAATAGCCCATCTGTTCCATCAATAGCATAGGAGAGACGTTTACATAGGTCAGAATAGCGGTGACGGCCAAAGAGGTCGTAATCAAACGACTGAGGAATAATCGAGAGACTAGTGACTCATTGCTGCTTTTTTGCGTACCTTCATTGTATAGAACTTGATTAAAGCTGTTTTCTGACTGTGTACTTGTATTCATATTTGTATGAGGCGCCTCAATAAGACGAGGCTTAGTTTCTTTTAATATCAACAAACAAAGCTGAAAGATCAGCATGGCCATAATTGCCATAGAGAAGAAAAGACTAGACCATTCGAAGCGCATTAAAATCAAATGACCTATCACAGGGGCTAAAACAGGGACAATACAGGTAATGCCATTGATCATAGTCAATACCTTCGCGCGTTTGTCATCATCTAAGGTATCGCGCAAAATAGCGAAGGTCACCACATAACAAAAGCCTGCGCCAACACCTTGGCCAAATCGGGCAAACAAGAAGTAATCGACAGTCACAGAATTTGCTGCATACCAGGAAGCAATAGCAAACGTTGCAGCGCCCATCAAGGCGACGGGTTTACGTCCGACATGATCGGCGAACCATCCGGCTAACAACATGGTCGAAGCCATACCCGCTAGATAAATAGAGAAGGCCACGTGCAATTCAGCCTGTGAAGCATTTAAATCTCGCGCGATATCAGGCAGGCCGACTAAATACAGATCTATGCCTAAGGGATATATAAGCACTAAAGCGAAACTACACAAAAGGTATCTAAACATTGTCAGTTAAGGTCTTATTTTGATAAACAGGAATGACCGAGAGACTAATGAGTTATGCATTGAAGCGCGAGTTGCCATAACGACAACAGGTATTTCCTGTATGGAAATACGTTTTACTTTGATATGCCATCACGGTTTTTCTCTGTCATCCCGGACTTGTTCCGGGATCCAGCTTACTCTTGGTGCGAAGAATGGATTCCGGCCTAAAAGAGTGCCGGAAAGACGAGGTGGGTGTAAATGGTCTTCTGACCTACAGGGTTTGTGATATTCCCGATATCATTCAGACATTCCCCATATCCCTATGGGTCAAGGCGGAAATGTCGATCATGCACGACTATAAGGATATAGGAGGTACGAGTCCATGGATGGACAAAGGTAGAATAATGCAGGAGCTATTATCGAGAGTGAAGCAGGGCGAGAATCATGAAATGATGGTTTTGAGCGAGAGACATGGAAGTCGAACTGGCCTTTTAACAAGGAGGTTATTGCCAGAACCGAGGGAGCAATTATCGACCCGGTTTTTTTCTGTCATCCCGGACTCGTTCCGGGATCCAGCTTTGTCTTTAAGTGCTAAACAATGGATTCCGGCATAAAAGAGTGCCGGAAAGACAATAGGGGAAGGACATCATCTCAGCTCTTCCGCCGTCTCAGCTTTATCAAGCGAAGCGTCCATGTCAGCTGTTCAGGTGAAACCGACATCTCAGCTTTAACAGGCCATCGGCCGTCTTCTTAGCTTCACCAAGCGCAGCGCCCATCTTTGCTTTCCCAGGCGAAGCCATCGTCTCGGTCCCTCCAGGCCGAAGGCCGTCCTCTCAGCACTTAACCTTTAAACTTCTTCTTTATCCCTTTCCAGCACTGTGAATAATTTGGCTGGCGCGTCTTTCCCTCTAAGGCAAACTTAGTCGGTTGTATGATGTAACGTGACTCGAACATAAATGCCATGGTGTTTTCATAGCGCTGGGGAGCGAGCTCGGCGTTCGATGCCTTCTCGAATACTTCGGCTTCGGGGCCATGGGGCGACATACAGTTGTGCAAGCTAGAGCCGCCGGGCACGAAGCCATGCTCCTTGGCATCGTACACACCCTCAATCAAGCCCATAAACTCACTCATCATGTTGCGATGATAATAAGGCGGTCTGAAAGTATTCTCGGCAACCATCCAACGTGGCGGGAACACCACAAAGTCGATATTGGCCACACCTGGCGTACCAGAAGGGGAAGTCAGCACAGTAAATATAGAAGGATCGGGATGATCGAAGCTCACTGTGTTGATCACATTGAAGCGAGATAGGTCGTACTTGTAAGGCGCGCTATTACCCGTCCAGGCAACCACATCGAAAGGGGAGTGGCCGATGTCACAGCGGAATAGGTTGCCACCAAACTTAGTGATTAATTCGAAATCACCTTCTTTATCTTCGAAACAGGCTATTGGATACTCAAAGTCGCGATCGTTGGCGTAACCGTTAGCGCCAACCGGGCCGCGCTCGGCAAGAACATAAGGGTGGCCGTAGTTTTCACAAATATAGCCGCGAGCCGTGTCGGTGAGTAACTCGACAGAGAACTTAATACCACGAGGAATAACCGCAATCTCTCCGGCTTTAATGGCAAGCTTGCCACATTCGGTATGCAAGATGATTTCACCCAGCTCAGGCACAAACAAGAGCTCACCGTCGGCATTACAAAAATAACGGCCTTCCATCGAGCTATTGGCCACATAGATATGAATACCGATCCCAGCTTGGCCGTTAACGCTGCCATTGGCCGCCATAGTGACTAAGCCATCGATAAAATCGGTTTTTGAGCCGGACTCAGATTTAGGTAATGGAACAGGATCCCAGCGCAGCATAGTCGGCGGGGTGACGACTTCTGTGATAGGCGCACTGCGAACCAATGCATTGTCTATCGCTTCATACTCACCTTGAACCACAGAAGGGCGAATACGGTAGAACCAGTTGCGGCGGTTATCACAGCGAGGCGCGGTGAAAGCGGTGACATTAAACTGCTCAGCATACAGGTCATACTTGACCTTCTGCGGGCTAAACTGACCGATAGGCAGGGCGCCTGGCAGGGCTTCTGTCTCAAACTCGTTACCAAAACCTGTCATGTATTCTAGTTCAATCGTCATGTTTGCTTGTCCTCTATGGCACCCAAGTTCACACTCAGATGATCTGATTCTTGTATTGTTATTTTTCTCTATCACGATAAAACTACTCTCAAGTGAGACTAGTTTCAATCTTTATGCTATAAATAGTCACGAGATTTTCAGACAACTTTGGCTATAATTTGTAAATTAAACGGTACAAATTAATAAAGACAATTGAGATGTTGTAGGCTATAAGCCATTATTCTAACGCCACAAAGTTTATAGATTGCGAGGTTCAGCTTGCAGATGCTCTTAAGCTTCATCAGAAAAAGTAAGCGCCACAGCTACCAAGTGGTGTTAAATTGATTTCGCCATAAACTCGTCTCGCATGAGAATTAATCAGTACCCGTACGCCCTAAATAATAACTAAACAAAGGGCCAAATAAAGTACTAAACAAAGAGCCAAACAATGAAAGAGAAAGCTAATGCCTGAATCACGCGAATCCAGTCTCATGTTAAAACACTTCCTTCCCTATAGGTTAGTGAACCTGGCTCAAAACGTGAGTGAAAAGTTCGCCGAGGTCTACCAGAGTGAATTTAATTTAACCACACCAGAGTGGAGGATACTGGTCCACCTTGCCGAGCATGATGATCGCAATAATGGAAATGGCAAAAGCGACGTAAGTGATGACAGGGATGAGAAAGAAGAGAGAAATACAAGTGCTGACTCAGCAGGCATTAGCGCCAAAGACCTCACCGTACTGGCATCGATGGATAAGTCCACCGTCTCACGCGCTGTCAAAGTCATGTTAGATAAAGGCTTTCTGTTCAAGAAGACCGATGAAAATGATAAGCGGGCGTCGGTGCTGTTACTGACCCAGGCTGGTATCGGCCTCTATCGAGACATAGTGCCTAAGGCATTGGCCTGGGAGGAAAATCTGTTGCATGGGTTAACGGCAACCGAATACCGGGATTTGATGAGGATAGTGGACAAATTGGATCGTAGATTAACTGCAACATAAAACCGCCGTATATAAGATAGTCTGAGTCTCTGCATCTGAATTACAATGCCTTGGGTTTAGATATTATGGACAGATACCTTGGTTATTGTGCTTGTTCTGGTCAATAGATTCGGTATAAGCATACAGGGATGATAGTTCCCTCCATTACTTCAGCAATCAGCCCGCTCATCCCTGCAAACGCAGAAACTCAGTGTCTTTTATCTGCTACAAACCTTCCAAATCATTCTTGAGTTCCACTTTAAGCAGTTAATTCTAGAGGAATTGAATAAGCGCAATGGGTTGAAGATGAATACCTCTTCTCGACTATATATAAATTTAAGACCTAATCTGCTTAATAAGTGCATAAAAAATCTTTATCTGAATAAGAGGTTTGGAATGAAAAGTACACTTTTTGTGCATAACCAGGCCTAAATACACTGACAATAGGTTTATCCTTGGATAATTATCTGCGCTCTTCTATATGGTTTGTGTAAATAACGAACAACATTGTTTGTGGTTATTATGAGCGAGTCGAAAAGCAGGTGATTAATTATTCATCATTTGCAAGTCATAATATAAACATGAAGTTCAGATTAATCATGTTAATTAAACCCCTCCAGATTTTATCTAGGCTCTATATAAATATGTTGGCCCAGCCAACGACGTATATTTCAACCTGTCAAATATTTGACGTAGATCACAAGTCTGACGTCGGTATGCGGTTTTTATGTAAGCGTCACAGTTAAGCATGGACTTGCGGTAACTAACTTGTCACATTCGCAACCTTTCTGCGTCGTATGTATCGGCTTGATATTAATGGATTTGGGTGTTTGTCTCATTTGGGGATATTAGCCTAAAGCTGTTTGAATGAATATTCAGCAAGCTGTTTGCATGCTTAATATTAGCATTCGCTTAATAAACGTTCGATAAATAAGAATAAGTTTTATCGAATAACTAGTACGAAAATAATAAGCATCGACCGGTATAAAATTCTGTATAGCTATTCAACTAACAATAAATATGAGATATAAATGAATAAAAGATCATTTCGTCTATTCAGTGGGCGGAAGTTAATCTCCAGTGCAATACTCTTGTCATGTATTGGTTATCCCCTTAGCGCCGCACAAGCGGAGAATGGGGCGACATATATAACCAATACCGGGTCAACGCTAGATATGTTTCTAGGAAATGGGCAAACCATTAACTTCGATATTGATGTCAGCAGTGAACTTCCTACGACTCAAGCCAATTTAACCATATATGCGAATGATATCGATGAAGAAGCCGGTGAACTCGATGAGGTGTTTTTCAATGGTCATAGCTTAGGATATTTAAGCGGTGAAGATAACAAGTGGAGCACTACAGTCTTCAGTCTTCCGCTGCAATATGTGCAGGCAGGTATCAATCAAGTAAGGATAGAGCCCGACATCAACGATGAAGGATGGGTAGTGAAAGTTGATTGGGGCCAACTGTTGATAGATGGCGGCTCCCGGGAACATGCCGAGACGACTCGGGTGCAGATCTTGGGTCACAGCATTTCCGGTTCAAATGTCAGCATCAAGACCTCATCGAGCGTCGCAGTGAAAAGCAATGGTGATTTTAAACTGGAAGTTAGCTTGATTGCGCCAGATAACTCGGCAACCAGCATAGATACGAAGGAGTTTACCGCCAGTGCGGGTGAGCAAAAACAATTAGATATCACCTCCGTTTATAACCTGTCGCTCACCAGTGGCACCTATACCATCAAGGCCAGCCTGTTTTACATCGACAACGGTGTGCCGATCCAACAAGACATTGACGAAACTACGTTTGAGCATGTCATTAATTCAGGGCCAATAATCAATACCAATACCGCGCCCATTGCCAAAAATGATAGCGCTCAGGTCGACGAAGATGGCACAGTTATCATCGATGTGCTGTTAAATGACAGTGATGTCGAAGACGGTAAGCCCAGTATAACCAGCGCCAGTGCCACTAATGGAACGGTAAACATAGTTAATGGCAAGCTAGTTTATCAGCCCAACAGCGATTTTAACGGCATCGATACCATCAGCTATACGGTGACAGACTCAGGCAACGAAACCGCAGCTGCAATAGTCAGTGTCACGATTAATCCAATCAACGACGCACCGACAATCACCGGCACGCCGGTGACAATAATCAGTCAAAACCAAGCCTACTATTTTAAAGGCACGGGGCAGGATATCGATGGTGACACCTTGTACTTCAGTGCTACAGGTTTGCCGACATGGGCCAGCATTAACCCGCAGACCGGTGTGATAGCGGGCACTCCAGGTAATGGAGATGTCGGTAACTCTGGCGCGATTGTTATCTCGGTCAGGGATCGTCAAACCGGCGGTTTAAGCGCCAACCTGACGCAGTTCAGCATTGAGGTCACGAACGTCAACGATGCACCGACGATCACCGGCACGCCGCTGACAATAATCAGTCAAAACCAAGCCTACTATTTTAAAGCCACGGGGCAGGATATCGATGGCGACACCTTGTATTTCAGCGCTACAGGTTTGCCGACATGGGCCAGCATTAACCCGCAGACAGGTGTGATAGCGGGCACTCCGGGCAACGGAGATGTCGGTAACTCTGGCGCGATTGTTATCTCGGTCAGGGATCGTCAAACCGGCGGTTTAAGCGCCAGCCTGACTGCGTTCAGCATTGAAGTTGTCGATGTTAACGATGCACCGACGATTTCAGGTTCACCAAGCACTAGTGTCAAGCAAGATCAAGCCTATCGCTTCAGCCCAACTGCGGCCGATATCGATGGCGACACCTTGTACTTCAGTGCTACAGGTTTGCCGACCTGGGCCAGCATTAACCCGCAGACGGGTGTGATAGCGGGCACTCCAGATAATGGAAATGTCGGTAACTCGGGCTTGATAGTCATCTCGGTCAGAGATCGTCAAACCGGCGGTTTAAGCGCCAGCCTGGCACCGTTCAGCATTGATGTTGTCGATGTTAACGATGCTCCTACAATCACAGGTTTGCCAACGACCAGTGTCAATCAAGATCAAGCCTATCGCTTCAGCCCAACTGCGGCCGATATCGATGGCGACACCTTGTACTTCAGCGCTACTGGCTTGCCGACATGGGCCAGCATTAACCCGCAGACCGGTGTGATAGCAGGCACTCCAGGTAACGGAGATGTCGGTAACTCGGGCTTGATAGTTATCTCGGTCAGAGATCGTCAAACAGGCGGTCTTAACGCCAGCCTGGCACCGTTTAGCATTGAAGTTGTCGATGTTAACGATGCACCGACGATTTCAGGCTCTCCAAGCACTAGTGTCAATCAAGATCAAGCCTATCGCTTCAGCCCAGCTGCGGCCGATATCGATAACGACACCTTGTACTTCAGTGCTACAGGTTTGCCAACATGGGCCAGCATTAACCCGCAGACGGGTGTGATAGCAGGCACTCCAGGTAACGGAGATGTCGGTAACTCGGGCTTGATAGTTATCTCGGTCAGAGATCGTCAAACAGGCGGTCTTAACGCCAGCCTGGCACCGTTTAGCATTGAAGTTGTCGATGTTAACGATGCACCGACGATTTCAGGCTCTCCAAGCACTAGTGTCAATCAAGATCAAGCCTATCGCTTCAGCCCAGCTGCGGCCGATATCGATAACGACACCTTGTACTTCAGTGCTACAGGTTTGCCAACATGGGCCAGCATTAACCCGCAGACGGGTGTGATAGCGGGCACTCCAGGTAACGGCGATGTCGGTAACTCGGGCGCGATAGTTATCTCGGTCAGGGATCGTCAAACCGGCGGTTTAAGCGCCAGCCTGGCACCGTTCAGCATTGAGGTTGTCGATGTTAACGATGCTCCTACCATCACAGGTTCGCCAAGCACTAGTGTTAATCAAGATCAAGCCTATCGCTTCAGCCCAGCTGCGGCCGATATCGATAACGACACCTTGTACTTCAGTGCTACAGGTTTGCCGACCTGGGCCAGCATTAACCCGCGGACCGGTGTGATAGCAGGCACTCCAGGCAACGGAGATGTCGGTAACTCGGGCTTGATAGTTATCTCGGTCAGGGATCGTCAAACCGGCGGTTTAAGCGCTAGCTTGGCACCGTTTAGCATTGAAGTTGTCGATGTTAACGATGCTCCCGTGGCAAATAATGACATCGCCAGCGTAGATGAAGATAACAGCGTCACCATAGCGGTATTGAGCAATGATACCGATATGGATGAAGACGAGCTTACCTTAGTCACAGCCAGTGCCTTGAACGGCGAGGTCGCGATCACCGCGGACAAGCTGCTGTATACGCCGAGCGAAAACTATCATGGCGTAGACACCATCAGCTATAACATCAAGGATGGCAAGGGTGGTCAGGCAAGCGCCAAGGTCACAGTGACAGTCAACAGTGTTAACGATGCGCCCGAAACTAAGCCGGGCACAGCAGAAGTCATGGAAGATGACTCAGTCACCATCGACGTGGTCAAAAACATTAAGGATATCGATGGCGGTACAATTACCCTGACTCACGCCACGGCCGAGAATGGTAGCGTCACCATCGTCGATGGCAAGCTGGTCTATACGCCGAATGAAGACTTCAACGGTACCGATACGATAACTTATACCATCACAGATGGGCAGGGGGCCAGCGTCACCGAAATCATTACCGTCACAGTGAGTCCTGCAAACGATGCCCCCGCTATCGAAGGAACTCCAACAACCGAAATTCTGGAGGGAGAAGCTTACTTGTTCGCGGCGATTGCAACCGATACAGATGATGATGAACTGCAATTTAGTGTCGAAGGCGCACCGAGCTGGTTGAGTCTTGACGCTACAACGGGTCAGCTGACAGGCACGGCGGAATTTGCCGATGTTGGGTCACACGGCCCCATCACCCTGTCGGTCACAGATGGTACCGAGACCGTTGCTCTGGATGCATTTGAAATCCAGGTGATTGCCAAAGACAGCGATGGCGACGGACTGCCGGATGGTAATGAACTCGAGTGTCGCCTGGATCCATTCGATCCAGATGACGCGAGTGCAGATACCGACGGTGACGGCATCACCAACGCCGAGGAATGCCTTAATGGGGGCGATCCATTTGTCGATGATGTCGCGCCAGAACTGCTGGTACCGCCAAGTGTCAGCGTCGATGCCAGCGCGTTGTTTACCAAGATAGAGCTGGGTGAAGCCGAGGCATTCGATTTTGTCGAGGGAGCCCGAGTTAGCTGTTGTGAGCCACAAGCTAAGTCGCTTATCGATGGCCGTCCTTTCTTCGAGCCGGGTACCACCAAGGTGATTTGGGAAGCAACCGACGCCGCCGGCAATACCAGCCAGGCCGAGCAACTCGTCCATGTGCACCCCTTGATCTCTTTCGCCAAAGATCAGACGGTCACTGAAGGCAACCAGCTGCAAGTGAAGGTACATCTCAATGGACCATCACCAGTGTATCCGCTAGAAATAGCCTACCAGGTATCAGGCACCGCTACCGAAGCCGATCATGACCTCGTCTCCGGAGTACTGGTGATTGAAGAGGGTGTCGAAGCTAGCATCACAGTCAATGTATTTATTGATGATGTTGAGGCGGAAGGCAGTGAAACTATCGAACTGACCCTGGACGGTGATTTCAACATGGGTAACAAGCGTAGCCATGTGATCACCATAGTCGACGATAACGTAGCCCCCAAGGTAGAGCTGGCCTCCAGTCAGAACGGAACTCAGCGCACCGAGATAGCCAGCGATGGCGGTCTAGTCACTATCGACGCCCTGGTGAGTGATCTCAACCGTGGCGATAGCCATCAGCTGGACTGGAGCATGAGTGATGACAGAATAATTAATCTGTCTGACGATGCCGCCGTGTTTAGCTTCGATCCCGCCGAGATTGCCCCAGGGGTCTATACTCTGGCAATTTCCGTTAGCGACGATGGCGAACCATCGTTAACTACCCAGACCCAACTAAGACTGCAGATCAGAACCAGCCTGCCGGCTCTGGGCACAGGTGACAGCGATAACGATGGCATATCGGATCGGGATGAAGGCTATGGAGATGCCGATCTCGACGGCATTCCCGATTACCTTGACGCCATTGCCGAGTCTAACGTGCTGCCGGAGAGAGCGGCTAATCAGCAAGGATTCCTGGTCGAGTGTGATCCCGGTGTCAGCTGTCGCTTAGGTGACTACGCCCTGCTCGGAGAGCATGGCGGTGTGCAGATCACCGCTAACGACATAGCCAAAGAAGGCGACGACCTGATCGCCGACAGCTATACCAATGTTGGCGGCGTGTTCAACTTCGAGATCCATGATCTGCCCAATGCTGGTCAATCGGTACAAGTTGTCATGCCACAGCGCGTCGCTATCCCGGAAAACGGGGTCTATCGTAAGTTTATCGACGGACAGTGGACACAGTTTATCGAAGATGCTGACAACTCACTGAGTTCGGCTCCCGGTGAGCCGGGTTACTGCCCACCTCCGGGTGAAGCCAGCTATCGTGGCGGTCTGAATCCAGGTGACTGGTGTGTGCAGATCAATATCCAAGATGGTGGCCCCAACGATGCTGACGGCATAGTCAATGGCAGCATCGTCGATCCCGGCGGCGTCGCCGTGTCTCATAAGGTAACCATAGTGACTACGGATAAAGATGCGAGTAAATCGGGTGGTAGTCTAGATTGGCTAGCACTCCTGTTGGCGGGTGGCATGATCGCCGGTCGTCGAAAAGCGGCGCAGAAAAACAAGCCGCGCACCGCTCTGGCCCTAACTGGGATAGCGCTGGCCACAGCGATGCAACCTGCCGCTGCAGAAGCGGTAGCCGATGAAGCGCCGGCTAACTGGACAGCCAACGGCTGGTTTATCTCGGGTGACTTAGGCATGGCATCCTCCTCAGGTAGCCAAGATCGTATCGACGCCGGTTTGTCTGGCTTCGATGCCCGCGTCACCGACATCAACGAACAGCGTTTCGGTTGGAAGTTGGGCGGCGGCTATCGTTTCAATGACTACTTTTCACTGGCACTGGAATTTATCGACCTGGGTGAGGTCGATGTCAGCATCGACGGCGTGGTCGCCGATCCTCTGGCATTCTATACTCAGGTAGAGAAACTTCACCCGGTATCTGCCCGCGGTCCCGGATTATCCATGCTCTTGCATTACCCTATCATGCAGGACATCAGCCTGCAGGGCCGCCTCGGAGCCATGCGCTGGGAAGATCAGTATCGCACCCAATCGCCGCTGCAGGTGGGCGGTGATGCCGACAAGGGCACCGATCTCTTTTACGGCCTGGGCGTCAGTTGGCGCTTAGCGCCCAAGTGGGAGGCAAACCTTGAGTGGCAGCGATTTAACCTCCAGGATGACACCGATCTATTCAGTCTTGGGATCCGGTATTACTTCGGTGACGTTAAGCCAGCCGCCAGTCAGCCCATAGCGACTCTTGCTCCGACCAGTGCAGCGACTAATGCATCTAGTGTAGTAAAAGCAGCGTCAGCTTCGGCGCTTGTAGCCGCCGAGTCAACGCCTGCAATAGCACCAACGCCAGTCATAGCTGCGCCGCAAAAGCTAGTGATCCTGTTCGCTCGCGATAGCAGTGTTCCGCAAGCGGACGCGCTGCAACAATTGGACGGACTCGCCAGTCGCTTAGCCAGTCACTTAGCCAAGAGCCATGCCGATCAGGATGCGGTAATCGTCATCACAGGTCACACGTCTCGCCGTGGCTCGCAAGTGTATAACCAGGAACTATCAGAGCGCCGTGCAAATTACATTGCCGACTACCTGTATCAAACCCAGGGACTCAAAGCCAAGCTAGTCTACGCCTACGGCGAGACCAAGCTAAAAGTCACTGGCAGCAGCGAAGCCGCCAATGAGCAAAACCGCCGGGTAGAGGTGAGCATACAGCTCAACTAAGCCGACTGGTTTAGCTCAAGCAGCAGAAAAAACTAGAAAAGTACTCAAGAAAACGCCGCGATTATCGCGGCGTTTTTATTGGCAATCACTCTAACGGCCGAACAAAACTACCCACCATGATTCGAACTACCCACCCCGTCATCTGACCGCCACGGAGGGCGGAAATGTCGATCATGCATGGAGCAATTATCGACCCGGACTCGTCGCTTTTGTTGTCTTCGACCGCCACGGAGGGCGGAAATGTCGATCATGCAGGAGCAATTATCGACCCGGGCTTGCTTGTTCCGGGATCCAGCTCTTGTCTTTAGGCTCTAAGCAGTGGATTCCGGCCAACAAACATGCCGGAAAGACAGTAGTTAAGCATATCGTAACGACCTACTACTCGTCTTCCCGGACTCGTTCCGGGATCCAGCTCTTTTCTTTAGGCTCTAAGCAGTGGATTCCAGCCATCAAGTATGCCGGAAAGACTATTCACTCCGTCTTCTGACCTACAGGGACGTAGGAAATGTCGATTATGCAGGGAGCAATTATCGACCCCAGACTTTCTTGTTCCGGGATCCAGCTTTTGATGTTGGTTCTAAAGAGGCTCAGCTCTGAATCTCATCCCACAAGTCACGCCATTCAGGATTTTGGTTTTCGATAAGATTGATTTTCCACTGCCTGCGCCACTTTTTAAGCTTCTTCTCACGGGATATAGCTGAATACATAGAATCTGTGAGCTCATAGTAAACTAGCTGGGTCACATGGTATCTATCAGTAAACCCCGTTACTAGGTGTTTTCTATGTTCCCAGATGCGCTTAATCAGATCACTAGTGACACCCACATACAAGGTCCCATTCTTTTTGCTGGCTAATATGTACACACAAGGCTGCATGCTCTTCGTCCATGAAGTTTAATGAAATCTAATTTTAGACTAGTGAGTCATAATGAGCTGGGATAAGAGCAGACAATAATGGATTCTGGCCAACAAGAGCGCCGGAAAGACACCAAATCAAGAGGTCTTAGACTTTCCTCGGCAGAACTTGTACCTTCTCAGCTTCCACCTAGTGACTCGTAGCTAGTCTTTCTCGTCTCAGGTTTCCTAGGCGAAGCCATCATCTTAGCTTCACCAGCGCAGCGCCGTCTTTGCTTCTCCAGACGAAGTCGTCATCTTTGATTTTACCTCCACTGCTTTATTGCTCTTTATAATAGTTGTCGCTAATTATCTGGCCTTCAGCTTACTAGCAGCATAGAATTCGGCCTCGACTAATTCAGTTTTAGCATTTATTCTTACCTAGGAATTATTCTTACCTAGGAATTATTCTTACCTAGGAATAAACAGGAATGGCAAATGAGTAAGAAGCCAGATAGACAGACAGCCATGTTACTTTTGATTGAGCAGGTAAAGGATGGCTTGCCCCTGTATGAACCCGACACCTTCATCTGCGCTCCGGACGGCAGCTGTGAAGGTTGCCCCAAGAAACTCTTGGAACTGGTCGATACCGAATTGACCTATTGGGAATCGGCCATCGAGCGCGGTGCTATCCCTAATTTCGATGAGATTTCCCGCTTCGGCAAGCTCTGCAAGAACGTGCGCCGCGGTCTAGTGCGCAACAATATCTTAAGCGCCTAACCAAGCATTCGTAGAGCCTATCTCTAGATACATAACATAAACTGACGTAAGCAGTAGATTCCGGCCAACAAGCATGCCGGAATGACAATCGTTAAGCATGCCGGAATGACCAACTAATCTGTCTTCGGCCGCCACGGGTCAGTGATATTCCCGATATCATTCAGACATTTCCCATATCCCTATGGGTCAGGGCGGAAATGTCGATCATGCTGGGAGCAATTATCGACCCGGACTTGTTCCGGGATCCAGCTCTTGTCTTTAAGTTCCAGACAATGGATTCCGTCCAACAAGCATGCCGGAAAGACAATAGATAAGAACACCGGAAAGACAATAGGTAAACATCCCTGAGCGACTGTAACCATCTTCATCAATAGCTACCAAGTGCTCTAATCAAAAGCCCTAATAGACTTCCCACTAGAGATCCCCTAAAAACTGGGCCATTTATTGCCCGCTGGGCAACTTCTTGCTCGATTCTGGGCCATATCTTGCCCCGCGGCCATCCTATTCAACACTGAAATCCAGATAAACACTGAAGATACAATCTTGGTGTATTTTTTGCTTCATGCTGGGAATTCTATATCGAACGATTTACCACGCAGTAACAGGAAGTCACGCAGTATGTCGATACGTCTAGCAACAGTTGATTCATTAATGCTGCATGATGCGGTGCTCATTGAGTCTGATTTATCCAGTCTTAGCGACAGTGATTGGCAAGCCATTATCCCTTCCGGCCGCTCGCTGGACAGAGTAAAAAGCGAGTTGGAACAAGGTGAGCTTGTGGTGCTTACTGACACTCCGAGATCGCCATTGTTCGCCATGGAGCAGGGAAAGCCAACCGCAAACTCTGGATACGGGAATGGGATCAGTGCACAAACCCTGAATCAGTTAACCCGACGATTCGAATCAGGAGGCAGCAGCACACTGTATAGTTTTGGTAGTGCTAGCTCTTCTAGTAACAGTAACGACAATCTACATCCTGCACCGCTGCTGGATTATATCGCTGACACATCTCGAGTAAAGGTTGCCGAGAACAAACCTAAACCCGCACTAATCAGTGACGATTTTGGCAAGCCACCACCTAAGCTGGAACTCGAACTCTGTTACGATGACAGCGAAAAAACCTACGCCAGTAACGTGCCCTATAGCGTGATCTTCAGTGATCCGGCTAATACCGTCATTAAGGGCGTACTTAATGATAAAGGCTGGGCTATGGTCGAAGGCGGCCCAAATTATCCAGCCCAGGTGATATTTGGCGATGAAGCAGACAAAGCCGAAGCAGAAAAGGCACTTGAGTCTCAATATAAGCAGTTAGACACAGCACTTAACGATGTTGCTAATCAAGTCGCAAAACAAGCACTTAATGCAATAGAGGAAGCGGAAGAGACTATCCAGGTCACAGAGTCTTTAAAAACTGCAATCGATAATAAAATTGCAGAACTAAATGCTCAAGGTGATGCTTACGATGCTCTCTCTGACTTATCTAAAGTTTGGGCTGTAGCCAAAGGCGCACAAGAAGGCGCATCTAACGGTTTCACCGAGTATCTACCCAACCTAGGTGATTTTGGCGATTTAATGGATGCCGCCGATATAGATATCACCATGCTGATCGAAGCCATAAGCACAGGTAACATCAACGACTTAGAAGATAAACTAAAAGAATGGCAAGATAGAGGCGGGCAAGGTTTAACACAAGCCCGTAAAACCATGGAAACGCTCATTCTGCTATTAAGCGATCCGATTAGCCGTGAAATGTTAGCCAGTATACCAAAACGCATTTTGGCAGCCCTCCCTGAAGACCAAATCGCAGAGCTAACCGCATATCAAATGACCCAGATGGGAATGGATACAGCTGTAGTCGGCGGAGGTACAGCAGTAGGCACCTTAGTAGGAGGTGCTGGTGGACCTATTGCAGCGGGAATACTCTTTACCGCAACTACAGCCCGTAAAGGTGGCAAGGCGCTCGAAAGCACAGTTAAAATTGTCAGTGATATCTCTAAATCACTGAAAAAAATCAATAATCAGCATGACATCAAGCCTTATAAGAAAGAGAATGAACTACCGCTGAAAAGAGAGAAGTCATCTAAGGCTGCCGATGATGATAAAAAAGCCAAGCTTATCGTCGCTCCCAGACACGAGGTCGCCTGCTTCAAAAAGAATAGCAGAGGTGATGCAACCGAATATGAGAGGCAGTTAAAAGGCCAACAACACGGCCTTAATGATATGACTGTCCAGGAATACTTAGATAACAGAACAGCATTTAATGACATTGGTCGTAAAGGGACTGGGGCAGCTCAAGTAAAAGCAAGAAAAGATTTCCAAGAAAAATTAATCAATCAACATAATAAAAAACTTACTGACAGTGGTGAATATCTGGGCCAAGAGGCTTTGAATAAGGCTAAAGAGCTTGCCATAAAAGATATGAAAACGCTTAATGCTTTACACAACCCCGATATGATTGCTGGCGGTAAAGATGAAGTATTTGATTTAGGCAATGCCAGTGTCAACCAATCTATAGGGTCACAATGGAAAACAAAAGGTGATAAAACAGCTAGTCGTGTTGAGCTAATGGATATTGAAGCAAAGAAAACATTGGCAGAATTAGGGCCAGATACCAAGATGAGTGTCGATTTAAACAGGTGCAAGTAATATGAACAAATTTTTTGATAATTTTTATAATTTTGGTGGTTTTGGCCCCGCGATTCAAGCTACACAGCCGACTGCCGAAACTTTAAATTTTTTCGACAGAAAACTACCTAAACGTTTATTAGAGTATTGGCAGGAATATGGATTCTGTGGATGGGGTGAAGGTATCTTCTGGACTGTTAATCCAAATGATTATACTGAGATTCTAGAGGAGTGGTTATCAGGTACTCCTTTTGAGAACAAAGACAATTATTATGTGATTGCCCGAGGTGCATTTGGTCGTTTACTTATTTGGGGGGAAACCACGGGGCAAGGTCTCGATATTAACCCATGTTATGGCATGATATTTCCAACAGAATCAGAAACTGAACAATTAAATAAAAGAGGGCCGGAACGTAGTATTGATCTCTTTTTTGCAACAATGTCTAAAAACTCATTAGAAGAAGAAGATCTAGATGAGAAACCTCTCTTCGAACGCGCTATGTCGTTACTTGGTCCTCTAGAAGCCGATGAAATGTATGGTTTTGTTCCTGCACTTGCTATAGGTGGTGCACCTAAGCTAGAAAACCTTCAGAAAGTGAAAGTCATTGAACATCTAACATTCCTAGCTGATTTAGGCGAGAAGACTGTCATGGCCGATATCGTCGCTATGTCGAATGCACTACACAAGTAAAACTGGATTCCGGCCTAAAAGCGTGCCGGAAAGACCAACTATTCCGTCATCCCGGACTTGTTCCGGGATCCAGCTTTTGTCTTTAGGTTCTAAACAATGGATTCCGGCCAACAAGCATGCCGGAAAGACAGTAGGTTTCATGGCTAACAGTAACCTTTACTCGTAACTCGATACTCGCAACTGCTTTATTGCTGTCATCCCGGACTTGTTCCGGGATCCAGCTCTTGTCTTTAAGTTCTAAACAATGGATTCCGGCCTAAAAGAGTGCCGGAATGACTGGGAACAAGTCTTCCACCATTTGTAACAAACAGGTAATCTCTAGCTTGTCTCAATGGATTGCACTTGCTAAATAGAAGCTAAATGGATACTAGATGGAAACTCGTTTAAGCCGTTACTTATTACTCATACTGTTAATGCTAATTATCGGGTTAGTCGTTGAAGAGTACGGCAACGACGGAATACGTATGACCACTAAAGACAAGGTCATCGAACACTTCTTGGCTAATCGCTATAAAGCTGGGGTTATCTGCCGCGACAAAGGCTGGCAGTTTTGTCAACACTGGGCTGAGTTGCCAAGAAGCCGATTCAATCTAAGAGTTCGCCCTGATTCCGCATTGAGTTCAAACAAAGAGCTAAACAAAGAGCCAAACCAAGGCGTAACCGCCTATAACCACAATCTTGAGTCAACCGCGTCACAGAACGGCGCCGAACAACACCAGTATCAGTTTAATGATCCAGACTCAGCGCTTTTTACCCATATCCCAGGCTGTGCGACTTCAAGCTTAAACGAAGCAGAGCAGGCCCAAAGAAAACAAAACAGAAAGCGTATCTATAGTTGGACCGATGAAAACGGCCAAATGCATTTCACCGATGATGACAGAGAATACGCCCAACACGACATAGCTCTCACTCAATACCAAGAGCCTGAATATTCATTCGAACTCGAAGTTAACTCGGCTGGTGGCAAGTTACCCCTGTTCTACAAGGACAAGGTGACCGCAGCTATCAAAAAAGTGAGCGACATCTATAAAAGCTATCTTCCACACTCAGGTGTAGCACCGGTTAAAGTCAATCTCACCTTAGCCAAATCCAAAGCGAGTTATAACAATCTACAGGCTAAATACGCCCCAAAGCTTGGCCCTAGCCAAGGATTTTATGTCGCCAGACAAAATATGGCCGTGGTACACCATAAAAATGACCGCCAAGCGCATCAAACTTCGGTCCATGAATCCGTACACGTACTCAATGCAGGCTTGTTTGGCCCGACGCCGCGCTGGTTCAATGAGGGCATGGCTGAATACTTCGAAAGCATCGAGATGTCTGGCTTGTCAGCCAAAATCCCCACAAGAGACTGGAAGCGAACGCTTGCGGGTAAACAGCTTAGTTTGAATGCGCTACTCAGCTCTAAACGACAAAGCTGGGCTGGAAGCCAGCAAAGCAGCATGTATGCCCAGTCACATTCGCTTATTCATTTCTTAATGAGCACTAAGCAGGGCAAGCAGACCATCACAGCGCTATTAGCCCATATGGTACAAACCAGATGTGAAGCATCGGATCCTAAAAGCATACTCAGCCGCTATCCCGGTGGTTTAAACACTCTTCAGAATGACTGGATAGCTTGGATGAACAGTCGAAAGTATCGCGCGCATACGTTCTAAAAAATACATTCGACTACGAAAATGTCTTCCCGGACTTGTTCCGGGATCCAGCTTTTGTCTTTAAGTTCTAAGCAGTGGATTCCGGCCTAAAAGCGTGCCGGAAAGACGGTAGGTAAGCTTACGGGAATGACTAGGTAGGTTTAGCTGTCTTCCCGGACTTGTTCCGGGATCCAGCTCTTGTCTTTAGGTTCAAAGCCGTGGATTCCGGCCATCAAGCGCGCCGGAAAGACGGTAGGTAAGCTTACGGGAATGACTAGGTAGGTTTAGCTGTCTTCCCGGACTTGTTCCGGGATCCAGCTCTTGTCTTTAGGCTCTAAGCCGTGGATTCCGGCCTAAAAGAGTGCCGGAAAGACTATTCACTCTGTCATCTGATAGCCATGGGTCAGTGATATTCCCGATATCATTCAGACATTCCCCATATCCCTATGGGTCACGGAATAAATGTCGATCATGCACGACTATATGGATATAGGAGGTACGAGTCCATGGATGGACAAAGGTAGAATAATGCAGGAGCTATTATCGAGAGTGAAGCAGGGCGATAATCATGAAATGATAACTTTTGAGCGAGAGACATGGAGGTCGAACTGGCCTTTTAACAAGGACGTTATTGCCAGAACCGAGGAGCCATTATCGACCCGGGCTTTCTTGTTCCGGGATCTAGCCTTTGTCTTTAAGTTCTTACACAAATAGCTTACTGATGATCACTAAGTATCATAGGCTTTCTTAGTAATCTTAGGGCAGATAAAATTTACTAAAAATAGGACGAACCAGTATCAAAGAAAACGAGTGTAGACGGGGTATGTAAACTTCAATAACGCAATGTATTTTTGACTGCGGGATATCATGCGGTAAATAACTTAGGCGAATACATAACAGTTTTAACTCTGAGGAAACACAGGTTTCACTAAGGTGCATAACCCTGATTTGTAAAGGGATAAATCTGTTGCATTTTTTATGCAAACACGTATCTTAACTTGCTGAAAAAGGAGTTTTATTGGCACAAGGAAAGGTGAACCTCTCAAAATTCATGTTACAGAGTGTAAAAAATCAATTTTTAAATGATTACTTACATGTAGCGTGAGCCAACTCAAAGTTTCCTAGATGATATCAACTTATAAATACCAGTTAATGCAAAAGCATTTCGAATTGGAGCTCTATGCAAACGTTTAAATCTGTTTTATCTGTGTTGTCTAAATCATCGCCATATGTGGTAACCACTGAGCGCGATAGTAGCAGTCAAAATACACTCGATGGATACGAAAAACGGCTCAATTTCAAAATGCCTATTGAAAGTAAAGTTTTATCGGGGACTACCTCTAATAGACTTGAAGAGCATTTTGTATGTGGAAGTCGTAGTGATAGAAAGTCTGTGATAGAAAGTCTGTGTAAGAAGGTATCATACTCCAGATTTAGGCTCCATGAATGAGATTAAGTCAACTTGATTTAAAAGAAGAATATCGTACTGGTGAAGCAAACCTTTTAGCCGACTTCTACCTTCCATGCTTGAATCAAAGTGAAACTTACCAGCGTTCTGTTGGCTATTTTAGTTCAACAATATTTTTGCTTATCGGTCCTGCAATTTTAAATTTCGCTAAAAGAGGTGGAAAAATACAGCTTGTCTGTTCACCTTCATTGTCTGCCGCTGATATTGATGCATTGGAGCAAGGTTATGATTGTGATATTCATAAAATTAATCAAGAAATACTCCATACTGTTGATACATTATTAAATGAAAGAAAATTCATTAAAAATACCGAAGCTCTGGCTACCCTAATCAAACTAAAAGTCATGGAAGTGAAAATTGCTTTCAGGAAGAATTCTGCTGGTATCTACCATGAAAAATTAGGCATATTAACAGGCGGCAGCTCATCCGTTTCTTTTAAAGGTTCTGTTAATGAAACATGGAGTGGTTGGCATGAACGGGGCAACTACGAATCACTTGATGTTTTTTGTAGTTGGAAGGATGGAAGAGACGAACGTCAGGTAAAACGACACAAGCAGTACTTTCAAAAGCTTTGGTCGAATAAAATTGAAGAGTTAGAAATTATTGATTTCCCATCCGTAGCGAGAACTAAATTAGAAGAGAGAGCTTTATATTCAATAGATGAAATTAGCCCTGAAGCGCTCACTGACTATTTCTCTGTCGGAAATGAACAAAAAATGAAAAAACCTTCAAATTCACTCAATAAAAGAAGTCCCTTACCACATCAAAAAGAAGCTTTAGAAGGCTGGAAAAATCAAGGATATAAAGGGATCTTTGAACATGCGACTGGCAGTGGTAAAACCTATACCGCTCTAACAGCATTAAAAGAGCACTTAACCGATGATGGTGTTGCTATCGTTCTTGTTCCAGATCGCTTATTGCATAAGCAGTGGGCTGAAGAAATAAAGGTGGAAATACCAGAGGTTACGATACTTAAAGCTGGTGATGGTCATAATCGGTGGCGTAAGAATCGTAGACTTCAGCACTTTACAATGAAAGGTGAAAATTTCGGTCAACGTATTGTATTGGTTACTATGGGGACTGCTTACAAACCTGAATTTTTAGAAGCTATCTCAGGTGGTGATCACATCATGGTAGTTGCTGATGAAGTGCATGAGATTGGAAGTAATGAAAACTCTAAAGCATTGACGATAAGAGCAGGAAAAAAATTAGGCTTAAGTGCTACACCCGTTAGGTATAACGATCCCATTGGTACTCAGAAAATAATTGACTACTTTGGTCCGATAGTTCAACCATCTTTTACGTTAGTTGATGCAATTAAAAGTGGTCGATTAGTTGAGTATGAATACTTACCTCAAGCTATAAGGTTTACTGCTGAAGAATCCGAACAGTGGGAAATAGCAACAAAAGATATTTCCAGAGAATTTGCTCGTTCTAAAAGGGATGATAGTGGTTCTCCTATCCCTTCTGCAAGATTGCAAAACATGTTAATTCAAAGAGCTAGAATTGCCAAAAAGGCAGAAGCCAAGATCCCTTATGCAATAAAAACAATTGTTGATAATTATTCCGAAGGCGAAAGTTGGTTAATATATTGCGAGGATCAGTTTCAGCTATCTAAAATTATGCACGCATTAGAAAGTAAAGGTTTTTATCCATGTGAATATCATACAAACATGGAAGGTGATGCAGCAGCATCCTTAGAGTGGTTTAAAGCATTTGGAGGTATCATGGTCTCAATCAGATGCTTAGACCAAGGTGTAGATATCCCCAAAATCTCTCACGCAATCATTCTGGCATCTTCTCAAAATCCACGTCAATTTATTCAACGTAGAGGGCGAGTCCTACGCACCTGTCCAGGAAAATATAAAGCAGTTATATATGATGCAGTGATGGTTCCTGTTTGCTTAGAAAATGAACCCGGGCAACTATCACTTCTAAAAAGTGAGCTGCAACGAAGCATACAATTTTCAAAAACAGCAATTAATAAATCAGGCTCTAACAAGCTAATTAACATAGCTATAGAGTTGGGAATAGACCCTGAAGAATATGGTCTATTAGACTCAGATGGTATTGAGGAAGAATGTAATGACACATAAAAGTGACCCGTTAACAGTATTGTTGAGACTAAACACCGAACTTGGTAATAAAATAGATGAAAGCCTTATTAAAGAGTGTTATCAAGTTCAAAAAGACCATCAATATGATAAAGATAGAAATACTGTAATGAAGATACAAGCGATTGTAGAAGAGAAAGTAGTAGAACTGCAAGGAAATAAATTGGTATGAAATTGCAAGAGTTAATTATCTACAACTTTATGCCGTATAAAGGCGAACAAAAAATAAACTTCCCTCAACACGAAACCCAAAATGTGATGTTACTATTTGGTGACAATATGCGAGGAAAAACTAGCTTTCTAAATTCTATTCGTTGGGGGTTTTATGGACTAGCATTAGGTCGCCATTTAAGGAAAATACCTCGAACAAACTTAATTAACAGTATCGCAGCTTCTGAAGATAATTGGTCAATGTCAATTATGCTTAAATTTACCCATGAAAATCGACATTATGAGCTACGTAGACAAATTGAAAAGAAAAGTCACGTTTCAGTACCAAAAAATGATGGTGATTTTGATGAAACTATTGGCCTTAAAATTGACAACGAGGTAATTACAGGAGATCTAATCGTCAATGAAATAAACCAAGTCACACCAGAAGAAATTTCACGCTTCTTCCTATTTGATGGTGAATTACTGCAAGAGTATGAAAATTTACTTGTTGAACAAAGCGAGCAAGGTGAAAAAATAAAAAAGCATATTGAGCAAGCATTAGGAGTCCCAGCGTTAGTAAACGGAAGAGATGAATTCACATCGCTACTCAAAGATGCTCGAAGAACTCAAACTAGAGATGCAAAAAATTCTTCAGATGCAAAAATGTACGCTGAGCAGCAAAGAATTAATGAATCAAAACAAACAACGTTTGAAAAAGATATAAAAGATTTAGAAATCCAACAACGTGAAGTTCAACAAGATATTGATAATATAGAAGATTTACTTAAAAACACTGAAGCAGTGCAAAAGAAAAAACATGAGGTTGATGTATTAAAAGGTAAACGTGAAACAATAGAAATGCAATTGGATTACGATGCTGATCAGCAACGAAAACTGTTTCAAAATACATGGAAAGATGTCTTGTTCAAAGGTGTGCAGCCACTTGTAATTAACTTGAAGTCAAAGAGAGACTCGTTGTTGAATGCTACAAAAGCTAAAGCGGTACTCGATTCTAAAATATCTGAATTACATAAAAGTTTAGAAATACCAATTTGCCCTACTTGTACTCAAAACATCCCACAAAAAGAAATGGATTGTATTTCGAAGAGGATTACTGAATTAAAAGCTGAAGCAGAATTATCACATGTTAATTTTGATGATGTTACAGAAATAAATTCTCAAATAGATAACCTATCTAAAATACAGTCAAGTAATGAAGGTAGCAGGGTCTGTGAATTAGTTAGCAAGCAAAGGAAAATGCAAGTTAGCATTATTAGAATAGAAACAGAACTTGATGATATTGAAGAAGAAATTCAAGGGTTTGATACTGATCAAATAATGCGTCAGAGAGAGAAGAAAGATAGATTAGGGAATCAATTATTTAAACTTGAAAATGATATTAAAGACAGGAATATGTCTTTAAAGAAACTAGGTGAAACTCAAGCTCACATTTCAACATTAATTTCAAAAAGCTCTGGTAGCCAAGGGCAATCTAGTACAATCCGAGTGAATTTATATCAAGACTTAGAAGCTCTATTCAGAACTGGCATCAATGAATTGAGAGATGCGTTAAGAGAGCAAGTGGCTGATTATGCCTCTAATGCATTTAGTGAATTAACCACTGAAAAAACATATGCAGGATTAGAGATAAATAAAAACTATGGTTTATCTATTATTGACCAGACCGGTCAAGTATTGAAAGAACGTAGTGCTGGTGCTGAGCAAATAGTTGCATTATCGTTGATTGATGGTTTAAACAAAACGGCCAGAAAAATGGGTCCAATTATAATGGATACACCATTAGGTCGTTTAGATCCTAAACATAGGAGTAATGTGCTTAAATACTTACCGAAGATGGCAGACCAAGTTATTTTACTCGTACATGAAGGTGAAATCGATCCAAGTAGAGACCTCTCTAATTTTTCAGACCGAATCGGTGCTCGTTACCAAATTGAAAGAATTTCAGCAACTGAATCTCAAATTGTAAGGAGCAACTAATGATTGAACCTAAGAGAATTGGCTTAACACCGTTAGTTGCTCAGCAACTTGACGAATTGTTGATTGAGCTAAATCCAGACCCAGACTCCAAAAATGAAACCGTCAAATTAGTTAAATTTGACATTTACCGATTAGCTGTTGCGTTAGGTATAAAGGAAAATAAATCACCACCTGCACTCAATGATAAGAGTAACACCGTGTTTAGGGTTAATGAATTGGATCCAGATAAAACATTATTTACTGTTGTTGAATGTTTAGATTATTGCCCTAATGAAACAAGTATTTACGGTTATATAGAGCAATTGGCTGAACAAGGTATTAAAGAGTTTTATGAGCATTTACAGCAACGAGGTGAGTTACCACTAGCTGATTACTTACTAGATAAGGACTAAACTTTATGTCTGCTTTGAAAATGTTTTTTTGCATAGTTAGTGAAACAAAAGCTGATGAGGTTACAGTACATAGAGAGCTAAATTCAATTTACACTTTGTGGAACTCTGAAAGTTATGATGACAAGGTAGGAATAATTCATATTGGTTTTATCCGACCTAAAGTCCCTAGTTATGAAGAAATACAGCATTTTCATGGAGGAATACTCGTATCCGCAAGTGTAAAATGGTCATTGCCAGCAGAATATAAAACGAGTAATAAAACTGTATATGTAAGTGAAAAGTACCCTCTTTTTCAACTTTTAAGTGGATTTGGTTATTGCATTGAAATAACCGATGACGAAGAGTATTTAAGCGAATCACCAAGTAATGAAAACCCTCTAACTTCTGATAGTAACCATACTATTGCATCAGCAGCACTAGATGTACTCGAATCGGTTGCTAAGCCAATGTCTAAAGAAGAAATTTACGGCCATATTATAGAGCGAAACCTTTTCCAGTTTGGTGCTAAACAACCAATTAATGTTTTAAATGTGGAACTAAACAGACACTGTGAAGGAACAGAGTATAGCCAGGTGTCATCAAATAATTTTTTTGGTAAAATCAGTGCGGGCCTATTTTATGCACTAAGTTCTTCATCAACAGAGCTTAATGGTTGGTTAACAGATTTAATAGGATCCCATCCTAATTTAGCCGAGTCATGTTTGAATTTTGGTATATTTGATGAGAAGTCATACTTTAAAAATAAGAAATTCCTGCCTGATACTCAAATACGAGAATTAGAGGTTATCCGTTTCCGAAAACTAAAAACTACAATAAATATTGAAGACCCATCTGAATTAATATCTATATTACCCGTCAGTATCTTAGATGCTCATATTACTCAATTGGGCTTAACTGTGAGAACCTGTAATGTTTTTAGTGTGCAAAATATATTTACACTAAAAGATACAATAGGTTACTCATTGCGAGATATGATGAAGTGGCCTAATTTTGGGAAGAAATCGGCTAAAGATTTATGTGAATTTTTAAATGCTAATGTTGAAAAACTATCATTTTTGTTTCCTATAGATTTTGATAGTAGAAATGTAGACGGTATTAATGTTGTTGAAGAAAATATAGAAACAGAACCTACAAAGAACTCTAGATTTGAATATGCTAAAAAAACATCTTTAAAGCTGCATTTTGAAAATTCATTATCAATGTTAAAAGATAATGAAAGAATGATATTAGAAAATCGAACTGGCTATCAAGGTCCGGTAAAAACGTTAGAAGAAATTGGTTCCGTTATTGGAGTTACTCGTGAGAGAATTCGTCAAATTCAAAAGAAAAATGTTTCAAATATTATTAATACAGAATTTTGGGATGATTGTATCGCCATAAAAATTGGCGAGTTGTTACTCAATCGTGAACAACCACTATATTTGGAAATGCTAGAGTTAGAGGATGACTGGTTCTCTGGATTTATAGGCAATTACCAACATTTATCAGCAATTATTGAATTATTTTCAGAAAACCAGATCCGTTTAATTAAAATTGATGGTGCTATGGTTATTTCTCGCATACATCAAGATACTTGGGATGGTATGGTCTCCTTTTATAGGAAATCATTAAAAATAAAGGCTAGTGAACAAAACTGGACTAAGCAAGATATAGATATTACATTCAAAGTGTCATTAGAAAAAGAGGGGGCAAGTGAATTACTCCCTTTACTATGGAATACGTTTACAGATAAATTGATTTTTGATGATGCTAAATCTAAAAGTGAAACTCTAATTTCATATGGGAACACGTTATATTCGTCAACGCTTGCAGTATTACATCAAGCTGAGTCTCCTCTTCATTTTAGTATTATTGCTGAACGAGTTTATAATCAGTTTGGTAAAACTGTTACAGCTCCTCAAGTGAATTCGTGTCTGCATAAAGTAGGAGCCAAGTTATTTGAAAGAGGGGTTTACGGATTACCGAAGTTCAACCCTATTTCAGATGCTACTTGTCAACACTTAAGATTGGTAGTTGAAAAGCTAATTTATAGTGAGTCCTTAATGAAGCAATGGCATACTTCTGAATTTTTAAGTTGGCTACAAGGAAAATTTCCTGCTTTACCTAAACAGCTTAACCAATACCTTTTAAATATGATTTTGGAGCACTCAGAAATATTAACGTATTTAAATAAGAATGTATGGGTTAGATCTGATTCTAAACAGACCTCTGAAGATAGAGTTGATATGGCTGATGCTTTTACAAAAATTCTTGAAGACTCTGGCACACCTTTAAAAGGTGTTGATTTGAAAGAAAGGCTAAAAAAAATTAGAGGTGTTAATGAGGTTCTTCAACTACAGCCAACTGAAAGAATGATTCTTATTGGCCCAGATACTTGGGGTCTAATAGACCGAGACATTGGCGGAACAGAGGAAGGTAACCGACTTAAGCTTGATGCTATTTTCAAGCACCTTTTATGCTCACAAAAGGGAATTCATGTTTCTGAGGTAACTAATTGCTTAATAAGTTACGGGATAGACTCGAGTACAACATCAAGTTATGCATTGCTAAGTTTAGCTCATAGAGATGAGCGTTTTTTCTTAGGTAGAGCGATGTTTTTAGGATTATCGGAGTGGGCAGAGGATGTACGCCGACTTAATTATTCGCAAGCGGTTAGGAGAATATTAAAGGAGATGGATAGCCCTATGAGTATTGCCCATATAAATCAGCAAGTTGAGATTTTGACTGGTCTAGACGTAGATGGTACCGTCACTAACCTTTTAATTAATCAAGGGGCAAAGTACAACTCAATAATAAAGCGTTGGGAAAGAGGGTAGTTATTATTAATATCTTATTGAGATACTTCTTTACCAGGTAAGTTAGAATACAAGCTAAATATGCTAAATTTCAGCTGCATTAGGGATATTGAGGCAGAGCTTAAACGTTTGGCACAAAAAGCGCGTGCAGCAGGGATACATTTAATCATTGCAACACAAAAACCGAGCGCTGATGTCATTAGCACAAATTTACGTTCTAACCTCCCTGCACAGTTAGCCTTACGAGTTAAAAATGGCACTGAAGTACTGAATGGCAAAGGGGATGCCTACCTTAAATCTGAAGGTAAGTTGGTCAGAATTCAATGCGCTAGAGTCTGCATGTAAGTTATTTGCACAAGGATGCGATACAATATTTATGAAAAACATAAATGTAAAATTTCAAATAAAGAGGTACTTATGAGCGATGAAATAGAAATAGAAGATCTTGTTGAAGAAGAAAAACCAAACTTTGGATCACCAATTATAGGTAACTTTGGCTCATTTCATACAAGGGATAGTTTTGAAGTTAATTATTTACTTACAAGCATGAACTTCAAACAGTTAGATGATATTGAAGTGGCATCAGATGCTTTTAAGTTTGAACAAGTAAACTTTGATGAAATGATCCAAAGAGAAATTGATGAGTCAAGAGTCAACGATGAAATAGTTACAGACTATTTAGAAAGTACATTAAAACAAGCTCTTTTTTTTCCACCATTAATTGTATCTATAGTTGCATTTGATGATGATAACGTACCTCTTCATAAATATGAGAATTCAGTTGAACATATTGAACGTAGTGGGAAAATCCCTATGTTCACTAAAAGGTGGGATCGGCACTTTGAAATTGAGTTTCCAATAATAAAAAATGGTTTTGATTATTATAATTCATCTGAAAATGGTGAACTTAAAATATACCCCCATGCAGCCAAGCTAAAACTTGATAAGTCTATTGTGAAGCTTGTTATAATTGATGGGCAGCACAGATATAAAGCTATTCAAGAATATTTGCGCAGACATCCTGATGAGAACAAATTCTTGAACATTCCAGTGTGTATATGTTTCTCACCTCAGGCAATGGCAAAAAATGGATCTGAAGATATCCTGGATACGTTACGGAATATGTTTGTAACGATCAATAATACTGGTAAAAGAGTTAGTGGGAATTATTTAGATTTGTTGAATGACAATAGCTTAGCATCACAAACTGTGCGTTTGTTGGCCAATAAATGGAAAAAAGAGAATGATGATCCACTACAAAGTAAATTACAGTTTCTGGAATGGAATCAAAGAAGTGATTCGAAAGCGCGAAGAGTAAATCGCACGCATTCAATCACTACAGTTTCGATGTTGTGTGAATCACTAAGAAAGTCTGTTTTCCTTGATAGTAAAGATGTAGATTTTACATTTAATCTACTTGGTCTATCTGAATACAAAAATGAATTAAGTACCGATCAGTTAACTGTCTATGATATTTCTGAAAATGTTTTTTCACATCAACAAAAAGTACTACTTTATGAAATAATTGAAAATAGACTGATTGAACCAATCGAAATGTTATTAACATTACCTAGCGTTTATAAGTCAAAAATTGATAGCTATAAAATAGCAATCGATGAATGCAATCAGAAATCCCTCAAAGGTGAAAAGGGATATCCAACATTTATTAAAATTATGCAAAACTTTAGTGATGTAGATGTGAAAAGGCATACAGAAGCCACTAAGGAAGCTAGCGATGAATTTTATAATTTAATCAAAACAAATGAACATCAAGATAATTATACTCGCCTCGTATTTAATCAAGCCTATTTCCGTTCGTGGGCTTGTATAGCTAGTATTTCTTCTTCTATTTGTAACGATATTACAAACTTTACTCGTGTATTTGTAAATGCTCTTGAAGTTGTAGCATTTAATGAAAGAAGGAAAACGTTCTCAAAATCTAGGGTTTACAATCAGAATCTACTGTATAAAGGCAGCAAGCCAAATGTTACTTTATTTGGTAAAGATTGTTGGTTTGACTTAGTAATGATGTGCTTATTAGGCGAGCAAGCACAACAAATATTTAAAGGATATTTTAATACATTAGCGAACTCAGATATTATAATTGAAAAATTCAATTCTGAATTATATAAAGCAAACCAACGATTTATGGAGAGATTATCTGATGAAATACTAAAAGACAATCGTAAAAACTGGCATTTAAAAGAGTATCCATTATCATTTCGTAATCAATTAAGTACGCTAAAAGAAGCTGGCGATGAAGAAAGCATAAAAACGCTAGAAATATTACTTAAAGAGAAAACATTTGAAATTTATAAAGAACGTAAAGAATTGTTATCTAATGTTATTGATGTTGATAATTCACAGTTAGGTTTATTCTAATGACCTTATGGAGTGATGATGATTATGAAAATTACAATTATATTTTAGTACCTCATCATTTAAAGTCAGAATTTATTGAGGCAGTAACGTGTGGTATGTTCGAAGAGCCTCTTCAGGAGGTTTGGTTACTTTCCTCTGCTGCTACGGAGCCTAATGATGTTGAGCTGATTTCCAGACTCTTATGTAAAGTTTTTGGTTATTCGAGTAATGATAACAAAATTGATTTTGTAGAAATAATTAATAATCACGTCAAGGAAGGCTACTTCAACTTAATACCTGAGGCTTTGAGGTCAATAAAAAAGCAATCAAGTATAGAAAGTAAAATCCTTGATTCACTCTTCGAATTATTTTACGTAAATAATTTTATAAAAAATTCGATTGTAGTGGATGGACCTATTGGTTCTACAAATGATTGGTTAACTGATGATTTGTTCTTTTCGCAAACTATTGTGAAGGAAATTGATCTGTCATCTTACCAATACTGCCATATAACTGCTGAAATAATTAAAAACAGTAAAGAGTTAAAGGAATGTATTGCAACTTATAATGAGTTAAATCCTTATAAAAAATTATCTTTTTTGGCATCATACTTTTTATATTGTTGTATCTTTCATATGAATAAAAATGATTATTCGCATGCAATAATATTATTGCACAGGGCTGTTGAAACTGTTTTTATTTCCTGGCTAGTGCAGGATCAAGAATTGCATTTAAGTGTTTTGACTGGTGGAAAATCTAAAGATAATTTTGTATACTTATTGGGTTATATGGAGCGAGTATTAAAAAAACGTTCTTTAACTGATGGTGAAAAGGGTGCAGTAAAAAATTTAAATACTTTACGCAATCAGTCTAAATTTGCGCATGGGTATAAAATAATTTCGAAAGAGGCTTTTGAAGATATATTCTCAATGCTAAAGCCATTGATTTTAAGTGATATTTTATGCAAAGAAAGTTTTGTAAAGTGGGATGCTATCACTCAAACACCCACTGAAATTTATGATTTATTATATAATTACCTTACAAAGAATAATTATATTGTAAGGTATGATTGTTGATTAAATATGAAATGCCTCTATTCAAATGTAATTTAAAGAACTCAGTAAAGTGCACACCAGGCAGGTGTGCACTTTGTTTTTGAAACGCCTGACGCAATACACCTAAATAAATATCAGAATATTCACCCGCAAATACTTTCCAGCTCATTTCAACATTACTGTCTGACGGAATATCTTCAACTGGTGGCACAGTATCTTCGGCGAGCGACATGCAAAGTGCCCATCGGCACAATACATTCCAATTTTCTATACCGGTTTTCTTCTTTAAGCGGATCAATTGCTGCTTTTGTTTTTCAGACAGTTTAATTGAATCTATAGTATGGGGAGCGTGATCCGTCATTAAAAATACCCCTGTGTAAAGGTTGATGATTGCAGTTGTTCGTCAAAGATAATGTGATATTCGCGACAGATAGAAGGCTTTAATTGGTCATAATAGCTACCGACAATTTCTTCATCAGTTGAAAGTAAGATGACTTGTTTCCCTGCATAGGGGAAATAATTCTTGATTAACTTGGTACGATGCTTTCCGTCTAGTCGGCCTAACGGCGTATCAATGACTGTAGGTATTTCTTTGCCTGAAGCCTCAGCGAGTCCCCACAAAACTGCAATAGCTAGTAATTGACGTTCACCAGCAGATAGTCTATTTGTGGGCATCTCGTTGCCAGCAGAATCCATAAGCGAAATAGAAAAAGTAGTAGGGCAAATTTTAATATTGCTGACTAATTTACTTTTCCGATTTAAATCATAAAAATTGTCTATTATGTGTTTCTCTAATGATTCAATATTTTCTTGTATCAGTTTTAACGAAAATGACTGCATCGTGGTTTTTAGTTTACCAATGTGTTCCGCCACTTGAATTGAACGCTTTTGTTCAAAGGTATCTCTACTCTGCTGGGTGAGAAGGTTGGTATAACGAGTATTCAGCACTTCATCTCTAGCTTGGTTTTGTTGCAATGACTGTTGTTTTTGTTTAATTAAAACCAAGTGATTTTTTAGTTCGACTTCGTAGCTGGCAAGTTCAGTGAGTAAGTGTTGTACTGTTTCATAATCCGGAATAGATTCTAGCTTTTTCTCGAACAAGGCTTGTTGTTCTAATAATTGTTCTTTTAGAGAAAGTAAGCTCGTACGAGCTTTTACATCAACTGCTATTTTCTCATCAAGTCCGTTAAAAATGGCAATGTTTGTACCCAAGTAGCAGGGGGTGTCAGCTAATGCTTGACGCTCAATAGCCATAGCTGTCATAGCTACTTCAAGCGATTTTAAAGTACTTTGAGACACGCTTTCTTCGATTAATGTTTGTTTGATTGTGTTCTCATATTCGCTAATTGCGTTTTGAATCACATGAGCTTGAGTGGCTTTCTCTTCTTTAATTACTTGCTGTTTAGTACTACTTATTAGCTGACTAATTAATCCAAGTGGCCCAGCTCCAGCATCGAGCTTTACTCGCTCTGTAAGGTTAAATTTTAGCTTTTCTTCAATTGCCCCTAATTCAAATTTAATATTGTCACGCTCATCAATAAGGTGGGCACCGGCATAGCGTACCTTTTGTCTTGATTTATTGATGTTTAGGTTACAATCGCTTGCCTGTTTTTCAAGTTCAGCAATGTCTTTTTTAAGTTCTGACACTAAAGTGGTTTGATCGGCAATTTCAACTTCTAACGCAGCAACTTTATGAATGACTGAAGTATCTAGGTTATCTGCTTTACGTTTACGTTCGACATTACTTAAATCGATTTGTAATTGAGTTAACAGATCGAGTCCTAGCAGATTTTCGATACCTGTTCTTATTAGTTCTGAACTACGGTCTGGATTGGCTAAATCTTCTATTTTTTCACCATCAAAGAAAAACAGATCAGACAAGCTCAATGGGATAAACTCATTGACGAATTCATCCCAATATTGACTTAGGTGTGAATCTTCTTGCTGGTTACAATACACTACGACTTTATCTTTTACTTCTTTAAGGTGTGTGTTCCAAGAACGCAGCACCGTGAACTCATTGGTGGTAGTTTCCGTTGTATGAGTAAATGTAAGCGATAGCTCAACAATATCGTTCGCTTCTGCGTATCGGTTTTTAGTTGTGGCTAAATAAGCCCCATAAGCTTGATGTCCGCGGTTTGAACATTTAGCATGTTTACCATAAAGCACTAACTGTAAAGCGTCTAAGAAGGTTGTCTTACCACCACCATTTAGGCCGCCAAGTAGGATGATTGGTTGCTCTTCAGTAACTGATAAATCGATTTGGTGACGACCTTGATAAATGCCAAAGTTTTCTAAAATTAGTTGTTTAATTATCATCTTGTACCTCTTCGAAATCGATTAACAGTGAGCTATAGCCTTGTTCTTTGATCGATTTAGTTACCATGATGATTTTTTCTTGGATGCTGTCTTTGTCATCGTCACTTAAGTTAGGTGAATTATTGAGTTGGATTTGTAAACGATGGCGTTCGCGTTCAAGTGCAAATTGTTTCGCTTCAAATAAAGAATTAAAAGCACCTTTATCTAGACTATTCGTTAACTCATCCGATAAGTGTGCTCTGCGCAGTTGGTTTTTATGTTTGTTAGCAATGCTCATCACTGAGCGCATTTGCTGATAAAGCAAACCATCTTCATCACCTTGTTCGATGCAATGTTGTTTAAGCTTATCAAGTATATCTACATTCAAAATAGGGTGGTGTGCACGTTTTTTTCCAGGATAGTTTTTGTTTAGTACTCTTTTATAAATTTTGGGAACGCTATCTTCAGCTTCATGTTTTTCTTCTAGCCAAATACGGCGAATTTCTTCTAGATCTTCTATTGATAGTAATTCCAAATTCTTTACTTCTATAGGCCCAAGTTCTTGAACAGCTTGTTGGGCCTCAAGTACTTTGCCAAGTAAATGTTCTCTGAAGGACTGGATGTATGGGCCGGGTACTAAATCTGCACCATGCTTTGAAATATGCACCGTTAACGTGCCATTCATGCGCCTAAAGTCTCTATTGGCTTTATCCCGAGTTAGTTTTGCTATTTTCTTTTCTCGGTTGGCATCATTGACTTCAATTTCATTTCGAAGCGATACAAGTGGGTACATCCACTCTTTTTCTTCGTCATTCGAAATCATCGCATTCATTGATTTATCTTCAGAAACCATAGTGCAAACATAACAACCAAAACGACTGTCACCACAACTTTGAGTTGATTTATCAACTACAAGAGGGCATTCGCCGCCTTCTGTTGCACCTTGGTACATACCCATTAAGTCATGATTTGGGAATTTCCACGGGTTTTCGACACTATTAAGATAAATCCACACATCATCATTACTCCAGCTTGCTATTGGAGCGTATACCCAAACTCGTTCAAGTGAGCCGTTTTCAGTTAACCCGAGTGCTTTACGAGTATTAGTTGTAGAATTTTCAAAGCGCTCCATGCTTGCTGCACGGGCGGTACTTTCGGCTTTTCGTGTGCCGAGTACTAAAATGGCTTCACCATTTTTATCTGCCATGTTTTGGATAAAGGTATTTGACGGTGAGATTTTTAAACGGTCAGTACACCAACGAAACTTTGGGCGCGGGGCAGGGTAACCTTTTCCAATCAAGTTAACCCAAAAACGGTCTTTAACCGCAGGTGTTAGACGATGAGGGATTATTGGCAAGCCTTGGTCTTTGGCTTGTTCTGCCATTCTTTCAAGTGATTTACCTACCCATATTGCAACAATTGGGTTTTCTACTAACGTATCAGTGCTGATGACGTGGACCTTTTTACCGCATTTTCCTTCTTTTTTTAGTTCTTGTAAGGCATACCAGATCAATTGCAAAATAGCTGTAGAATCTTTACCGCCGCTATAACCTATGACCCAGGGGATAGAGTCGCTTTGATAAAGCATTTTTATATGCTCAATGCTTATTTGTATGGTATGTTTTAAGCCGTTGTCACCAAATGCTGAATGGTGCTGTACTGCGTTATCAGTAGCCATTGCGCGCCCCTTTAAATGCATTTTCAATATTGTTTTCTTTTTCGTTTAAGGGCATGTTCAATAACTTTTTAATTTGAATATAGGTAAGCTCAGCGAATTTACGATTATTATGCATGCTGCCATTTAGTACACATCTACCTTGCCAATCTGGGTTCGTTCTGCTCCAATTAATGTTTTGTAGGCCTGCTAATTTAGCTTTCCAATTCTTCTCGTTTTTCAATAAGTCAGCGCCCAAAAAACCAAGGGCCTGGAACGTCACTGCATGTGCATTAATGGCCTCATCTCGGAGTTCGCCGCCTGAAGCTTTATCGTCACAAATTAATTGCCATGCAGGCATGTTTTTTATAACTTCATGCCAGTACGTTGCGGCTACAGGTATAAGTTTCTGGTAGTTATCTTCGGTAATCGTACCTAAGAGAAACTTAGTTGCTTTATTTACGGCGCTGTGGCTGACAAGTTTTTTAGAGCGAGGGCCTAGATTACTTCTCTCCATATGAACTAGCTTACTAAGTTGATCACTTTCATAAATAATTGATTTCGACAACTTAGCATCTGGTTTATCATCATATGTAATACTTAAAGAGCTATCTGTTTTTACGGGATAAAGGTTTAAGTCTTTGAATATACGTTGACGTTCTTCTAAAGATTTATTTATAAAGAACACCACTGAAATGCTTTCGTCTGCGAGAGAGGGATCAGCTTTTAAAGCTTCTAAAATTGCGGCGTGTCGGTGTTGACCATCGGTAATGTAAATGTCTGCATCTTCATCAATAACGAGTGTGCCAATTTTTTGTTCATGCTTTCCATTTCCAATGGATACAAATTCGCTTTGTCCATCGATACAAGCGGTTAAGGCTGAGAAAACGTAATTGTCGCGATTATCTAAAATATAATTAGTGATCTCAGGTATGCGATCTTCGTTAATTATCCGTTGAGCACGTTGCTCGACAGGTAGTTGGCCTTCATCAAAAGTAAATATCTTACTAAGCCTTTTTAGCGGGCACATAACGATGTAGTATTCTGTTTTTGCCTGCGTTCCTCGAATTGCGGGGAATGAAGTTCCTGAAATAATTTGATTCATGGGTCTCTACAATAATTAAAAATCAGTTCGTACGATTTTGGAGCTGTGTTCGTACGAACAAGGCGGTACAATAGCCGAAATACATGAGTTTGTCTCCCTACTTTTGCGAACGAAGGAATTTTTATGTCTTTATACCTGGACTGTAGTGCAACAACACAGGTGATTAAACCAGTTGCTGATTTAGTGTACAAATTGATGGTCGAGGAATACGGTAATGCAGGTAGTAGAACACACTCATTTGGTGTCGATGCTAAACGATACGTTGAGAAAGCAAGACTGCAAGTTGCTGAAGTGGTAGATGCAGACAAAAACGAAGTTATCTTTACCAGTGGCGCTACAGAAAGCAACAATATTGCCATTTTAGGATTAGAGAAGTACGGTAGAAAAACGAACAAAATGCATATCATCACTACTGAGATAGAGCATAAGGCCGTTCTTGAACCGTTTTTAGAACTAGAGAATAGAGGTTTTGAAGTTACATGGCTTAAACCTAATAAAAACGGACTAATTGAAGTACAAGATTTAGCTGATGCACTTCAAGAAAATACGCTACTAGTATCAATTATGTTTGTGAACAATGAAACCGGGTGTATTCAACATATTGAGTCATATGCTGACTTACTTACAGACCACGAAGCTTTTTTTCATGTAGATGCAGCGCAAGGTTATGGGAAATATATTGAGCCGTTGCAACATACACGGATAGATTTGATCAGTATTAGTGGTCATAAGCTTTATGCACCAAAGGGAATCGGTGCATTGGTTATGCGTAAACGTGGGTTTATTAAACCACCTTTAACGCCAATTATGTTTGGTGGCGGGCAAGAAAGAAAGTTACGTCCGGGGACGTTAGCGGTCCCGCTTATTGCTGCACTTGGTTTGAGTAGTGAGCTTGCTATTAAACATGCTGAAGCACGAAAAAATCAGGTATGTGCCATTAAAGAAAAAGTTTTAGAAATGTTGAAAGATCTAGGCGCCAAAATTAATGGTACTGAGACTTCAGACTATGTCGTAAACTTTTTTATACCAGGTCTTAATTCCGAAGCAGCTATGGTTGCTTTTAAGGATGTAATTGCAGTTTCTAATGGCTCAGCTTGTACCTCTAGCTCATATATTCCAAGTCATGTTTTAGTTGCCATGGGGATGGATGAAAAAGAGATAAATGGTTCAATAAGAATGTCTTGGAGTCATATGACTGATGATGTACCATTAGCTCAAGTGTCTGAAAGGATTAAGCAATTATTGTGACAAGCAAATTAACTATTGTAGAAGCTGCGGTAGAAGCTATCAGGCTCATTGGTAAGCCTTCTACCGTTAAGCAAACTTATGTCAAAATAATGGAAAGGCAACTTTATAAATTTGGCGCGAAGGATCCTATTGCCGTCCTTCGTATACAAATGGAACGTCATTCTGATGCAACAACTTGGGGCTCAGAAGCTAAAATTAAGCGTTTTAGCAAAAATGTAAATGGTGAGTTTCAAGTGTTAGGTAGCGTAACTAAGCCAACTATACATAGTAAACCGGTAGACAGTTTAACTTTGGTCAAAGAACTTGCCGCAAAGTTAAAGCGCGATACAGTGTCACGAATAGTTGATCATTTATATGCATTAGAACCTGACGAGTTTGAATCTTTTTGCAGCAAATTTCTAGAGCGTTATGGTTTTGATGAAATGCAAGTTACAACTCGTGGTCGTGACGGTGGTATAGATGCTTTTGGGAAGCTGGAAGTAGGTATTTCTCAACTGGATGTTGCAGCCCAATGTAAGCGATATAAACGTTCCTCAAAAATCTCACGACCAGATATTGACCGGTTTCGGGGTGCTATTCAAGGTGATTATCAGCAGGGGATTTTTATAACCACCAGTTCCTTTACTCAAGAAGCTAAGGATGCGGCGTTCAAGAGGAGCTGTGTTCCAATCGTGCTAATTGATGGTGAAACACTTGCCGAAATTATGATCGATAAAGGTATTGGAGTTTCAACTAGTCATATTCCAATCTATGACTTTGAATTCGATCTAGTTTAATTTATAAAAGCGATAGCCCCGAATTTCAAGGCCTTTTGGCTTCAAGCTCGATGTGACAGCACTCAAGTTACAGGGCCTTTTGTTGTCTTCAAAAATATCCTCTTTCTTCAATCGTTTATCAAATGAAATTTGTTTGTTGGAGTCTTCGAATGTTTCATCCTGGAACTGGCTCTTGTATATCAGTGGTGGTCGGTTGTCTTTTTCTACATAGTCAAAAAAGTCGACATCCAACTGCCACATTTTTATCTTGATACGCTCACGTAAGATGGGCAAGGGGCTGGTATCAAAATTATCGTATCCCATAAAGCTGACTTTGCCTGAGGTGATATGGATTTTTACTAAATCTATTTCATCGAGCTCACCATAGAGTTGTGCCGCGGCGCCTACGTATACCCGTAACAGTGCCGGTAGATAAGGCAGGAATTTTTTGTGGAGCTCTAGTGAATGGCCTTGGTTTAGTTTACTGGCTGGTAGCGATTCATGTGCTTGAATACAGGCAGCTTCAATCTCTTCAGTATTGGCGATACGGTAAAGCAAAGTTTTTGATTCGGCCAGTGCCACTCTATAAGTGTCGAAGAACACCTTGATGTCGCGTTTCTGCTCTTCTGGTAGATGTTGGTAGCCTTTGTGCTGCTCAAACTGACATAAAGCGAAGTACACCAGTAGATCTTCTCGCCGCATCTCAATCGCAGCTTCAAATTCGCTAGTAGCCAGTTCACCTTGAACTTGGAGTAGTAGCTTAAGCGCCTTCTTGGCATTACCAAGGGCTAAATTGATATCAGCTATTTCAGAAAACTCCTCTTGTACCGGCAGTCGCCCTAGCTGTAAACATCGATCCCAAAAACGATTGAGTAACTCATGGTGCCGCGTGAATAGTAAACTGGCTTGCTCTTCACTCGTGGGAGTCGGTGCGGTGATTTGTTTCCAGGCATGGTGTCGCTTGAAGCGTCCAGATAGGAAGCGCTGTTCCTCAATCTTGTCTTTGAATACATAATAAATACCAGGTGCTATGGCGATAGCATTCTCATCCAGCGTGCGTTCTATATATCCTTTGAGCTCTGCCTGTGCATAGTACTTTTGAAAGGTGTTACGGGAGGTGATGACACCGTCTTTGTACGGCGTGAACTGGCTGATGTATTTGTCATTAGCCAACATAGCCGATACTACCAGCAGCTTTTGAGTCAGTAGCCACGCGCCTATGAGGGCTTCACTTCTTTCAACCTGATCTTCAATCACATTGATCACGAAGCCAATATTGACCAGATCTGAGGTAAGTTTATCGTCCTCGGGCCTAAATTTTGGATCCCAGCCGATAGCATCTAGCCCGTGAGCCTGTAATTCGGTTAAGTCATCACCGCGGCCACAACCATAATCAAAAATCGTATAGTCACCATTGAGATAACCTTGCTTGGCGAGCTGTTTCATTGGTGCTGAGAGTTCATGACGCACAATTGCTGTTTTATGACGGTCAATTGATGATGCTTGTTCACTATTATCTGGCGACGTGAGGGCTGAACTGCGAAATAACCTGCCATCGAGTAGCGTATAACCGTGCCGCTCTATCACTCTTAACCAAGACTGCTTAAAGCCTATCATACGACTGTTATCGTAGAGCCCCGCATTTTCTCCCTCTTGGGTAATGGATTCAAACTCTTCATAGCTAGTGTGGTGTGTTGGCAGCATGGTTTCTTTGCGATGCAGAATAGGTGGGTTATCGCTATCTTTATAATCGATAATGCGGTGGCTTAATTTATTGAGATCTACGGTAACACTTTGTATGAGTGGTGGATAAGCTTCGGTGAAGAAGGAGGGATAAGAGAGTAAGGATAATCTGAACTCATTACGGGATAACTTAACTATGTGCCAGTCTTGAGTTTCAATTTTTAGTGCTTTAGCGACTGCGTGGATAAACTGAGTAAGCGACGCTTCTAGCTCACTGAAGCTTTCTTTATGCAGATAAACGGCGTCGGGTAATTTTTTCCCTAAAGGGATGTCACGAACTAGGTGAGTAAACTGCAGTGCATCCATATTTTCCCTTAATGATTAATCATTAGCAGTTAGTCAGACGGAGTATCCAACAGATATAGGTAGCTATTACCTTTCTTTTTAAAGACTAACTCACCGCTCATTCGTTTATGCATCAAATCACAACCCGATATTCCAAGTTTGCTCATGGTTTCTTTACTGGTTAACCATTTGCTACTTTCGATATCTTCTCTACTGGCCAAATTGGCTATCGATTGTTCGAGGTGCTTACCTTTTGGGCCATGACTCATCTGTTTAACCTCAGTAGTGCAGTCGTTTAAGCATGGTCACGACATCGTTTCCTGATGCTCTGTTTCCAGGCGTCCTGCGCCCAGAAATTTGATTGGTATTCATCAACTGTACAAACTGATTCATCTCAGGTCCATAACTGATATGTAGCGGCCGTGACTTGCCATAATAGTAGATACGATCAAATTGTAGGTGTTCTACTATCCAAACTATGACTTCATCCATTCTGCCAGCCATAGAATCCACCTCAAAGTCGACCGCAGCCCCCAAGCGTGTGCATATCAATTTACTCTTGCTGTTTAGTTCATGGCAAGCATGTTGATCAAGATTAGGCGCAATGTGGGGATTATCATTGTGTGTAATTGCCCGTGATAGCTCCGGCGAGCAAAAGCCATAGGTGAGGGTGATAGGCCCAAAGCGATCCACAATAGGGTCAAGCAGATGTACCGCTAATTGTTGTAATGCGTCGAACGTTTGATCTTGAACCGGAATGTTAGTCACTTTACCAAGTCTAGCGGTGTCACTACATTCGGTTAAATCTTGATAGTTGAAATGTCGACTGACTTGAGTATTCAGTGCAGGTTTGATCAACTTCACATGTCACCATTTCTCGTTTATCCAGTTCTTATCGAGAATGACATATTTTAACGTCATATCAAGTATCTGTTTGCTGGTTTATGCTTTAGGTTAATGTCAGTGCCATTAAAAAGTTTTGATTGTTCATTTATTGAAACAAAAAGGGAGTGGTTTATTTTGTTACTACTAACCTCAATTTTTCTAATCGCATCCTTGGGCTACTTAGCGCAAACGACGGGATTATGCCTTGTAAGAGGGGTGAACGAAGCGCTTGCAGGTAAGCCTATTTTCCTTTTATCAATTTTAACTAGTGGCTCACTAGCTTGGGTTTCAATCCTTATCGGTGATTATGCTGGTATCGCTATTCCATTTATCTCTTACGAATATTCATTCTTAGCACTCATTGGTGGCTTGCTGTTCGGTATTGGCGCAGCTTTTAATACCGGTTGCGGCGTGTCGACAATCAGTAAACTTGCTAGAGGGCAATTAGTGATGTTTTTCACTATTTGTGGTTGGCTAGTCGGTTGGTTATTGCTAACTACTTTTGTTCCTCAGTATCAGATAACTCAATACCAGCTCAATTCAAGTTGGCACTATGCCATTTTAATCAGTATGTCTTTTGCCATAGTCTTATGCACTACAAGAATGAGTAGAGAAAACAGGCGACTGTGGTTGAGTATGATGGGCATTGGCTTCACAGCTGGCATTGTATTTTTAACTGAGCCGAAGTGGACGCCAAGTGGGCTGTTAAAAGACATCAGCTTGTCTATATGGCATCAAGATTCAGCGTTATGGCCCTCTGACAGTAGATTTGTATTAATTGCAGCATTGATAATTGGAATGATTGTGGCTGCTGTTCATCGGAAAACGTTCAAGTTTATACCGTTAAATAGGAAGGATTGTATTCGTCATTTGCTAGCGGGTTGTTTAATGGGAATTGGTGCCGCCATTGCAAGTGGCGGCAATGATAGCCAGCTACTTTTAGGCCTACCGTCTTTGTCACCAGCAGGCATTACCACCATTTTGAGTATGCTAGTTGGGATAGCGTTGGGAAGGAGGATTATAAGAGTTTAAAGTCTTTGTCACTGGCATTCCGGCACTCTCGTTAGCCGGAATCCACTTCTTAGAACCTAAAGACAAGAGCAGGATCTCGGAACAAGTCCGGGAAGACGGCATAACAAGAAGCTAGGTCGATAATAACTTCATGCTTAATCGACATTTCCATCGTCCATGACGGCCAGAGACATTAAGAAAGCGCCATGACATCTACACTCACCTCATCTTTCCATCATGCTCGTTGGCTGGAATCTACTTTTTAGAACCTAAAAACAAAAGCTGGATCCCGGAACGAGTCCGGGAAGACTGAAGTAGGATCCCGGAACGAGTCCGGGAAGACTGAAGTAGGATCCCGGAACGAGTCCGGGAAGACTGAAGTAGGATCCCGGAACGAGTCCGGGAAGACTGAAGCTGGATACTGGAACAAGAAAGTCCGGGCGGATAACTGCTTAACATATAGATTTGGATATCACTTTTCATGGTTTATGTTAAAGTGCGATTTCTGGCTATCTAACCAGTTACTCGCTATTTACCAATTGGTTATCAATGGTCAGACTGCGTTTACCAACGACTAAACAGTTACTTATCAATTCTTAAGAAGGTTTTGTGGATAAACTTAATATTGTCATCGAATTTTTTTCAACCTATAAGCTTTTGTTTACCGTCATCATCATTGTATGTATTTCGTTTCTTAAGCGGTTGGTGGTGTCTAAAATTCGTGGTGACTTGCCCTTTGTCACCGAAGGTCAACGTAAGTGGATGTCGCGTACCAAAAATGGCACTTTCATCCTCATTATTATGGTCTTATTTTTGCTGTGGCAAACCGAAATTAATAAATTTGCGCTGTCAGTTACGGCGATTGCCATTGCCTTTGTGGTGGCATCGAAAGAGATCATCTTGTGTTTTACAGGGTCAATTCAGCGAGCAAGTTCGCGTTCGTTTGTGATTGGTGATTGGATTGAAGTGGGTAAGTTGTGTGGTGAGGTGATTGAGCACAACTTGATGGCGACGGTTATTCAAGAGATCGACATACTTCACGGCCAATATAATTACACGGGTAAAACGGTCACGTTTCCAAATAGTATGTTTTTCAGTTACGCGGTTAAAAACCACAACTTTATGAAACGCTATGTTTATCATAGTTTTAATATAACGATTGTTGATTTCGTGAATCTGTACCCGTTATTTCCAGAGTTGATTGAACAAATTGATGCGCATTGTGAAGATTTTCACGATGTGGCGATTAGATATAATAGTATTATTGAGAGACATGCAGGTGTCGATTTACCAGGTCCAGAGCCGCACATTCAAATTCATAGCGGACCCGCTGGTGAGCAGATGGTGCATATTACGATTTTTTGCCCAACAGAACGCGCAGCCCATTTAGAGCAGTTGGTCAGAGAAGACTTTATGATTGTGTACCATGAAACATTTCCTAAAAAAGCTTAAGAATAATTTATAGGTCTGATACAGCAAAAAGCCACTCGATTTGTGGCTTTTTTCTTAACTGATGAGATGAAATTGCACTTTGTTAAAGCTGAGAATGGATCCCGGAACGAGTCCGGGATGACAGTAAAAGTAGCAAGTCTGGGAAGACGGCATAACAAGAAGCAGATTATCGTTCGCTGTTTGCTTAGCGGTATATATTATCAAGCTCGCCGTTATTAAGCTTTTTATTGGCAGCCTTTAAACAGTGCTGTGCATGGCTAATCACCTGTTGCATGTTTTCATAACAACGGCGATCGTTTTTGCCGTAGGCAAAAAAGGTCAGAACGACTTGTTGACCCATGCCGCCGGTGTCTTCTTTATCACCGAGCGCGAGGTAACAGGTGGTGGATTGTGATAAACAAATGGCACCCGCACGAAAGCCTACTTTGGTACTGGCAACATTTTGCAGTATATTTTGTATTAGCCAGTCGATGCTTCTCTGTTGACAGTTTTCTTCAATATCGCGGAACAGTATCATTAATCGCGCACTACACTTTTTAGCATAGGGATATTGTTCATCGGGATTTTCTTCAGCAGCATTAAAGGTGCAATCATTGCTTTCTAATAGTGAAGTCGAGCTATTGAGCCATTCTACCAGTGAATAAAAAGTATCGGTAAAGGGCCATTTATTAAAAGGCGTAAAATCTTCCAGAGAGCTACGTATCAGTTTTGGATTTTTCTTGAAATCCATATAAATACTGCTTTCGTCGGTTGTCATAGTCGTCCAAGGATGAGATCTTCCCTCGGTGTGCTCTGTTTGCTTGGCGGTAAAAGCGTCCACTATTGAATCCATTAATGCTGATATGAGGGTGATTTTAATGCGTTTTAACTAGAGATACAAAATGTATTTTTAGCACTTAAAGACAACAGCTGGATCCCGGAACAAGTCCGGGTCGATAATTGCTCCATGCATGATCGACATTTCCTCCCTCCGTGGAGGTCGAAGACATCTACACCTAGCTCGTCTTTCCGGCATTCTTGTTGGTCGGAATCCACTTCTTAGAACCTAAAGACAAGAGCTGGGTCCCGGAACGAGTCCGGGAAGACGGCATAAAAGAAGCCAGGTCGATAATTGCTCCATGTATGATCGACATTTCCGCCTTGACCCATAGGGATATGGGGAATGTCTGAATGATATCGGGAATATCACTGACCCGTGGCGGTCGATGACAATAAGAAAGGCGCCCTTGGCGCCTTTCTATTTAATACTAATTTAGAAATCAGGCAGACATGCTTGTCATCTGATGTACCGAGTGGTGCTAGCTAGCATACTCAACGGCTATCTTGGCTGCCAACTTAGCATTGTTATATACAAGTTCGATGTTTGCTTTTAGGCTGCTACCCTCTGTTTTCTCTGCAACCTTGGCCAGCAAGAAAGGAGTCGATTCTTTACCCGATATTCCTTTGCTGTCCATCTCGGCTACGGCGTCAAGGATCACTTTATCTATCATGCCGCGATCGAGCTGAAACTCTTCTGGGATTGGGTTGGCAATGACAAAGCCACCTTTTAAGCCCATCTCCCACTTGGCTTTCATTGCCGTGGCGATCTCCTTGGGGGTATCCAGTCTATAGTCGACACCAAACTCACTTTCACGGGTGTAGAAAGCGGGTAATGTATCGGTTTGATGGCCGATAACCGGTACGCCCTGAGTCTCTAGATACTCTAGAGTCAGACCGATATCCAAAATTGATTTAGCGCCTGCACAGATCACTGCAACATCGGAATTGGCTAACTCTTGAAGATCGGCTGAGATATCAAATGTCTGTTGTGCACCACGATGAACACCACCGATACCGCCAGTGGCAAAGACTTTGATGCCCGCCATTTGAGCCAAAATCATGGTAGAGGCTACTGTAGTCGCCCCATCTATCTGCTTAGCGACAATAAAGGGAATATCGCGGCGACTGGTTTTAATGACATCGAAACCTGCCTTACCTAAATATTCGATCTCCTCATGAGTCATACCCACTTTCAATCGTCCCTTTAAAATGGATATTGTGGCTGGGATAGCGCCATTATCACGAATAATCTGCTCAACCTTGAGGGCTGTTTCCACGTTTTGCGGATACGGCATTCCGTGTGAAATAATCGTAGACTCCAGTGCAACAACTGGCTTTCCGGCTGCAATTGCCGCGGCGACTTCTGGATTAATATCTAGGTACTGCTCTAACATGTTGACTCCTTGATAATTCGATTTACTGATATTTCGGACATATTTGGATTAATGGTCGCAAGGTGTGACAGCGCCACGACTGCTGCGGCCATAGCAAATTTAGTGGATTGCTCTATACCCCATTCCTGGATCCAGCCATGAGCAAGACCGGCAAGAAACGCGTCTCCAGCCCCGTTAGCATTAACCATGGCTATCGGGATGGCAGGAATAAGGGCTTGGGCGCCATCATCACTGTAAAAGACACCATCACTGCCAAGACTGAGGAAGATGCGCTTAACCCCCTGGTTATGAAACCAGTTAGCTAAAGCGGGTAACTCACTATAGTCTTCGATGATGATCCCAGAGAGCTGCTCAGCCTCTTTAAGATTGGGTTTTAACGTGTGAACTGAGCTTAAAAACGGCTTTATTTTCTTGGCTTTAACACAAGAAACCGTATCTACGAAGATGGGTCTGTCGGAGAAATTATTGAGCAGGTATTCCAATGACTCTGCCGATAGGTTGGCATCCAGAATAATAAGATCTGCACGCCTTAACAGCTCCTCTTTCTCCTTAAGCACCTCGACACTTAAACGCTCAAGGATAGCCATGTCATTGATAGCAACATGCATATCGCTGTCGCCATCGAGCACAGAAAGATAGGTGGAGGTATTGGCATCATTGAGCTGTAAACAGCCTTTCATGTCGATACCGGCTTGCTGGCATTGATTCATGATCATCTGCCCATAAGTATCTTTTCCTATGGCGCTGATTAACCGCGTCTGTGAACCTAACCTGGCTAAGTTCTCGGCGATATTACGCCCGACACCGCCGGGAGAGCAGGTGACACTGCCTGGGTTTGAATCACCCACTTGCAATGAATTTAACGGACGACCAAGAATATCCATGTTGGCCCCGCCGATAACTACCGCATAACGGGATTCGGCTAAAATATAACCCTTGCCTCGAATGACCCCTTTATTGGTGAGGTTCATGATATGCCCGGCAACGGCGGAACGGCTTATGCCTAACTGATCGGCCAAGTTTTGTTGCGCGATAAGTGGATCTTGTTTAAGTAGTGCCAGTATCTCTAGTTCGCGTTCTGTCATCTTTATTATCCAGGTTACACGCCAAACAAACATTTGTTTGGATACCAAACTTAAGTTTAAGCTTGGATGTAAACTAGACTCAATAAAGATAGAGTTCAAGTAAAAGTTGTCATTTCCATGTTAAAAGTGTGATCTCGCGCTAGTTCAGGCGTAGCTAAACTGGCGCGCCATCACAGTGGGGGCGCGGGGTTGGGAGCAATAGGAATGGGTGGCTAGTTGGGGAAAGAGAACGATGACGGCTTTGACTGGAGAAACAAAGACAGCGCTGCGCTGGTGAAGCAAAGTCGGTAATTGCTCCATGCATAACCGACATTTCCGCAATCCCTTGCGGTCAGATGACGCTTCGCTGTTAGGGCTAAGACGATACTCACGGTGTGAGCGAGGGGAGCTAAGGGAGCTAAGAAGTGGTAGAACTGTGATGTCACGTAGCTCGTCTTTCCGGCATGCTTGTTAGCCGGAATCCACTTCTTTAGAACTTAAAGGCGAGAGCTGGATCCCGGAACGAGTCCGGGAAGACGGCATAAAAAGAAGCTAGGAAAATAATAGCTCCGAGCATAAAGAGAGGGTCTACACCTACCTCGATTTTCCGGAATACTTACTGTCTTTCCGGCATGCTTGTTGGCCGGAATCCATTTGTGTTTGTGAAGCTAAGAATGGATCCCGGAACAAGATAGCCCGGGTAGATAATTGCTCCTCGGTTCTGGCATCCTGCTTCACTCTACCTCCTATATCCATATAGTCGTGCATAATCGACATTTCCGCCCTCCGTGGCGGTCAGATGACTGCTTAAATTGGAATACTGCAAGAGGAGTAGCAGGACAGCAGCTAAATTGAGCAGATTTACTGCGCTTTTAGCATATCGAGTGCTACGGCTTCAGCAATTTTAATCCCGTCGATACCAGCGGATAGAATCCCTCCAGCATAGCCTGCGCCTTCACCGGCTGGGTATAATCCTTTGGTATTGATGCTCTGATAATCCGCGTTACGTTTGATTTGAACCGGTGACGAAGTGCGTGTTTCTACGCCGGTTAGCAGGGCATCATCTTGGGCAAATCCGGGGATCTTCTTATTAAACGCGGGTAAGGCTTCGCGGATCGCCTCAATGGCAAAATCAGGCAGGCTAGTGCTGAGATCAGCCATGGTGACGTCTGGCTTATATGATGGTTCAACCTCACCGTATGGCTTGGCTTCAGTCCCTTTCAAGAAATCACCCACTCGTTGCGCAGGCGCTTGGTAAGTGCTGCCCCCCAAGATATAGGCATTACGTTCTAACTTGCGCTGTAGTGCGATGCCTTGCAGCGGATCGTTATCGAAATCGCTCGGTGAAACACCCACTACAATGGCACTGTTGGCATTACGCTCACTGCGTGAATATTGGCTCATGCCATTGGTGACCACGGCTTCGGTCTCTGATGTGGCCGCCACGACAACGCCGCCAGGGCACATACAGAAGCTATATACCGAACGACCACTCTTGCAGTGGTGCACCAATTTGTAATCCGCAGCACCTAAAATCGGATGACCCGCATTACTACCAAAGCGCGCTTGGTCAATCAGTTGTTGTTTGTGTTCAATACGAAAACCCACCGAGAAAGACTGTGCTTCAAGGTAAACGCCTTTATCATGCAACATCTGTACTGTGTCACGAGCACTGTGTCCAATCGCCAAGGTGACATGCTTGGAATTGATGACTTCACCGCCCCTGAGCGTCACACCTGTCACTTGGTTGTCGACGATATTGATCTCTTCAACCCGGGTTTCAAAACGAATATCACCGCCAAGCTCGATTATTTTTCTGCGCATACGTTCAACCATAGTGACCAGCTTGAACGTGCCGATATGAGGCTTGCTGACATAAATAATTTCAGCTGGTGCACCTGCGGCAACGAATTCTTGTTTCACTTTTAAGCCGAGGAAATTGGGATCTTTCACTTGGCTGTATAATTTACCGTCAGAAAATGTTCCGGCACCCCCTTCACCAAACTGCACGTTTGATTCGGTATTTAATTCACCTGTACGCCAGAAACGGAAGGTATCTTTTGCGCGTTCATGTACGGATTTACCGCGCTCTAAAATGATAGGTTTGAAGCCCATTTGAGCCAGAATTAACCCGGCAAAAAGACCACATGGTCCCATACCAATAACGATGGGGCGCTCTTCTAAATCAGCAGGCGCTTGAGCGACATACTTATAACTTGTGTCTGGTGATTTTCTCACGAGTTGATCATCTTCAAAGCGCGTTAACACTTGGTCTTCATCAAGATTGTCAAACGTCAAATCAAGGGTGTAAATCAAGGTGATCTTATTACGTTTACGCGCATCATAACCCCGTTTAAAGATATGGATGTCGACAAGCTGCTCTGTCGTGATCGACAGTTTATTAAGCACAAAATTGCGCAATGCATCATCGTCATGATCTAACGGTAATTTGACTTCGTTTAGACGTATCATCGGGTGGTTACCTAACAGGGGATATGGTTCATAATCTATGGCGCGCAGTTTACGTGATTTAGGCCCAAAATGAAATTAAAAAGGCAGCGACTATCAGTCAGATGCACTCTCTGCAGCTGAGAGTCAGCATGGGCTAGGGTGGTAATTTATCCCATTACAGAGAGCTTGAGAGGTTGAGTAAAGCAGTGATGACGCTTTGCTTGTTAAGGCTAAGACGATACTTCGCTGGTTAAAGCAAGGAGGACGCTTCGCTGTTAGGGCTAAGACGATACTCACGGTGTGAGCAGGAGGAGCTAAGAGGTGGAGAAAGCTGAGATGACGCACACTAGTGCGCTGGTAGAGCCAAATCTAAGGCTGGATCCCGGAACAAGTCCGGGATGACAATCAGGGAAGGAAATGATGTTCTCTATATCTACATCGTCTTTCCCGTAAGCTTACTTACTGTCTTTCCGGCACTCTTCCCTCGTCTTTCCGGCATGCTTGCTGGCCGGAATCCACTTCTTAGAACTAAAGATAAAAGCTGGATCCCGGAACAAGTCCGGGATGACAATCAGGGAAGGCAATGATGTTCTCTATATCTACATCGTCTTTCCCGTAAGCTTACTTACTGTCTTTCCGGCACTCTTCCCTCGTCTTTCCGGCATGCTTGTTGGCCGGAATACACTTCTTAGAACTTAAAGACGAGAGCTGGATCCCGGAACGAGTCCGGGATGACTGGGGAGGTGGTAAGAGGCCAGCAAGGGAAGTGTGCTGAATATTTAATCTGCCTTTGATTTCATTGCTTTGCTGGCTTTATCTACTATTTATTACGAGAGTTGTTACTAGGGCTCTTTCTAGGAACTGTTACTAGGACTCAGTCTAGAGATGTCTCTACTGTCAGTACTATTGCCACTTACGTTTAGTTGCTAATATGCTCCGGTATTTTGTATATCTGAGGTTGTAGATGGAGCTTAGGCGACATGAGGTTACATTTGGTTTTCTTCAAGGGCTGTTTTTTGGTAAAACGGCGAGCTTGTGTGAGCTAGGCTTAACCATTGACGGGAAATTATTCACCTATCCGAGTATTGAACAACCGGTTGAGGTGAGGGCGGGCTGGTTTACTCAAACTTTGGTTTGGGGTAGCAATAAGTTTACCTTTTTCAGGCTTATTCCGAGTAAACCTTTGTTCAAATTCGCCAAGCACAACAGACTTGCGTTTTGTAAGCCAAGTTTACTGGCAGCATATGATGACTTGCTCGTCGACATCGCCAAGTTCGATAAAGAGTTTAGGCTGCACCAACGCTATTTACGTCATTCAGATAGAGCCCGTTTACACCAAGGTTACAGTGGGAGCTTGGCATCATTTAAGCAAACCACGCATTTCAAAACATTAGGTTTCGATGTCACTAAGCTCAATTGCCGACTGGCTAAGTTTATTAAGCAACCGCAGCAGTTTACGGCTAAATACAATCAATGGTGGCAGGGTCAGCAGTTAGAGTCTTATCAGACTCTTTTTGATTCGTTAGAAAATCATCCGCTAACACCTCTGCAGCGCCAAGCCTGTGTTATCGATGAAAACAACACCTTAGTCATTGCCGGTGCGGGTACAGGTAAAACCAGCACCATGGCGGCCAAAGCTGCGTATCTGGTCAAACAAGGTTTGGCCAAGCCCAATGAAATTTTGATGTTGGCTTATGGTAAAGACGCCATGGTCGAACTTAAAGAGCGGGTTTACGCCATTCCTGGCCTAAACTCGGTAAAAGTGAGTACCTTTCATGGCCTAGGTAAAGAGATTATTCAATCTTACTTGGACGAGTCTACCCAAGTGTCTGTGCTTGCCAGTGATACTAAAAAGTTTACTCAATTTGTCGATCAGCAGATCGATGCCATTGTCGCCGACTCTAAAATGGCCGATCCTGTTGCCGATTATTTTGGTCGTTATCTGTATCCCCAAGTCAATGAACTGGACTTTCAAACTCAGGGCCAATATCGCTCATACCTTAAAAATAATGAGATAAGAGCGCTTTCGGGTGACTTGGTGAAGAGCTTTCAAGAGCTCACCATCTGTAATTACCTATTTACGCACGGCATACAATTTCAGTATGAACCTAAGTATCAGCCTGTAAATGGGGTTTCAGTGAGTGAACCGGGAAAAAGTGTATATCAACCTGACTTTTATATTCCGGCACTCGATGCTTATCTGGAGCATTTCGGCATAGATAAGCAAGATAATACCCGGCCTGATATCGATAAACTAGCCTATAACCTTAGCCGCGAATGGAAAATTGACACCCATAAACGTCATAACACCTGTTTATTACAGACTTTTAGTTGGCAAGCCGACTTGGGCGAGCTGGAGCAGCGTTTAGAGGCCCTATTATGTGAACGATGTGAGCAGATAGGGCTGGCACAAAACCAGCTGTTTAAGCCTATATCGCCTGAAGAGGTGTTTGCTCAGGTAAAAGCCTTGGGCGTTTACCGTAATGTCAGTCGGCTTATGTCGAGTTTTCTGTCTCTTTTTAAAGCCTCGAGCCTATCTTTAGCGGATCTTGAGCTGATTAAGGTGACACCTGCTAGTGATGATAAGGGTGATAAAAAAAGTACCCTTTATAATCAAGTCAGGTGGAAGGCCTTTCTGCACCTGTTTAGATGGGTGATAACCCAGTATGAGGCGCACCTTAGCTCGCTTAAGACCTTAGATTTTTCAGATATGATCAGCCAAGGCATTAAGATGACGCAAGCGAGTGACTTTCATCAGCAGACGCAAGGTAGATTTCGTTTTAAATACATCATGGTTGATGAGTTCCAAGATATTTCGGCTGAGCGCGCTAAGCTGGTGACTCAGTTACGGGATTCAAGCCCAGGCTGTGCGCTATTTTGTGTGGGCGATGATTGGCAGGCGATTTATCGCTTTACCGGCAGCGACCTTAGGTTAACCACCGAATTTAAGCGGGTGTTTGGCGAGACTCGAGTTGTCACCTTAGACAAGACCTTTAGATTTAACGATAGGATTGAGAAGGTCGCCTCAGGCTTTATTCAGGCTAACCCGGCACAGCTTAAGAAAACCCTGACCACCCACACAGTGAGTGATAACCCGGAAGTCTGCTTATTGATTAATTCAAAAGAGACCGGGGTAGAGCAAGCTTTCAATAGCATTGTCGAAGCCATTAGCTCTAATTCAGATGCTAGCTCTAAGTCAACTGCAGGCTTGGACTCTGACTCTGACTCTAGTTCTAGGAAAGGGAAAGGGAAAGCCGCTGGATCTACAAGCGTGATGATTATCAGTCGTTTTAAATCTTCATTGAAGGATTTAAGCGTTTGGCAGAAACGTTATCCGCAACTGCAGATCTCAGGTTTCTCGGCCCATGGTTCAAAAGGTAAACAGGCCGACTTTGTTATCGTGCTCGATGTGAATGATGACAAGTATGGTTTTCCGAGCAAGATAGCCAGCGATCCGATTTTAGAAGCTCTGCTGCCAAAACTTGATGATTATGCCTATACCGAAGAGCGCCGCTTGTTCTATGTCGCCTTGTCCCGAGCTAAGCAGACGGTGTTTGTTCAAGCAGAGCTTGGTAAAGAGTCTGTTTTTGTTAAAGAGCTGCTTAAGTTTGAAGCTGATGTTCGCTGTTATCTCAGCGATCTCGCGCCTCTGTATATCGAGTCTTTATCTTGCCCCGAATGTAAGGAAGGCAAACTCATTCCCATAGAAGGGCGCTACGGCCTCTATTACACTTGCTCATTAGGCAAACATTATTGCGATACTAAGCTAGACGCGTGCACATCCTGTAAAAGCGCCCCTATGCTGCGTAATGATACCCACCATATTTGTGCATCCGAAAAGTGTGACCATCAGCTACCAGTTTGCCCTGAGTGTATTTCAGGCAAGCTTATCAAGCGCACCAACAGTAAAAGCGGTAAAGAATTTTTAGCTTGTAGCCTGCACCGCATGAAAGATGCAAATAGCTGTCAATATACGAGTAGATTGGCGGGTTAAATGAGTTAAAGCAAAGACGGCGCTATCGCTGGAAGGGCTAAGATGATACTTCGTTGTTGGAGCAAAGACGACGCTTCGCTGGTTGAAGCTGAGACGATGCTTCGCTGGTTGAAGCTAGGACGACGCTTCGCTGGTTGAAGCTGAGACGATGCTTCGCTGGTTGAAGTTAAGACGACGCACACTAGATGTGCTGTTAGAGAAAAACGGAACTTCACTTACTTCGTCTTTCCGGCATGCTTGTTGGCCGGAATCCAGCTTTTTAAAATCAAGCTCATAAGCTGGATACCGGAACAAGTCCGGTATGACAGAATAAAAAGAAGCTAGATAATAGATCACTCCTGACTCAATCGATATTTCCGTCGTTTATTACGGTCAGAGATAACAAGAGTAGGGAGGCGATATCCTTCTACCTCGTCTTCCCGCTTGCTTACCACTCTCTTTTCGGCACGTTTACCAGCTGTCTTTCCGGCGTTCTTGTTGGCCGGAACCCAGCTTTTAAACCAAGTTCAGAACCTCATCCTGGAAAGATTAGACTGCGCATTATTGCTCTTTCGACAAGCGGTCTTTTAAGTGCTCGATGAGTAAGCTTGTTCGCTTGGGGAGGTGCTTTCTCTTAGGGTAGAGGATATACAGTGGGAGCACGCCTGTGGTTGTCCACTCGGGGAGTAATCTTATTATCGAGCTTTTCTGATTTTCTGTCAGTTTATCCAGGGCAAAGTCTGCGAGCATGGCTATACCGGATTCGGCTAACATGGCTTCGACCATAGATGGCAGCATATTCGTTTTAAAGTTACCTGTGAGTTTGGTGTCATAGACTTCATTGGTTTTTACATGCACAAACTGCCAGTTATTAAGATTCAGTATTTCACTCTTATAGATGATGTGGTTGTATGCGGCGAGTTCACTCGGATGGTGAATATTACCATGGGTCTTTATGTAATTCTGGTGAGCGTACGGAGCACAGACTATAGGTTTTAGCTTATGTCCTACATAGCCTTCTGCTGGTGTGTCGGTTAAGTATACCGCCAGGTCGAAACCAGCTTCTATCAAGTCAACGGGCTGCTCAGTAAATGAGATTTCCAGCTCAATCAGTGGATGCTGTTTACTAAACTCCGCAAGAATGGCGGTGAGTCTGCTAGCCCCGAATGAAGCAGAAGCCGAGATCTTAATTTTACCTCTAGCCGCTTCGCTATCAAATATTTTGCTTTCAATCTCTTCGGCGTGATCCATTAGGGCTTTGGCATTTCTGTAGAACTCTTGCCCGTCTGCGGTAACAACAAACTGGCGTGTAGTCCTGTGGATCAATTGTTTATTTACTAGCGTCTCTAGTTTAACTAACTGGCGACTGACATGAGCTGTAGAGCAATCTAAGCGTTTAGCGGTCGCAGCAATGCTGCGCTCTTCACATAGTTGAATGTAGAGGGGAAGGTAACTTAGCCAGTTTATTTCCATATGGTAATTCTGATTATCTATTTACTCACTTCTGGTAAGAATAGTGATTCGTTAGACTCTTTACAATAAAAACGTTTACTGCGGATGCATTTGAGACGGTGTGCTCCTCAGTAAGCCGTTTTATATGAAATAGGAAACTGAAAAGAGGTAATGGTCATGAATGAATTTGCAAGCTGGTTAGAGTCTCGAGTACTTAAAGGGCAGATCACTAACCCAAATATTGAGGTGGGTGAGCACAGTTATTATTCAGGATTTTATCACGGTAAATCTTTCGAAGATCTTGCTGTACGTTATCTGCTTGGTGATGGTTCTACTAAGGATATTTGGGAAGCTGGTGTATATGGTGAGGTCGATAAACTCATCATTGGCAAGTTCAGCTCAATCGCTTCAGGTGCGTGCTTTATGTTGGCGGGGAATCAAGGCCACCGACTCGATTGGATCTCTACCTTTCCATTTGCGACAGACACATTTGGTGATGGGGTTAAGAGTGGCTTTGAGTGTGCAGGAAATACAGTCATAGGTAACGATGTATGGATAGGCAGCGAAGCCATGATAATGCCAGGCGTACACATAGGTGACGGCGCTGTGATAGGTGCCCGAGCTGTGATAACGAAGGATGTCACGCCCTATAGCCTGGTCGTTGCCAACAATAGAGTGATAAAAAAGCGCTTCAGTGAGCAGGCTATTGCCCAGTTACTCGAGATGAAGTGGTGGAATTGGCCCGTGGATAAACTACAAGCAGCGATGCCTATTCTGTGTAGCGGAGATATTGAGGGTTTGTATGGGTTTTACAAGGCTCAGGTGATGCTCACGGAGTGAGTTTAGTAAAACAGAGATGACACTTCGTTTGAAAGCTAAGAGTACGCTTATTTTGAAAGCCAAGACGATGCTCACTGTGTGAGCTTGGTAGTGCAAAGACGGAACTTCACTTACTTGGTCTTTCCGGCATGCTTGTTGGCCGTAATCCATTCTTTATAATCAAACTCAGAAGCTGGATACCGGAACAAGTCCGGTATGACTGCATAAAAAGAAGTGAGGTTGTTGATTGCTTCAGACTCAATCGACATTTTCGTCATCCTAGGCGGTCAGTGACATATATGTAGACGAATGTTCTTGATAGCTCCGAGCCAAAATAGAGGGGTCGATGACTTCTACACCCACTTCGTCTTTCCGGCATGCTTGTTGGCCGGAACCCATTCTTGAATCAAGATCAAAGGCTGGATCCCGGAACGAGTCCGGGTCGATAAGTGCTCTCGGTTCTGGCATCCATGCTTCACTCTACTTCCTATATCCCTATAGTCACTGCATGATCGACATTTCCGCCGTGACCCATAGGGATATGGGGAATGTCTGAATGATATCGGGAATATCACTGACCTATGTCGGTCAGTGACACATCATTTTACTTTTCATGATTAGAGTAAAGACTGTTGTGACAATACTCTATGCAAAGGCTTTAATTATCGTCTAATCCTTTTTAGGACTCGTCGGTAGATGAAGTAAGCCCCAATTGCGCCGATGATGAAGGGGATAACAGTGACTGCAATATTGAACATTAGCTTAGTCACCGGAATAATGATGAGAGTGACTAAAATTAACACGACTAAGGTAACTAATGCGATAAGGGTAATTTGATTCATTCTTTTCCTGATTTGGTGCTTTTACTTTTTGCTACTTGTTGCCAGTTCTTTAGGACTGAAAGCTTAATCAGCTAAGCCAAAGAACGAAACAACGCCTAACGAGTTGATATCATTATCGCAGGCTTATCTTATTCATCCCTTAATTGAGCAAAAAAATGATACTGAGCTGTAGAAGCTGAGAAGATACTTCGTTAGTGGAGCGGAGATGTTGGGCCAAGCTGAGATGACGCTTCGCTGTAAGTACTAAGACGATACTCACCATATTAGCTGTTAGAACCAAACGGTGTCTTGGGAGTACACAATCTCGTCATCCAGGCATGCTTACCACTGTCATTCCGGCATGCTTATTGGCCGGAATCTATTTTTCGAATCAAGATCAACAGCTGGATCCCGGAACGAGTCCGGGATGACGGCATAAAAAGAAGCTAGGTCGTTTATTGTTTCAGGCTTAATCGACATTATCTTCATTTATGATGTTCAGATGATATCAAGAGAGTGGACGGTGAGGTCTACACTAGCCTTCACTTTCTGGATGCTTACCTACTGTCATCCTGGCATGCTTACCACTGTCATTCCGGCACTCTTGTTGGCCGGAATCTATTCTTCGAATCAAGATCAACAGCTGGATCCCGGAACGAGTCCGGGATGACGGCAAGTCTGGAACTGGTAAGGGAAGAGTATTTCGACCTAACTCATATAAGTTTGAAGACTATATGATGGTTGATGACGTCTATTGCCTACTTCGTCTTTCCGGCATGCTTGTTGGCCGGAATCCATATGTTTGAATTAAGACCAAAAGCTAAGAATGGATCCCGGAACGAGTCCGGGATGACAAGGAATCTGGAACTGGTAAGGGTAGAGGATATAGAGGGGGGAGTAACCTCTGCTGCTTTAGGCGCAAAAACCAAATTTAATAAACCCAAAGCTGCCGATTAGCCTTATCGCGGTTTGAGGCGATAAATAGAGCCACTGTCGGTGGCAATGAGTAAATAGCCCTGATCATCTTCGATAATTTGACGTATACGTTGTTTAAGCTGGGTCAACAGTCGCTGCTCTGAACTGGCGCGCTCGCCATCTAGCACCACACGATTTAAGTGAGTTAGTTTCAATGCACCACTGAGTAAATCACCACGCCAGGCGCTGAAGGCGCGTCCGGAGTAAAGCAGTAAACTCGAGGGTGCGATCGATGGAGTATAGACTTTTATTGGCGGTTCCATCCCAGCCTTGAATGTGGCTTCACCGACATTAAATGGTCCCCAATATTCCTTGCCAAATGACACCACAGGCCAACCATAATTTCCACCAGCCTTTATCAGGTTAATTTCATCGCCCCCCCTAGGTCCGTGTTCTATCGCCCACAAGCGCTGGTTTTTAGCATCAAAAGCCAGTCCTTGCGGATTACGATGGCCATAACTGTAGATTGCGTCCAAAGCATTATCATCACTTACGAAGGGATTATCTTGAGGCACTGTGCCATCGAGATTTAGCCGCAAGATGCTACCAGCGTGGGTGGTCAAATCCTGGCCGTTGGGACGATGACCACGGTCACCGACCGAGAAAAACAGATGGCCTTTGTCATCGAAGGCAATGCGTGAGCCAAAGTGGCGGTTGGTGGTCGTTGCCGATTGGGTCACGAGCAGATCTTGCCATTGAGTTAAGCTCTGCCCCCGGAGCTGAGCACGTGCCAGCGTGGTTCGGCCCTGACCAGAGACAGGTTTTGCATAGGTAAAATATAGCCATTGCTGCTTGCTGTCAGTATTAGAGTCAGTATTAGTGTCAGTATTAGTGCCAATGGGGCCAAGCTGGATATCGAACAAGCCGCCTTGTCCCTTGGCGTAAACCTGTGGCACGCCCTTAATATTGTGACGCTGCCCGGTGGTAAGGTCCAACTGTATTAATTGACCGCCGCGCTCGGTGACCAAGAGTGTATTCGGCCCTATTAAGACCATGCCCCAGGGGATGCCTAGACCTTCTGCGACCTGCTCCAGCACATAGTCTGGGCTGGAACTCGCTTGGCACTCGATGCCAATTAGTGCAGTAAAAAAGGTTAAAATTAAGGATAAATGTTTCATCGTCGAGCCTCACGCCGGGGTTTAGAGAGCCTGCTTATTGCTATCTATAACGCAGGTTTGAGAGAAAAACAAATTTGGTAGAACAAAGACGGCGCTAACACTGGAACTGCAAAGATGACACTTCGTTTGAGAGCAAAGATGATGCTGCCGCTGGAAGTGCTAAGACGACGCTCATAGTATGAGCTGCTATAGTAAAATGCTGTCTCATGAGTACCCCTATCTCGTCTTTCCGGCGTGCTTGTTGGCCGGAATCCACTTCTTAGAACTTAAAGGCGGGAGCTGGATCCCGGAACAAGTCCGGGATGACGGTCAGATTGATAATTACTGGTAATTATCTAAGGATCATCTGCCCACGTTCTGGGCCTACTGATACCATTTTGATTGGTACACCCATCAAGGCTTCGATGCGAAGTACGTAGGCTTGTGCGGCTTGGGGTAGGCTTGCAAATGTGCGGCAACCTGTGATGTCTTCGCTCCAACCTTGCATCTCTTCATAAATAGGCGTTAGGGCTGCAGTTTGAGGCCAGATTGGGTTTTGTGTATGTTCACCGGCGTACGATACACAGATTTTCAGATCTTTCATGCCTGTTAGGCAGTCAATCTTAGTCAATGCGATTTCGGTGGCGGCTTGTAGCTCGACACCATTACGGGTTGCGACGGCATCAAAATAACCCATGTCACGAGGACGACCCGTTACTGCGCCGTATTCATTGGATGCTTCACGGAAGTTATCTTGCTCTTCCATTGCGGTCACTAACGTACCTGTACCCACTGATGAGCTGAATGATTTTGCCACGGCTATGATTCGCTCCGGGCGTAGCGCCGGTAAACCACTGCCAATGCCGGCATAGGCCGCCGTTACGTTTGAAGAGGTTGTCCATGGGTATTCGCCATAAACCAAGTCGCGGCCAGCACCCAATTGTGCTTCAAACAATAAGTTAGCCTGCTTGCTTTGCATGACTTTTAGTGGCTCAGTCACGTTGCAGATAAATTCGCGCCAAGGCGCCGTGACTTCTAATAACCATGCGGTCATCTCTTCAGCGCTTTGGCTGAAGTCACAGCTTGGGTATAGGGCTTTTAATTGTGGCATTTTCCAATCGAGCATAAATTGAATACGCTCAAGCAGTACTTCAGGCTGCATTAACCAGCCGACTAGAATGCCTTTCTTCATGACTCGGTCGCCATAGGCGGGGGCTATACCTTGACGAGTTGAGCCGTAGGCTGCATCGCCCAAACGCTCCTCTTCCAGAGTATCTTCGAGTGCGTGTAGAGGCAGACATAGAGTGGCGCGATCTGAAATGTGTAACTTAACACTCACGCCAGCCGCTTTCACCTCGGCAATCTCTTCACTTAATGCCGCAGGGCTGATGACCATGCCTGGGCCGAGTACCGCAATACAGTTTGGATTGAATATGCCACTCGGGAGCTGGTGTAATTTAAAGGTACCGAAGTCATTGACGACAGTATGACCCGCATTATTACCACCTTGAAAACGAATACTAGCAGCTGCATCAACGGCAAGAAAATCAACGATACGGCCTTTGCCTTCATCGCCCCAATTGGCACCCACAACAACAATAGACGGCATAACTCACACTCCTGAATAATTAAGGGACTATGCTAATCCAATGAGTCGGATATGGAAAATTAATAATTATTATCAATTTGATAAGCAACTCATATATCATAGCGGATGAAATGACTTAAATAACCAGGTAAAAGTATGCTTGATCTCAATTGGCTTAGAACGTTTGTTACCTTAGCAGAGCACCAACACTTTGGTAAGGCTGCGACGGCACTGCACATGACTCAGCCTAATGTCAGCCTGCATATCAAACAGTTAGAAAGTACCACCCGAGTTAAGCTCATTGAGCGCACCCCCTTTCACTTAACCCAAGCAGGGGTTAGATTACTGCATACTAGCCAAAAAACCTTGATGGAGCTGCAGGTCTGTCAGGCGGATCTCAACGCGATCAACGATCTTAGCCAAGGGACGCTCACCATTGCCGCCAGTGACATCATTTCTCGGTTACTCTTGATCTCGCCATTTCAGTTGTTTAAAGCCGAATTCCCGGGTATCGATTTTTCGCTGTTAAACACCACCTCCTCACAAGCATCAGAACTGGTTAAAAATGCCCAAGCTGATTTAGGCTTTGTGATCGCTCAAAAAGAGAGTCAGCCGCTACATTTCACTGAGTTGCAACAGATACACTGGTGCGCACTAGGAGATAATCTAGCGCTATGGCAACAAGCAAAACTACAGCCTGAATTGGCTTTAGAGAGTGAACCCACCTTGATCTTATTGGGCCACGATACCCGTACCCGAGACCTACTCGATTCAGCGCTGCCGTCTCTTAACTTACCTCAGTATCGAATAATGGAAGTGGGTAGTGTCGATGCCCAAATAGACTGGGCGGAAGCGGGCTTTGGTGTGGCGATAGTGCCCGAGTTTTCAATTTATACTAAGCGAAATCTAAAGACCAAAGTGACGCCGTTACCCGAGTTTCCCACCACCAGCCTTGGTTATATTGTGCGACAAAATCAGATACTTTCGAAAGCCATCAAACAGTTATTAAGATGGGTCGATGAAGAGATCATTCGATTGCAGAATAGGTAGAGCGGAGATGATGCTCACAGTGTGAGCGGGTGGAGCTAAGAGGTGGGAAGGCGGAGATGACATTGCATTAGGTACGGCAAAGATGACGCTGTCGCTTGAGAGCTAAGACGATGCTCTCGCTGGAAAAGAAGAGACGACGCGCACTACGTGTGCTGTAGAGTATGACGGGAACATCTATCTCGTCATTCCGGTGTTCTTGTTGGCCGGAATCCATTTGTAGTATCAACATCAAAGACTGGATCCCGGAACAAGTCCGGGAAGACAAGTCAGCCTTGAGCCATAGGGATATGGGGATGTCTGAATGATATCGGGAATATCATTCAGACATGGCAGTCAGATGACAAATATGTATCTTTGATTTTGTAGACCTATAGCTGTCATCTTTGCTTTATTCGGTCGGATGTTGTTATGGCCGTTATCGACCAGATCCGCTCTGAGTTTTATATTCCTAATCTCTGCTTTCTACTCTCTAGTAATATATCAAATAGACATTTTGCTGCTGGGCCGGTTTTTGCGCCTTTAGGCAGGGTCAGGTGCAAGGGGACTTGGTACATGTCGGCATTTTCTATTTTTAACACTGTGATCTTGCTCGAATCACGTTTTTTTAACTGATGCTCAGGCATACGACAAAAACCTACGCCTTGCTCTACGGCTTCCCATGCGTGATCGAATGTATCTAGCGTTATACGCTGCTGAGCTTTAAGCCAACCTACATCTTGTTTTGAGTTACTGCCAAGATCTCTTACTACTATTTGGCAGTTAGTCGTGAAATCCGCTAAACATAAAGCCTGTTTATCTGCTAATGGATGGCTCTTGGCCACTACCGGAAGCATGGTGACAATGCCGAACGCTTCCGAAGGGTAGTTTGTAATAGGTAAGGTGATGATAGAAATATCCGCTTGCTGGCTTGTGACCATGTCAGATGTTTTCGATAGCGAAGTTTCGACGACTTGAATCGAGGTGTTGCTATTGCCTTTTAAAAACGCTGCGATGGGTTGATACAACCAGCTACGGTCACAAAGATGATCTATGGCGATGGTTATTTCAGACTCAATGCCTTTGGCCAGTTGTGCACTCATCTCTTCGAGCTCACGGGCTTGCTCTAACATAGAATCTGCCCGGCGAAGCAGAGATTTGCCATCATCAGTGAGCACCGCTCTGCGGGCCTTCACTTCTACTAGGGTAACGCCTAACTGCTGCTCCAACTTTTTAACCGCGTAGATAAGCGTGGTGTGACTCTTGTTTAATTGTATTGCTGCCGCCTGGATGCTGCCGGCACGATCGATCTCATACAAGGTTAGCCATTGATCCAGAGTCGTTTTGAGTCTCATTGGTCAGTTTTTTCCACATTAACGCGCAATATTATGAACTTTTATGTTCAATTCATGCAGGTATTATGACACCTAAGCTTGAGAGGCTGGTGAATAGTTTGATTATCAGCCCTTAATTTACAAATAATTTAGTTTTTAGGTGGAAAATTCAGATGAAAAAATTACTACAAGTCGATTTTGATTTTAGTGGCCCATTCGGCGATGAGATGGCGAACCAGATGCTTGAGTTGGCTGAGTCAATTAATCATGAACCTGGAATGATTTGGAAAATTTGGACGGAAAATAAGATCTCACAACTTGGTGGCGGTATCTATCTGTTTGAAGACGAGTCGAGTGCTCAAGCGTACTTGAAAATGCACAGCGCTCGTTTGGAAAAAATGGGGATATCAAACATCAGGGGCATAATTTTTGATGTGAATACTCGATTATCACAGATTAATCAGGCTACTTTAGTGGCGAGTCAGTAAGTCTAGCCTGTCATTTAGAAGAGCTTTTAAGCAGTTATAATTCAGTAAGTAATGATGAGTTGGGTAATATTATGAACAACAAAACTTTTTTAACCGTCCATGGTGGCATATACACGGTTTTTGCATTGGCTCTATTTTTTGTCCCTGCGCTGATGTGGCCCATGTATGGGATCGAGATTAATGACCAATACGCTTATTTTCTTTCACAGCATACTTCGATATTTCTAGGTGGTATTGCTGCCGTTAGCTTGTTACTGCGTGATATAGAAGCTGGCGCGATTGCAAAGAAGTTATTTCTAGCCTTATTGATCACAAACCTTCTGGGCGTAATTATTACTACTTATGCAGGGCTAACAGGAATATTTGTAGGATTAGGCTGGAGCGATCCCGCTTTCTTTAGCTTATTGTCAGTAATGTGTTTTCTGCAGTTAAAGAAGCAAAAGGTTTAGGGCTGGTCGGTAATCGCTCCATGCATAACCGCCATTTCCGCCTTGACCCATAGGGATATGGGGAATGTCTGAATGATATCGGGAATATCACTGACCCCTGGCGGTCAGACGATGCTCACTGTGTGAGCCGGTGGAGCTAAGAGCTGGGGAAGGCGGAGACGACATTGCATTGGTGGAGCAAAGATGACGCTTCGCTGTTAAGCGGAGACGACGCGCACTAGGTGTGCTGTAGAGTATGACGGGAATATCTATCTCGTCTTTCCGGCACTCTTGTTGGCCGGAATCCATTCTTTAGAATCAAGCTCACAAGCTGAGAATGGAACCCGGAACAAGAAAGCCCGGGTCGATAATTGCTCCTGCATAATCGACATTTCCGCCATCCGTGGCGGTCGATAACCATAAGAAAGTGGGGTGGGGTGACACCTACAACTACCTCGTCTTTCCGGCATGCTTGTTAGCCGGAATCCACTCTTTGAACCAAGAGCACAAGCTGGATCCCGGAACGAGTCCGGGAAGACAGAGTAGTTGGTCTTTCCGGCCAACAAGAAAGCCCGGGTCTATAATTGCTCTCGGTTCTGGCAATAACCTCCTTGTTCAAAGGCCTGTTCAACTTCCATGTCTCTCGTTCAAAACCATCATTTCATGATTCTCGCCCTGCTTCACTCTCGATAATAGTACCTGCATTATTCTACCTTTTATCCATCCATGGACTCGTACCTCCTATATCCATATAGTCGCTACAAATCTGACCCATAGGGATATGGGGAATGTCTGAATGATATCGGGAATATCACTGACCCCTGGCGGTCAGAAGACATATGCGTAGAGTAAATCCCGGAACAAATTTGGCGTGACAGATAAAAGTAAGAATTCCCCCCTATGTGAAGCGCTGCTTTTTTGAACGGTAATTTACAAATTTATTCAATGCCTTAGGCTGGCTTTAACCTGTTTTTTACACTTCAATCCTGTAAGATGCTTTGGTGTAACAAGTGTAGGTAATACCTGTGTCTGTTACTCAAAATGAATATTCAAAACAACATATAAGTAGAGATTATGTTTTTTTATATTACAGGCTTGAGTGTGCTCATTATCATCTTGTGCGTGGCGCTTTATGTTATTTATCGCAATATACATAGAGGGCGGATCAGCAAATCTAAAGAATATAATGTGTTATTTGATGAAGATACGATAGTGGATGAGTTAATCACCCAGCTTATCGAAAAGAATCAAAACCAAGAAGACCAAGATAAAACCACACAAAGTAAACAAGACATATTGGCGACCTTTATTGAGTTGCACAGGTCTGGCAGTTTTTGCGCTCAATTAAGTGAGCAAGAGATCGTCTACTTTGTCAAAAAGAAGTTAAATATGGAGACCAATAAACATGGATAGTAATGTTCAATCAGCTCAGCAAGTCACGAAGAGTTCTCTCGGTGTCCGAATTGGGCGTCGTAATATTATTTTAATTGCCGCATTTGTCACCGTACTGGTGGTCATTGCGACGTTAATCTCACAGATGATCGCCTGGAATGAAGCAGACGAACGTTTGGTTCACCAATCGGCATTTACCGGTAACCTCACGGTTATCAATCAAGCTGGGCCCTATTTCAAGGCTTTCGGCACAGTATCAGCCTATAACAAAGTGATCTCGATTAATTTTACCGGTGATAAATCTGCTACGGCGAGTGCAGTGGTACCACTAATCCCGATTCGATTCCTCGATACGACAACAGGGGACGCCAGAGGCGTCGCGCGCTTTAGATTACCGGGTAATGTTTCAGCCAGTGAATCAGGATCATTACGGGGATTACTTAAAATCCACGAAGAGTTTGGCTCGCAAGAAACCTTAATCTCTAACCTATTGATGCGTGCCACAACTGAAAATGTGAAGGCATCAGCCAGAATGATGTCAGTAGAGCAACACTACTCGGGTGGTAATGGACAATTGAGCCAAGATTTTGCTGATCAACTGGTCAAGGGTATTTTTGTCACCGAGCAAATTTTTGGTTCAGGCAGGCGTGCTAAAACAGACGAGTTTAAGAATTTAAGTAAACAGCAGCGTGTCACCATCAAGATAAAAGAAGATCGAGAAGGCAACCCAATGCGTAATGCGCCTATTTTAGGTGCCTATGGGATCACGGTCGTCGATGCGAGTATTATCGATATCGATTATGAGAGCAAAGTGAACGCCAGGCTTGAAGCACAAAAGCAGGCCGCTGCCGATGAAGCACTTGCAAGACAAAACCTGAAGAAGGCTGAGCAGCAAGCTCGTACCGAAGTCGCTTTAGGCGAGCAAGCCATTGCGAAGCAGAGAGCCGAATCGGAAAAGCTGAAAATTAAGGAGCAGATAGACGCCGAAAGGGTTAAGGCCAATGCGATTATTTCTGCACAGCAACGTGTGGCCGTTAAAGCTGAACTTGCTAAGGAGCAAGCCGAAATTCTCAAGCAGCAACGCTTAGAGGCGCAAGGTATGGACGTATTAGCCGAAGCACGTCAAAGGGCTAAGTCTGCGGCACTGGATCCTAAATATGTTTTCGATGAAACATTAAAGGCGGAAGTGAAAATTCAAACAGCTTTGTTTAACAGCTTAGGTAACAGTCGTCTGGTGCCTGAAATTGTGATCGGGGGCGGACAAGGTGATATGAATAACGGCTCAGAGTTTATGCGTTTGTTAGCCGCCGATGCCGCACTTAGTCTTAAGAAACGTCTAGACAGTAAGCAATAAGGCGTTTTCAGGTAATCACTGAGCCAGTTGATTTGGCTTGGTGATTAACTAATACCGATTGGTATTGTTACTGCGTAAGGCGTAAGGCGTAAGGCGTAAGGCGTAAGTCGTATATCGCTACTGTAAGAAACTAAAATAAGTTGAATACGCAGAAACAAAAACGGGGCCACACCTCCGTCGTGGGGGGGGTTTTTTTTGTAACTATTTATTTCGGTTAAGCGGCATTTCTGGCAGCGGCTTCAGCCGTGCTGGCCAGGTACTCATCGAAGGTACCGTGGAAGTTAACTAGCTTCTTGTCTTTCACGTCTATGATGTGTGTGGCCAGTGATGACACAAACTCACGGTCATGGCTGACGAAGATTAGCGTGCCTTCGAATACTTTAAGTGCATTGTTTAATGCTTCGATGGCTTCCATGTCCATGTGGTTGGTTGGCTCATCCATGATTAGCACGTTGATGTCTTGCATCATCAGCTTGCCAAATAATAGGCGGTTTTTCTCTCCACCTGAGCAGTTCTTGGCTTTCTTGTTGGCATCGTCTTCGGTAAACAATAGACGACCTAACATGCCACGGACCGAAAGGTCGTTGTGCTTAGGCGTGCGCCACTGTGACATCCAGTCAAATAGTGACAGTTCATTCTCGAAATCAGCCGTGCTGTCTTGTGGGCAATAACCGATAGCGGCATTTTCTGACCACTTAATCACGCCATGATTGTTTGCCAGCTCGTTGACTAAGCAGCGAAGTAGGGTGGTCTTACCCACACCGTTCTCACCGATAACGGCCAATTTCGCGCCCGCTTCGAGGATAAGCTCGCCGCCTTCGAATAAGGTTTCATCGTCGAAGCCATGGCCGAGATCTTCGATAACCAGCGCCTGGCGATGCATCTTCTTGCACTCATCGAAACGCAATGACGGTGTCATACGGCTCGACGATTTGACTTCATCTAAGCTGATCTTATCCAGTTTCTTAGCACGAGAACTGGCTTGCTTGGCTTTAGATGCGTTGGCACCGAAGCGGTTAACGAAGTCCTGTAGCTCAACCATCTCGGCGCTCTTCTTAGCGTTACCGGCTAATAGCTGCTCTTGGATAAGGCCAGATGCTTCGAGGAAGTACTCGTAGTTACCTGGGTAGATACGTAGTTCACCGTAATCGATATCAGCCATATGGGTACAGACAGAGTTAAGGAAGTGTCTGTCGTGAGAGATGATGATCATGGTGCATTTACGTTTATTTAGCTCGCCCGCTAACCAAGAAATGGTATGAATATCCAAGTTGTTGGTTGGCTCATCGAGTAGCAAGATGTCTGGGTTAGCGAATAAGGCCTGGGCCAACAATACGCGTAACTTCCAACCTGGGGCAACTTGCTGCATTAAACCAAAGTGAAACGATTCTTCGATGCCCGCTTCTAGCAAGATCTCACCGGCGCGAGACTCGGCGCTGTAACCGTCCATCTCGGCAAACTCGCTTTCGAGTTCGGCGACCTTCATGCCGTCATCTTCGCTCATTTCTGGCAAAGAGTAGATGCGGTCACGCTCTTGCTTCACTTCCCAAAGCTTTGCATCACCCATGATCACGGTATCGACCACACTGTATTGCTCGAACGCAAACTGATCTTGACTCAAGGTACCGACTCTAAGGCCCGGAGTTATAGAGACATTGCCAGAGCTTGGTGCCAAAGTGCCACTGAGGATTTTCATGAATGTGGATTTACCACAACCATTAGCGCCAATGAGGCCATAACGGTTGCCGTGTCCAAATTTCGCTGAAATGTTTTCAAACAAAGGCTCAGCGCCAAACTGCATAGTGATGTTCGCGGTGGATATCAAAGAAATGTTCCTAGGTGTACAGGCAGGTTTTGAATTGACTCGCTTTTTAAAACTCAGGCCAAAATAACAACGTGCAATAGTATGAGTAAATTAGGTCGCGGATTATACAGAGTTTGAGTGGATTGGGCTAGTTAAGATGTGCCTTAAGGCGTCACTTGCTTGAAAAACTAAGAAGATACTGGGTTTTAAGAGCTGAGATGGCGTTACGCAGAGAGGCGAACACGGTCTTAGGATTGAGAGGAAACTGCGTTGGTGGAGCTAAGACGACGCTATGCTGTTGGAGCTAAGATGATACTTTGTTGGTGAAGCTAAGACGATGCTAGGCTGTTGGAGCTAAGATGATACTTTGTTGGTAAAGCCGAGACGACGCTAGGCTGTTGGAGCTAAGATGATACTTTGTTGAAGAGCTAAGACGACGCTCACTGCGTGAGCTGTTAGAGCCAGATCAACAGCTAGATCCCGGAACAAGTCCGGGAAGACGGCATAAAAAGAAGTTAGGCCGATAATTGCTCCGAGTCATAAAGATAGGGAGCTATGACATCTACACCTACCTCGTCATTCCGGCATGCTTGTTGGCCGGAATCCACTTCTTAGAATCAAGATAACAAACTAAGAATGGATCCCGGAACAAGCCCGGGATGACTGTATTGGAGACTTGACCTGCTTTATTTAATTAAAGTAACTTGTTCATTAGCGAACGATTAAAAGTCATAAACTGTGCAAGGAGGCCTAATGTTAGATGTTATCGATTCAATGCCGAGCGTTCCCACATCACCGAGTTTTTCATTTCCTTTATCCTTGAGTGAGTTTGCCGGTCCGATAGAGACCCCTTTAGCGTCGCAAACCATAGGGAGTTATTTTGATGATATCGCTAATCGATATCCGGATAACCTGGCTGTGGTGGTGCAGCATCAAAAGGTACGTTGGACTTATAAGCAGTATCAACAGCATATCGATGAACTTGCCATTGGCCTACTTGAACTCGGCATTAAACCGGGCGATAGAGTTGGCATCTGGTCTCCCAATAATATCGAGTGGTGTCTGACTCAGTTTGCTACCGCCAAGATAGGCGCCGTTATGGTGTGCATCAATCCCGCTTATCGACCCGAAGAGCTACAATATGCGCTCACTAATGTGGGTTGCAGCGCCATTATCTGCGCCGAGAAATTTAAAACCAGTCACTACCTTGAGATGCTTTACCAGTTAGCCCCTGAACTACTGACCTGTGAGCCAGGTAAGTTAATTTCTGCTGCACTGCCCGAGCTTAAGTCTGTGATCCGTATGGGTGATGACTTGTCTGCGGGCATGTTTAACTTTAATCAGATAAAACGGCCGTTAATCGATAATGATCGCTTAAGGCTAGATTCACTGGCCGCGACTCTGTCTCCCGGTGATGCCATTAATATTCAGTTTACGTCTGGCACTACCGGCAGTCCTAAAGGGGCGACGCTGACTCATCACAATATTCTTAATAATGGTCTCTTGGTTGCCGATGCCATGAAGCTCACCTGTGACGATAAGCTGTGCATCCCTGTGCCTCTGTATCACTGCTTCGGCATGGTGTTGGGTAATTTAGTCTGTATCGCCAAAGGCGCGGCTGCTGTGTTTCCTGGTGAATCATTCGAGCCTCTGGCTACGTTAACCGCAGTTGAGAGTGAGCGATGCACTGGACTGCATGGTGTGCCGACCATGTTCATTGCCATGCTGGAGCTCGACGGCTTTAGCCAGTTCGATTTAAGCTCTCTGCGGACCGGCATCATGGCCGGAGCAACATGTCCCGAAGAGGTGATGCGCCGCGTGCAGGATTTGATGTACATGAAACAGGTGCTGATTGGTTATGGTCAGACAGAAACCAGTCCTATCAATCATATTACCGAAATTGATGCAGCGCTCATCAAGCGTGTCACTACCGTTGGCCGCGCTATGGCTCACACCCAAGTCAAAATCATAGATGAGTCGGGTAACACAGTGGCAATTAACCAGGCGGGTGAGGTGTGCTCAAAAGGTTATTGCGTGATGCAAGGCTACTGGAACGATGCACAGAAGACACAAGCGACTATCGATAGCCAAGGCTGGCTACACTCGGGTGATATCGGCGAGATGGATGATGAAGGTTACGTTAAAATCGTCGGCCGCATCAAAGACATGATCATTCGCGGCGGTGAAAACATTTATCCCAGAGAGATTGAGGAGAAACTCTATAGCCACGCCGATGTGTTAGATGCGGCGGTATTTGGCGTACAGAGTGATAAATACGGCGAAGAGGTGTGCGCCTGGATCAAGTTACGCCCGGGCTGCCTGGAAATAGAAGATGAGATCCGCCACTTCCTTACCGAGAAGATCGCTTACTTTAAGGTGCCGCGCTACATCAAGTTTGTCACTGAGTATCCGATGACAGTGACCGGCAAGATCCAGAAATATAAGATGCGCGACCTCATGTATAAAGAGCTGCATAAAGATTTGAATAGTTGAAAGGCGAAGATGACGCTAGGCTGTTGAAGCTAAGATGATACTTCGTTGGTGTGGCTGAGACGACGCTAGCTGTTGGGCCTGCGGTAATAAATCCGAGACGACGCCCACTGCGTGAGCTGTTAGAGACAGAGCAACAGCTGGATCCCGGAACGAGTCCGGGAAGACGGCATAAAAAGAAGTTAGATCGATAATGACTCCGAATCATAAAAATAGGGTGCGTTGACGTCTACACCTATTTCGTCTTTCCGGCACTCTTGTTGGCCGGAATCCATTTTTTAGAACCAAGATCATAAGCTAAGAATGGATCCCGGAACGAGTCCGGGAAGACTATAGGTATCGTTCACTAGTTTGAATCTATCATGATCTTGTAGCAGTACACAGAAGCTATGACTGAAGCGATTATATTGATGATAAATATCTTTGATCTGAGCATAAAGTAATTTCAATTATACAGTTCGGTTAAATTATCAGTGTTCACCTGATGTTGTGGCCTTTCTATAAAGGCTATTCGATTAGATATATCACGCATCGTTGTGATGAATTCGGTTTTACATTGATAGATATCATTGATATTTTGGATATGCTTATCTCAATTAGAAATTCACTCTTGTATTTTTTACAGCCATTATCATGCTCTAGATAACAGGGCTCTAGATAACATGACTCTGGATTGAGTATCAGAATCTGCCAATTGATTAATATAATCAGAATGGCCAGGATTGAATTTTTTCCCGCATGAGTTTAGTCATACTTTGACCTATTATATCATCTTCAGAATAGTCCAATGTTCTTCAGTTGCATGATTAAGTAATGGTATATTTAGGTTCTCATCGATAATTCCATAGATAGTGATAATGTATCGGAAGTGGTATCTATTAATGAACAAAATCTTCTTGTGGGATTATTCACTTCATTTTGTAACTCATGTTTATCACTCATATGAATGCCAATTATCATCACCTTCAGGGATGGGTTCGGCATGCTCTCCATTGGATTTAAAATAGTCGCCACAAGGGACTTGGTACTTAATTAACATGTTTTTCTATCTCTATGGGTTCTAGGGTGATGAACACTCGTGGTAAGTAGGTATTGAAAACATGTGAGACGCTAGCTGAGGTAAGCTATCTAACAGGAAATTTGAGAACGACACTTCCTGACTCGTTTAAATTCTACCCTGCATGCGAATAAATAGTTCATCATGGGCGACCACACGAATCTTTGTCTCCTTAGCCGAATTCAAGATATGAAGCTAAGTTTAGTTATATTTGATCATTTGACTATGTTCAAGCCGTTATCTTGACCGGTTCTAAGTCATTACACGTGAATTTATATGCCACATTTTGAATGAAGGTTACAACAATCCCCGGGGTTATACTTTTATTCTTGCATAAGCGGTGCATAGGCAGTGCATAAGTGGCGCATAAACACCGCGTAAGCTTCACGTGAATGCTGCGTGGCTATGTGTAAGAGATAAGTGATGGATACGTAAGTGATATATGCTTTGTATATAAGGTGTATTCAGGTTTGGGAGCTCACAGGCTTTTAGGAATGAATAAAAAGCGTACTATATTTGGTCAGTACACTGGGTAACCCAATGTCACGTTAAATGCTTTATGCTTAGTCCAGAGAGTAGAAAAGAGTAGAGAGGAGTAACAGATGAGAATTCCGGATACAGACAGACTCGAGTTTCACTTCATGACCCGTAAGGATGCCGAAGCCTTATTCGAGCTCGATCAAGATGAAGACGTGATGCTCTATATCAATGGCGGACACATGACTACTATGGAAGATATCCGCCAGATCTCGATCCCTAGGCTCGAAAGCTATGCCAATGAGGATGAAGGTTGGGGGATCTGGAAGGTGACAGCCAAGCCTTCTGATACCCTAGAGGCTCACCTCTATTTAGGCTGGATATTGGTTAGACCCATGGATTTTTTCAATGATGAGCCCAAATGGGACAACCTTGAACTTGGCTGGCGCTTCAAGCAAGCTGCATGGGGTAAAGGGTATGCCACTGAGGCGGCCAAGGCGGTGATGGATGTTGTGACTGCGCCGGATAAGATCAACAAGGCTTCGGCCATCGCCTTCGAAGAGAATCTAGGTTCGATTAAAATCATGGAGAAGCTAGGCATGAGCTTTCTGAAGAAAGGCATTCATAAAGACCCATTGGGCGATCTGGAATTAGTCTATTACGAGAAACTATTATAAAAGACGAAGTGATAATGGCGCCTTTTATAAAAAAGTCGTGATAAATGTAAATTATAATCTCTCATTGGAACACTGTCATAAATCAATAAACTGAACACTATATGCTTACGTTCAGTTTATTGTGTCGAGTTTAGTTTCTGTATTTTTAACCCCCGACTGCCTAAAATATCGACTCAAGGGGTTTAATTAAAGAAAACATCATAAAAACCGTGATTAATACTTTTCACTTACTGGCTTGAACCTGTCTAGTAAAAACGAAGTAATATCTTCGTTCTGTGAACTTGTTATAAAAATTGTGATGTTAAAATGATGAATTTATGACCGCCGTAATAAAACAAATACTTATCAGGCATATTATTTGGTTATCTTATCAAAAGTGCCGATTAATTTCATTCTGATGATGTGACGGTTTTAAGTCATTAATAAATGTGTGGTTTTAGTAATCTTTAATTATGTAAAGGGATTGTTACGATGGCCGCGACTTATCTAAAGCTTGTTTTTTATACTCTCATTCCGCCTATTCAATAAATGAACTAGGTTAATTATGCCCCTGAGGCACAATTAATAAAAATGGAGTTAAACCATGTATAAGAAACAATTGATAGCAATAGCGGTCACTGCAGGATTAGCATCGGTCTCTATTCAAGCACAAGAGTATCAAGCACAGATGATTGAGGTCGAACAATCACGTGCCATTAAAGATACCTATATTGTGGTGTTCAACACACCCAGCGTGCTCAACCTTTCAGATCAGATGGCGATTCAGAGTTATGCCATCCAGCAAGGTCAGCAGTTAGCAAATCGTTTCAATATAAACGTAAAGAAAAACTTCGGTAGTGCACTGAATGGCGTACTGGTCAGTGGCAGTAAGAAAGAGATCATGGCCCTGCGCAGTGATCCTAACGTTAAGTACATCGAGCAAGATCAGATGATGTCTATCAGCCCTATGGTTAGCGCTGCGGGAGATCAAGGCAGTCCGACCTGGGGTCTCGATAGGGTCGATCAACGAGACTTGCCCTTAGATGCTAACTATCATTACGACTTCGATGGCAGCGGTGTCACGGCTTATATTATCGATACTGGCGTATTGACCACGCATAATGAGTTCGGTGGCCGTGCCAGCAGTGGTTATGACTTTATCGATAATGACAACGATGCCACCGACTGTAATGGTCATGGTACTCATGTGGCAGGTACCATAGGCGGTTCTACCTACGGCGTGGCTAAAAATGTCAGCGTAGTGGGGGTTCGGGTTCTCAGCTGTAGTGGCTCGGGCAGCAACTCTGGGGTGATATCGGGTATTAACTGGGTGAAGAATAATGCTCAGGGTCCATCGGTTGCCAACATGAGTCTAGGTGGCGGCGCTTCACAAGCCACAGACGATGCGGTTAATGCTGCCGTCGCTGCTGGGATCACCTTCGTGGTGGCCGCGGGTAACGATAACAGTAATGCCTGTAACTATTCACCAGCCAGAGCCGTGGATGCTATTACCGTCGGCTCAACAACCAGCAGCGACAGTCGTTCTAGTTTCTCTAATTACGGAAGCTGTTTAGATATTTATGCTCCGGGTTCGAGCATAACATCAGCCTGGTACAACTCGAACTCAGCGACTAACACCATCAGTGGTACCTCGATGGCCGCGCCCCATGTGGCTGGTGTAGCAGCACTGTATCTGGATCAAACACCTTCGCTTTCTCCCTCAGAAATTGACGCTTTACTCTCATCCAGAGCAACCTCAGGCAAGGTAACCGATGCCAAGTCTGGCTCACCAAACGAGTTATTGTTTGCCCTCGAAGGTGCTGGTGGCGGTTGTGGTAACAATTGCCCGGTCGATGAGACTGAGCTGACCAATAATCAGAGTGTTAGCACCAGCGGCGCTACGGCCTCAGAGAATAACTACTTTATCGATGTGCCAGCAGGTGCAACTTCATTATCGGTTAATCTGTCCGGTGGCAGTGGTGATGCAGATATCTATGTGCAGCAGGGCAGTAAGCCAACCTTAAACAGTTATCAGTGTCGCCCTTATAAGGCCGGAAATAACGAGTCTTGTAGCTTCAATAATCCTGCAGCCGGTAAATGGTATGTGATGGTGCATGGTTACAGTACGTATTCGAATGCGAGTCTTAATGCCAGCTATGCAACTGGTGGAGGTGGTGGAACTTGCACCGATGCAAATTGTTTAACAAACGGCGTTGCAGTGACAGACATTAGTGGGGGACGTGGATCAGAGCAAACTTACAAGGTCTATGTCGAGGCGGGTTCACAGTTAACCGTGAGCACAACAGGTGGCAATGGTGATGCTGATCTCTACGTGAAGGCGGGCAGTGCGCCAACGACTAGCTCTTATGATTGTCGCCCCTATAAGAATGGCAACACAGAAACCTGTTCCTTCAGTGTCAATCAGTCGGGTATGTATCACATTATGCTAAGGGGCTACAGCAGCTTTAGTGGTTTATCTTTAACCGCCAGCCATTGATTTACTGATTGAGTTAACCAATATATAGAAAACAAAAAGTCCTGATGATGAAGTCAGGGCTTTTTTACTCTAATCGAGAGCCGTCACTCCGTGGGTGCTACAGATACAGTCCAGTATATGTTCGGCCCATTTTCTTCGGCCTTATATTCCATGGAAGACTGTTGTCCATCGGGGATCAAAGAAAAACTTGGCAAGGTGCTGGTATTGCGAAAATCACCTTGGCGGAAAATAAGTTGAGCTGTGACATCGACCTGTTGTTGATTTTCCGATAAGGTATAACGTATATAATTGAATTCCTTCAGTGTCACTGAAAACTCGCTAGTCTCACCGTTATCGAGGTGAATTTCAGTGGGCCCCGCTTGTACGCCGTTCAAGGTTAACTGTGTTTTTAGCATGTAACCTTTGGATGCGAAGCCTGACAACATGAAGATGAATAACAGTGATAACAAACTTAATATAATGAGTGCAGGTTTTAACATCCAGATTCCATAGAGCTTGGCATTTGATAACGATATTAACATCTTTATGAGCTCGGCCAAGTCAGATTTTCATACAAACAACGACTATGCATAATTCATTCAGCTTATATACAGCTTGGTGTTGTAGCAATATCTATGGGTCAAGTTAAACAGGAGCGTTAGACACTACCTCTTAAGTAAGCGTGTTGGGCTAGATCTGATAAAGCGCCTTCAATTTGTTTCAGTAAGATATCAAGATAACTTGCATTTAACAGCCATTAGCTCGAATTAGACAATGTCTTGTTGGCTGTAAGCTTTAGTCTTAGGGTGATTTTAGGTAATATTCGCCCCCAGTTAAGATATTATTTACCAATTACCAATTACCAATAGCAGTAACCAATAGCCATTATGCAGCCACAAGCAGACCCTTTTATCGTGCCAAAATGTCTCGATGACATCAATGTTCTCTTCCGGGATGAACATATCTTAGTGATAGATAAACCTAGCGGCTTACTGAGCCTGTCGGGTAAGCATCCACTGAATATCGACTCGGTTCATTATCGATTAGTTCAGGACTATCCGACGTGTGCCTTGATCCATCGCCTCGACTTTGGCACTTCTGGTATCATGCTACTCGCCATGAACAAACAGATTAATGCATTGTTATGTAAGCAGTTCAGTGAGCGACGAGTCAGTAAACGTTATACAGCCTTACTGCATGGCAATCTTGAGCCTGACTCAGGCTTGGTAGACTGTGGCATAGCTAAGGATGTTGATAATTTCCCCCTGATGAAGCTATGCCAAGATACGGGTAAGCCGGCGCAATCACAATTTCGGGTGATATCACGATTTATTCAGACTGATAACGATAACTTCTTTCTCGATGATACTAGGGCTGGGCATCGACACGTGACCCGGGTTGAATTTGAGCCGGTAACGGGCCGCACTCATCAACTGAGATTACACAGTCAACATCTAGGCCATCCAATCTTGGGCTGCGATCTGTATGCGACAAATGAAGCATACTTTATGTCTAGCCGTTTGATGCTACATGCATCTCGCTTGTGTTTTGAACACCCCGTTTCCGGTGTGCCAATGATAATAGAGTCTAAGAGTCCATTCTAATCTCGCCGAGTTGTAATCCTAATCTGTATAAGTCTAGGTTTCAGCTTTATCTCACCGAGTTGTAATACAAATCTGTATAAGTCTAGGTTTCAGCTTAATCCCGCCGAGTTGTAATACAAATCGTGTAAGTCTAGGTTTCTGCTATAGCTTTACCTGCATATTTTTTGTTAAAATCACGCCACTTATGTTAAGTGGTGTGACTTTTATGTAGGGCTATTCCTCAGATCTTGCTCGTTAATTTGTCACCATTTTTTAACCACGTCGACTATTTCAGCACAGTAAAATGATAAAAGGGAATGGATATGTATCGAGTTATAGCCACCGGATTGGTGACAGTGTCTCTAATTGGTAGTGGAGTCATTCAGGCAGATGAATTTGTCTTGAGTAAACAGACAAAGCCTATATCTCAAGCCGTGAGCTTGGCTTTAGATCCTACTAAAGATGATTTTTCTGGTAGTACCGATATCAAGATACAAGTACTTGAAAAAACAAAGATCATTCAGCTTAACGGCGTCGATTATAGCGCAACAAACATTCAACTCACAGGTCATCAAGCCTGTGAAATGACCGCCAAGATATTAGATACGGGTATCGTCAATCTTGTTTGTGAACAAGAGATTAAGCCTGGCAGTTATAATTTGCACCTGGATTTTACCGCGCCATTTAATCGTCAATCTGTGGGTCTATATAAGACGGTCGATGCCGGCGTCCCTTATCTATTCACTCAATTTGAGATGAGTGATGCTCGTCGCAGCTTCCCGGTATTCGATGAGCCTGAATATAAGATCCCATTCCAGATCACCATTACCGCGCCGTCCAATGAGAAGGTCTACAGTAATACGCCTGTTGAAAGCACTAAGGTGGAAGGCGAGCTAACCACTCATGTTTTTGCTCAGACCAAGCCATTACCTTCCTATTTGGTGGCTTATGCTGTGGGTCAATTTGAAGAGGTGACCATAGAGGGGATGAAGATCCCGGGTCGAGTGATCAGCACCAAGGGTAAAATAGAACTGGCTCAATATGCAGTCAAAGAGATGCCGGCCATTCTCGGAGCGTTAGAATCCTATTTTGGTGTCGATTATCCCTATAAGAAGCTCGACTCGATTGCAGTGCCTGAGTTTCCCTTCGGCGCCATGGAGAATGCTGGCCTGGTGACTTATAGAGAAGATATCTTACTTCTGGATGAACAGAGCGCGAATCAAAATACTAAACAATCATCTGTCTCTGTCGTCGCCCATGAACTCGCTCATCAGTGGTACGGTAACTTAGTGACCATGGAGTGGTGGAACGATTTATGGCTAAACGAAGCATTTGCCAGTTGGATGGCCGCTAAGGTTACGCATCAGCTACATCCTGAATTTGAATCGGATCTGCGTTTATCGAAGAACCGTGTCATGAGTATGGATGCACGACTATCGACTAAACCTATTCGTAAGCCAATTAAGACAGAAGCCGATATCATGGATGGCTTAGGACTGGCTTACAGTAAGGGATCAGCCGTCTTATCTATGGTAGAAAACTGGATTGGTGAAGAGAGCTTTAAACAAGGCATTCGCCAATACATCAAGGATAATGCCTATAAGAATACCCAGGCCGATGATCTTTGGAATGCCTTATCCAAGGCATCGGGTAAAGATGTGGGTAAAGTCTTGAGCACATTTATCGAGCAATCCTCTTACCCCTTAATCACTGTAGGCGTAAAGGGTCAAACCTTGACGCTTTCTCAGCAAAGATTTGTATTTGCCGGCAGTAAGGCTCCGGCTCAATCTTGGGTAGTGCCTGTGTCTATCAAGTATGGCAAGGGCGATAAGATAATATCGACAACCATATTACTTGACAGTGAAACGAAAACCTTAGATCTTGAATTTACCCCGGATTGGATCTATCCGGATGCCGATGCCATGGGTTATTACCGTTGGTTGTTGGATGATAAGCAGTTCGCTAATTTACTCGCCAATGCGAAAACAAAGCTGACGGCGAGGGAGCGTAAGGCGCTTATTTCATCTGCCGATGCGCTGCTCGATGGCGGCTTTATCTCAGCCGGTGATCTATTGGCAATATTGGGAGAGTTTATCGATGATGAGCATCCTCAAATCGTCTCTTCGGCGCTGAGTTATCTACAAATCCAGAAGATGACCTTTATTGATGAAAGCAATGAGGCCAAGTGGGCTAAATTTATCAGTGCCAAGGCGAAAGTTGCTATCGATAAATATGGTCTGGTGGCGAAGCCTGGTGAGAGCATAGAGATAAGTAAACTGCGTCCTAGCCTTATCGCTATTTTGGCATTTGAAGGAAAAGATAAAGCGGTTATCCGTGATGCTAAATTGGCGAGTCAGGCCTATATAGCAGGTGATAAATCTGTCGATGCTTACCTGATAGGTACTCAACTTCAGATCGCAATATACTTTGGAGATAACACGTTAATTCAAGAGTTTAAGAAGATTTTCGAGACAACAAAGAACCCACAAAAACGCACTAAACTGATGTATGCCTTAGGTTATGTTGCCGAGCCAAAACAGCAAAAATCCATATTGGATTATAGCTTAACCGATAAGCTAAACTCTCCAGATCTTAAATATATCATGGCTGGTCAGAGTTATACTCCTGTTCGAAAAGCCCTATTTCGAGATTGGGTGTACAGCAATTACGAAGTCGTTAAGGCAAAGCTGCCACCATTTTCTGTGGCCAAGCTGCCTAATTACACAGGCACGGGTTGTGATCTAAAAGCGCTGGAGCAAACCAACAGTTTCTTCGAGCCTAAGCTTGAAGCGTCACCCGAGTTTACGCGCACTCTGTCTAAACTCAATGAGAAGGTGAAGAACTGCGTTAAGCTAAAGACTCGTGAGCAGGCTAGCGTAGACAGTTATTTGCAGAAGATTTAATGAAAGCGAAAGAGTTAAGCACTCAGGTTTAAGTTCTAAGTAAACAAACGGTAGAGCAGAAACAAATGCGGAGCCCTAGAGCTCCGCTTTTTTATATCTGTATTTTATTACTACTTGTAAGATTTGAAGCAGAGCTTGTAGTCTTGAATAGTGAATAGTGAATAGTGAATAGTGAATAGCTGATTATATTATTTTGAGGCTGATCAAATTTCATCGCGTTAAATTATGCCTTGATACAGAACGATTTCTAATTAAATCTACCATATTTAGTCAGCCAGATAAGTCATAGGTGTATTTCATGGTGTAACCATTTTATTGACAGATTCTAGGCAGCATAAAATATTCGCGTTAAGGTAGCACTAATTTCTAATTCAATCTAACAATATATTGCCAGCCAGTTAAGTCACAGAAGTATTTGATGGTGTAACCATTTTATTGACCGGTTATAAACAGCATAAAATATGTTGCACTAGTACGACTAATCTTTAGGTTTGAGATAATGTCTCAGGGAGCGAGGATCCGTATGGCCGGTACGTGCCATGATATACAGATGGTCTTTATCGTTTTCATGCAGCTGAGTCACGCAGCCACTGCGTAAACTGTGGGCTCCATAAAATTCCGGGCTTAAACCCGCTTTACCACAATACTTCTTTATCATCTGGTAGATATCATCGCCACGCAAAAAACCTCGATTTAGTTGAGGGGGCTTATCATAGCTATCGATACTGGCTTTATTTGCCACCGAGTAATTTCTGAGCCGCTGACCATCTCGAGACAGGGAACGAAAAAGATGACCTTGAGTTAATTGTGACACTTCGAGCCAATGTTTAACCGCTCCGAACGCCGAGAACAATTCCGACTCGGGCAAGTCTTTCCACTCCTTGTGTCCCAGCTGATTACTCTTAGAGTAGGCCAATCTCACTTTCAATTTGTTACGCATAAAGTTGATGTGGTTAACCTGGATATCGGCGAGCTCAGAACGACGAAATCCTCCTTGAAACCCCAATTGAATGATCGCCTTATCTCGAGCCCGGGTTAATTCTTGCCCCTGTTTATCTATGGTCTGTAACAGTAACTCGAGTTCATCATACATGATGGGTTGCTGATCATAATCTGTGGTCACCCTATGCTTATTTCTACTTAAACCACGCATGACTCGGATCACCAGGGGGTGTTCGGTTGGCGAATGAAAACCGGCCTGAATATGATAGAAACGGATCGCCGCTAGCCGGGTGGTGATAGTCTGCTTAGAAAATTGCATTCCTGTTTTTTGATGCACTTGTTCTTTCTGATGACCTATAAATGAGATCACCGAACGTGGGTCCGCAGGCAGATGACTTAAACCATGATGCTGGCAATATTGCGTAAAAATGTTAAAGCTAGAATGATAGACACGGCGAGTGTTAGGCGCCAGTTCATATTCTGTCTCGCTGGCCGCACTCTTGAAATCATCCAAGATTGAGATCGGCAGTTCCGTTTCCTCGAAGAAACTCTTATCGCTAGTGACTTGGCGTGGATGATACTGATTGATACTGAGCTTATTCATGATAAAACACGCATGCTTTCCCTGGAAACAGAGCCGAAATTATAGCTTTTGCTGTCCATCTCTACCAGTGATAATCGTCATTATCACTGGTAGAGGTTGTATTAGTATTAATTTAGTACAAATTCAGGAGGAGATAGAATAAATGGATGAAAAACATACTGATTTGTCTGATGCTCGTTTTCATGCGAGGACTTAGGATCATGGCCATGCAGATGTAGAGTTTAGGTGGATTAACCTGTATAGGGTGTAGGTCAGATTTTGGCAGAGAGTTGCAGCGGAAATTTAGCAGTGAGTCACAGAGAGTTACGGATGGGAACAATGAGTGAGTTGTTATTTAACTGTGTTTGCTAAGAGCATATTAAAGCATGACCGGTCATCACTGTTTTTCTGAATGTAAGATGCTATGGCTGCATTGGAGAGGGGAATAGATGGGTACGGTTTATAACAGGAGTTGATAATGACACATCGGCTAATGAAGGCTTAAATATCGATATTAGCCGTAAAAATGAGCTGCTCCATTTTTATAGATGAGATACAAGACTGGCAAAAAACCACAAATCTAAAGAGTGGTTCAACCATTCTATTGGATATATATAGAGTAATAATCAAACAGATTAATCACTTAAGTTATGTCACTCTAGTGACATAATAATGGTTGCACCATACTATTGTTTTTGACATCATTACCCATACTGGGTCAGAACTCTAGACTCTTAAAAATAAGCGTAAACGACAACAAGACTAAAAGAAGAAAAGACGAGAAGGGAATAAGATGAGCTACAAACATCCATGGGTTTATCACGGTGAGTCGCCTAAAGCGGGAAGGAAATTATTGTTACTCCAAGTCGATGAACTCACATTCGCCTTACCCCTAATTTATCGTCTTATTCACCCGGCAGAGATAGCTCAGAAGTTAGATTGGTTTAGTCGCCGTGTTGTGACAGCAGATGAGAAAAAAAACAGAGAATATATTTCGCTGGTGGAGTTATTACAACGAGTCACACAAGAACGCAAAAACCTGACAAATTTAATCGCTCCCTTAACGCGATTAAACCAAAGCATGAATCAATATTTTAGCGACTATGGTTGGCGAATGGTGCGCAAAGAATTGTCTCAGATTAAGAAGCGACAGAAGAAATCTCATATTGAACTGAGTAAAGATCTGATCGTAAAATTGAAAGCTTATATGGAGCAGGAACGTTTAGACAGTTTCGATCAAGCCATAGATAACTTACTCAGCGAAGTTGAATCCTTTAAAGCGAGTGATCTCCAGCAGTACTCTTAATTATTTTAATCTGAGTAGCAGGCGAATTGTAACAAACACCGCAGGATAGCTGCTCTGTATAAAATTGTCACTTTAGATTAATTTGTCACTCTATAAGCAGACTGTTACTGATTATTTTACTCTTGAGTTTGATATTCCAACGTCTCAATTCATGCTCACTGAACATCAAGCTTCCCCTCACTGGTGTGGTAATGGCGGGGAGTTTGCCAGTGACGAAATACTGATTTACTATTTTAGCAGCTTTGGCTCCTTGTTGAACCCCGCTAATGATCAGCCCCCCTATGGCTTTGCCTTTTCCAATCGAATAGCCCCAAAAGGCGAACATGGGCACTGGGCTATTTTTGCTGGTCCACTCACTGACATCATCCAGGCTCACATTTTGTTGTTGACCATCAGTCAATGCCGCATAGTTGGCGATAATGAGTGCATCATATCCATTATCGTCTAAGGATCTGGTGTTGAGTTTCCAATCATTAAAGGTCTTCTCCAGTGAAATATCCACTTTCACCCCAGAAATGTATTGATGAAATTTATCATCGAAAGAGGTTTCTAAAATGGCGTAAGAGGTAGGATTACTGTCCATCAACACCTTGAGTTTTTTCATCTTGGGAAACAGATCGTGTAACATCATGATCGAACGTTTAAGCAATGGCCGTTCTAATGTGCCAGATATATTTTTATTTAGCTTAATATAATGTCTGGGATTCGCGTTGATACCGAGAAATACCAGTGGGAATTTCTGATCTACCAGCGCTGGACCGAGTAATTTCAGTGCATTATCGTCGGCAAGCACGACCAACTTAGGCTTTTCCGTGTCGATAAATGCAAGGGCTTGCTGGGCAATTTTTTTAAAACCAGCGGTCGGCTGACGCTTGGTATCCATCTCATATTCCAGGATACTGTGATCGTCAATCGTCGCCATAAATCCACCACGATACTCTTTAACCCAAGGGTAATCAGCATGATAGCTATGGATAAAAACAATATCCGTTGCGAAAGAATAGCTGGAAAATAAAGCAAACAAGAAGCAGCAAGTTTTATTTAACATGTATCCATATGCCATTTTTCAGAAATAAATGAGTAACATTTATATCACGTTTAGGATACTAGGTATCGTTAACATCGTCACGAAGTGATGAGCTGGTATGATTATAGGGCGAGTTTATCTGCTCTAAGCAGAGAGCCCTGATACTGTAAGAAAAGTGTCCTTTGACACACTTGGCGCTTTGCCTATTTACGTTTATCCGTTAGCTCTCTTGTATCAAAGTTTAGTCGATTATGACACAAAGTGGTAATTTATGAGCCCAATTAGTCTAGTCATAACTGAGCTGTACACCTTTATTCATCATGGTTTTAGACAAATTGAATAATCAGCTTATTACGTTAAACTGTTTAATGACCTGACTGGTCATGTACCTGCTGAAATCATTATTTTTGTGGTACTCGGGTGCCCAGCCTAAAATAAATCGTTGAAAATCGGCCCAAGCAACCGCAAAAAGAGGTCTCCATTCCTGTTCAATATCCTTGGCTATTATTGCTGATCGCTGGTTAATTAATGCTTGGTCAAGTTTTAAAAAATAAAAGCGGGTGAGGGAAACATGGTGCTGCTTGCATGCTTCTTCAGACAAACAGCTGCCAATGAAATATACCAAATCTCTCATGCCACAACCTCCACCGACATATTGAAAGTCTACGGCGGCGACCCGTGAACTGTCCTCGCTGAAACAGAAATTTGCTACCTTGGCATCACCATGAATAAGTGTTTTAAAGCGGGTTTGGCTTAATAATGCATCGAGTCTGTGAGCCGATTGCTTGAGGCTTGAGTCAGGCATGGCTCGATACTCATCTTCTCGGGTACCCAAGTGCCAGTAACAGCCTAGTTTCCATAGCCCTTCTGGCCAATTATCTTCAGGCGAATCCTGCATGAAATGTGCATGAAAATTCGCAAGCCATTCGATGCACACCTTAGCTTGCTCAAGTGTTAATCTCTGATGCCGCATGGGAAAACCTTCGGCATCAAGATCGCTAAGCAAGATAATAGCCGCACTATCACTTTCGATGCATGGAGAGTGAGTATCATAGGCATCGACTGCAGCATAGACTTGGTCATGGGATGATAAGCCATAGCAGGTGGGGACTCGAGAGTCTTCATCACACATCTTAGACCAAGCATGATACCAATTTGCTTCTACGCGGTATGAGAGCAGTTTTCTTTGATGAGAAGCCGAGGTGTTCCAACCCCTAGGGTGCTGAGTCTGCTTGGGAGGGCAAATAGATTTGACGATAATACTGGCAGGACAGCTTTGGCCTTCGAGTCGATAACGGACTATCTCACCATAACCACTCCAGAGTGTTTGAATGGTTTCTATAGCAATAATTGAATCACAACTGATTGTTTGTGATATAAAATCTTCAATGTCCAAGGCTAATCACTTAAGTTATATTTACCGCGGATGATAGCTTATATCTTTGAGCTTGGGTACAGGATAGGCAGAGATCCTATATCAATATCTACCTATCCCGTTAACTTCTTCAAATAAGCAAGGCAACAGACAAGCCTAGGGTTAATCACATAAAATTATCTCTTAATCTTTGAATTACACTTAAGTGAATTAGCGTTATAATAATCAGACCGATTACATTTGGTTTACATCAATGCCTAAAACGATCCCCTTGCCTAAAGAGCAGAAACTCACGGTATTATGCAGAATTGAACCTGGCTGCCTGGGCCCGGATGGCTTAGAGCATATTGCCGATTTCTGTCGCTTCGCTAATCAGCAACTCAAACGAGTTGATGCCGATTTCGTTATCTGGCTGCCACTTCCACGCTATGATAAATCTCTGCCCGAGATGCAGTATTCAGTGGATCAGAAACAATTGAGTCATGATAAGGCCGCCCAATATCTGGATCATTTCAAAAATAACTTAGATGATTTTGAAGAATATTTGCATGATAAATTATCGGTACTAATAGACGAGTTTCTGGCAAAGATTAAGGCCTAATTATCAAGCCAGATCTATGAGTTAATTGGTATTTTACGATTTGTGTGTACATTAGTTTCGTTACAACTAAAATTACGTTTGATTCCCTCATTACTCCTATTCAAGGAATAAATTAATGGCTAAACATCTCTTCATCACAGGTGCCAATCGAGGCCTGGGCCTGACTATGGTCAAACAGTATCTGCAAGCTGGCTGGAACGTGACCGCATGTTGCCGCGAGCCTGAACAAGCTGGCGAGTTAATCCAACTGCTCGAAGAACATGAATCCTTGTCTGTTTTTCAGCTGGATGTCACCGATTATCAGGCATTACAGCAACTTGCCGATAACTTACAGGGTGAGCCCATAGATCTATTGCTCAATAATGCGGGCTATTATGGACCTAAGGGTAGTACCCTTGGAGACATAGACGTGGAAGAGTGGCGCAGGGTTTTTGAGATAAACTCAATCGCCCCTTTAAAAGTATTAGAAGCCTTCCGAGCAAACCTCAAACTGGCATCTTCGAGTATCTTTGCGATTCTGTCATCTAAAATGGGCAGTATGGGTGATAACACCAGCGGCGGTGCCTACATATATCGCTCATCGAAAGCCGCGATTAACTCAGTGGTTAAGAGTCTATCGGTTGACTTAAGAGACGATAACATAGCAGTCGTTGCCCTGCATCCTGGCTGGGTGAGAACCGAAATGGGTGGCCCCAATGGTCTTATCGATGCGCAAGAGTCTGTGACTGGGCTAAAGCGGGTATTAGATGGGGTAGACATGAGCCAAACTGGAGAGTTTTTAGACTTTCGTGGGCAAGAAATCCCTTGGTAATACCAGGTTTACCCATGATGTCTGGTAGGCAAATAACAAAATATAAGGTATTAATGTGAGTTAGTACCTTATATTTGCATCCTCAAAGATGACCTAGCTTGCTCTTGGCATTGACTTATCGAGTCCAAACGCGGGTGAAATGCACTTTTTCACCTCGAAGCTATAGCCATAATCGGCAGATTTATCACGGCGTATTTCTACAATTTCATAATCGTTGAGCTCTACGATATTACTACCTGGCGCGATGGCACAACGTGAGCGACTGTCAGACTCGAGTTGATACGCAAATCTGGCGATCATGCTTCTGACCATTTTTTCATAATCCTCACGGACATGTTCATAGTTATCTTTTTGAGCCGTATCATCATTGAAAGATAGCCCTAAGGTGACTGATTCATCGTCGATTTCATCTTTTTCTCGCAAGTTGGCTAACTCATTAGATAACTCTTCTTTATCTTTAGAGGACAGTTCATTCATCACCACACCATCCGGATCGCTAAGATCATGGCTTAACTCATTGTCCAGACTAGTAATCAACACCAGATGATAAAGTACGACCGAGGATAATATCAGGCGGATGAACATGGTGGTGAATCTGAAATGATTGTGATTGATGAGTTTAAGGCCCGTTACACCGAAAGGTTTTAGTAACAAGAGACAGAGAAGATAGAAGGGCACAGCCACTTGTAACATCAATATTGCCAATGCCGTCATGACGATGATCCAAGCGGGTAGATATAGCAAGATGGCAAAGTTATGTGTGTATGAGAAATGCTCAGTGGATACGCCGACGACTTCATTGACCACGGAAGCCGCCCCGGCGATGGCGAAGTTGGCTATCACGGCATAAAAGAGCAGTAACACCGCCTTACCCGATAAACTGTGCCAGACTCGTTCAAACAGGGGCCAAAATTCCAGAGTTAAGGCGACCACAGTCACTATGGCGACCATGCCCAAGTTATCAGAAAAAATAAGTAAGAAGAGGGCTAACAGGTATAACTTTTGGGCTACCGTTAGCCTGCCAAGCAGGCCACTCATTGTACCTAGTATTTTCGCAATAAACTGATAGATGATAATGATGAGTTTCTTGGGCTTGTCGATGGCCTGCTTAAAACGTACACCCATCTCTTCTTGGGGTAATTGTTCCATTAATACCTGATCCTAAACTATTTCATATGGATCAAATGATAACCTTTGATTAACAAATGCTCCACTTGTTTTCACACAACAAAACGCCCCATGGTCATCAAAAACCATGGGGCGTTGGTACTGGATAGCATGAAGCCTACAAATTAGATCTTAGGGTAGTTAGGCCTAATATCGGTCGGGATCTGCGCCATCTTCTGGTTCAAAGCGGCAACTTCGTCGGCCATAACGGCATATTTAGCTAAGAAGTCCTTAGATTGTTGATAATCACCTAAGGCTTGGATCATACAAACATCCCGGACAAGATCTGTGATTGCTTGGGTCATCTTATCAAAGTTAACGGTATACCTTTGTGTACTGGAATCGAAACTGAATGCCTGCTTCTCTTTGAAATAGTTGTATTGAAACGCCGCACCGGCGCCGTGGGCTTCATGTACCCCGAAACGCATGGAACGAAACAAACCGGCGAAATAGGTGACTAACATATTGTTTTTCTCAGATTTAGGCAGTACATCTTTATCCATCAAGAACAACATGTTGTATGCGCCCATCACATCGGCTTTACCCTCTTCAATCTTTGAGTAAGTCTCCTGAAGCTGCTCAGAAACTGTGGTGGTTTTACCATCCTTGATGATAGTTCCCGGACCTAAGCCATGGGATAATTCATGAAACAGGGTCTCATTGAAGAAGTAGCGCTCCATAAGCAGTGACTGCTGTGGTTTGGCGATGATCAAGGCTGATATCGGCTGCATCACCGCCTTGTATTTAGCATTCAGTACGTTTTTGAGCATGACTTTTTTACTGCCTTTCACCTCACGCACATATTCATCATTGGGTAAGTTAAAGGCCGTGGTTTGCACCGCAGGCTTGTTATCTCCGCCGCCGGCAACTTGATCTACCACAGAAATCGGAGACTCAGAACCACGCTGAAAATTCTTATGTTCATCGGGAATAGGCAAGTTTAGCTCCATCCCCTTGAGGTACTGCTTGTACACGTCGAGCTTGGCACTGTCTTCTGGGTTACGTACGGTAATAAAGGCTTCAAAAAAGGTCTTATAGCCAAACAGCTTGTCGGTATATGTCTCATAGGGGCCAATGGCCACTTCGAGTGTGCCATCGAGATCCATCCAGGCCATCTCAGAATCACGGTATTCATCACTGAGGAAGGCATCGGCTCGCTTAGACAAGAAGGTCTTTAAGCTAGCATCTTGTGTTAAGGCGGCGGCCTCGCGCATCAATTTCGCCGCCTGCTGCATCTGCGTTGCATAAGCCTGACTGTAGGGGATAGCGACCAGTTTATCGCCTTGGCGCTTAATCACGGTATAACCACTCTTGAATGCGGCTTCATCTTGAGGATGGTCTTGGATCCATTGATTAAACTCAGCCTTAGTCATGTCGGTGGGGTATACCCCGGCGCCCTCTGGGCGGGTGATGTCACCGAAGAAAGTTTTATCACCTTCTAATGTATCCCAGGGACCGTAGTGAAGATCATAGAGAGAGAGTAGTTGTTCAGTATTGGCCAAGTTCGAGTCTTGGATCTGCTTTCTTATTTCGGCATTATTTTCATAGGTCTGCTCCAAATACACCTTATCCAGTACATCGGCAACTGAGATGAGTTTACGCAGGACCTGTTTATCGATATCACTTAAGCTGGACAGATCGGCTTGCATATCCACAGTAAGAAATTTGTCGAGCATGGCTTGATAGTTATCTGTAGCCGCGACAACTTCAGTTGCTGCAAGTGTCTTAGTATCTTGACTGGCTTGTGGTTTATTGTGGCTCATCTCAACATCCGGCGAGCAAGCCGACAATGCGGTTAGCAAGGCTAACGATAATAAAGATTTTTTCATTTAAAGAGTTCCCCATCTTTTGTTTTTATTGGCGCTAACGTTACAGGTAAATCCCGGTTTGATAAACCCTGAACAAGGAATCGCCGTATTAAAATTTTTACACATTTAGTCTTAGGGGATTCGATGATCAAAAGGAAAAAACACAGTGAAATCTGACTCACTATGTACTTATCGCGCATTTTTGTTTAGCTTATCCTCACATATTCACCGAAACCGACAGGTTCGCAGGAGAACACTATGATTCAAACGTTAAGCCCGGAACATTTTACAGACGTTATCTCACTGGGTAATCAGGTTCATGGTGACGGCTATCTGGATGAGGCATCGTTAGCCACTCTATATCAAAAAGGGATCAAGGATGAGATAAACGCAAATTTTGTCGCCCACCAAGATGGAAAACTGATTGGATTTCGTCTAACTTACGCACCGGGAAATTGGCAAACCGATAAATGGTGTACCCCCCATGCGTGGGGAATCGAACCGCAAAGAGTCTGTTACTTCAAGTGTAATACCGTTGCCGAGCCATATCGCGGCGTAGGAATAGGGGGAAAGCTGCTGAGCGCCTCTATCGCTGCGACCAAACGGCAGGGCGCGACAGCTGGAATAAGCCATCTATGGAAGCAGAGCCCGAATAACTCGGCGGTGAAATACTTTACCAAGGCTGGCGCAATGCTGATAAAAGAACACCCGGACAGATGGAATGACCCCAAGGAACACCCGGATTATATCTGTGTGATATGTGGCGCCGATTGCCACTGCACCGCCTGTGAAATGTTGCTCATTTTCAAATAACAGCTTCAGGCCTGAGTCAGATCTGTCTCAGATTAACGGCCTCACTATCACCTCTTAAATCCTCAATAACAGACCTGAAATAAAGAAAAATATGGCCCAGAACCCAATTAACTCCGAGCATTTCGACCCACTTCTAGCCTCGGGCCCCGGAGGCCTTAACTGGCCGGACTCCTACTGGGCAAGTACCATAGCGTCGCCGCCTCAAATGAATCCAGCACTCACAGGCACTCATCAAACCGATGTCGCCATCATAGGTGGAGGCTACACAGGACTCCTGACGGCCTATTATTTGGCTACTGAATTTAATATTCATGCCACTGTATTAGAAGCGAATCAGATAGGGTTCGGTGCCAGTGGCCGTAATGCGGGATTCGTCCTCAAGGGCTCCGGGCGACTCGGTTACGGGCAGATGGCCAACCGCTGGGGACTGGATACGGCGAAAGGTATTTATAGCGAATTTAGTCAGGCCGTCGAGCGCGTCAGTGATCTTATCAAGGATAATAAGATATTGTGCGATCCTCAACAGCCTGGCTATCTCAAAATCGCCCATAATGCCAAGGCCTTCAAGCAGCTCGAACAAGCCGCAAATTTTATTACCCGAGAGCTAGGTGGTCAGGCTGAGTTGATCCCCTTAAAGCAACTCACCAATGAGTACATGGCCCATAATCAAGCTTATGGGGCACTTAGGTTGGAAGATGGTTTTGGGGTAAATCCACTTAAATTAGTATTGGGATATAAACAGCTAGTAGAAGCGCGAGGGATTAAGATCTATGAAAACTCTTGTGTCGAGCATTGGATCGAGGAGCAGGGTAAGCATAGATTGTTCACAGAGCAAGGTGAGCTGCTGGCCAAACGCGTAGTGACCGCGGGAAATGCCTATACGCCTAAACGATTTAGTCCACGAGTCGATGGGAAATTCTTACCCATATTGAGTAATATTATCGTCACTGAGCCTCTGACGACGGAGCAATTGAGTGAGTCCGGTTTCAAAACCCATCAGGTGACCATGGATACCCGTATTCTGAAGTATTACTATCGATTATTACCCGACAATCGTCTCTTGTTTGGTGGCCGTGGAGCCATATTTGGCAAAGATGCATCAGATCCTGTGTATGCGAAAAGACTTAAGTATGCACTCAATCAATGTTTCCCCGCGTTAGCCGATGTCGGGGTGTCATACAATTGGACCGGCTGGATTGCGGCAGCCATGGATGACATGCCCCATGTTTATCAAGAGGATGGGGTGGGTTATAGCTTAGGTTATTGCGGCTCAGGAGTGTCCTTCAGCGCCCAGGCCGCATTTCGTCTCGCCCAGAGTATTGCAGGTGAGAAAACACCTGACTTGCCACTCTACAGACAGGCTTTACCCGCATTTCCTATGCCGGGTCTGAGGCGCTTAGGGCAATGGGCTTATTATCATTACGGTTGGCTAAGAGACAGGTATGGCTAAGTCTGCTTATAAACCAATGAGGCAATTATGACCATTACGGCTGGCTAAGAGACAGGTATGGCTAAGTCTGCTTATAAACCAATGGGGCAATTATGACCATTACGGTTGGCTAAGAGACAGATATGGCTAAGCTTGCTTATAAACCAATGGGGCAATTATGACCATTACGGCTGGCTAAGAGACAGGTATGGCTAAGTCTGCTTATAAACCAATGGGGCAATTATGACCATTACGGTTGGCTAAGAGACAGATACGGCTAAGCCTGCTTATAAACCAATGGGGCAATTACGACCATTACGGTTGGCTAAGAGACAGGTATGGCTAAGTCTGCTTATAAACCAATGGGGCAATTACGACCATTACGGCTGGCTAAGAGACAGATATGGCTAAGCCTGCTTAATAAGCTAATGGGTATTAATGAAAGGGAAAGGATGACACTTGACTGGCATCTTTGTTGGCCCTATCCGTCATCTTTTTCATTATCTCGTAGGAGCTATGATCATAGGGAGGTACAAACATGTTTTCTTTGAGTATTTTGCTTGCATCGCCCAACATGATATTGACTGGCGCCAATTTGGATGCCGGCACCATAGAGAGTTTTTGTGACACTCGAGTTTGAACTTGTTTGCCGATAAAATAATTAGCGAAGATCTCCGCCGCTTCGAGTTTTCTGCCTTCTAATCCCTTAACAAAATTGATCGTATCTAGCCAGGCCATGTGCCCTTCTTTAAAGTCGATTAACTGCCAATCTGCTCCTTTAGCATTCTCAGCAATTATTTCAGGCCCCCAGCTGCTAACAATCAGTAAATCTTGATGGAATTTAGGGGATGATTTCCAGAAACCACCTGCGGCTCGATAAAGAGAAGACAATTGTTGTTGGGTCACTCCGTTAGGAGCAGAAATTTTTCGAACAACTTGGCGGTCTTCCTGTTGAAAAGCCTCGTATAGAGAGAAGGGGGAGAGGCCTTGTCTCATCAAGGCTAAACCTAAGTTATACCACTCCTGAGATTGGTTTAAAGAGAACTTATGTTGCCATTTATCCTGCCAGAGTGCATCAACCGACTCAGGTATCTGGTCCTCTGCCACTTTATTTTTATCGATATAGAAACCATATATCCCGCCAGCCCAGGGGATGTACAGGGGCTGATTGCCGCTATTCATTCCCATGTCCAGCCCAGTAAGATTGGGATAGAGGTCGGCATAATTCGTTAAACGGGGGGAGTGGATGTTTATGGCTTGAATTAATTTGGCCGTTTTTTCTTTTTGCATCTTGATGAAGAAGAGGGTAAGAAATGTAATATCACACTGCTTGGCACGAATGAGATTGTACATCTGCTCGACCCCTTGGGCATAGGGAGTGACAATATCGATTTTATATTTATATCCCTGCTCCTTTAGCAGTGTATTGACCTTATCTACATCCTCTTGAGTCACATATCCCTCCCAGGTCAGTACTCTTAGCCAATGATCGGCCTGAGTATCTTTGGCAAAAAAAAGTGTAGGAATTAGGGTTAGCACGAGAATGATAATGCTGGGAAAGGTCAGAATTTTGATAGATGTCATAGATCACCTAGTTTTAGGTCAATGGTCAGGTTTACCAATTAAGTTTAGTTCAGCATTTATCTGTTTGATATTGGATCTCTTTAGTGCGAATTAGCGCCGTACTTGCTATTATTAATGACTGCTCAACAGGGGAACAAAATGAAATCACAATTAGATAAGATGCTCACTACACACGACAAGCTAGTACACTCTGAAGGAGTAAAGATTATTTCTCATACTCAAAGAGATGTAGAAGAGTGGGTACAACACACTGTGATGATAGAGGGCTGTGATGCGCCATTTAAGTTTAGACGACCTAAGAAGTTCAAATGCCTTAAGGGAAACCGCGTCAATATGACCTATTATCCAGAAACTGAAAAAGTGGCGGGATTCGAAATTGAGGTGATGAAGGTAGTCCGAATTAAACGGTTCTAACACTTCTTCTCATTTTGGTTAACTAAAAACTGAACTCGGTTGAAATCCTGCGAAAGTAATATGACTTAATTTCTCTGAAAAACTCAGTGATCCAGTATCTAGCATTCAGGTGCTATAACTAAAAAAACTCATACTTCATTAAGTCTACATTCAGTAATTTTACCTTACTATCTTCCTGTTTACGGCTAATACAGAACGTAGTAGTCTATTAACATTGTGATTACAATTAAGGTGTCCTGATGAATAAAGTACTACTAATGGCGGGTTTGTTTCTGTTTCACACAACTGCCTCTGCTTCGAATATTATCATCGATAAAACGGGTGTCGATGAAAAAGATTACATTTTCGATATGCATGAGTGTACAGAATTATCACAGCAGGCGCAGAAGAAACAAACAGAAGGTGGTTTGGTATCGGGTGCAGCTAAAGGGGCAGCCCTAGGTGCGGCGGCTGGCGCGATTTCCGGAGGCTCAGGTACTGATGGTGCTAAAACCGGGATGGCCATCGGTGTGGTAGGTGGCGCTCTGGGAAGAAACCGCTCTAAGAGACAAAATGAAGCCAGCCATGAAGCCGAGAAACAGACGGTGGTTAAAAACTGCATGATTAGCCGTGGTTACACGGTACTCAACTGATTCAGGCAAGAAATTAGTTCAGACTAGGTATTCATTCAAGGTACTCATTCAAAAAATTCTCCAATCGCATAAAAAAGCCCGCTTTGTCGCGGGCTTTTTTATGCGATAAATTTCTTATGGGCTAAGCGAGTAAGTGAGGACCTCATTCTAAAGTCTGATACAGCGTACGGTTAAGCAAAGGTTCAGCTCGCTTTTTACATAATAGCCTCAGAGTAATCCTATTCATCGAGGTATGTTATGCAGACACAGTTAATTCAAGATGGCTTATTTGAAATTAAATATTCTGATTCTATTAATGCACAGGCCAGAGCCGCTAATTCTGTGATACCCCAGGGTTCTCACAGATTTAAAGAGGCAATAAACAACATAAACATTCTGGCTCAGTGTTCACTCTTGGCTCATTATCAAGGTGTAAAGCAAGTCACAGTGCCGACGCTATTGGCGCATAAATCTGATGCTCTTGAGATGTATAGAGTGGTGACCTGTTCACCGATAAGTTCCGCCGAGCAAGACATCTTGCTCGGATACATAAATCAGACGATTTATGCCTTAGACGATGGGCTTAGGTTTAATGCTAAGCAGTTCTTAGACTTTGGAAAGTCATTAACTTAGTTCAATCTGTAGCAATAAATAGAAAAAATGGAGTATGTCTAGGTTTATACCCATAAGTATAAACCCAGCCCCCCATTTTATGTAAACCTCCTTGAGACAGATATCCTTATTATACCGCTACTTACTCGAAGCTAATTAGCTGTCTTGGCTGCCCATCTGGGATTGCACATAGTTGTGAACCCCCATCTTATCTATCAGGCCCAGGTGTTGTTCTAGCCAATAGATATGATCCATTTCGGTATCATCGAGCAGATCTTCGAGTATTTCACGGCTGATATAATCTTGCTCTTTTTCACAGATGCCTATGATCTTTCTGAGGCTCTCCGCCACGGTTCTTTCTGCCGCAAGATCGTTTTCCAACATCTGTTTGACGTTATCGCCTACATTAATCGGTTGCCTGGAAGCTGTATCAGGTTTGCCTTCCAGGAACAATATACGTTGAATCAGGCGCTTTGCATGCTCCAACTCCTCTTCATATTCGTGAGCCAACTTCTCATGGAGTTTATTGATCCCCCAGTCTTCATACATCTTAGAATGAGCCAGATACTGATCCATTGAGGTTAACTCAAGGGTGAGTTGTTTGTTTAAGTGGTTGATGACGCTCTGAACACCTTTCATGTTAATCCTCCATCATGGTTTGTTGATAATTTTCAATGCCTGTGGCAACGATGAGGAACTGTTGCGACTCGATCCAATCCAGATGGTCTTCTTCACCCTCTAAGATCTCTTCGAGTAACTCTCGACTGACGTAATCCTCTTCGGTTTCACACAAGGCGATGGCAGCACGCAATGCCGCAATTTGTTCTTCTTGCAGATCTTTATCGCACTGAATCATCTCTTCTGTATGCTCACCTATCCGCAGTTTATTCAGTTGTTGCAGGTTAGGCAGGGCCTCTAGAAACAAAATACGTTCAATCAGATCATCGGCTTGTTTCATGTCTAGAATTGATTTTTTATATTCTTTCTCGTTCAGTTCTTCTAATCCCCAGTTTTTATAAATGCGGGCATGTAAGAAGTATTGGTTGATTGAAGTGAGTTCTAACAGCAACATCTGATTCAGTACTTGGGTGACTTTACTCTTGCCTTTCATCAGCACTCTCCAAAAGCGAGTTAATCTTGTTGGCCCTGTCGGCCAACGGTTAGCAATGGGGCTCGATGTCATTTAAACAAGCAGCCACAGCCAAAGTGAAACTTGGTCCCTACCACTTAAATAATAGGTAATGTAAGCCCGTGTGCTAGACCAAATTATTATGCTTGGAAATATTATAGGTAGGTGAAAGATAAGCAATTTGTAAGAGTAAGGAGAGTGATTCTCATTCAGCTCTCGAGTCTATAAAAGACAAGAAAATACCTCATTGGTTAATGAGGTATAGATTACTAGCAAGGGACTGAATACTCAATTTTTTCACTTATAAAAACAGGGAGATGGGTATGAGTTTAGTCAGCCTTATTTCTCGTTGGTATTTAGCTTCCGGCTAATATCATTGAGCAGTTGGTGCGCCATCTTACAGTCCCTGTCACCGAGTAAACTCATGCCATCGAGTAACCAACGGGACAGTTTTACATCGTCTTGGGTGTCGAGCTGCTGTAACAATGCCTTGGTTCTCTTCTTCAGGGCCTGTAGTTGCCCCTCTTGTGCATCGACTTGCTTATGTTTAAGACGGTTATTGACCTCGCTAAGGGCGTAGCTGTATACCATGACTGCCTGAGCAAGGTTGAGGGAAGGGTAGTCGTTTATCAAGGGCACATAGGAGAAAAGATCACATAACTCCAGTTCACTGTTGGACAAGCCACTAGACTCTCGACCGAAGAGCAGGGCTATCTTCTTTACTGAGCCTGATTGCTGCAATACTGTGTCTTTAAGCTCGTCAGGCGTCAAGTACTGCCTGGGAGTTCCCCTCTCTCTCGCTGTGGTTGCGATCAAGTGATCATATTGCGCTCGAATGTCCGCAACTGAGTCAACGACTATGGTTTGTGCCAATATATCTGTGGCACCATGGGCCACCCAATGAGCCTCTTTGTCGAGATGTAGGTTTGAATTGACTAAAATAAGCTGTTCAAAGCCCATGGTTTTTACTGCCCTGGCGGCGGCGCCGACATTGGCTGGACGACTAGGTTCTACGAGCACGAAAACAAGAGACATATAAAGGCAGACTGAAGAGGGTAAACGGTGACATATTTTTACCTGAACTTAGACCAAAGTAAATGGATCCGCGAGTTATTTTACTGTCCGGAATGGATCACTCCTTGGACGCTTGCACATGAGGTTGGATGCTGGTGTTGACCAGAAGCGGAAGCGCGAGGACAGTGGTGCGCAATATACCCAGCTTGTACCTCTCATTGTGATTGGCCTCCCTCTGATATGCGTATATCTATAGGCAATCACTACCTTGGACCGTTTAAAAATACAAGCAAACAGACTCGAAGTTTCGATAAGTATATCTACTTGAATATGCCAAACATAAGGGTGACCTAAGTCTCTCATTAATGTTATTGTTTTGTGATATTTGGCAGGAGTTGTCTTGCGATCTCACTTTTATTTTTTGCGCTAACAACTGGATGTAACCAATGAACCTTAACCTGTCTGGGTATCGTCGATTACGACACATCTGCTTAGTTAAAAAATTACTTTTTTTCTTTGCCCTATTTTCTTACATGCTTGCAACAAGCGCCAGCGCCAGTGAAAATGGTCAGGACATCAATAGTACCAAGCATAAAAAGCAACTGACCATAGCGAACTCTAAGGCATGGAAACCATTTTCCTATATAGATGCTAATGGTGAGCCTCAAGGTTTACTCATCGATATCTGGAAGGAATATGCCAGAGTCAATAATGTGGAAGTGTCATTCGTCTTAACTGATTGGAATGAATCATTGCAAGCAGTTAAGTCCAAAGAGGCCGATATACATGCCGGTCTGCTTTGGTCCGAACACAGAGAAACTTATCTGGATTTCCTACCTGGTATAGTCGAAATCGATACCCAACTATTTTTTTCATCCAAGCTATGGGGCACAGATGTACACAGCTATCTCGAGTCAGGTAGGGTAGGTGTCGTCTCCGCAGGGTATGAAGAGACATATATGATGCAACACTACCCTAAGGTTAAGCTCATCGCTTTCGGTAATAATGAACTCATGCTCAAGAGTGCCTTTTCGGGTGAAATTCATGCCTTCGTGGCAGATTTTCAAGTCGCCAACTTCTACTTATACACTTCACAAAGACCGAATCAGTTTTCACCGGTGAAACACCTTTATAGCGGATTAATTAGGCCTGCGCTCCCTGAAGCCCACAACCGATTAAGGCTGGAACTCCAAAATGGTTTTAAACAGATATCAGCCGTGGATCTTGAGCGCATACAGCGTAAATGGATCCATGTAGAAACGGTTTATCCCCAATACTTGTTACCCATGTTTATCGCATTAATCCTACTGTTGACGGCGGCTTATATATTTCACCTACGCAGAGCCGTTGCACAGAGGACCCATGATCTGAATCAATTAAACATAGAATTACAAAGACTAGCCTCCATAGATGCAATGACTGACATATATAATCGGCGTTATTTTATCGAGCTATTACAACAGGCTTGTGATGACAACCAGACTGGGCTTTCTCTATTGCTGTTTGATATAGACAGGTTTAAGTTGATCAATGATAACTTTGGTCACAGCGTCGGTGATTTCATTATCTGTGAGATGGTCAAGACGATTAAACGACAGCTTCCTCCCGAAGCCGTATTCGCCAGGATTGGAGGCGAGGAGTTTTGCGTCTTCATTCAGGGACTCACAGCTGAACAATCTCAAGAATTAGCCAAACGAGTTCAATCATCGGTGACTAACAGCCACTATTTCCATAATAATATTAGTCATGCCACCAGTATCAGCTTGGGCGCTGTCCATAGTGAAGATGTTAACGTCGATCACCAGTTTCTGATTAATCAAGCCGATCACCTCATGTATACAGCAAAATCTATGGGGCGGGATTGCTACCAGTTCAATAAACTTTAGACGTAAAAGCCTAGGGTAAACGAGTGATACTGGACTGTTAAATCACATATCCCAGCAACCTCTGTTGCATATTTGTAATAAAATGTTATTTTCTGCTAACCAAGGATGAATTGAGTAAGAACAGGAATGAGTGCGAAACTGATAGTAATAGAGCGTTGTCTTATCGTTCTTGGCCTTATTTGCCTATCTTTGTTCGCCATGTCCAGGCTTCACGCCGCCTATGGAGAACAAGCCGCGATAGATGATGTCAACGCTATTATCGCCTCGAATCAAGCCAAGCAGAAACGATTATCAGATGATCTGACTGCAGAAGGTTTCATCCTAGATCAAGTCTCTGCAATCTCCCCGAGTCAATACGCTGCCAAAAATCAATACGCTGCTCAAAATCAGAGTACGCCCCACCAAATTACAAACGAGCCATTCACACATCACAAGATTAGCGACGCCGCCGAACCTAAGACTGAGCCGTCAGAGCCCAACATGTCTGATTGGTCACAGACACGCATCGATGGCTTCACCACAGCCGAGCCGACCAGCCCCTTGTTAGGCCTGTTATCTATTCCTTCCATCAAACTTGAAGTCGCGGTTTTTGATGGCATAGCCGAAGTCAACCTCAATAGGGGAGTCGGCCGGGTGATCCCATCCAGAAGAATGAATGGTGAGGGAAATCTCAGTCTGGCCGGTCACAGGGATGGTTTCTTTCGAAAAATTGGCCAATTAACCTTAGGTCAAGAACTCAGTATCACAGATTTAAATGGAGAGGTTCATCGGTTCAGGGTGGTCGACACCTGGATAGTCGAGCCTAAAGATACCTATGTGATGAAACGCACAAGCAAACCATCGGTGACCTTGATCACCTGCTACCCATTTTACTTTGTCGGTAGCGCCCCGCAGCGCTACATAGTCAGAGCCGAGAAATTTTAATGTCACGATAACAATGTAAGTTAACTAAAAAGGAAGATGAAAATGGATAAATCAATGCGCTTACTATTAATCGCTGGAATACTTGCATCACCGGCCGCCTTGGCAAAAGACTGTAGTGAAGTGAACTGGAATCAAGATGTATTAGATCAATATCCAAGTGTGGCTAATGCTTGTCAGGCAGTACTGGAAAAAGACGGTAAAACCTACGTTAAGCTGGCTGCTGAGTTCGTGCGTTTTCGTCAGCCTAATCACGCCATGGTAGATGTTCGTGAGGCCGATGGCAGCACCGAGCGTGTGTCGTTTAAGGTCAATAGAAATGCTAGCGTCAACGCCGGCGGTAAAGATGTCAGCTGGGACATGATACCTAAGGGCTATGATCTGGCTTTCTATGTGCCCAGTGACCGCTTTGAAATTCATCAAGTGCTTCCTGTGACTGCTGAGATACTTATCATAGAGATAGAAGAACCTGCTGAGTTGCCAAAGACAGCTTCACTCTGGCCAGCCTTAGGGTTAGCCGGCGGTCTGTTCCTGATGCTTGGTCAATTTATGGGCTGGAGAAGAAGAGGGCAGTAAGCTGTTTCTTTTACTCATTAAAAAAGGAAGCAGTGTGCTTCCTTTTTTAATGGTCTGCCAAACAAGATCGCCTAATTTGTATATACAAGTACCGGCATAGCTAACACTGGTATAGACAAGTCACGCTCTTCGAGACGGCATACCTTCTGGGCATAAAAAAGCCAACCTTGAAGGTTGGCTTTTTCTAAAACCTGCTTAGATTACTTGGCAGTCATCAAGGCGACGGCATTATCTAGCATACGGTTACTGAAGCCCCACTCGTTGTCATACCAGGCCATGACTTTCACAAGACGGCCGTTGACGCGAGTTTGAGTAGCATCGAAGTTACATGAGAATGGGTTGTGGTTGAAGTCAATAGAAACCAAAGGCTCCTTGTTGACGGCTAACACTTCACTCATAGGAGATAGCGATGCTGCACTTTCGATAATGGCATTGATCTCTTCTACCGTAGTATCACGAGTCGAGATGAATGTTAAGTCGACCAAAGACACGTTAACAGTCGGAACACGTACTGCTAATCCATCGAACTTGCCGGCAAGCTCAGGGAGCACGAGTCCAACGGCTGCAGCAGCACCTGTCTTAGTCGGGATCATTGACATTGCAGCAGCACGAGCACGACGTAAGTCGGTGTGGTAAACATCTGACAAACGTTGGTCGTTAGTGTAAGCGTGAATCGTTGTCATCAGGCCTGACTCGATACCGATCTCATCGTTTAACGGCTTAACCATAGGTGCTAAACAGTTTGTGGTACAAGATGCGTTCGAAATCACAGTCATGTCAGAAGTGATGACATGGTTGTTAACACCGTAAACGACGGTTGCGTCAACATTTTTACCCGGTGCAGAGATAAGGACTTTCTTAGCTCCTGCATCAAGATGCGGTTGTACAGCTTCTTTAGAAGTGAAGATACCGGTACATTCAAATACCACATCAATTTTTAATTCGGCCCAAGGTAGTTTAGACGGATCTCTTTCAGAGAAGGTCAGTATCTTGTCTTCGTTAACATAGATGGCTTCATCGTCATGATCAACTTTAGCGCCGAAACGACCATGAACAGAGTCATACTTGGTCAGGTGAGCATTGATTGATGCATCGCCAAGATCGTTGAGTGCAACGATCTTGATGTCAAAATCCTTTTCGCTTTCATAAAGTGCACGTAAAATATTTCGTCCGATACGGCCATAACCGTTAATTGCTACGCGGATAGTCATTCGATATCCCTCTGGTGATTTGTAAAATTATCTTCTGGTTGCAAAATTACCAAACTGACAGCTACCGTCAAGTAATATCCCCTATAAAAGTCGTTTATACATAACAATTTCGCTTTTATTTTTACATTGGTCATGTTTTTAACAAAAACTCGCTTTTTCTGTGTAAATATCTTCCAATATGGCATACATTTTTCGACGGCGAAGCGCCCATAAGAAAATGGGTTAAAGCTAAGCCATTCTTGCTTATCGACTCGGAGGGGAGCGGAGCAGTATCTTCTTAATCGCACTGGTTGAGAATTCACCATCCTCTATCACATCAACAAGTTCTTCTGCCTGTCGATCTAAAAGGCTCTGCAGGGTTTTATCGCCATAGATTAATGCGAGCATCTTCTCTTCCGATACGTGCCGCTTGGTCATCAATACATTTGCTCTGGACAATAGATATGTTGACTCGAGATCATTGAGTTTCTGGTAATTATTGGACAGCCCCAATAGCCAGTCAGGATTAAAGTTATCCTCGTCACTGATATCGAGCACTTCGAGATAGATTAAATTAGATTGGTAGGCATCAAATTTCTGAAAATAGGAGGCTATTTGAGACAGCAATAAAATGTCATCTATCTGGTGAGCCTTATGGGCTGCTAACACGACTTGCTCAGCTTTCATATCATTGAAGCGCGTCCAGTGATAAAAGGCTAAGTAGAAATCTTGACTATTCTTAGTGGTGTCTTGCAGCTGAGAAAGGCTTTGTGCACTCAAACCGAAAGCGCGAATTCGATCGTTCGTTCTCTCTGGATGCAAAATATGTTGTACTCCAGCGGCCAGTTCGATGCATTGATTGTACTTTTCTAAGTTGAGCAGTTGCTGGTATATCTGTTTACCGGAAGGCGATTCGGTGAATTTTAGCTTATATCTTTTACGAATTAAGTCGCCTTTTTCATATCTGCACCAACTATCGGCATGAAGATCGCTACAAAGTTCAGGATTATTTTTACAAATGGTGCTCGTATCTGGTTGTTTTTCACAGCCAGATAGGCCTGAAAATGCAATAAAGCTAATAAATGATGTAATTATTACAAAATTTCTCGTCAAAATAGGCTCCAAGCCAAGTTTTTGCTAATAAAATTACAGCGTTACAAAAAATATCTTGCTAGCCTGAAAGGCTACTTTTCATTACACTAGCACCGACCAACAGGGGTTTTACCCCTATTATTAATTAGAGTATTGGTCTTTTCTTTTTGTTACTCAATCATTTCTGAAAATAAATCAGAAAAGTGAGATAAAGGATCTGTAAATGAGCGCTGATAAACACCTACAAAGCTGGCAAGAACGTTTCGAAATGGCAGAGGCTATGCAGCCCTTGCTTGGTAAGTTATATCGTAATCAAGGCGTCGAAGTCGTTTTATACGGTAAGCCGCTACTCAATGCCTCTACCATTGAGATCATCAAGTCACACCGTCTGGTACGTCGTTTTGTGGGCTATAAATTAAGATTGCGTGAAAGCTTTCCTTTCGTAGAAGCATTAAGCAAACTCGCCGTTAAACAGTGTAAAGTTGATATCGGTAAATTGGCTATCAACTATTGGCGTGAACATGACGATACAAGTGAGATTGAAGCCTATATGAGCCGCGAGCTGGCACCAGCTATCGATCATGAAGATACTCAAGAAGCCAGAGACGTTGTGCTTTACGGCTTTGGTCGCATCGGTCGTCTACTCGCTCGCCTGTTAATAGAAAGAACGGGTGTCAGTAATAAACTTCGTCTTCGCGCCATCGTGTTGCGTGGTGGTCGTAAGGGCGATTTAGAGAAGCGTGCAAGTTTGCTTAGACGAGATTCGGTTCATGGACCATTCAATGGTTCTGTTGAAGTTGATGAAGAGAATAATGCCCTCATCGCTAACGGTACTTATATCCAGGTGATATATGCCAACTCTCCAGATGAAGTGGATTATACCAAGTACGGCATCAGCAATGCGTTAGTGGTAGATAACACAGGCATCTGGAAAGACGAAGATGGACTCGGCCTGCACCTTAAGTCTAAAGGCGTAGCTAAAGTTCTGCTTACCGCGCCGGCTAAAGGTGAGATCAAAAACATCGTTTTTGGTGTGAATGAGTCAGATATCCTCAGTGAAGATAAGATAGTGTCGGCGGCTAGCTGTACTACTAATGCGATCACACCGATATTAAAAGCGATGAATGATAAGTATGGCATCACCAATGGCCATGTAGAAACCATTCACTCTTATACCAATGACCAGAACTTAATTGATAACTATCATAGCGCCGATCGTCGTGGACGTAGTGCACCATTAAACATGGTTATCACCGAAACGGGTGCCGCTAAAGCGGTTGCTAAAGCCTTACCCGAACTAGCAGGCAAGCTAACGGGCAACGCAATCCGGGTTCCTACACCAAACGTGTCTATGGCCATCATCTCTTTGAACCTTGAAAGCGAGACAGATAAAGAGCAGGTAAATGAATACCTGCGCGACATGTCACTGCATTCAGAACTTCAAAATCAAATCGATTTTACTGAATCAACAGAGATAGTCTCATCTGATCTTGTCGGTTCACGTTATGCCGGAGTGGTCGATTCACACGCCACTATCGCTGACGGTAACCGTGCCATTCTTTATGTATGGTATGACAATGAGTTTGGCTACAGCTGTCAGGTTGTTGGTGTTATGCAGAAGATGCTTGAGCTTAACTATCAATCATTGCCAAACTGTTAATCAGATCACCTAGCGATTGATTAATTCTTAATGATAAAAAAGCCTCCTTGATACGAGGCTTTTTTGATTTTAGAGCCGTTTTGAACATTGATTAAACAGAAGTTTGTGCATTTTTAACCATAATGCCCGTTTAAGCAACAGTCAGGTAAAAAAGGGCATTTATCGCTATGTTGATGATTGACTATCGGCAGTAAATCGGTAGAATGCCATTCCGCAGTCAAGGGAAAGCTTCTTAAGGAAAACTTGCTGCAAGTATGATTGATTTGATTGCGACATTAGCTCAGTTGGTAGAGCGATACCTTGCCAAGGTATAGGTCATCGGTTCGAACCCGATATGTCGCTCCAATCATACTCATTATCTAGATAAGATGTGAAACCTTGCCAAGGTATAGGTCACAGGTTCGAACCTCTCTTTATAAGAGAAGGACGCTCCAATCTTACCAGATGATAACAAAATTTGGCGCGATGGCAGAATGGCTATGCTACGGATTGCAAATCCGTCTATCTCGGTTCGACTCCGGGTCGCGCCTCCATATTTAGATTGTGATGAGTGTTTTCTTTCGAGAGACACAGTATTAACTACCGATAATACGTATCATCAAAGTCAACGAGTTTGCCCGAGTGGTGGAATCGGTAGACACAAGGGATTTAAAATCCCTCGCTTAATAGGCGTGCCGGTTCAAGTCCGGCCTCGGGTACCATCATTTCTCTATGAGAACTGGCAATAAGCCTCAACGAAAGTTGAGGCTTTTTTGTATCCAGATATCCTAAACTAGATTTAAAATCCCTCGCTACTCTTGATAGGGCACGTGTAGGTTCAAGTCCGGCCTCGGGTACCATCATTCAAGCCTCGACATAAGTCGGGGCTTTTTTGTATCTGAATATCCAGAAACAGATTTAAAATCCCTCGCTACTCTTCTCTTCCTTTATAAGGAGCAGAGCGGGCACGTGCCGGTTCAACTTTCTATCTCTAAGAGCCTGGCCTCGGGTAGCATGATTTATCTATGAGCGCTGGCAATAAGCCTCAACGACAGCCGGGGACTTTTCGACTATCACAAGTCCAAAAGCATATTTGAAGTACGATGGAGCCCAAAGACATAGATATAACGATCCTTAAAAAAATGACGTAAATAATCAATTTTATTCATATTATTCTTAATTTATTGCTTGTTACCCCAAACTATAACTATTTTTTCTAGTAATATAAAAACTCGCTTTCGATGCCTGACTCACAATGGTATAAAGAGAGCCTATCCCCCCTACATCATCTTTTTAGGAAAGACGTCATGATATTTACTCAGGTTGAACTTGCTCCTGCCGATCCCATTTTAGGCCTCACCGATGCTTTTAAAGCAGATACAAGAACTGAGAAAGTAAATCTTGGGGTTGGCATTTATAAGGACGAGTCTGGTTCGACTCCAATACTTAAGTCGGTCAAACTTGCCGAAGAGAGAATACTTGCCACAGAGAAGAGCAAAAGTTATCTGGGCATCGAAGGCGTAGAGGCATATAACCGTGTAGTACAAGAGTTGTTGTTTGGTGAAGGTCATGACGTCGTTAAGAATAAGCGAGCATTAACGGCTCAAGCACCGGGCGGCACAGGATCGTTAAGAGTTGCCGCTGAGTTTTTAGTACGTAACACTGAATCTAAAACCATCTGGGTGAGTAACCCGACTTGGGCAAACCATCAGAATATTTTTAAATCTGCAGCACTCAAGATTGAGCAGTATCGTTATTATAAGGCTGAAACACACGGTAAAGATTTTGATGCCATGATTGCCGACCTCAAAACGGCGAAAGAGGGCGACTTGGTGTTATTACATGGCTGCTGTCATAATCCAACCGGTATCGATCTCACCCAAGCTGAATGGCACATCATAGCCGAACTCTGCCTTGAGCAAGGTTTAGTGCCATTATTCGATTTTGCCTACCAAGGTTTCGGTACTGGCGTTGAAGAAGATGCACAGGGCTTAAGAATTGTTGCCAACAAGGTCCCCGAACTTATCATAGCTAACTCTTTCTCGAAGAACTTTGGCCTGTATAACGAAAGAATTGGGGCGGTGACGTTAGTCGCCGAGAACCAAGCCGATGTCATTAAAGCTTTTAGCCAGGTAAAGAGCACTATCCGTGGTAACTACTCTAATCCTCCGGCCCACGGCGCATTGATCGTCAGCACCATACTCGGTGATAGTGAATTAAAGACGCTTTGGCAAAGTGAGCTTAAAGAGATGCGTGAGCGTATCGCAAAAATGCGCAGCTTATTTGTCGAGACGCTTAAATCTGCAGGAGTTAAACAAGACTTTAGCTTTATCTCTACACAGAATGGTATGTTCAGCTTCTCTGGCTTAACCAAGGAGCAGGTGGCTAAGCTTAAAGATGATCACGCCGTGTACATAGTGGGTTCTGGTCGCATCAGTGTCGCGGGCATGACCATAGAAAATATGCCGGTCATCTGTAAAGCCATTGCAGCCGTGCTTTAACTAGCGCAAAGTATCGATTAATGGTATCTAATCAAAAAGGACAGCGAATGCTGTCCTTTTCTGTTTCTTAGCCTTTCTATACGGCCGCTAAAATAGCATTCTTCTCTATATCCAGCTCGACCATACTAGCCAAAGCATCGGCCAGAGCCCTTTTGTCATGTAAACCCGCATGGTGTTTACTCACTAGCGGCCGGTAAGAGATGATGCCATCCTGATAGCTTTCCTCTGAGTGACATAAGATCTGGTCCACGACTTTAAGACCTAATATCTGGTGGCACCAGTCTATTCTCTGTTGTAAAGAAAATTCCGCAGAGGGTGAGGGTTCACGGGTCAAATTATCAATTAAGATGACTTTAGCTGTAGATTGGTTAAGGGCCGATGCAAATTTCGGTAATAATAAGGGCGGCATAATACTGGTGAGAAAACTGCCAGGTCCTAGTATGATTAAATCAGCCTTTCTTACGGCCTCACAAGCCTCATAGGTAGCTGTGACCATTGGCTCTAACGATAAGGCCATGGGATGACTGTCCATACCATCGACGCTGGTTTCGCCAAAGACTCGATTACCACATGCCTCGATTGCCACTAAGTGCGTAGGCTCTTCAGACATGGGGATTACTTTAGTCTCTATATTAAGTAGCTGCCTGATGAGATTGACGGCTTCTAATGGCCTGACACAGAGTTGGTCTAAGGCAAGTAAAATAAGATTGCCCAGGTTATGTCCACTCAGTTCATTTTCCCCGGAAAATCGGTAGTCAAATAACAGAGAACCTGTAGAAGGGTGCTTTGAAAGTTGAGACAAGCAGTTTCTGAGATCTCCCCAGGCGATACAATCCTGTTGCTGACGTAATCGACCTGTCGATCCACCGTTGTCCGTGGTGGCGACAACCCCGGTGAGCTTAGCACCTAAAAATGAGAGCGACGATAACACACGCCCCAGTCCATGGCCTCCGCCAACGGCGACGATGTTTTCAAATTGATTTAATTTGTTATTTTGCATCCGGGTTCTTCCTTCCTGAATACCCAACGAATATGCGCATCATAGGTTGCGGATTATAGCTTACAACTTGAGTTTTGTGTGGGGTTTTGTCAATTATGATATATGACATATAATTGCCGTGAGTTTTCTAAAACAAGAGAGAAAAATGAAAACAGGTAGAGTGGCCAAATTAACCGTATCCCTGAGTCTAGTGATTGTCACCTTGATTCTTTTGAGACTTGTCTTCATTAAAATTGACGATTCTGATAAGAATACTCTTGGAAAATTAATTGAAAATGAACAGGCAATGAGCCTGATCCCTGACTTTGAGTCTATTGCCAACGTGGCCCAAAAGAAGCAAGCCTTCTTCGATTATCTGCGCCCGGCGATTCGACATCAAAACGCCATCATTTCAGATGAGCGACATTTTCTTTTACGCAGTTCACAGCACCTCGAAGATGGACTGACCCTCACCGCAGCCGAGCAGTACAGAATTGAACAGATAGCCAATAAATACCAATATTCGCTCAGAAGTATCAATAAAAAGACCCTAGGTGAGCTGCTGAACAGAGCCGACATCATTCCTGAGTCTCTGGTACTCATACAAGCCGCTAATGAAACCGGATGGGGCAGCTCTCGATTTGCCAAACAAGGGCTCAACTTCTTCGGTCAGTGGTGTTTCAGGAAAGGCTGTGGACTCGTACCTCAATCACGAACAGTTGGTAAAAGCCATGAAGTTGCGGTATTCGATTCCGTGGCAGACTCGGTGGCATCTTATATGAAAAACCTCAACTCCAATGCCGCATACTCATTATTGAGATCTATTCGTGCAGATTTACGTGCACAAGACAAACTTCCCGTTGCAGATCAGTTAGTATACGGCCTAGTTAATTATTCCGAGCGACAGGAGGCATATATAGATGAACTCCTGGAGATGTTACGTCAAAACAAGCAGTATTTGGTGGAGAATCATGAAGAAAGGCCTTCTGTTTAGCTGTTTACTCGTTGCTGTTACTTCGGTACAAGCAGCACCAATATCAATACCGTACCAAGGTTTTTATCAAAGGCTTAAACAAGTTAATAAAGGAAACTATCCATTAATTGAGATCGCTTTTTCGGTGCCTAATAAGTCTCGATGCCTAATTAAAAGTGGCACCCTCACCACGGAAAATGAATCATTCCCGCTGACCATCACAGAGGATCAGAGAATATTCTTACCTTATGATGCCAGGCTCAAGTCAGATAGGGCGTTAGTGAATTTAGATATTGAAGGCTCAGCTGATAATTGCAGTATATCAATGCAAGTCAGGGCTAAGAACACCAAGCAAAGCTATAGCCAGAAAGAGGTGCAGGAACTTGAGGCTGAGATGAACACTATGCTCAGCGATTTGCAGGGGTTCCCTATGCGCTATTTTAGCCAAGATATTGCCGGGGTTAACTTTGAGTTTAAGCTCGGTAGCAAGATATCGGTTCGTATCGATGGTAAAGAGCAAATTGTCACCGACAAACTCAGGCTATCAAGTAAGCAGATAGAAGCGTTATCCGTTATAGAGTTCGACACTAAGCCCCTGGTCATCAGCCCCTGGACAAATGGTTAATAATACCCATAGGTTTACTGTGTTAGATCAGATTTACAGATAACAAAAATCCCGGTCTATGCCGGGATTTTTTGTATTAGCGACGCAATTTTAAACATCCATGGGATCAGGGAGTATAGGTACTCACGACGTCGATTTTTTGCTCTTTAGTGACTCTGCTCGCCGCATCCAGATCGATATGGCCATTATTGGTGACATCGAGAAAATCAAAAGCGGGCAAGTCAGACTCGGCTACCTCTCCTTTCAAGGGGGCATCGGCATCTCTTTGCAGTGCAAGGAAATCGAACTGCTCACGGTCGACACCCTGGGAAGGCGAAGTATTTTGCATCGCGGTAAAGATTGATTCTATTCGGCCCGGATGATCTGTATCCCATTGCTCTAGCATGGCTTTAACCGATGCACGTTTCAGGTTTTCCTGAGAGCCGCAAAGATTGCACGGAATGATGGGAAATGATTTAAGTGCTGCATATTCGGCAATCTCTTTCTCGCGCGAATAAGCCAATGGCCTTATCACCATGTTAGCACCATCATCAGACAGCAGCTTAGGCGGCATGGCTTTCTGTTTCCCGGCATAAAACATGTTGAGGAACATGGTTTCTATGATGTCATCTCTGTGGTGTCCTAAGGCTATTTTAGTCGCCCCAATTTTCTGAGCGAAGCCATAAAGGGTGCCTCGACGAAGTCGTGAACACAAAGAGCAGGTCTTTTGCCCCTCAGGGATCTTAGATCTGACGATAGAGTAGGTGTCTTTCTCAAGGATATGGTAAGGGACATTGAGCGTATCAAGGTAATTTGGTAGCACTTCTTCAGGAAAACCTGGCTGCTTCTGATCTAAGTTAACCGCCACGATTTCAAATTTGATTGGGGCTCTCTGCTGAAGATTGAGTAAGATATCCAGCATAGCGTAGCTGTCTTTGCCCCCAGAGAGACAACACATCACACGATCACCTTCTTCAATCATCTGGTAGTCAGCTATCGCCTTACCCACTTCACTACGTAACTTCCTTTGTAGCTTACTCATGCGGGTGAGCTGTGTTTTGGAGAGTATGTCGGACATAAAAAACGCGCCTAATTACACTTGAATTCTGGGCGCGTATTATATAGCAAAATGAGCAGGTTTAGAACCAAGCTGACCGACTTCTTACTCCGACATAACGGCTCGAATTAGTCTTTATCTAAGGGAGAGTGGTAACCATCGGGTTTAATTGCCAACAGATCGCAGTTAATGCTGTCGATAACGTGCTCGGCCGTATTGCCGATAAGAGCAGCCGAAAATCCGGTTCGGCCTACAGTGCCTAAAATCACCAATTCAGCATCTATCTGCCGGGCGATATCAGGAATAACATCCTCAGGCAGGCCTTCTTTAACATGACAAAAGTCACTGGAGATATCGAAGCTGTTTGCCAAGTAGCTGATTCTTTGCTCATGCTGCATCCGAATCGTTTCTCCATAGGTATGGGCATCGAAATCGGGGAGCTCTATGGCAAGATTAACCGGTGTTCCCGGATAACCGTTAACCAGATGGACTTGTGCATCAAATTGCGCAGCCAGATCTTTGGCATACTCGATGATCTTGCCGTTGAGTGTCTGATGATCATCATCTTCTGCGCCCACGTTAATGGCACAGAGTATTTTGCCTGCAACAGGCCAAGCATGATCTTTAACTAATAGCACAGGTACCGGTGCTTTTCGCATCAAATGCCAGTCGGTAGGCGTGAAAATGACAGATTTAAGCTTGTCGTGAAGATGGGTTCCTTTCACTATGATGTCGAAACTGCCTGAGATGGCAAATTCAATAATGCTCTCGAAGGGACGATTATGCCAAATCACTTCACTGTCGATCTGCACCTTTTCGTTAGTGTAACCAATTAGCAGTTCTTCTAACCAAGCCTGACGTTGAGATATGACTCCCTCGCGCATCGCTTCTCGCTCGTGACCCGAAAGAATCGAGGTCATCTCATAGGAAAAATCAAAGATAGAGAGAAATACCGTAATATTGGCACTATTAGGAGAGGCTAGCTCGATGGCTCTGGCGAGAGCCGGTTGTACATCACTGGTTGGATCGATAACAACTAAGAGTTTCTTTAAATCCTTCATAGTCACTCCTTAATTCAGACAATGAATTAATAATGAGCTAAAGGGCAAAAAATGCAATGATTTTAATCACAATTTGACTAAATTGTTGGTTTTATAGCAGTTCAATTAGGTAAGTGGTCATTCGGCGGGAATTGAAATTGGTATTAAACTAAAAAGTTAATTAAGGCGAGGAAACGGGTAACCAGAAAGTGGAGCAGGGTTACCCGATATCGATTATCTTGCGATAGCGTGATTGCCGGCTAGCTCAGCTAGCGCGTCGAAATTGATGATGGTGATGTACTTACCTTTGACTTCTATCAGCTCAGCTTTCTGAAAGCGACCTAGTAAACGACTGATGGTTTCAACGGTCAGGCCTAAGTAGTTGCCGATATCACCACGAGTCATGGTTAATCTAAACTCTTTAGGTGAGAAGCCACGACTGCCAAAACGATTGGCTAGATTGCTGATAAAGGCGGCGAGGCGCTCCTCGGCATTTTTCTTACTCAGTAAGAGTATCATCTCCTGATCACTCTGGATCTCATGACTCATCAAACGCATCACTTGTTGCCTCAGCTTAGGCATGCTGCCCGTGAGTTCATCCAAGGTGCCATAGGGGATCTCACAAACCATTGAGGTTTCTAAGGCTTGAGCGAAACTTTGATGCTTTTGGGAGTAGATGCCGTCAAAACCTATGACATCACCAGCCAGATGGAAACCTGTTATCTGTTCATCACCTTGCTCTGTGATAGTAAAGCTTTTGACCGTACCGGAGCGAATAGCGAATAGCGACTTTAAAGGGTCACCTGACTTGAAAATTTGTTCACCTTTTTGAATAGGCTTCTTTCTTTCGATAACTTCATCGAGCTGATCGAGTTCGTTGCTATTGAGAGTAAAAGGAATACACAAGTCTGCCATACTACAGTCATGGCAATGGATGGAACCTCCAGGCACTGACGAACGACGACTCTTACTATTATCTGTCATAGTGTTTCTCAAATGTCACAATTAGTCCTATATTAAACTAATTTAATAAACTCAGCTAGCGAAGCTGGGCAATTGCAATGTATAAAGTTTGTAAACCAAACGACACTAAGATCAAGCCACTGATCAATCTGACGGCTCGGTTCTGTACCCAGCGGCCAAACAGATTCGCTGCCATGCCAGCGCTCATGAGTGCGGGCAAGGTACCAAGCCCAAACGCCGCCATAATCATAGCGCCTTGCTGAGCAGAATTAGCCGCAACAGCCCAAGTTAATGTGCTGTAGACCAGGCCACAAGGAAGCCAGCCCCACAACATACCACCGACAAACGCCTGGGGCATAGTTTTAATGGGCAAGATCCGCTTAGCTAAAGGAGATAGGAAATGCCAAAGATACTTGCCTACACGCTCTATTTGCACCACTCCGGACCAAATTTTCGCGATGTAGAGGCCCGTAGCGATCATCATCAAGCCGGCTATCACTCTGAGGGTGATCAGGTACAGATCAATATCGAACAGTAGGGCTAATGCGCTGGCAGAGCCACCGACTAAGGCACCAGCCAAGGCGTAGCTCAATATACGCCCAAAATTATAACTGAGCAGGAAGCGTAGCTGGGCAACAAACTGATTTTGCTGCCTGGATTTAGGTAACTGAGATGAAAAAGCGCCGATTAAACCGCCACACATACCAATACAATGACCCGCTCCCATCAAGCCGACGAGGAAGGCACCGGTAACGTTGTAATCGATCAAGAGGGGGTCGAATCTGTAGACTCACTGTTTTTAGTCTTGGGATTTACAGGCTGATCATCATCGAACAGTATCGATACGCTCTGTCTATCGAGATCATCAAATTGGTCAGATTTAACCGCCCAGAAAAAAATGCCGATGGCGATCAAGACAAACAGCATGGCGATTGGGATTAATACATAGATAATACTCATAAACGAACCTTCAATAATCTGAGACTGTTGCCCACAACGATAAGAGAGCTCGCGGACATACCAAGGGCGGCAACATAAGGTAAGACATGTCCTGTTACGGCGAGGGGGATTATAAACAGGTTATAACCCAGCGCCCAGAATAAATTTTGTTTGATGATCCTGTCTGCTAACTTAGCGACCTTGACGGCATCCGTGTAACGGGAGAGTTTATCACCTAATAAGATAAGATCGGCCGAGCTTTTGGTTACCGCAGCGCCACTGCCCATGGCAATGGAGAGATTAGCCCCGGCGAGCACGGGAGCATCATTGATACCATCGCCGAACATAGCCACATTCGACTGGGTCTGATACTGACGCACCAGTTGCAGCTTGCCTTCCGGGCTCAGGCCCTTATTGACATCGTCAATGCCTATCTTATTCGCCACTTCTTCGACATGATTGGACGAATCTCCACTGGCGATAGAGACGAGGCAGCCACTCTCTTTTAGCAGCTTAACGGTTTCGGCGGCATCGCCTCGAATGGCATCGACTAATAAAAACTTCGCCAATACTTGTGACTCATCGACCAGATAGACGGCTTGATCCATGCTGTCTTTGATATGGTTAGCACCTACAAATGCGGCGCTACCAATGCGATATTTCTGCCCATTAATTTCGCCGCTGAGTCCCTGTCCGATATGGTTTTTACTCTGCTTAACACTCAAGTTTGGATCACGGTACGACTCGAATGCTTTTGCTATGGGATGCAGTGAGCTCGCTTCCAGGCATGCGGCGATGGCGAGGACCTGCTCCTCATTTGTAGCGGTAATCAGCTTGGTTGATTCTATCTTTAGATTGCCGCAGGTGAGGGTACCTGTTTTATCGAATACCACATGCTGGATCTGAGTCAGTTTCTCAAAAACCCCAGGGGTTCTTGCGATCACGCCGATGCGGGTAAAAATACCCGTCGCACAGGTGACTGCAGTGGGCGTCGCCAGAGCCAAGGCGCAAGGGCAAGTGGCAACCAGCACCGATAAGGTGACCCAGAAAGCATCTTCTGGCCAATAGATTTTCCACACCACATAGGTCAGAGCGGCAACCACTAAGATGGTCCAGGTAAAATAGTTTGCGATGCTATCCACATAACGTGCGACTTTTGGCTTATTGTTTGATGCCGACTCCTGTAGGCGAATGATTTCGGCGACCAGTTGGTCCTGGCCAACGGCAGTCACTTCGACTCTGATCGGTTGTTCGACGTTGATGGTGCCAGCATAGACTTCGCAGCTTAACGTTTTGCTTACCGGCATCTGCTCACCGGTGAGCATGGCCTCATTGAGACTCGAGCTGCCATCGACAATAAGACCATCGGCAGCGACCACTTCACCGGGTTTGACTAAGATAATATCGCCGACCTTGAGTCCCTTGGCCGGGATATCCTTAGCACCGCTATCTGTGATCAAATGCGCGGTTAATGGCACTAGCTTATGTAAGTTACTCGAGCTTACCGAGGCTTTTTGGCGCGCATTTTGTTCAAAATAGCGCCCCAGAAGCAAGAAGAAGGTAAACATGCTCACGGATTCGAAATACACCTCGCCATTCGCGTTAATGGTCGCGATGCAGCTGGCAATATAAGCTCCTAAGATGGCGATTGAGACCGAGACATCCATATTGAGTCTGCCGCTAAATATGGAGCGGATGGCACTGAAATAGAAAGGCTGCGCCGAATAGAAGACCACGGGAGCGGCAAAAATAAGGCTAACCCAACGGAAATAATCACGAAACTCGACATCGAGATCGGTGAAGTAACCGGCATAGAGGGCGAGGGCGAACATCATCACCTGCATGGTGGCAAAACCGGCCAAGCCGAGTCTTAGCAGGTATTGTCGGCTATTCTTCTTGCTGAGTAATTCTTGTTCGTCCACCTGATAGGGCGCGGCTTGATAGCCGATGGCGCTGATTTGATTAAGAATGGCACTGAGCTTTATCTGCTCTGGTAACCAGGTCACCAAGGCACGTTCGGTCGTGCTGTTCACCTGGATCTTGATGATCCCCTCCACATGCTTAAGCTTATGCTCAATAAGCCAGGCACAGGCGGCGCAGGTGATGCCGTCTATCGACAATGACACCGTCGAGGTATCGCTGTCTTTATGGACAAAATCTTGCTGTACTTCGGCGAGGTCGAATGCACAGAAGGTGCTGAGTTCTTCAGGCACTAGAGCATTTTGTCTGCTACCAGGTTCGGTACGGAATTTATAATAATTGGTTAATCCCGCATCTATGATCGCCTTAGAGACAGCTTGGCATCCGGGGCAACACATGGCTTGTTGTTTATCATTAATGCAGGTAGTGAACTGTGTATCCGTTAATACCGGCTCTCCACAATGGAAACAATCGAGGGGCTTCATCATCGGTGTCATTAACCTGCTTCAATGCAAAATCATCAAGTCGTATACAAGCTTGTACAAAATCGACTTGGATCTTAAAAGTTGATACTTACTCTTGCAAATAAACCGACGCTTGCCGGTTCATTTGATCACGCCTGAATCAGTGCTAGTTTAACCAGTACTGACCATCATCGCTTATTTCGAGGCGCTTCTGAATACGCCATTTACGGTCATAACCGTCCAGTCTCACTTCCCAGCTGCCGGTGATAGGCTTGTCGAGTGCAATCCGATAAACCTGATTACCATCGGCGGTCACGACTTGCGTAAAATCACGTGCTTCGATGGTAGGGTGAAAAAACTCGATATTCATCGCGGCCAGATAAGGCTCACCACCATGCTGGGTGATGGCTAAGGTGTTGTCATCCACTATCATCTCGAACTGCAGTCCGAGTTGCTTAGCATACTTGATTTTCCTCAGATCTCTATTGATGCGTTTACCATCTTTATAATAATCTTCAGACACCAAGGAATCCTTGTTGACGACGGCAAGGTAGAGCAAGTTGACGCTCGCGACGACGGCACAGAGGGGTAAAATAATTAAGAACCAAGGCCAGAACTGCTTATACCAGGGTTGTTGCTTGTTCATCTGTCATACCTATTAAAATAATTAAGAACATTTTACCGTGAAAAATGTGATATAGCACTCTAAAAAAAAGGCCTCGATGAGATCGAGGCCTTTATGTTACTTAGATGTAACTATTTGTTTGATAAGCTATAAACATAAGCTGTGATAACGTGAACTTTTTCTTCACCCAACACATTTTTCCAAGCTGGCATCACACCACTTCGACCATTTTTGATGGTCTCTTGGATCACGCCACGGCTTCCGCCGTAGAGCCACATGTTGTTAGTGAGGTTAGGTGCACCCATCATCTTGTTACCTGTACCATCCATTCCATGACAGGCGAAACAGCCCTTCATGAATGAACCTTGGCCCTGAGCCGCAAGCGCTTCATCGTGATCACGACCCGATAACTTAACTACGTATTCAGCTAAACCTTTAATTTCGCTGTCTTCGATAGGTAAACCACCTTTTGGTGGCATCATGCCGTGACGACCGTTCATGATGGTGGTCTTAATCGTGGCTAACTCACCACCATATAACCAATCACCGTCAGTCAGGTTAGGAAAGCCTTTACCGCCGCGAGCATCACTACCGTGACACTGTGAACAGTTGTGCAAGAACAAACGACCACCGACTTTCAGTGCTTCTTCGTTCTTAACTAGCTCATCCAGAGGCGTATCGGCGTATGCCTTGAAGATAGGGCCATATTTTTCATCGGCACGCATCACTTCTTGATCATACTGAACCCAACGACCTTCATCTTTAGCCAAGGCAATAGCGGCTTCAGAGTCGGCCTTGATGCCGTTCACAGTGCCTATGCTTTGGTTAGAACTGGTCCAGCCAAGCAAGCCTTTATAGTTACCCAGACCCGGATAAAGAGCCAAGTAAATAAGGGCAAAGACGATAGAGATATAGAACATATAACTCCACCATTTTGGCAGTGGGTTATTCAGCTCTTCAATACCGTCGAAGTTGTGGCCCATTGACTTGCCTTCTTCAACACCTGTGTAGTTTTTAGAGACGGCTCTCAATAAAAAGAAACAAGCTGCGATCACAAATAAGGTAATTACCGTGATCCAAATACTCCAGAAAGTACTCATCACTTATGATCTCCTGACTTTGTGCTCGGCTCATCTTCAAAGACAAGATTAGCCGCTTCGTCGAATTGATCCTTACGACGCGAGCTATAAGCCCATGCAAATATACCCAGGAAGGTAAACATCACAACGATCGTGATTATGCCTTGTATAATTCCGTAATCCATATCATACCTCCTATTATTTCAGTGCATGTCCCAGGGACTGCAGATAGGCGATCAGTGCTTGCATCTCAGTCTTACCTTCGACAGCAGCCTTTGCTCCAGCTAACTCCTCATCGGTATAAAGGTCATTACCCTTATAGCCACCTTTGTGGAAGTTAAGAAGAATTTGCATCTTCTGTCTGGTTAATTCGCCATCTAGTTTATTCTCGGCTAACCAAGGGAAACCAGGCATATTTGACTGCGGCACTACGGCGCGAGGATCCATCAAGTGAACCTCATGCCATCTGTCACTGTAACGACCACCAACACGGGCAAGATCCGGTCCAGTACGCTTAGAGCCCCACTGGAAAGGATGATCCCATACAGATTCACCAGCAACAGAGTAGTGACCATAACGTTCGGTCTCTGCACGCAGTGGACGGATCATCTGGCTGTGACAGTTATAGCAACCTTCACGGACATAGATATCACGACCTTCGATCTGCAAGGCTGTGTAAGGTATTAAACCATCAACAGGCTCGGTAGTGTCTTTTTGAAACAGCAGGGGAGTTATCTGCACCAAGCCACCAAAACTAATGGCGAGAACGGTGAGGATACCTAGCAGACCGATGTTTTTTTCGACTAACTCATGATTAAATTTCATCTGATCTACCCCTTATGCTTCTGCTAATGCAGGCATGGATTCTTTCGCTCTCACCGTCTTAATCACGTTGAATGCCATGATAAACATACCCGTCAAGAAGAAACAGCCACCGAGGAATCGGACAAAGTAGAATGGGTACGAGGCTTCAATGCTCTCAACGAAGCTATAAGTCAGAGTACCGTCAGCATTAACTGCACGCCACATCAGACCTTGCATCACACCAGATATCCACATAGATACGATGTATAACACAGTACCTATCGTCGCTAACCAGAAATGAACGTTGATTAGCTTAGTGCTATACATGCGACCGTGTCCGAATAGGACAGGGATCAGATGGTAAAGCGAACCAATTGAAACCATAGCAACCCAACCTAGCGCACCAGAATGAACGTGACCAATGGTCCAGTCAGTATAATGAGAGAGTGCGTTAACGGTTTTGATTGCCATCATTGGGCCTTCGAAGGTAGACATACCATAGAAAGACAATGAAACAACAAGGAAACGTAAAATAGGATCGGTTCTCAATTTATGCCAAGCACCGGATAGTGTCATGATACCGTTAATCATACCGCCCCACGAAGGTGCGAATAGGATCAATGACATCGCCATACCCAGAGATTGTGTCCAATCAGGCAGTGCCGTGTAATGTAGGTGGTGAGGACCAGCCCAGATATACAGTGCAATCAGTGCCCAGAAGTGAACAATTGACAGACGGTATGAGTAGACAGGACGACCCGCTTGCTTAGGTACGAAATAGTACATCATACCCAGGAAGCCCGCTGTCAGTAGGAAACCAACGGCGTTATGACCATACCACCACTGGACCATGGCATCCACAGCACCAGAATACATGGAGTATGACTTCCACATACTGACTGGGACAGCCATAGAGTTAACTATGTGTAATACGGCTACCGTGATAATGAATGCGCCAAAGAACCAGTTTGCCACATAGATATGTGAGGTGGTTCGTTTGACAATAGTTCCGAAGAAAACGGCGCCGTATGACACCCAGACTAAGGTGATGAGGATATCAATAGGCCATTCCAGTTCAGCGTACTCTTTACCACTGGTGATACCTAGGGGTAGTGTGATTACTGCTGATAGAATGACGGCTTGCCAACCCCAGAACGTAAATGCGGCTAACCTAGGCGCAAATAGCTTGGTTTGACAGGTTCGTTGGACGATATAGTAGGATGTTGCGAAAAGTGCTGAAGTACCAAACGCGAATATCACGGCATTAGTATGCAGTGGTCGAAGACGACTGTATGTTAACCATGGAGTATCGAAGTTTAGTTGTGGCCAGATTAGCTGTGCCGCGATCAATACACCGACAGACATACCAACTATTCCCCACAACACGGTTGTGAGGGCAAATTGGCGGACTACGGTGTAATTGTAATCAGCGCCTTGAGGCTGGGAATGGTTCATCATTTTGCTTCCACTGCTTATTACTTATACTTATAGTTTGAGTAAATTATGACTTTACCCGTTAAAAAGACACAAATGCCGCTTTCCTACGGAATCACGGTAGTTGTGTCAACGTGTATCCTTGCGATAATTGTATTATTAACAAGGTAAAGCAATGATACTTGAGCCATATCAAAAAAGATAGGAATTGTGCGTGGTGAAATGTTGATCTAGATCAACCTTGGCAATAGAATGTAACTACTTTTTATATAAAGGTTAATTTTTGTGCTACGTGTTAACTTCTCTGTTAAATTAGGCTTCTACACACCACTGATCTTGGCATTCTTATGCTCGGCCTGCTCGCCTCAACAGCAAGCCGAAACAGGCTTAAACGCCCCTGAATTCGTCAAAGACACCAGCTTATGTAACTTTAGTCAGGCTTCTTGTTATAAACAAGTTGCAGGAATCGATTTATCACTTTTAATCACCCCCTTTAACACCCCCAGTGAAAAGCCGCTAACCCTTGTTATAGCTAGCTCTGAGGCTATTAATGACGTCACCATGAGAATCGAAGGAAGAGACATGTTTATGGGGGTTATCCCAGTGAAACTGTCTAAACTTAATGAAAAGCAATATAATGGCCAGCTGATATTCGGCTCTTGTAGCAGTAACTATATGGTTTGGCGTGCCTTTGTGAATTTCACCCAAAACGGCGAACCTCAAGTCGCCATTTTTGACTTTCTTGCCGATAGCGGTGAGTAGCAGGTAAAACCTTAGCTCGTCGTGCTCTCTAATTCCGCATTTTGATCGCTAAATTCCTCTTTAACTTGGGTGAATACATCTATGTTGTCGATAAAGACGTTGAGTAAATCAGGGTCAAAATGCTTGCCGGCGCCTTCTTTCATCACCTTCATCACCTCTTCTACCGGCCAGGCAGGCTTATAACAGCGGGCGTGAGAGAGGGCATCGAACACATCGGCAATCGCCACAATACGTGCAAACACATGAATTTCTGTGCCCTTCAAACCCGAAGGGTATCCCGAGCCATCGTATTTTTCATGGTGTTGTAACGCTATGGTGCTGGCGGCTTTAAGAATGGGCCGCTCCGAGTTGGCCAATATTTGATAGCCTATCTCGGGGTGCTGACGCATGATCAGCCACTCTTCTGCATTGAGTTTACCGGGTTTGAGTAATACGGCATCAGGGGTCGCAATCTTGCCGATGTCATGCATGGGGGAGGCGTGTTTGATCAAATCTGCTTCGTGCACTTGCATGCCCGAAAGAAGAGCCAACTTGTAGCAATACTCAGCCATTCTTTTCACATGGTAAGCCGCTTCTTTCGAGCGACTCTCGACCACATCACCCAAGCGTAAAATAAGCTCTGACTGGGTATCTTCCAGCTCTTTATTCAACAACAGATTCTCGAATGCTACGCCGACATTAATCGCAAAAATGTCGACCAGCTTCTTATCCATGTCGTCTATCTTATTGATCCCGTCCATATAGAGCAGATTTATCCAACCACTCTTAGCCGGGAAATAACCGACGAAATAGTCTCCCTTATATAGACAGCGTTTCTTTTTTAACGCTTCTTCCAGTAAAGACTTGATATGGTCAGGCACAGGTTTGTCGTGATGATTGGAAAATTGCCCCGTGCCAGCCAGAATATGCATACTGTCGATATTAACGTCTTCACTCATGGCATCCATGGCATTACAAGATAGCAGCAAGGTTTGTGTGTCTAAATTGAGTAAATTAGCGACTTGAGTCAACAAGCCATCGGCAAAATTGTGTAGGGTGCGTAGCTCAAATAGGCCAGATGTCGCCTGAAGGACACGCTCTAACCCTTTGCGATGTTTAACTTGATTAGCCCTTGCAGCTTCAATTTCTATGATGTCACGATAGGAGCGCAGGGCAGAATAGACACTGGTGACCAGTTTACGGGAATCGAGCTCAGCTTTGGCCTTATAGTCATTAATATCGTAATTGACGATGACATCTTCTTCAGGTGCCTGACCGGGTTGTCCTGTCCTCAAGATTAATCGAATAGCGGAATTTTTAAGATCCTCCCGTATCCATTTTACTAACTCTAAACCCGCATGATCACTTTCCATCACCACGTCGACAAATGCTATGGCCACATTTTTCTCGTCTAAGAGTATCTCTTTTGCCTCTTCGCCACTGTATGCATTGATAAACTCGAGGGCACGACCATCGAGCTTAAACCTTGAAAGTGCAAGCTTTGTCACCGTGTGTACATCGGGTTCATCGTCGACAACCAAAATCCGCCACGCCGGACCCGACGCAACTTCCTGTGTTTTCTTCTTACCTGAAAAGAGGGGGCTCTTCTTTGCCATATCGATCAGCATTAGACAACCTCAATAATGTTAAAAAAACTTTTATCCCTATACCTTGAGTGTAGATCAAGGTTTAGAACAGTGGATACCTGACGACAAGAAACTCAATTTGTTCATTCCTTATATCGTTCGGTAGGAATGAATCTGCTGTTGCTTGTCTCATTTAGCATATTATCAGTTGATAATGATTCTCATTTGAGTGTAAACTTACAATTAAGACAAAAATAGGAACACGCTGATGAATAACCAAAGGGTAAACCTGTCTATATCAACAGAAAAACTAACTCGGTTGATCCAAGACGGTGTCTTGTGCGCCGCTGATTTTCGTTGCTTAGACCAAGTGTCTAAGCAACGAGTGTGGCAGATGTGCCTTTGGTGCTGTAGCAAGAAGATCAGTTGCACTAAAGAGTGCGCCCTGAGTTGCTCTCCCGGATGTGCTTCACCCACTCAATATCAATCCAATACAAGTATCGAACAAGTTAAACAAATATCAAGTCAATCAAGTACAAATACAAGCACTAGCTATGAGCGGTTACTGTAAGCGGTTCACTACAAGTAAGCGCTAGACTCAGATGAACATTTTTTCGGACTAGGGAGATTTTCAACTTAAAAATATTGTCCCCATGGCAAGTACACTGTTAAGATCAATATCTTAGCGATATTTAGATCCTCTGCTGGAAAAGCATCAGGACTTGCAATGAGAGTTAAATATGCACATGCCCCCAGTATTACCACTTTTTGAATCGGCCAAACTCATTGAGGAAGGTAATAGTGTCGTCAATCAATACATCACTCAGATCAGTCTCGACCAGGTGAGTGATGCAGGCTTAATCTACGAACATGCATCAGAACTACTCTATGAACAGCAGCATAATGAAAACAGCTATAAGGCCTACCGCAGTGAACTAACCACCTTTTTTCATTGGTGTTTCGACGTGGTAAAACTGTCACCGGCAGCGCTGACACGCAGAGAGATTGCCCGCTATCTCGCCTATTGCCAACATCCTCCCCAAGAGCTGATAGGCTACTTTAATGTGGCCCAATTTAAACTCGATAAGGCAGAAGGGCAGAGAGTCCCCAATTTTGCATGGCGCCCATTCGTGGGTAAGAAGGCCATGGGTAAAGCATTACCTTATCTGCTCAGCGAAAATGCCTTGAAGACTAAGATAGCCATTCTCTCTTCCTTCTATAGTTATTTGATGAGTGAAGACTACTGTGAGCGCAATCCGGCTCAGGCTTGGATGAATCACAGCCGTTTCTCCTCTAAGAAGAAGTACCGGGTAAATCCGGATGACAGCAATATGTTGGCTTTCACCGAGCTACAGTGGTCTTACGTGATTGCCACGGTCGAAAAACTCGCCATCGATGCTCCAGACATACACCAAAGAAGCCTGTTCATGATAAAGCTGGTCTACTCTTGCTACCTGCGAGTCTCCGAAGTCGGGGCTAGGGCAGGTTACTCACCTGTGATGAGTCAATTCAGGCAGGACCAACAAACAGGAATTTGGAGTTTTCATATTCCCCTTAGTAAAGGGGGGAAACGACGTAGCGTGGCGATATCGAAAGCCTTACTTGCCGGGTTAGTCGAGTATCGTCAGTTCTTAAAGTTACCCGACTACCCGAGTTCAGGGGAGCTACATCCCTTATTAATACGGCGTAAAGCCGCAGGACGGGGAAGGGAAGTCGGCACACTCAATGCCAACCTGGGAATACGCCAAATCAGAGACGAAGTGGATAAGATCATCGAACATGCGGCTATCGCCGCCGAACATGATGGTTTCGATGAGGATGCCAAGCAGATGAGGAACTTAAGTGTGCATAACATACGTCACACAGGGATCACCCATGACATCAATATCAACGGTAGGCCGTTATCTCATGTTCAAGCCGATGCAGGGCACGAGAGTATCGATACCACATCTCAATATCTGCATACGTCACAGATAGAGAGGCACCAGAGTGCGCAAAACAAGCCATTAGATCACCTGCAAGGGATAGGGTAAATCCAGTTTCTGAGAATGTTTTAAGCTATAAGCTAGTAAGTTTTAAGCTATAAGTGATAAGTCTGAAACTTTAACCCATCAGAATTTCTGCTCAGTTAATGCCGATAAGTGTCATTATCGGCAATTGAGCAAAAAATCGAAATAGGGCCTATATCGAGCCACTCGAATAACTTCTCATATCTCTGATATTGCAATAAAGCGTTCGTGATTCCCAGCGTATAAGAGCCTGATTGACGACTATTCATATCTGTTAATGGCGTTCTCAGAACTGGATTTTAAGACCAAGTTACACCAATCAGTGCCCAGTTATAGCATTGAACATCTTATCGGTTTGTCATTCAAGGACAGGCATTCACAGCAGACACGCCCCATAAATGGGTGATTCTAATTAACTCATAGTTCCTAGTATTAGTAGTATTAGCCAGACAAGGAAATGCGTTTACGCTCATTAGACTCGAAGTATATAAACTAGAGCTTGGCTCGAATAACTGGATTTAGACCTAATCTAAGGCATCCAGTAAATTGGCTCGGATAACAGATCCCATTGATGCAGGTCTCTTAGAATGAGTGGCTGGATCTGGTCAACAAGTCATGCAGAAAATATGGCTGGATTTAAAGAGTTAAAACACCGATCACTCGAAAAACCAAGCGTCGCTGTGTGCATACTTTAAAACTCTGTGAGTACTTGGTGGCTAGATTTCACGTAGCGACGCGCTACAAATGATAATAAACTAGCATTGAATCAATGGATTATATAACAACAGAAACCAAAGCGGTTAACCTGGTTTTATCTAAACACCATAAATGAAAACCAATGTGACATTGAGTACGCCAGCATCGAGCATTTAACTCAGCTCATTTTGTTTAGGTCATTTAGCTCAAGTCAGAACGCTAGAACTGAAATACTTGAACTAACTAGTGGAAAGTAAACTTTAACGAACGTCGGGCTTAATGGCAGAACTCATAGTTTGCCATCATGAATACCAAACCAGAGTTAAGTCGCTTATCGGGTTTAACAGGATTCTAATCGAATATGTTTCAATTGTAATAAGACCCGGATACAAGCTTTGGTTTTGATCTGAGTTTTGAAGCAGTCAATACAGAACAGACACTCAATCAATAGCTCTGAATAAGCAATACTGAATACAATTACTGGCCATCACACAAAGTAAAGATGTCAGGCTCTAAGGTCCCAATGGTGTGAACTCAGGTTTATTGTCAAAGCAGTGATGGTGCTGTCAAAGGTTATAAGCCACTGTCATAAACAATAGGAAGGAGCATTCTTGATTTGAGGTATCGACACTCACACACCCTATTTAACATAATATACATTGTGCGCACTCAGGGGTGAGAGCGCTGTAGGTTCAATATAGCAGTGTCTGCAAACCATAACATCCAGCACCAGCATCTAACTAAGATCCTGTGTTCAGTATCAATACAAAGTTCGAGCTTAGGACTTATCAGTGTTACGGCCAAGGTTTAATGATTACCGATCCACACATGCTCGTCTTTTTCCGGCCATGTGCATCACTCTATTAGATTCATCTATAGCGCACAGGAGATCTGAGCTAAACATTGCGCTTTAAATTCTGCTAATAAGGATTGCGTGGTTTTATGGGTCTTGAGCAAGTCAGCCAAACAATGCACAGATTCTAAGCCCATACCAACACCTTGTTGCTGTGTCGACGGACATCCATGCATCACCAATAAGCATTACTTTACCCGAATAGACATCACGGGAAGTTAAAGCTTTTAATCTGCCTTGTATAACAGACATGCCGGCCGCTAAACACTCTGTAGCAGAGACAAGCTTGCTATCGAAACCCCAAAGACGGGTACGTAAGCGCCCTACTCTTTATATCAGCCGCTAACACCAGCCCAAGTGCTTATGTTTGACCATGATTAACTGATTAACTGATTAATTTTATTTAAATTCTTCTACCATTAATCACGCCATATTCAGGGGTATATAGTGTGTTCGATTCCTTCATAAGCACATCCTTTTTAGAATCCATTTGGGTTGTCAATTAAGTAGACCCATCCATTATCTTGATACTGCATAACTTCAAGTGCAGTGCCACTGACATCACTATCGGCTAATTTCCACTCTGTACGAATTAAAGCAATATTGCCATTGATATGAATCGACTTAGACAAGGTCAGCATTTCACTATCAAAACTTAAATAGGGTTTTAGCGCTTTAGCAATTTCATCATGCCCCGTCGCCTTCCCCCCATCACTATCAAGGATAAATGTCGCATTCGTTGCAAATAATGTTGTGAGTCCGGTAAGATCTTTGGTTTGAAAATACTGTGCAAAAAGTGAATGAAGCTCATCGGGTGATTGTGGCTTCGGGTGATCAATAGGCACATTGGCGTTGGCATTAAAGCCCAAAATTGATATAAAAACTAATAGTATCTTTACTGTATTCATCTTCTAGTCCTTCATTGTGTGCGCCATTAAATAGCGATGCTTTGGCAATGAAGTTACGATACTCAAGTTAGTTTCTTATTACTATTAGTAACCCAAAAGTAACTAGTTACCTTTGGGTTACTAAGGATTTTTAAACAAACAAATGATACTTTGGACAAACTAAAGCGGTGAGGAGAATCAAATGGGACATGTCACAGCACCCGAGGGGTACTGTAGTGTTGATAAGTATTTATCTTTAATATCAACTAAGTGGACAGCGCACATAATCCATCTTCTTGGAAAAAGAGAGCTAATGAGGTTTGGACAAATACAAAAAGAATTGGCATTAGTATCCAGTAAAGTGCTCAGCTCAAGGTTGAAATTATTGGAGGCTGAGCAGTTTATCTGGAGAGAGCAACAAGCAACGATTCCAGTGACAGTCAATTATGGTTTAACCGTTAAAGGTAAAGAGTTAGCGGAGATAGTGAGTCTGATAATCGAGAAGTCAGACGCTTGGGATGTGAGCATAAACAGTGAGCGGAAATTGCCAGTATCAAATTAGTCAGACTGCACAAGTTAATGCATAAAAAAACCGCTGACTTCAGAGAAGGCAGCGGGTCAAAGAACTAGGAAGATTCAACATACTTGTTTAAGCAGAATAAAATAGAACCCTGCGCCTAAACATCTGTCCTAACGGTCAGTCACAGCTTAGTGACTGCCAGCTTGGCGCCGAAGCCCAGGAAGATGCTGCCGGAGACATAATTCATCCAGCGGGCATTTCTGACATTCGTCAGCAGAGACTTAAACTTCTCAGCCATCATTATCACCACTAAGAACCAGCTCGAAACTACGATGGCTTGAGTCAGGCCTAAGATCATGCTGTCGGCCAGTACGCTTTGCTGCGAGATAAACTGCGGAAATATAGACAGGTAAAACATGACAATCTTAGGGTTTAGCATGTTAGTCAGGAAGCCTTTCATAAAATCATTGGCTAGTGCCCGACTGTCTTTGCTTAATCTAGTGCTTGCGGCGACACTTTTCGCTACTTTTTCGCCGGCAAGATCGGCTTGTGGTTTGGCTACTGGCTCTGTGATGGGCTCTGCTGCTAGCTTCAATGTGCTTAAGTTGATGCCTGCGCGGATATTACTAATCCCTAACCAGATTAAGTAGGCTACGCCCAACCATTTTAAAAGCATAAATGCCCATACAGACTGGCTCAATAACAGACTGATCCCTTGAGCCGAGATAAACGCGTGGACGATGAAGCCCAGGCTGACACCGGCAATGTTGCTAAAAGCCAGTAATCGACTTTTGGTCAGTGCGGTAAACAGTACCAGTAAGGCATTGGGTCCGGGGATGATGGCGATCAGGAAGACAATTCCTGCGAACAAGATAATAGTATCGATACTCATGGTAATTCCATTTTTAAATGTGCAACAATTCCACCCGAGATACGCTCAGATATTTAAAAAATTGTACTTGTATTTGGTCAGCTTCTTAAACAGTGATGAATAAGTAGAAGCTAAGCCATCAGCCTTTGGCTGGGAATATTAACCGCGCGGGGGGCAGCGGTTAGCGCAGATACAAGTCGTGCACATCATAGATACCTTGTTTGATTGACTCAAATACCGCCACATTGTAACGGTTATTGATATTAAATTCGGAACAGAACACTGATAGAAAGAATCAGCGAACTCCAGATTAACTAACCTAAAGTCAGACCGCAAGCCTAGTGCTACTTTCAGCCGCAACGAGTGCAAGTTATAAAGAGACACAGCCCAACCATGAACGGTAAAACAGTAGACTCTAGCGCCCTCACCTGCAATCGCTCGACAAAACTCCCAAACTCATCCATCAAGGTCGTGCATCTGGTCTACCTCCCATTTTTCACCTATGCAAAGGCCAGCAACATGCTTTCATAAAAGTTAGATAAAACAGCCATTCATAATGGAAGCTAAGGCGACGGAGAATATAGATAGCTGACAGGCAGATTAAAGCGCATAGATGACCGGAAAATGGTCGTAAAAGAGTTAGATGTACCGCTAAGTGACGTAACGGGGATGAAACAACTAGATTTAGTTGAGAGGAATGATGTTACTGGCCAGTTATCTAGAGGTAATCTGGCAAATTAGAGTCAAAGACAAGGCGCCAAATATTTAAGTTTCGAAAATAAGTGGTAGTTTAATCATACTTTCCTATTGATTTTTATGGTATATATTTACTTCAGAGGACTGTGACTTTGATGTACTTAATGATAAGGGGGATAGTAAGTGCCGTATATAAAGAAAATGGAATTTGGTAACTACACACTAAACTTTGGTGATGACAACGTTCTTTTAGATTTTTTTGATGAAATCGTTATGCCGTCATTTCATGAAATGAAATATGTTAGGCGCCTAAAAGAGAGAGGGGAATATTTCTTCATAGACACTCAAGTTATAAACTTGAGTGGTGACTGTAAGAATCCTGTTTTAGGCATTTCAGGTAAAATAGTTAAGAATACAAAGTTAAAAAGAGACCAAATTTTTAGAACCGAAGGGGGTCTCATTGATGACAAACAGGAGCTTGAAACTGCCCCTAGCTCAACTTTCTTATTAATTTTGAATAATCACCGTCTTATATTGAGTAAAGAAGTTCCTGGTGCTCCAAGCATTAAAAATTTCGAAAGCACAAGTCAGTATTGTCTTCGTGAAAGCCAAAAGGATTTCGTTAATCAACAATATAATGCAGCTAAATTAAAGAGAAGCGAAAACCCTGAACTCGATGTTGTTACCAAAAAATCTTTATTTGTAAAATACCCTGCACCACGTCTGAGGATTACACCTTTATCTGATACTGAGAGCTTGAAGGATTTTGTTGCGAGGTTTAAACAAATCGACACTGTATCTATAAAGCTACTGCCAACAAATCGTGAAGAAATTGATAATGATGCGTTTTGGGTTGATTTAGGTCGTAGACGAGAGGAGATGAACAGTAATGCCGCTAGGGTTGAATTTGCCAATTCTAAAGATGGTTTAGACAGTGATCAAGTTCTAAGCCAAGCTAGTTCAGCCTCAAATTATGGTAACTCTGAAGTAAGGCTAAGTGGCTCAGATAATAGTGGAGACACCCTACGCGGAACTAATGAAGATTTTAGCTTAAGCGTAGATTTTGATGAATTATCAAGGGACTCAAACACCGCAGCGCACCAAAAGTACGGTAAATACCAACACTTAGTAAATTTTGGGGTGATTACAGTACCAGCTGTTGCTGCTGACGTATTATTAAAAGTAAAGTCAATTTTCGATAGGCTCTAATTATGGCATATAATTTTAGTGCCTCAGAGTTGACCAGTGAGAAATCTCTTTGGGATGTTTATAAGTTATCAAGGAGAATTCTGCCAAGCAAATTCCAAGTGGTTGTCATGCTTGGAGTTGCTTTTTGTTTATCATTGAATGTTTTTTACTTTGATACTAAGACGTCGCTATTGCTGTCCAATGTTAGGAGTTGGGCGACGATGGGCTTTAACTTTTCGATTACAACTTTGGGCTTTTTAATCGCTGGTTTTACTATTTTCGCGACTATATCCAAGCCCAAAATGATGTTAGCTATGATGGAGTTTGTACATCCAGAAACAGGCCTTAAAACATTAAAATACAATTTTTTTGCTTTTATGAAGGTTTTCATTGCCTACATATTTTTTGCATCTGTATATTTGACTATTATGTTATTTGGTCAAACTGGTGGCCTATTGGACAATTTACTTACGATTATTCCTAATGGAGATTGTATTAAGGTTGTCCTGATACGTATAGCATATATCATAGTAGGTTCTAGTTTTGTGTATTTATTACTAATGCTTAAATCATTCGTTTTCAATATATACGCAATTGTAATGAATTTTCTCCGTTGGGAATACCAAGAGTAACCAGCCTGGAAATGACATGAACTCTTTTAGGTAGAGAAGAGCTAACCGTACCCGTTAACGGGTACGGTTTTTTTATGTCCCAAATTAGCGTATACCTCTATACCAGATAACGCTGTGAAGCGTTAATTGTCCTTTAGAGGGAAACCTATATGCTTAAAAAAACATTTACCAATCTTTGCCATTGCGGCGGGCGTAGTTTATGCCGCTAATCATATTCCTGCTGTTCGCCGTGTGATCGGTTAAGGGGTAGATAATAAAAAATCGAGCCACCCATTGCTAATCAACAACATATCCAGTCGATAGTAAATTATCCATGAACATCCTTCCCATAAACCCAATCGTTCAAGTTAATGGAATATTCAAAATCAGCAATGTTGGAAAAGGGAATTTAAGAGGGGAAATGATGAAATTCAAGCAGTACGAGAGGTCATCGACTCCCGTAAGGTAGGCGCGTCTGACGGTTCTACTACAGCAATGGTAGAAGGCACTTTTGTTTAAAATACTTATTTGAGTGCTTCGTGGTCTGGGCATATCAAGCTCCTACAGTAAGCAATAACTAAAGATTAATTGGAGGGGAAAAGTTTGGCCATTAACCTTGGGTGTCTCTGTTTATTGCTCCCTTGTGGATTGCCGATTGAGTGCCTAAATCATCTCCAAACCAAGAGACATTTTATCTACAACCACTTTTTCAACATCACCTTCAGCTGATCAGCTTCAATGGGTTTGGTGATATAGTCGCTCATACCCGCAGCGAGGCATTTTTCTTTGTCGCCTTTCAAGGCATTGGCGGTCATAGCAAGAATAGGAATCGATTTATATCGTTCACCGGCTTTCCCTGCGCGAATATTTTGAGACGTCTGATAGCCATCCATTACCGGCATCTGGCAATCCATCAAGATCAGGGGGTAGCGATCTTCTTCCAGAGTATTATTGAGACAATTCAACGCCTCCTGTCCATCAAATACCCCATCTACCGCGAAACCCATATCGTTCAACACTGATATAGCGACCAGCTGATTTACCTGATTGTCTTCAACCAACAGCAAACGGGTGCCAGCGGGCCATTCGTCAGTTGTTTCGGAGCCATTGTCTGAATCGGTCTTTGTTAGCTCTTTATGACTTAAAGAACTTAGATAGTCGTGCGTCACCAGAGGTTTTCCTTGCCGGTGATCCCTGTCATCATCAATGATAATAGCCAAGGCATCAAACAGGTCTGAAGTGATTACAGGCTTTGGAAAATATGCACTAAAACCTAATGATGAAAAATACTGTTTATCCCCGGAATCAGTCATTGACGTCATCAATACCAGTTTCATCGAGCTAAAGCCAGGATCTGCTTTTAGCGCTTTTGCCAACTGCGCGCCGTCCATCTCAGGCATCTGAAAATCAAGGAAAGCGACATCAAACAATGGCTGGGAGTCAAGTGCTCGCTTCGCCATCAATTCTAGCGCTGCTGCACCGCTCTTGGCTTCAAAAACATGAGCACCCCAATATTCAAGCTGTCCACGTAAAACCTCACGATTAGTTGCGTTATCATCCACAACCAGCAAAGTGCATGCTTTCAAATCAACAGGAGGAATGATATGAACAGCTTGATCACTACGCTCTAGAGCAATACTAAATTCAAAACAACTGCCCTTTCCCAGCTCACTATGAAAACGGACATCTCCGCCCATTAAACCACATAACTTTTTAACAATTGTCAGCCCCAGTCCGGTGCCACCATACCGCCGCGTGGTTGATGCATCAACCTGCGTAAAACTCTCAAACAGCCTATCCTGATTATATTCTGGAATGCCAATGCCCGTATCTTCAATAGAGCACCGAAACACAAAAGCACTGTTACCATCATTTTCAAGATGTGACCGTACGATAATCTCGCCTTCTTCGGTAAACTTGATAGCATTGCTGATTAGATTGGTTAATATCTGGCGAATTCGGCCAGGATCGCCTTTCACCATGGTGTGTTCTATTTGAACAACATCCAAAACTAATTCCAGTCCTTTTTCATGCGCCTTGACAGCCATTGCTTCTACAACTTCACCCATCAATCTTCGAATATCGAAATCCAGTACTTCGAGTTCCAGTTTGCCTGCCTCAACCTTAGAGAAATCCAGAATATCATTAATCAAGGCTAGAAGAGATTTGGCGCAGGATTGTGCAATACCTGCTTTGCGTTGTTGATCCTGTGACAAGTCCGTTTTCAACAACAAACCGAGCATACCTAAAACACCGTTCATAGGTGTTCTGATTTCATGACTCATACTTGCCAGAAATTGACTCTTTGCAAGCACCGCTTCTTCAGCCTTACTCACCGCATTAACCAATTCCAACTCATGCGCTTGTCGTACCGTCATCATATTGTTAAAGGATGCTGCTAACTGCCCAATTTCGTCGGATGAATTCTGAATAATTCTCTGGCTCAGATCTCCTTTAGCTATTCGGTTTGACGCGTCCACCAATGCCAAAATTGGCGCAGATATTCGCTTTGAAATAACCAAGGAGATCAAGCCGGCAAACAAACAGATTAGTAGCCCTACAAATGCGAATTCCCACTTAATAGTTGCCACACTTGCAAAGGCCTCTGCTGTTTCAATTTTGACTACAAGCCCCCATTCTAGCTCAGGAATAGAGCGCCAGGCAGCTAGGATTTCTGTTCCATCATATCCAACGGACATATCGGAACCTCTGTCTCCCGTTACAGACCGCTGAATTGGTTCCGTAATGCCGGTATCAATCGGAAAACGTAAATTAAAGGCAGCATTAGCATCGTGACGCAGTGGCGCTATAACGAGTGCATCCTTGCCATCTCGTTTTGAAATGACAATTTCTCCCGTCTGCTTAAGGCCTGAATAATCTGAAGAAAGGTAAAAATAATCATTGCTATTGAGTTGTATTGCAAATACACCCAACAAGGTGTTTCCTTTAAAAACAGGCGCCCCGATAAAAGCACTATGTTTCTGTCCGGACCATTGTGAGGGTAAATAAGGTTCAAATGTTGATATTCGTGTTTCCAACAAGGTTGCTGAACGCTCAAATATAGATGCCAACTGAGTATTACTTAAGGATCCGGTTCTTAGGTTAGTGCCAAAATCTGACTCATGTATCACTGTAAAAATGATGTCGCCATCTGGGTTAATCAAGAACAAGTCATAGGCATTAAGCCGGCCTTTAAGTTGACTCAAGTCTTCTCGGAATTTTGTATCCTGCTCAAGATAGGGCGCACTCTTTATGCCTTGTTTAAACGATTGAGAAAGCTGCGCCATTGCATCAACAACAAAGGGGAGCGCTGCATAGGTTGCCACTGAACGCTCATTAGTCTTAATATAATCATAGATGTGTTCAACCTTTGCATCGATTAGACTATTCAGCGAATTTTCGATTTCAATTTTAAGCGTTTGTGTTGCACTTTTAGTTGCTACAAATGCCAATATGCTGACAGATACAGTAGTCACTACAATAAAAATAAACAGCAGCTTATTACGAATATTCATTACTAAGCACCTCCCTGCTTTATTTTTTTAACCGCAGAAGGCCCCTCTGCGTTTGCAGTGGTAGTTTCAGTTGCTGTGGCAGACCACTTTCCACCCCAGCCTTGGTAAAGGCTATCTAGATAATCACCCCAATACTGTCGGGAGTGGTAGGAAGGGTATGGTAAAGGGCGTATCGGTTTGGTTTGACTCCATACTATTTCAAATTGGCCATCTTCTTTTATTTTCCCTATATAAAGCGGCTTCCAGAGATGGTTGTTGATCGTACTGATGGTGACATGACCTCCTGGCGAGTCGAATGACGCTCCCTTTAGCCATTGCCTAATCGTAGACGGGTCAGTGCTATTTGCGTCTTCAACCGCTTTTGCCCAAAGGTAAACACCAAGGTAGCCGGCTTCCATCGATGCATTGGTTGTTCGTTTGTCGCCATACTTTTCTTTAAAGCGTGCAACAAAATGAAGATTACTTTCTGTTGGCAGTGACTGAAAATAATTCCATGCGCTGTAGTGACCCACCATGATTTCCATGTCTAGATGGATGAGTTCATCTTCGGCAATACTGAAAGACAGCACCGGAGTTTTGATGTTTTTACTCGACATCTGTGCAAAGAATGAGAGATTACTATCGCCATTTATGGTGTTAAAGATAATGTCCGCATTGCTTTTTGTTATCGCATTGGTCATTGCATCAGTATTCTTATCACCAAGTGGCAGGTAATATTCGCCAACCAGTTCAGCCCCAAGAACACTAAGCTGTCGCTTTATCAGCATATTTGCTGCTCTGGGGAAAACATAGTCCGATCCAGCCAGAAACACTCTTTTACCATGAGTTTCAACACCCCATTTTACCGCCGGTGTGATCTGTTGGTTTGGTGCAGCTCCGGTGTAAATAATATTGGGGGAGTCTTCGAGACCCTCATATTGCACAGGGTAGAATAGGAGGTGATCAAACTTCTCAACGACAGGCTTTACCATCTTTCGGCTGGCAGAGGTCCAACAACCAAAAATAACACTTACCTTTTCTGTTTCGATCAGTGATTGCGCACCACGAGCAAATGTCGGCCAATCTGACTTACCATCAATGGTGACCGCTTCTATCTTGCGCCCAAGCACCCCACCCCGGGCATTTATTTCATCTATTGCCATATTGGTGGCATCAACAACAGACCGCTCGCTTATTGCCATCGTACCGGTCAAAGAGTGCAAAATCCCAACCTTGATCGTATGATTATCAGTAACATGAAAACAGCTACTAACAAACAAACAAAAAACTAGGGTGCTCAAACCAAAAATCAAAAGCTGTAATTTATTTCCATTCAAACTTACCTGCTTTCTCATATTCCCTTAACCTCGAAACATTCCATTGATACAGCAACTTGGTCAGTTTACAATTCGCGACTCTCATGACAGTGAAAACTGAATAAAAGGATAGTCACTAAATTGGTTTTTAGCACGTAAAAGCGGGAGTAATTACAAGTTGCAAGTCAATTTTAAATTTAACCAGTATTCCCTCTCGCCTTTCAGATTATTGACGATACTAGATTAATAAAGGAAGCTGCTAAGGTAAAATCGAGTGTTAAAATCGTGCCACCCATTGCTAATCAACAACATATCCAGTCGATAGTAAATTATCAATGAACATCTTTCCCATAAACCCAATTGAACAAGTTCACGGAATATTCAAAGTCAGCAATGTTGGGACAAAGGGGGTTTAAAAAGGAAAATGTTGAAATTCAAGCTGTACGAGAGGTCATCAACTCCCGTGAGGTAGGCGCGTCTAACGGTTCTACTACAGCAATGGTAGAAGGCACTTTTGTTTAAATATAAAGTTCAATACTTATTTGAGTGCTTCATGGTCTGGGCATATCAAGCTCCTACAGTAAGCAATAACTAAAGATGAGTAGGAGGGAAAAGTTTAGCCATTAACCTTGGGTGTCTCTGTTTATTGTTATTGAGACTTTTCAATGAGACCCCGATAATGTCACTTATCGGGATTAACAGAACAGGAATTTATGGGTTGTTATTAATCTTCCATCCAATCCATATTCGGTAGTGCATCCAAATGCTGGCTATAACGTATTTCGTTAAAAGAGGAAGCATTTTTCATGACATCGACTACTTCGATAGCCAAGGCGCACGCCATCCATTGAATCGCTTCTTCACGCGGTGTACCTGTCATGACTAAACGCATCAAGGTTTCTTTTACCTTTTTGGGCTCACCGTCGGCGATTTGATTTTCGACTGTTTCAATTAGTGTTTCTTCAGTCATGTAACTGTCTTGCTGCTTGTCCATTATAACGACTCTGTTAAGTACTTAACGCCATTATGCCGCAAGCATGGTGCAAGCAATAGATTAAACTCCGAATTATTCGAGCGTTGCAGTCAATAACGTAAATCTAGGGCAGAGTAAGATTTAACGGTGCTCATAATCTGATTGGATTTCGTACGCCTCAATGCGATTTTTTGAGCTGACAATATCATCGGCTTCGCATCAAATCAGCCATTTCAATTAATGACTGCTCGATATAGCGCTTCATCAACTCGAGTTTATCCTGCATAGCGCTTCGACTCGTCATATTAAAGCAGATGGAGTCACAACGTTTAAAGTAGCGGATCCCGTAACCGTCCTCAACAATAGGTCCGTAACCTGCGAGCTCGACACCGTAGTCTGACGTGGTGCTGGTACAAACCACGCTGTGATTCAGTGTCAGGTATCCTTTGTCTGTAAATATTTTTGGCAGCGCAGTGATTCCAATAAGATGGCCAGCCTCTTTATAGCGGTACTTTAACGCCATAAAATGGGAGTAAACCCCTTGGCCTAATCTGCATTCGTTTGCCCTTTCGATGTGCTTTCTGGCGGCTTTAATGAGTGAATCTATTTTAGTCTGACGACTGCAGCCAGCATCGAGTATATGGTGAATAAACGCCATCGACTCGGGCGAAACTGTATATAAGACATCGATGCGCCCGTCAAGAAACGTTCTGGTCATCACAGCTTCATAGTTACTGTGGCACTTGCCATAAAGCTTATATTCCGCCAGTTGTAACGCTAGCTGAACGAATGCATCTGGGCTCACACCAAACAGCTTTATCTGGTTTTTGCCAAACTGAGTAAAGTTTAGCACCCGGGTTTGGGTGTTTGCCGTGTGCTGGCTAAACGCATCTTCGGCGCTACGGATTGTCTGCTTCAACACATCATCTAAATCAAACTCAATTTCTGCGACGTTAGAGAAATCAGCCTGCATTGTCTCAGCAGAAACGCCCCCGTTATCGAAAGAAACCTTATCAATCGTGTCATAGATATGTTCAATCAGACGCAGCATCACAGATCCATCGATGCTTGTATGCTCGAAATTTACCCCGGTTTTACCATTTTTAAAGACGATAAACTGTAGCGACTTATCAAAGAATCGATCCCTGCCGTCTCCATGAAGCAAGTGTGTTGATACTTGGGTTATCTCTTCGGGGGCACTTTCATCCAGGCATAATACAAAAGCAGCTTCTTCGACAACGGTCATCCCTTGATTATTATTAGCCGATATCTGCAGCAGATCTGTGCGGCTTTTTGCCCAGTCATCCCGCTGCATTGTGGTAAGCAAACCTAAGCTTTGCCCTTTCCCTGGATGAGAGAGAATGCATTCAAGATCTGCTTCAATTGACGCTGGTGCTCTGATACTTCCAGTTGAATCAAGAATATCGATTTTGTACATGCGTTGTTTATGCATTAGCACGATATGCTTTCTGGACGATGAAACCTTGAACTCATCGGTTCCTAACTGCGCAATTCTGATTGCGGAAAAAAGGTTGTTGTACTGATTCATGCAAAGCGGTAGCTCTTTTTGCATGTCAACCGGAAGCGTTTTATTATCAACCAAGGCGATAAAGTGATAAACACTGACAATAAGCGCAGCAGCAATATTTGCCTGTGAGCAGGCCTGCTCATCAAGCTTACTTTTCAGGTAATAAAATACGTTACTGTTAATCACCAGAGAGTCTCGTGATTCTAGATAAATATTTCGCCAGATGGGTGAGGACCAGTTAGATTGAGCATCTTGATTATTCCATTCAACCAGTTCATTCTGCAGTTTTTCTCCCTCTCCACCAGACTGTAAAAATCTCTCTATGACCTCTCTGGTCTTCGCAGACTCTTCTTGGGTTAATAGCGGTTCGGCCCATTCAATGAGTTTACGGCAGGTTATGCTTAAGTCCGGCACCGACATTCGTGGTAACTTTTCTTGGCAACTAAATGTGTTTCCCATCAAGCTTTCAACTCCTTGGTGCAAAATATTTATTTTCTTTCGAATTCTTACAGATGAACCCTGTCATAGAAGATGGTGTGTATCTATTACCGCGAAATGATTAGAGTTAAAATGATTAGAGCTGTAATAATTCAAATGTTTCTTATTTAAGAAGAAATGACCTAATATACATATACCACTGGATTCATAGAGATACCTTACTCTCTATTTTATGGCGCCTCCAATTGACTTGCTTAATACTCAATACGGATCACAATTGAATTACCACATGATAGTTAGAACACTAATCATTAGGGTCGTTATTAATGGAACGCTTAATCAATAACCTTTCATCGATAATTGGAAGTGATTTATCAATTTCACCAACCAGTTTTAACGATGGTTAGGATCACTGTCTCTTCAATGAGTGAGTCGTAATGGTGCACTTGCATGTTGAACGCGGCTTCTCCTTCGCTCTCTGCGTAGTGGCACACTGACGCAGCCAAAGGTAACACTGCGACTTTAAATTTCCCCCTCGGTCGCACTTGTGACACGAATTACGGCAAACATTCACGCTTCAGCTACAACAAAAAGCCAACGCCTCCATGTGGAGGCGTTGGCTTTTAGACTGATGATTCAGACTTTTATTCAGGAGAGGGCTTGTCCGTGATAACTGATATTAGCTTGCCTGCTGTAGCGCTGCACTGTCGACAGTTTGCTCATCATTCATCATCCTGGCTAACTTAGGAGCAAACCAGGCCATGATGATAGCGATGACTAAGGTCACCAGACCTATATCCAAAAACAGATCTATGTAGAGAGGCAACGTCAGCAGCGGATTGGTCACGTTCTCCGGTGCGGCGCTGAAGGTGGCAACATAACCGCCGATGACAAATGATGCCGCTTGAGTCAGGAACCAGGCGCCCATGGTGAATCCCATCAGGCGTTGAGGCACCAGGCTGGCCACCATGGCCAGACCCAGACCGCTGATCAGCAACTCACCCAGACTCTGAAACAGATACACTAGTACCATCCACCACATAGACACCATGCCTTGACTGTCGGCAAAGTAAGTGCCTGCAGCGGCAACGATCAAGAAGGCAAAGGCACACATAAACATGCCTAAGGTGAACTTGGCTGGCATGGACAGATCCCGTCCCTGCTGGCCAAAACGCAAATAGAGGTAAGCGAGAACCGGACTACACAAGACCACCCAAAATGGATTTAACGCCTGCAGACTAACAGGGTTAATATTAAAACCCATCACTTGGGTATCCACATTATAGATGGTGAAGAAATTGAGCGAGGTCGGCATCTGAGCGTAGAGTACATAGAAGATGATTGCTTGCAGCATCAGGATAAACACCACTATCATCCTCTTTCTGGCAACACCTGTCTCTGCCAAGGTTTCCTTGGCAAATATGCTAATCACGGCTATGCCTATCAAGCCCAGCACGATATTAGCCATCATGATGTTGACCATGAGCCAGGCACACAGAAATACTGCAGCCACAGACACTAGCATCACAACCAATAGGCGGAGATAGCTGAGTGGCTGATTATCGGGTTTCGAACCTATGCCTTGTACGGTATAACGAAACAGCAGATAACTCAGCAGACTCGCGATCAGGCCCAGACCTGAGATAGCAAAGGCCACCCCATAACCATACGCATCAGCAATTACCGGGCTCAGTGACAACGCCACCAGAGATCCGACATTAATCGCCATATAGTACAAGGTGAAAGCACCATCGAGACGACTGTCATTATCTTCATAGCATTTTGCCAGCAGGCTTGCCGGGTTGGCCTTAAACAAACCATTACCCACGGCCACTGTGGCTAGCGCATAGAAAATAAGTCCGGGATGCTCAATCGACATGGCCATCATGAAATAACCCAGCGCCAACACCAAGGCGCCCAAAATCATGGTCCTCTTAGTGCCCAACACATGATCGCCCACATAACCACCGATCGCCACTAAGCCAAACACTAAAGCGGCAAATGCACCGAAGGTCACGAAGGCGTCTTGCTGGCTATAACCCAGATGCTCGACAAAATAAACGGCTAAGATCCCTTGCAGGCCGTAATAACCGAACCGTTCCCAGAGCTCGATGAAAAAAATCATCTTAAAAGGTTTAGGCTGGTTGAAAATACTCGTGTCACTTTTCATTGCTCGATAGGTTCACTATTTTCTAATTGGATAAAACATTAAACTCCTAGTCGACGAATATTATTGTGAGCTAATTATCTATCACAGGTTTAAAGTGTGATCTAAGTCGCAAAGGTACACCTGCGAACACGGAGGTAACATGCTGTAACATAAGTTAATAACGTAAACTTTCTCCGTAACAGCGCCATCCCCTCAGACACAGGGCTGGCAGTCCCTGCGCCGATAGATAGAATCACAGACCAAGCAGAAAACACGATAAAGACAGATAAACACTGAGTTGATGGAACGATTGATCCAACCCGTATTTGAAGTTATCGCGACTTTTTAGCTTTGCAATTCCCATCGAGCAAGAGTAACTTGAGCCATTACTAAAATAGAATTAGCAAACCTAGCGTTTAATAAGCTAATCGAACATAAGAGGAGATCAGGTTAACCATAATGACAAATCGGATGTCCCTGACGCTTAAAAATAGCCTCTGGCTAGTGTTCGGCTTATGGCTGATTGTTCTGCAATCAATCACCCTCGCCCATTCTGTCGAGCATGCGCTTGAGCACGATAATACTCACTGTGTTTACAGCAATATTTATCATGATCATAGTGCTGGCCCGACAACGATCATCATGCCTGCAATGTGTCAGCAGCAAGCTGAAATTATTGCTCCTCCACTGTATCTTCAGCCTTCATTACCTTGGCTGCGCAGCCTAAACGTACGTGCCCCTCCCTTCTAGTCCTTAAGCAAACCCAAAATCAATCTAAAAATTATCTAAAAAAGTTTTTTTGCTTATCTATAAGGACAGGCACAATGAAATACGCTCTATCATATATAGCGCTAGCGGTTGCTGGCGCGTGTACACCTGTAATGGCGGCCCAGCTGCAAGGTCAAATTACCGATATTAATGGGGCGCCTATCGCTGGCGCATATGTGAGTATCGACGGTGGTAACAAGACAACCAGTGACGCCCAAGGTCAATACCAATTAACGCTTGCCGACAACAGTCATGTGCATCTGCATGTGAGTGATGATAACTACAGACATGCAGATCATGATTTACAGATAACCACAGGCACAGTGACGCAAAATGTGTCACTCGAGCAGGCCATGATGGAAAACATTGTCGTCACCGCATCACCTTTTCTGCGCTCGGCAATGGAAAGCACCACGCCAATCAGCGTGATGACGGCAGATCAGCTGAAACTGAATATCGAACCTAGCTTAGGCGATACACTCGAGAAGCTGCCCGGTGTGCAAGCCTCTCATTTTGGTGCCGGTGCCAGTCGCCCGATTATCCGCGGAATGAGTGGTCCTCGAGTGCTAGTGCTAGAAAATGGTCTTTCAGTGGGCGATGCCTCTACGGTATCGGCGGATCACGCGGTGACCACTGAAGCCGGAACGGCGCAGCAAATCGAGATTCTGCGGGGACCAGGCTCTCTACTCTATGGCAACGGGGCGATTGGTGGCGTCGTCAATGTGGTCAATAACCGAGTCCACGAACAGTCTGTCGATGAGTTATCCGGTAACTTTGGCACTCACTATGTGACAGGTAATAATGGCCGCACCGTCAATGGTGAGCTAAACGGCGGCAACGGACAATTCAATTGGCATCTAGACGGCACACATCGCAACACAGATGATTTCGATATTGCCGGCAACGCCATTGAGGGTCAGAGCGAAACCCAAGGTAGCGTGGCCAATAGTCAGCTAAAACTCGATGACTATGCTGCCGGTGTCGGATACACGGGTGATGACGGCTTTATCAGCATATCCGGGGCTCGCACTGAGTCTAACTACGGCATTCCGGGCCGCGGTGTGGAAGGTGATCCTAACATCACCATAGATTTGCAAAAAACAGCCTGGCAACTTCACTCTGGCCTGCTAGATCCATTCTCTGGCGTGAGTAAACTGCGCTTCGACGCAGGTTATACCGACTATCAACATGCCGAGGAGGAAGATGGCATCCCTGATACCTTCTTCTACAACAAGCAGAGTGAAGCCCGCTTAAGCATTAACAATACCCCTTGGGGAGAATGGCAAGGGGTCATGGGTCTGCACGCCATTCACCGGGATTTCTCTGTTCAGGGGGAAGAAGCACTGACCCCAGACAGTAAAACCGACACCATAGCGGCATTTATCGTCCAAGAACGTAAAATTGATGACTTTCGTATCGAGCTTGGGGGTCGCATCGAGCATTATCGTTTAGACCCTAACACCATGAAGCTACAAACCTTAGCCGGGGCACAAGACTATCAGCCCGAAGGCGTGAGTGATAACAACCTTACAGTCTCTGCTGGCGTAGTCTGGGATTTCAATCCGGCCTACAACTTAGGCTTATCAGTCGAAAGAGCCGAACGCTCGGCCACCGCCGAAGAGCTTTACAGTTTTGGCGCACACGATGCGACCCAAAGCTTCGAAGTGGGTTCCCAATTCAAGATTGAAAACGGTAATGTCATTCCCAACAGTGACAGCAGTGACAAAGAGATTGCCAATAATATCGATTTAACCCTGAGGAAATTAGCAGGAGCATGGACAGGGTCTGTCAGCGTGGCCTATAACAGGATCAATGATTTCTACTACGAAAAAAACACCGGGCTTAAAGCCTATGATATCGGTGCAGAAGGCGATCTGCCCGTGTATCAATTCACCCAAGGCGATGCAGAGCTCTACTCAGTAGAAGCCCAAGCCAAGATACCATTTGACGATACCTGGTCACTGGATCTACTCAGTGATTACACTCGTGGTAAATTGGTCGATGGTGGCAACTTGCCTCTTATGTCTCCCATGCGTTTTGGCTCAACTCTTAACTTTGATCTGCAGGACTGGCATGCCGAAGTTGGCGTGATGGCTTATGCAAAACAGACCGACACCGCCGAAAATGAGACGGATACTGCGGGTTATGCCTTAGTCGATACCGCAGTGACCTATCATCTCGCTACGGAAGATGGCGATTTGATGTTCTATGTGAAGGGTAACAACTTACTCAATCAGGACGCAAGGCCGCATACTTCGCTACTGAAGGACTACTCCCCACTCATGGGACGCAGTTTTATGATTGGCATGAACTACGATTTTTAATTAATACCACCTAGCGGTAATGCCGCCAACGAAAAAAGCGAAGTCAGTGACTTCGCTTTTTTATTAGTAGCGGCTATTAACCGCTGCCTCGATGTTGAAGCTATGCTGGTAATCGTTATTTCTGCGTTGCTATCTCTTTCTGCACAGCATCAACAACACATGGGGAATTTGATCGATATGGTGAGGTTTCGGTGACAATGTCGCGATCATCTTTATGGTTTTTCTGCATACGCATCATCAAATATTCTGCATCTTTCCACACACCACCTAAGGTTGCTGAGCCTCGGGTATATAGCCAAGGAAGTCCAATAAAGTACAATCCATCGACATCATCACTGACCCCTCGATAATTACTTGGGTAGTTCATCTCATCAAAAGTAATATTTTCAATCCAGAAAAAGTTGGGTTTAAACCCTGTCGCCCAGATAATATTTTTGATACTGCTGATGGTGCCTTTTTGAAACTTGATACTGTCCTGATCTGCCGATAATGTTCTCCCCATATGGATCACATTCTTTTTGGCCAGAAGTGCCTTCACGTCGGTACCAATAACCGGTTGCACACCTTTACTCAACCATTGACCAATTTTGCTAAAACGTGTCACCGATAAAAATCCTATTTTGGTGAACCACCACCACAAGGTTTTACCTAAAATTGATTGTGGTATAGCCGTGATGTTATCGGTTCCAGAGAAATGCACCGTACGCCCCGTCTCTGCAATTTCTGATAAAATTTGTACCCCTGAATCTCCGGCACCGACGACTAAACAGTCACCATCTTGCAGCTGTTCGGGATTTTTGTAGTGTTCACTGTGTAATTGAATAATATTATCAGCGATATCAGCGTGGCAAGGGGGGGTATAAGGCGTATGGAAGGGACCCGTGGCAATAATGAGCTGCTTGGCTTGATACTGACCCGTTGCACTGGTTATTTCAAAAATACCATTAATTCTTTTTACTGAGGTGATTTTTTGATTAAATTCAATGGGTATAGAAAACTTTTCGACATAACTTTTTAAATAGTCTGCCACTTCATATTTATTGGGGTAATACCCTTTAGGAAACGGAAATAACATCCCCGGAAGATGGTTATATTCTGTGGGGGTAAACAACTTTAACGAATCCCAGCGTTTTAACCAAGGGGCACCAATGTGCTCATTGGCGTCTAAAATTAGGTAATCTTTATTATTTTTCGATAAATTATACGCCATAGACAGTCCAGACTGCCCAGCGCCAATAATGATAAATTCTTTCATGGATCCCTAATAAATTGCTTATTAAAATTATTATGCGCGATATTCTAACAGATCATGGCAAGCGAACCTGACTATTCGTAGAAAGGATGAACGATTTGGTAGTGAAACTGGATGTTTTTTTACATAAAATGATGGGAGAAGCACAAGATGCGCCCATAAAAAACCACGATATTCACCGTGGTTTTCTCTTAGAAAGTGATTGATTCCAGACTCGAGAGCATGGTCATCACAAAGCGGCTATTTAAGCGCGGCGATCTCTTTCTCAACCGCAGCAACCACGCCTTGTGGATTGCTTAGGTACTTAGAGTGATCGACAAAGATGGCATGATCATCGATGGTGATGACCAGTGCAGGGAACGAGTTCGTGCCTATCATCTCCTGGATCTCGGCGATATCCGATAATACGTATTCGGCTTCGCTGCTCAATTCATCTTTGAAGACTTTATTTGAGGGTGATAACTTGTACTTTTCAACCACGTCATTGAAGTCATGCTTAGTACCTAGTGGGTTACCTTCGATGAAGTGTGCCCTTTGTAAGGTATTGAGCACTGCCAATACTTTCTTCGGCTGCTTGCTCTGCATCCATCCCATCAAGTTTGCTGTTTTGAGCGAACTCTTAGGGCTGTTAACGTAACGAATGTGATCTCTGCCAAACTTAAGTCCGGTAAGTTTCGCCACTTCTTCCATCTGCTCTTCGCCCGCGCTGTCTGTGCCATTGTAATGTGCGCTATGCAGCAGGTGGATATTCATCTCAGGGTAAGCTTCATGAAGTGCGTTGACCAAAGGTGTGGCCCCGTAGCTCCACGGGCAGTGAGAATCGAAGATAAAATACAGATCCTTGCTGGAGTTCTCAGAAATAGGAGTCTCAGGATCAGAGATATGCAGCTCGGTAAACAGTTCTTGGGTCATTCGCTTGAGTCTTGGTCAAAATCAGATACCTGTGATCCTAATTAGTTTGCCTTCAATATTCAATCTTTGTCTTGAGAAGTTTACCTAAATCTTAGCGCTAGTCACTCGAGTCCTTTGTTTGTGCACCAGCTTAATACACGATAGTTATCAAATGATATATACTGTTGATATCAACTGATAGGTTTAGGCCTATATTAATAGGATCTAGTGATGGCAATTACCAATGTATTCACGCCAGCGAGCGCGGCAAATAAAGTGATCGGCTTCTGGCAATCTGTGGGCGTTCCGGCGCGCGGTGCCAGCTTGTATGAGGCGTTGCATACTGGCTTGCCCTTTGAAGTCTACGGCAATCTGGCTAAGGTTTCCGGCATAGAAAAGTCTGAGCTAGCCAGTGCCACTGTGATCGCCAGTGCAACGCTGCAGCGTAGGGCCAAGGCGGGGAAATTCAACCGCGACGAGAGTGACAGGCTGTATCGTTTCGCCGAAGTCTATAAGTCGGCGCTGGATCTGTTTGAGGGCGAAGGCGTCGATGCGACCCGATGGCTCAGAAACCCGGTTCGTGGTCTGGGCAACAAACGCCCTATCGACATGCTGTCGACTTCGGCAGAAACTGAGGCGGTACTGAATCTGATAGGCCGCTTAGAGCACGGCGTGTTTGCATGATCACCATTTACCGCATCGTGAAGAAGAAATGGGCCGGCAATGCCTTCGACGGTGAGGGTGCTAGGCTCTATGGCGGACGCTGGAATAGCCGCGGTCAGTCTTGTGTTTATCTGGCGGGCTCCGAGTCTTTGGCAATCTTAGAGATATTGGTTCACTTAGATAATGCCCGGCAGATCACTCATTACGCGCTGTTTTCCGTCGAGCTGGATGAAAAAGACATCATGTTACTCGACCATGATTCCCTCCCCCATAACTGGCAGGAAGATCCCGCGCCGGCGGATACCGCCGATCTGGGGGATGAATGGTTAAGCAGTCAGAGCAGTCTGGCTCTGTGCGTCCCCTCGAGCATAGTGACCCGTGAGCGCAATTTTCTGCTTAATGTCGACCATCCCGCTTTCGATAACATGATGGATACTAAGGTCGAGCTGGAATTTTCCATGGATACTCGATTATTTTAAGCTAAACATTAGGCCATTTTGATATACCAAGCCGTTTCCCTCGCCTGATTGTTTTCTTCTACAAGCATAAAAAAGCGGCATTAGCACTGAGCCTAATACCGCTTTTTTTATGATTAACTTTTATCGCTAATCGATAAAGGCTTATTCAAGTACGAAGATATTGCTGGTTTCGTTAAGATCTAGCACACCCACACATACATCATCACTGTCAGTCACCATCATACGGTCGCCAACGGTCCAGAAGTCGGCACTGTACATATCATTTAGGTTTAGCGTTGCGTAAACATTATCTAAGTAAGGCTGACCAGAATCAGTATCTATCCAATATAAGCTGTATTGCGTATCTGAGGTGTTAGCCACAATAAACTCAGGGGCATTACCCGATTGACGCGTGTATGGCACAGCAAGATCACAACTGCCCATCTCGGCAGTGGCTTGGGGGATAATGATCTCTTCAACCGCACCAACAACATGTTCAGCTAAAATCTCAAATTGGTTATCGCTGTCATTGAGTATCGCGACGCCTAAACAGTTATCGCCAATATCGGTTAACATAACGCGTTCACCGACACGCCAGCTATCGGGTGCGAAACTGTCACCTTGGGCAAGAGTCATGTATGAACCGCCGGCTTTGTCCGCCTGTGAAGTACTCAACCAGTACACTTTGACAGGTGTATCTGTGGTATTCGTGATAGCGACATCAGCGGCATTTGTGTAGGACGTACGGTACGTCTCGGCAAGACTACATGTACCAAGCGTGCCTTTAGCTGGCCAATGAGGTAGATACGGCTCAGTGGCTTGCTTAAGCTCCTGGGCTGCTGGAAGATCTACATTGCAATCAACACCGGCGCAAGCCGATAAATACAGATCGATAATATCGCCGCCGACAAAGTCGGAGCCTATAGTCACATAGTACTCACCCGCATTCGGTGCATCTAAGGTACAGGTTTCACCGTTGCTATCGATTGTCGTTGATTCACAGGTCGCACTGATATCGATTGATGGATGAAAGGCCTGTGCCTGATTAACCCAAAGATCGACATTACCTGAACCACCTTGGGTCTTAAAGGTAATAGAGTCTGTCCCTTGTGGCACTGTGACCGAATATAACCAGCCACCTCGGCCGTTAATCTGCGAATACTCTCCCAGTGCTAGTGCTGTGTTACTGGCATTAAATTGCGCGGCTAGCGTTGTGGAGTACCAGGTTTCAAATTCTGCTTGATGGTCTGCAGATACAATATCAAGCAAGGCATAATAGCCATCCCAATCACCGGCGCGCATTAGGCTGAGCATCTGAGTCACAGTTTCAGCTTGAGTCTCGATTAAGAAACCCACCGCCAACTCACCCCAAGAATAGGCATTACTCTCCCCGGCGAATATTTCAGCCAAGGTGTATTTTTGTGCTTCATTTGCGGTGATCAGACTTTGATACTTTTCTTCATAGAAGGTGCCTAAGTATTCGGCTAAGCCCTCAGACCACCAGGCCATGTCACTGCGATAGCCGCCTTCTTTGTTATATCTTCCATCGAGCGCATGAACATATTCATGATTTAGTGAGCGGATCACATCGCGTCCGCCGCTCCACTCAAGGGCATTAAAGGTGAGTACTGTAGAATCATGCCACCAGTCAGTAGGCGAGGTTTCAAAGTAGATCCCGCTGGTATTGCCCGTATCAAATAAGTGCTCGGCCCATGCGGCATGATTCGATAAACTCGCGAACACATTGAAGTTAGTGATCGCGTTAAGATCATCTTCAACAGCTTGCCCAAACTCAGGGGCAATGAGCTCACTTAACACAGCATCAAAACGTGTCTTTGTTTCACTCAGTACGGCACAGGCTGAATCGACTTGTTCATCGGTCATGGCTTGCGAACGGATACGCACCGAGTCATTACATAGGCGGCTGTGATTGAAAATACTTGTTGTGGCTAATATTGAAGCGTCGACTGTGGCAGATTCTGCATAAGCATCAACCAGAATATGGTAACGGCCTGCAATCGGGTTATCTATGATACAAGCTTCATTGTCCCCTGCGCCGTTATAAGATACACAATCAAAATTGCCATTTTCCCCAGCGGTAGCAGGTTCATCATATTTTACGTACACATCGGGATCGCCTAATGCTTCATTAGCTGTGCCATTAAACAGGCTCACCACCAGAGTCGGTGAATCTTCGGCGACGTCGACATAAAAAGAGACGGGCTCAGAACTCGAGATGTGTTCGGTCACCAACTCGAGCGTTAATGGCTCACCAATCTGCTCCTCTTCAACAACGGGTTGTTCTGGGGTGATCGCCTCCACCACAGGTTTGACATCATCACTTCCGCCACAAGCACTGAGTGCTAATGTTATCGCCAGGCTCAGACCCAAAGGCTTGAAAGGCTTACGTTTTGATACTAAATCATGCAAGGCCATATTTCTAAATGACATAAAACTCCACTCACTTATCTATTTGTTATTATTTGTTTATTTATATTGAATTTCAGATGTCATGCTAGGCATTCAGGCCTAATTGTTAACAAAATGAAAAGCCAATACAAAAAAGTAACAAATTGGATAAAGTATTCAAAGTGAGTTTTATTCATCATCCTGTATGTGTTGCTAAGCATCAATCTCGAACGGCACTGTGATCAGCAAAATTACTTGGTTACTTAGCCGCTAAAATAAAACGCCTATCAAATATATTGATAGGCGTTGATTATCTTAAAGATACATTTTTCTTATTATTTATATCTAGTTGTTAAAGCGTTGCGCCTTGTATTTTGGATTCATCAGGTTTTCGATTGAAAATATTTCATCGAGTTGTTCTGCGCTGAGTAGGCCTCTTTCCAGGACCACTTCACGGACATTCTTACCGGTTTTTGCGCAGATTTTACCTATGATGTCGCCCTCATGATGACCAATGTAGGGGTTAAGGTAAGTAATGATGCCGATGGAGTTAAGCACAAACTCCTGACAGACTTCTCGGTTTGCCGTGATGCCTTGAATACACTTATCTTTCAATGAGAAACAGGCATTTTCCAGCAGAGACAGAGATTCGAACAGGCATTGACCTATCACAGGCTCCATGACGTTCAGCTGTAACTGCCCCGCTTCTGCAGCCATGGTGATGGTCAGATCATTACCACAGACCTTGAAGGCGACCTGATTAACCACTTCCGGGATCACAGGATTCACTTTAGCCGGCATGATGGACGAGCCCGCCTGCATCTCTGGCAAGTTAATCTCATTTAAACCGGTACGCGGCCCCGATGATAACAAGCGTAAATCGTTACAGATCTTAGACAGCTTAATAGCGAAGCGCTTTAGCGAGCTCGATAACATGACATAAGCGCCACAGTCAGATGTCGCCTCGACTAAGTCTTCGGCTGGAACAAAAGGATGACCAGTGATCTCGGCAAGTTTAGTAATGGCGAGGGCTGAGTATCCATCGGGCGTATTGAGCCCGGTACCAATCGCCGTCGCACCTAAGTTAATCTCCAGTAATAGCTCCTGACAACGCCTGATGCTTTTGATCTCTTCTTTAAGGGTTATGCCAAAAGCGCGAAACTCCTGACCTAAGGTCATGGGCACAGCATCTTGCAGCTGAGTACGACCCATTTTCAACACATCACTGAACTCTTCAGACTTAGCCAGGAAGGTATCGATCAGCAGAGATAAAACCTCAAGCAGGGTATTGGTTCGCTCAAACAGCGCGACCCGAAATCCGGTCGGATACGCGTCATTGGTGCTCTGACTCTTGTTCACATGATCGTTGGGGTTGATATGACTGTAGGCACCTTTAGGCTGACCAAGTTGCTCCAGCGCAATATTGGCAATGACCTCATTGGTGTTCATGTTGACTGAGGTACCCGCACCGCCCTGAAAAGCATCGACCGGAAATTGCGCGTAATACTCATCGGTAGCGAGTAAGGTGTCACAGGCCTTGATAATGGACTCGGCGATGTCACCGGGTATGGTGCCCAGTTCGGCGTTGGCCATGGCGGCCGCTTTCTTGGTTTTGACCATGCCGCGAACAAATTCGACGCAATCGCCAACCTTCTCATTACTGATGTTAAAGTTTTCTATCGCTCTTAAGGTATGAATGCCGTAGTAAGCATCATTAGGGATCTCTTTTGAACCTAATAGATCGGTTTCTGAACGTGTGCCTTCTGCGAAGCTGTACATTACTGTCATTTTTGGTCTGCTTGTATTTGTGGTCTGTTTTAGCTCTGATTCTAAGCTAAATGTATCAGTCGCAGATGAGGGTAACATGGGAGTATAAAGCAGGTAAATCGCCCCTATTGAATAGTTAAAACCACTTTGATTTAGTGCGTTTACACTAACATTTTTTTAATGATTTCCATTCTTATCTCACGCTTTCATCACAGAAAAGAGACAGGTAACTACTGGTGAGCTTATGGTCGAAGATTAAAATAGTAAGGAAGTAAAACAAACTAGAAGCTACACACGGTATTTCTGTCTCTGCTTTTCGCTTCGTATAGGGCGGTATCGGCTTCATGGATCAGCTGACCTAAAGATTGATGGCGGAAATAAGACATGCCGATACTCACGGTTAATCTAAGCGACTTACCGTCGTCTAATAACATAGAGCTGTTGGCTAAACTTGCCCGATAATACTCGGCCAATGCCGCAGCACCATCTTCACTGCTTCCCGATACTATGATCATAAACTCTTCGCCGCCATAGCGAATGAGTACATCGGACATACGGCTGTTATCGGTGAGGATTTTGGCAACAAATTCCAGAGCGCGGTCGCCAACCAGGTGACCATATTTATCGTTCACTTGCTTAAAATGATCGAGATCTAACATCAGCACTGCCAAATGCCCCTCTCCGCGAGAAGCAATCTTATGCATCACTTCGCCCCGCTTCAATCCTTCTCGGCGATTAAACAGCCCGGTGAGATCATCGACGCTGGCCTGCTGAGTCAGCACGGCTTCGAGTCTTTTTTGCTCTGTGATGTCAAAAATCACCCCGATAAGGCCGGCAACCTGGTTGTTGCTATCTAAAAAGCTGGTTTTATGGAATTTAACGAACAGCTGATCACCTTCCGTGGAACGGATCTGTTTCTCATAAACCTGAATGCCGGGAGCATCGAATAAAGCCTGATCGGCTTGCTGGTAAACATCGGCAAGCTCTTTGTCGAACAGTTCGTAAACGCTGCGGCCTATCATCTGCTCTCTGGTGAGCTTGATAAAGTCTTCGAAAGCTTTATTACAGCCAAGATAAACCCCGGCAATATCTTTATAGAAGATAGGCACAGGCAAGGTGTCTATCATCAGCTGCAGCATAGAGCTGTTATTCGATAGAAACGATAACAGATCGGGCGCTTGTATCTCGGTCAATTTATCCATATAAGACTACTCGTTTTGTACGCTTCGCAATTTAGCTACCCCTGAAGTCTTCGCAGCCAAAATATCTATTGGTAAAACAGTGTCTATCGCACTCTTTACAGATGTTCTGCAGGTGTATATGTTACCTCAATACCAACAAATAACACATTTAGGTAACACGGTTAAGGTAATAAGTTTAACTTCTAAGTGATTAGACCATTTCATTTTGCAAAGTCACTCACTTTATCGGCCGCAAGTACCCTAGCTTAATCTTTGTTTATATTTAATTTATGGTGCTATTTTACGGCTAGTGCCACCAAGGTTATCCCATCATTTGGCAGGCTTGTGCTAAGGCATTGCAATGGACATGAGTACTAATCCATCAATTTATTCCAATTTTTAAAACCTGTATCACGCAAACATGATTTATTACGCTTAATCGAACTGTTTTAATGATTGTCCGCTAGATATTAAAATCTTTGTCTGCTTTAATACCGCCTTAAATTAGGCGATTCGATGCCTTTGTTTATTCGCTAAAACTTTATTCGCCCAAAAATAGGAAGACATACTTGTTCGATATGAAAACCTCAACCCAGATCCTACAATCTAAGTTGACACTGGTACTCTTACTGGTGGTTTTCGTGTCTCAATTATTCCCTACCTGCGTGGCATCGGATATTCATCACAATGATCAAAGTGTCGCAGCAGTGTCTAGTCTGCCTATCGAGCAACAAGAGTCTTGCTGTCACCTTCCCGGTCCCAATTGCTCCCATACGAGAGCGGCCAGTGAGCAATCAGATCAAGATGGCGATTTTCATACCTCTTGCCACCCTCCCATAGAATACAGCTTCGTCTCCGATTTTAATCGGTCCCAGGGCGCGAGCCTTTTTATTCTCAGCTATCAAAATAGAAGTTACGCACCCCCTATTCCGCCTCCTCACGCCTGAACTCCTTCAAGTATTAGTAAATAATTTCACCTTATTTATAAGTCAGAAATTCATCCTTAAGGGGGCATCTCGCTATGCCTCAACAGGCAAAGTACTATCTATTGTGCTTGATCAAGGCCAGGTTTTTGGCCTTACCTTAGATCAGTTCATGGATACATATGCCTTGTGAGCCCCCAGAATGAAACGAAGACTTAAGTCACCTCAGCTTGTACTGCTAGCGATAGCGTTAAGTAGGCTGAGATAACTGGAGTTCATTCTCGTGAAGAGATACCAAGAGATCGCTCTCCTGGCCTGCCGACGCGGCATGGTCACTGTGAGCCTGTGTGTGTTTGCCCTGTTTGCTGGCCGAAGTCTGGCACAAACAGGTTTAAACCAAGCCCAAGGAGAAATTACTCTGCCTTGGGTGCTCGAACAAACCTTACTACACAACCCGCAACTGCAACGCTATCCCTATGAGCTTAGGGTCAATGAAGCCCTGACTCTACAGGCCGGGATCACCCCCAACCCTGAGTTTTCGGTGGAAATTGAAAACATTCTGGGCACAGGCGAAATGCAAGGGATCGATAACGCCGAAATCACATTAGGTTTAAGCCAAGTCATCGAGCTCGGTGATAAACGCCAGCATAGGATCGATTTCGCGCAAGCCGAAGAACGTCAAAGTCTCAGCGAGTACGAGCTGTTACGTCTGGATATATTGGCTGAAACGACCCAAAGATATTATCAAGTACTGCGTCTTCAGGCGCTGCTAGATTGGAATGCCAAGCGTATTCTCGTCGCGCAGCAAGCCTTAAGCGTGATTGAGTCACGGGCCAAGGCAGGCGCTGTCACTCAGGCCGACGTGAGCAAGATGGCCCTGCGCCTATCACGCTCAGAGTCGATTCAATATGGTCTCGACGGTGAGGCTCAGCTTGCCAGACTCGGTTTAGCCGCCATGTGGTCAAGTGAAGCACATTTCGCTCTGGTCGCCGGTGAGCTTGCCCCCTTGCACCAGCTGCCTACGGCCGCGAGTGTGCTCAATGCCATGGAGACGGCGCCTCAATACCTGCAACTGCTCAGTATCGAGCGGGTCATGTATGCCAAACGGCGCATGGAGGAGTCGAAGGCGCAATCTAACATCACCTTAGGATTAGGGGTTCGTAGCTATGACGGCTTCGACGACGGCGCTTTGATGTTTAACTTCTCTATGCCCATTGCGCTATCTAATCCGAATCAGGGCAACATCATGGCTGCCCGCGCTAAGGAAGAGATGGCGATGGAGCAACAGAGGCTGGCCCGGGGTCAACTCAGGCTGTCCTTGCTTGAGATCCATCTGACTATGGTCAATAACGCCAAACAGGCGAAACGACTTCAGCAGCGTCTGCTTCCCTTAGCTAATCGCCTACTCAAAGACACACAGACCGCCTATCAGGCCGGTCAAGTCAATGTGCTATTGCTGGCCGATGCTCAATCTGAGCTGTTTAGCCTCCAACGCGAGCTTATCGAGACCAAGGTCGGCGTCTATCAAGCCAGACTCGAACTCGAGCGCATCACAGGGCAATCCATGACCGCCACTCTCGATAACATCAAGCCATTAGTGGCACAGGAACACAGATAATGAAATTTAAACTCAATCGGCTTTCATCGGCACTCATGGCCGCGGCCATCACCTTATCGGTATTTAGCTTATCGAGTCTGCTGCCAACGGGTTCAGCCTGGGCCAGTAGCGATCATGGTCACGAAGAGAAAGAAAAAGAGCAGCATGCTCCCGAAGGCCCACACGGGGGCAGATTACTCCAAAGCGGAGCGTTCGCCATCGAGATCACTATGGCCGAATCCGGGATTCCGCCTGAGATGCGGGTCTATGCCTACCATAAGGGTGAGCCAGTCGCACCCGGTGACGTACAGCTCGATATTTTACTCAAGCGTCTCGGCGGTAAAACCGACAAAGTCAGCTTCATCGCCGAAGATGATTATCTGGTCAGTAAGGTCAGTGTGGCCGAGCCTCACTCATTCACGGTCGAGGTCGATGCCAGCTTTAATGGCAACAGCTTCGACTGGCATTACGACAACTTCATGGGCCGCACCGAGATTAATGACCGCTTGCTCAAGCTATCTGGCGTACAAACTCAGTTGGCTAAGGCGACACAACTCACCTTCGTCGACACCCTGTTTGGTATCGTCGCGCCGATTGCCGACAAACAGTTTAGCGTTAATGCCCCCTATGCCGGTGTGATTGAGCGGCTACACGTCAGTATCGGCGACTCGGTGGTAAAGGGCCAAATCATCGCCACTGTGCGCAACTCCAGGACCTTGCAATCTTATGCGGTCAAGAGCCCGGCCAATGGCCAGGTCACCGAGCAGCTATTGAGCCTGGGAGACAACACCTATAACCGCGCCTTAATCCGCATCAGCGACCTATCCAGTGTGTGGATCGACCTGTCAGCCTTTCCTAAGAGCATAGGCAAGCTAGCTCTGGGTCAGAAAGTCACCATAGGTGATGACCATGGCAATGCTCACGGCGCCCAGAGTGACGCAAACGACGCACACTCCAGTGCATCTGCCAGCAGCACCATCAGTTATATCGCCCCGACTATGACGGGAGGTCACATCGCTCGGGTGCGTGCGGTTATCGATAACAGTCACGGCCATTGGCGTCCGGGTATGCACATTCAGGCTGACATAGAGACCCGCATCAAGCTGGTTCCCCTGGCCGTGCGCGTCGATGCCCTGCAGAACTTCATGGATAAACCCGCCGTCTTCGTCAAACATGGCAATACCTTCGAGGTGCGCATGCTGAGCTTAGGTGAGAGCGATGGCGTATATGTCGAAGTGTTGGCAGGCCTGGATAGTGACGTCGAGTATGTCACCGAGAACAGCTACTTATTGAAGGCGGACATCATGAAAGATGCCGCTAAACACGTACACTAGGAGAAGATAATCATGGATACAATCATCTCCTTCGCCTTAAAGCGACGGTTATTGGTACTGGCGATGACCCTGCTCATCGCCCTGCTGGGTGTCTACAACACCTTAAAACTGCCTATCGATGCGGTGCCCGACATCACCAATGTCCAGGTGCAGATAAATACGGCCGTACCTGGCTACTCACCACTTGAGTCAGAGCAACGTCTGACCTATGTGATAGAGAACGCCATGGCGGGCATTCCTAGCCTGGAGTATACCCGCTCCATCTCACGCTATGGCCTGTCTCAGGTGACGGTGATCTTCGATGAAGGCACTGACATCTACTGGGCCAGGCAACAGATCTCCGAGCGCCTGCAAGGCATACGCGGCGAGCTCCCCCTGGAGGCCAAGCCGGCTCTCGGGCCGGTGAGCAGTGGTCTTGGTGAGGTCTTCACCTACTCCATTCGCGCCCGGGACGGCGCAACTAAGGAAGACGGCACGCCCTATAACGCCGAAGATCTGCGTACTATTCAGGACTGGATCATTCGCCCTCAGCTGGTCAAAGTTGCCGGCGTCACCGAGATCAACAGCTTGGGCGGCTTCGAGCGTGAATATCAGGTCGCGCCGGATCCCGGCAAAATGTTGGCCTTTAAGATCACCATCAATGATGTGATCACCGCCCTGGAGCGCAACAACCGCAACGCGGGCGCAGGTTACATAGAGAGAAATGGCGAGCAATGGTTAGTCCGCTCACCCGGACAACTTAAAGATCTCGAGGAGATCCGCAAGGTGGTGATCACCAAGCGTGACGATGCGCCGGTGCGGATCGGTGATGTGGCCGAGGTTTTCTACGGTAAACAGCTCAGAACCGGCGCCGCCACCCAAGATGGCCAGGAAACAGTACTGGGTACAGCCTTCATGCTCATGGGGGAAAACAGCCGCGTGGTTGCCAAAGAGGTCGGTGACAGGTTAAAAATCATCAATGCCAGCTTACCCCCAGGCATCATCGCCGAGGCTGTGTATGACAGGACAGGTCTAGTCGATAAGGCCATAGCCACGGTGCAGAAGAACCTGTTCGAGGGTGCCGTGCTGGTGATCGTCGTCCTGTTTGCCCTGCTGGGTAACTTTCGCGCCGCGCTGATTGCCGCCTTAGTGATCCCCTTGAGTATGTTGTTCGCCATCACAGGCATGACGGCTAACCGGGTATCCGGTAATCTGATGAGTCTGGGTGCCATCGATTTTGGCATCATAGTCGATGGCGCGGTGATCATCGTCGAAAACGCCTTGCGCCGTCTCGGCATGGCACAGAAAACATACGGTCGCCTGCTCTCGCTTGAAGAGAGGATGGAAGTGGTGTTCGATGCAACCAAGGAGGTGTTCCGCCCCGCCGTGTTCGGTGTGCTGATCATCATGCTGGTTTATCTGCCCATCTTCGCCCTCAGCGGCGTCGAAGGTAAGATGTTCCACCCCATGGCCTTCACTGTTGTGGCTGCACTGATTGGTGCGCTTATTTTCTCGGTTACCTTCGTGCCGGCCGCCATCGCGATATTCGTTAAGGGCAAGGTCAATGAGAAAGAGAACTGGCTCATGTCTAAGGCCCGTAGTGTCTATGAGCCCGTGTTGTTCTTCTCCCTCAAGCGCCCGGCCATCATAGTCCTTGTTGCAATAGGCTTAATGGCCGTCACCTCTTATCAGCTGACCCGTTTAGGCTCTGAGTTTTTGCCTAAACTGGATGAAGGGGACATTGCCCTCCATGCTATGCGCATTACCGGAACAGGACTCGAGCAGTCTATCGAGATGCAGAAGAAGCTTGAGCTGATCATCGGCGAGCTCGATGAGGTGGAGCGGGTGTTTTCGAAAATTGGCACACCTGAGGTGGCCACAGATCCTATGCCGCCAAGTGTTGCCGATACCATCTTGATCATCAAACCCAGATCCGAATGGGCCAACCCGAGTAAGACCAAGGAGGAGTTCATCGATGAGCTGCGTCATCATATCGAGCAGGTGCCGGGGAATAACTATGAATTTACCCAGCCTATCGAGATGCGTTTCAACGAGTTGATTGCCGGCGTGCGCGCCGATGTGGCCCTGAGGATCTATGGTGACGATCTCGATATCCTCAAACAGGCCGGCGATCGCGCCCTGAGTTTATTTCAGCAACTCGATGGCGCCAAGGATGTCCGTGTGGAGCAGATGTCCGGCCTGCCAACCCTCTCTATCGAGCCAAACCGGGATCACTTAGCCTTGCTGGGTCTCACCATCGTCGATGTGCAGCAAGCGCTGCAGGTCGCGGTGTCCGGCGTGCAAGTTGGCCTCATCTATGAAGGGGACAGACGGTTTAAACTCATAGTGCGTATGGATGAAAATATCAGCCAAGATCTCAGGGTCCTGGAAAACCTGCCTATCGCGCTGCCCGTGGATCTCAATCCGGATCTTAGCTATGTGCCTCTAGGTGAAGTGGCCGAGATTAAGTTCAAGGTCGGCCCCAATCAGATCAACCGTCAGAGCGGCAAGCGTCATGTGGTGGTGACAGCCAATGTCGAGGGACGAGATTTGGGCTCTTTCATTAAGGACACTAAGCGTCTCATGGGTGATGAGCTTAATCTGCCCAGCGGTTACTGGAGCGAGTATGGCGGCACCTTCGAGCAGCTCGAATCTGCATCCGATCGCTTGATGATAATCGTGCCACTGACCTTGCTGCTCATCTTCGGCCTGTTATACAGCGCCTTTGGCTCAATCAGAGACTCGATGATCATCTTCAGCGGCGTGCCGCTGGCATTGACCGGGGGCGTGTTGGCCCTGGTGCTCAGAGACATGCCTCTGTCTATCTCGGCGGCGGTGGGCTTTATCGCCCTGTCGGGCATAGCCGTGCTCAATGGCGTGGTGATGTTGAGCTTCATCAAGGAGCTTAGAGTACAGGGACTTGAGCTTTTTGAGGCCATTAAGCAAGGTGCGAGTCAGCGACTGCGACCGGTATTGATGACAGCCTTAGTCGCGAGTCTTGGATTTGTGCCCATGGCCCTTAATATCGGTACTGGCGCCGAAGTGCAGCGCCCACTGGCAACCGTAGTGATAGGCGGCATAGTGTCATCGACCCTGCTGACTCTGGTCATCTTGCCCGTACTCTACCTGCTGGTGTATCGCTTCAAAGCAAGAGCTAAGCAAGTGAATGGCTAAATTCATCCTTACGCTCGCTCTTATAAATAAGAGTTTTTAGATTTAGCGAGTTAATAGCGGGGGCTTGCCCCCCGCTTTTTCCCCCTAGCTGTATCTTCCCTCTTCTCTGCCAAATAGATAATAAGCCTCATAAACTCATCAGCTGAAACAGGTTTCAGCCTTTTGACTGACAGCTTTTCCCCTTTCCTGAGCAAGTTTTTGACATTCAAAGCCGATGCCTGACTATAATTTGAGCGCTTGAACGCTTTATTGGCAAAAAATCGCTAACTGCCGAAATTAACTACTGAATTTTTAAATCTTCATGCCTACACTGAAATCATCAAGAGTCATATACGAGGTTGCCTATGCCAATATCTCCGTTATCCCCTCTAAGCAGTGACCAGCTTTACCGCAGTTCTGAGCTATCAGGCCTAGAGACCGATTGTAAGTCTACTAAACACTTAACTCCCCTGGATGAAATTGTCGGACAGGAACGCGCCCAACAGGCCGTAGAATTTGCCATGTCCATGCCAGACAAGGGTTATAACATCTACGCCCTCGGCCGTAACGGCCTGGGTAAGCGCACCATGGTGATGCGTTATCTCAATCGTCACGAGCCCAACGGCCGCGGTCATACTCTTCATGACTGGTGTTATGTGATTAACTTCGATGAAGCCCGTGTGCCTAAGGTGCTGAAGCTGTCGTCAGGCTCGGGTATCGAGTTCAAGAAAGATGTCGAGAAGTTCATCATCAAGCTGACCAAGGCGTTGCCTTTGGCGTTCGACAATGAGATGTATTATTCCAGCGCCGAGAAGCTCAAGAGTCAACTGTCGAACAGGCAGGAATCTGCACTTAAAGGCCTCACTAAGGAAGCCAAAGACGCGAGTATCAGCCTGACCATCACGGCCCAAGGCAGCTATGAGCTTTTGGCCATGAAAGGTAAGGAAGCCCATACCGACGAGACATTTAAGGCACTGAGCAAGAAACAGCAAGATGTCTTAGAAACCTCTATCGTGGATCTCGAATCTAAGCTCAGAGTCATCATTCGTCAATTTACCGTGTGGGAAGAGGAATACTCTGACAAACAACAGAAGCAAGATGAGCAGGTGGCTGAGGATGTTCTCACCCACCTGATGACTAAGCTCAAGGAGAAATACAGCGGTATACCCGCCGTTAAGAGCTATCTTGGTGCTATGCATAAAGACATTCTCGACAATTTAGATCTGTTTCTCGAAGACAATGAGGAGCAACTGGCGCTTTCTTATGCTTCTTTAGACAAGAAGATGCCCCGCCGCTATCAGGTCAATGTGCTGGTCAATCAAGATGATGACAAGATGCCTATCATAGTCGAGGAGTCGCCCAACTATCACTCCATCTTCGGTTATATCGAGAATGCGACCTTCAAAGGCACCATCTTTTCCGATTTCTCACTGATCCGCTCCGGCAGTCTGCACAAGGCCAACGGCGGTGTGCTGATGATAGATGCAACCAAGGTATTGGAACAGCCCTATGTGTGGGACGGCCTTAAGCGTGCCCTTCGCTCGCGCAAGCTCAGCCTTAGCTCCCTCGAACGTGAAGTCACCCTGTCTGGCACTATCTCATTGGATCCCGAGGCTATTCCTCTGGATGTAAAAATCATCTTATTCGGTGATTATCAGACTTATCAGTTACTGCAGCACTATGACCCCGAATTCAGTGAACTGTTTAGGGTGACCGCAGATTTTGAAGATGTAATGCCACGTACCGAGAAATCTGAGGCCCTATACGCCAAGTTTATCTCCAGTATCGTGCATGGCAACAAGATGCTGCATTGTGATCGCAATGCCATAAAACGCATCATTGAATTCAGTTCTCGTCAGGCTGACGATCAGAACAAACTCTCCCTGCACTCGGCCGACATTGCCAACCTGCTACGAGAGTCTAATTACTGCGCCCGCGCCGTCAATGCCAACATGATCCGCGCCAGCCATGTCGAGCAGGCCCTGCACAATCATGAGATGCGCGTATGCCGAGTCAAAGACAATGTGATGGAGAGTTTCATCACCGGCACCACTCTTATCAGTACCCAAGATCATGTCGTCGGACAGGTCAATGCACTGTCGGTTATCGCGACCTCGGATCATCAGTTCGGCGCGCCGAACCGTATCACGGCAACCACAGCCTTCGGTGAAGGTAAGGTGTTCGACATAGAGAGAAAAGTGGACTTAGGCGGTAGCCTACACTCCAAGGGCGTGATGATCCTATCGGCCTACCTGGCGTCCTTGCTGGGTAAGACCGCCAAGATCCCCCTCACCACCCATATCACCTTCGAGCAATCTTACGGTGGTGTCGATGGTGATAGCGCCACCATGGCCGAACTTTGTGCCATAGTCTCTTCGTTTTCTAATCAGGCGATCAGACAAGATGTCGCCATCACAGGCTCGATGAATCAGTTCGGTGAAGCCCAGCCTATCGGCGGCGTTAACGAGAAGATTGAAGGCTTCTTCGATGTCTGCACTATCAAGGGACGCACTAACACTCAAGGGGTGATCATTCCTAAGACTAACGTGCAGAACCTGATGTTGCGTAGCGACATTGTCGAGGCGGTCAAGAAAGGCAAATTTAATATCTGGGCCATTGACCATGTCAGTCAGGCCATCGAGTTGCTGACAGGTATCGAGTCAGGGATTAATCTAGACAGACAGTCGAAGCAGCTCGATGAGCATCCTGCAGATTCGGTACTAGGTCTGGCCCAGGCACGCTTGAGTGAACTAAGAAAGACATCTCCAGCCTCAACTTAAGAGTGAGCGCCCGGTCATTTCATAAAATGAGATGACCATTTTAAAACGGGTCATTCCGTAAAGTGAGCAACGAATGTGTACCGAATCCACGCCTCTGAAACAGAGCTGGATCCCGGGCATCTCGTGCCTCGCTCCCGGGATGACAGTTTAAGAGGATATTCATTTAAGACCCTTATCATTAGTAAAGTAATGATATTCACTTAAAACACCATCATCACTGTAAAGTGAGCAACGAATGTGTACCGAATCCATGCCTCTGAAACAGAGCTGGATCCCGGGCATCTCGTGCCTCGCTCACGAGATGACGGTTTAAGATATGTTCATTTAACCACGCGCCTCAGTAGCCCTTTAGTCCCCCTAGGCGGCCAAACAATATCGATCATCGACTTTGCTGGCTTCCAGCTTCTCACAAACCCACCTTTAAACTAATTTCTCATTGTAAGTACGATTTAATGAATTTTGATAATTTCGAGGGGCTATGCAAATAGGTTACGCACGCTTGCTACTAAAGCTGTTGCTCAAGATTTAGCTTAGGCACCGACACTAGTATCGCTGGTAGCCGGCATCGAAACGATAGGGTTGAAGATTGCACCCAATTGCTGAAGCCGACCACGACTTAGTGAGTGACACATTAGTTACAACTCCATTCTTTTTTACGGTGATGTCCAAACAGCGGTCTTAATTCTGGGCCATTTATTGCCCCGCTGGGCAAGTTCTTGCTCAAGTCTGGGCCACTTTTTGCCCAGCTTACATTTTCATTTTTTGCGTAAGATATAAAATCAAAGAGTTACCTAATTGGCATGTTGTTTGCTCTATTAGCGAGTTGCCACAATTAACTCTCGTTAATTTATTGCTAACAAAGGAATAATCAATGCCAGGAGATAAGGGTTGGGATAGCAGTCATCAATCGGTGCCACAGCCTATCGGATTAGTAACTAAGGATGGTGAGAAAAAGACCGTTAAAGCGCTTGAACCAGCATCCACTTCCCGAATGAGTGATGCAGAGTTTGAACAAGGCAGAAGAGAGATGGAACGCGAGGCATTCGTTAATCGTAAACAAGGTGAAGTGGCTGTTCCTGACAAGCCTGAATATTACCGCAATCAAAATGTAATTGATTCTCAAGCTGCACAAAGTGCTGATAAACAGGACGAAAAGTCATTGATACCCGTGGATGAAACATGTGAAGGCTGTGAGGATAAGTGGACTCACCTTAAAAGCACAATAAAAGAATGGCTTAGTCAATCAAATAGCGATAAACCTAAAATAATTATGACCGGAGATGGGCACAGAACTCCACCTTTTGCATATGCAGAAGGAAATGAATTTATAAAGAAAGAGGCACAAAGAAAACAGTTATTCTTATATGTAGAGGCAACTCAAGAGGATGTTGATGCTAATTTAAATAACTTCGTGCCTAAAACAATGCAAAAAGGATTTTTTGCTAAAGGACCAACTAAAGTTATAGGGTGGGAGCCTCAAATGAGTCAGCTTATGAAGCAAACATTTGAGGACATAATGGCTTCACTAAGTATAGAACAAGAAAATAGAAAAAATATGTTTGACAGACTACTTGCACAAAACACAAGAATTTTTGATGAGTTATTGGAAGAAAATGAAAGTCTCGCCGTTGAATTTAATACAGCCTCTAATAAACATTTAGCGTCAATAGACCCAGAAAATAAGAACTTCAGCGATATGCAGGTAGCTAATGATGCTAGAGATATTATGCGAATAGTATCAGGCTCTTGGCGAGACGACTACATTAATCCAGTCATAGGTAAAAGGATAGCTAAAGACATAACAGAGAATCCAAATGCCACATTTTTGATTTCAATTGGTGATTGTCATTTAAATGTGAACCCTATCCAGAAGCATATATCTGAAGCCTTGGGGGATATCCGTCTAACTTTATCACACGATTTTATTATTGATCATAGCAGTGGGGTAAATGGGAGCAAAAGATAATCTCCGCCGTAAGCAATCATTTTTGACAAAGCGCTAGTTGCGGCGCAGCTCCTGCCTTCTTAATACGAGAATGCGTTAATAATGAGATGGCTCTCCCCCTCTATTCCTTTAGCTATAACCAGGTTTTAAATTATCCTCATTCCTCTGAAGCAGAACTGGATCCCGGGTATCTCGTGCCTCGCTCCCGGGATGACGGCTTAAGAGGATGTTCATTTAAGACCCTGATCATTAGTAAAGTAATGATATTCACTTAAAACACCGTCATTCCGTAAAGTAAGCAACGAACTTGTACGGAACCCATGCCTCTGGAGCAGAACTGGATCCTGGGATGACAGCTTAAGGATGATAATTTAAACCTGATATTCTACGGACAAAATAAAAGGCCGAAACATTGCTGTTTCGACCTGTTAAATACTGTTTACTTAACGGCGGTTAACTGTCTGTATAGATCAGTTTAAGCCAGTGCTTCCTGTAGCTGAGGCACAATCTGCTTCTTACGGCTCAATACGCCATCGAGCCAAACGCGGCCATTCTCGGTAGTCTTACCGTAGGCACGCTCGGTCAGGGTCGCATCATCACTGACGATCAATAGCTCAGAGCCTTCTTTCATGATATCTGTCAGTAGCAACAACATGCTGTGACGTCCGCCTTCGGCTTTCAGTGCGGCGATGTCGGTTTCCAATTCGGCCTTAATGTCGTCAAACACAGACAGGTCGATGACCTCGAGTTGACCGATACCTACCAGATGACCATTCATGTTGAAGTCTTTAAAATCACGCATAACAAGGTCACGTACTGGTGTGCCTTGAACGGCAGATTTCACCTTGAACATGTCCATGCCCAGCTCTTTGAAATCTTCAATACCGGCAATTTTAGCCAGGGCTTCTACACACTTGATATCGGCCGTGGTACAGGTAGGAGACTTGAAAATAACCGTGTCGCTGAGAATCGCACACATCATGATGCCGGCGATGTCCTTTGGAATAGCCACACCATGGAAATCATACATCATCTTGATGATGGTGTTGCTACAGCCTACAGGGCGGATCCAACACTCGAGTGGTGTCGATGTGGTCAAGTCACCCAGCTTATGGTGATCGACGATACCGACAATTGTCGCTTCGGCGATATCATCCGGAGCCTGAGTCAGCTCAGAATGATCGACGATAAACACCTCTTCACCGGCATAGCTCGTCTTGAATTCAGGAGCCTGGAAACCAAACTTTTCTAAGATGAATGCGGTTTCAGGTGATAGCTCACCTAAACGAGCAGCAATAGCTGGCTCGTCGATTGCATTTTTCAGGTTAGCGAGTGCAATTGCACCACAAATTGAATCTGAATCTGGGATCTTATGGCCCACTACATAAACTGACATTGATAACTCTCCTTTAATTACCGTTTATTCTACCAAATTCATCCCGTTTGAAAAACATTAACTGACAATAAGCTGGTTTAGCTTATTTTATCCCCACCATTCAGTGCAGGCTTAAGGCGCCAGACTCAAAAAAGTCCACTCTGTCGATGACAATTGCAGCTGTGTTGAAAGTATTTGATAGGGTCTGATGAGGCTTAACGCAGGAAGTCATTGATGATCTTTTGTATCTCACCGCTTCTTCGCATGTCATAGATGATAATATCGAACTGCTTCTTGAAATCCTCTTTAAAGGCAAACCGTCCTTCGTCCATATCGGTAAAGCCTAAGAAGCCTTGTTCTATGCTGACAGTCGCCCCCTCTATCAAGTTGACATGCTTGCCTCCCTCGTCATATTCGCCGCTCCGCTTAAGCTTTTTGAGTTCCCACAGAATAGAGATACGATCGTTGAGGTAACAATCTATTCGCTTCAAACCAAGCTGCAGCAGATTTTCTCTACTTCCTTTCGCCTCGCTCACGGTGATCTTCTCCTCTTCAACCGCTTGCCAAAACGCCTCCCCACCTAGGTGAAAACCCGAATTAACACCTATCACTAGCCCATAATAGTCTTCGACCCATTTCAACCTCAGCGCCCTAAAAAAGAGATCCTCCCGACATATGACCATGACCCTCTCATCCAGAATAGGTAACGAATAAGGCCAGATATAGGGTCTCTTCTCCACATGAAAGTATGGCGGGTAGATGGCGAAACCTTTACCGCTTTCTATCAAACGTAAACCACGCTTCCACGGTACGCCGACCAGAGTCACCTTGTAACCTTTCATCCGGGACACGGCACGTTTAATGATGTTGGCGTAAACTCCCTTCAACTCTCCGTCCTCAACATAAGAGTAAGGTGGATAGTTAGCATCGGCATAGAGGGTAACCTCGATATCTTCTGCGGACGCATGAAGAGAGACACACAAGCTCAGTGCCATCAGCATTTGTACAAGCTTCATGACAGCACCTCCTTCAGTTGTTGTAGCTCAATTATAAATTCCATCGACATCAATAAATGTAGTTTAAATCAGCCATTTTTGCGCCAAAGCGCCGCTTCAAAAACCATGCAATCTGCCCAATAACCTAAAGATGTGAACCTGAACATCGAAAAAGATTGCCAGTAGTTAGATTACTGCTAGACTTACAACTGTATAAATATACAGTGCAGGGTAAAATGACCATGATGAAAGTGATCCCAATCTCAGCCAGTGCGGGAATAACCGGCTTCGAAAGCCCAGCAGCCGATTACAAACAATTGCCCCTAAGCCTGGATGAACTGCTCGTTGAGCACCCCAGTGCCACCTTCATCGGCCAAGCGAGCGGATGTTCGATGCAAAATGTCGGGATATTCGATGGCGATATTCTCATCGTCGACAGGCACGTCAAGGTACAAGATCAAGACGTGATAGTGGCAAATTACAACGGCAACTTTGTCTGCAAAATTATTGATACCAAAAGAAGAATGTTACTTTCGGCTAACGATGAACATCAACCAGTGGTCATACACGAGTACGATCAGTTCAGTGTCGAAGGTATTGTGGTGCGTTCAATACGCTGTCACCGACCGAGTCCTCTGCTGATGAATAACGCTGCCATCGAGTCGGTTTTTAATCGATGAATTTTATTCATTACAATGTTGATATCCTAGTTGACGAGTCGGTTAGATCAACTCACAGGGAGTACAATGTTCGCTCTCGTCGATGCTAATTCATTTTATTGTAGCGCCGAACAGGTATTTCGCCCCGAATGGCGTGGCCGCCCTATTGTGGTGCTGTCAAACAACGACGGCTGTATCGTCGCCGCTAACCGTCAGGCCATCGATGCCGGGGTCCCCAAATTTGAGCCTTACTTCAAAGTTAAGGCGCTGTGTGATCGCTTAGGTATTATCGCCTTAAGTTCAAACTATGAACTCTATGGCTCACTGTCCGCCAGCATGATGGAGGTGATCGGTCGTTTTGCACCTGAGCAGCATGTCTACAGCATAGATGAATCATTTCTGTCATTTAAACATTGCTACCCTGCCATACCTTGCCTAGTAAAACACGGCGAGGCATTAAGACGCGCAGTATGGAAGGAGACGCGCTTACCCGTATCCGTTGGCATGGGAGAAACCTTAACCTTAGCTAAGATAGCCAATCATGCTGCTAAGAAAATCGCCGACTACAATGGAGTCTGTGTCATTGATAACTCTGGCCAACGAAAGGCGATTCTCTCGCAGATAAAGCCCTGTCATGTCTGGGGCATAGGTCGGCGTTTATCCAAGAAGCTGGATTTGATGGGAATAAAATCGGCCTACGCACTCTCTCAGATGGCACCGGGGCTCGCCAAGAAACAGTTCAGTATCGAGATGGAACGTACGGTGCGGGAGCTCAATGGAGAGCCTTGTAAGGGCTGGGACCAGGCCAGAGCCGATAAGCAGCAGATCTTTTCGACCCGTAGCATGGGAGAGCGGATCACAGATCCAAGCTCACTACAGCAAGCCCTCAGCAAACATGCTGGTATCGCCACCAGCAAGGCAAGAGAGCAAGGTTCATTGTGCTCGGTACTGCTTATTTTCGCCTCCAACTCCCCTTTCGATGAGCAGCCAACAGGCTTTAAACTCACTCACAGATTCGCTTATCCCACCAATGACACAAGTGAAATAACCCAAATAGTGACTCAGATAGCCAAGCAACAATTTAGAGCTGGGGTTCGATATTACAAGGTCGGAGTCGGCCTCATCGATCTTATCAATGAGTCACATAACCAGCTGGATCTGTTTGCGTCACCGAAAAACCCGGCATTAATGAAGGTCTATGACGCACTCAATCACAAATACGGCTCCGACTCTATATTTATGGCTGCACAAGGGTTCACTGCCAAGTGGCACATGAAACGAGAATATCTCACGCCTCAGTACACCACCAACTGGCGAGATATCCCTAAGATCAACTGCTAATTGTGTTTGTTCAGAATGTATTGGCAAAGAGGTGAGAGAATCTCCGCCCTAAACAGCACTTATTTCCTGGCGGAATATTCTCTCCATAAGAGCTATTGTAAAATGCACAGACTAGACAAGTAGAGCAAATGACTTCATTTAGCACTCACAACTTAAGTCGATATCACCACCTGATGTTTTTCAATCATAGGTCTGCCGGTAAAGGCTTCCTTAGGTAAGGGGTTTTGATGAGATAACTTAAAATCTTCACTGTGGATCCACGCCTCAAAAGCCGCTTCATCTTGCCAGGTGGTGAAAACGACATAAGGCGCCCCTTCACTCACAGGTTTCAAGATCTGCATAGAGACGAAACCAGCTTGCAGGTCTATTTGCCCCACACGCTGACGAAATCGATTCTCAAACTCATCTTGCCAATCCACAGCCACCGGAATACGGTTCGCGACAATATACATAACCCCTCCTAATAAGACATCCAAAATTATTTCAATAAAAAACAACCACTAGAAACATGTGAAACTACCGTAGAACCCAGTGTGCCACGACTTATCTATATCATCAATTAGCAAACATGATAAATAGACTATCTTAATGCATAACTCATTAGAAACTGTCGAGAAGAACTAGAATCAGATGGAATAATAAAATCAGGAAAACGCAAAATACCGAACGGATATTCGGCACGTTTCGTACTCTTTCACTAAGGAAAATTGGCGGATATATATTAGGCGCTGTCTAGCCATTTATGACAATTAGCCGCCCCTTGCCTGCGTTTTTTTTCTAAGTGATCACAGTAACGACTCAGCTCTTGTAAAGTTCCTACAGGACCTTTAAACAACCGAGTAAATTCTGATGTTATTTTCAGCCAATTCTGTTCCGGAATATTGAGTTTATGTAAAGTATGTCGTGACATGACACTGATAAAGCCTCGTTTATCGTTACGAATGATACGACCAGTGTCATCGACTAACTTTAAGTATTCTTCTGCGCTAAAACATAGTCCTTTAGGCATGTTTCTTAGTTCGTTGCCAATAAACGGAAATAAATGTTTAGGTTGTTCTCCTATTAGGGCCGACTTTATACGTTGCTGAATACTGGTAAAGTCTGAGCTTGCAGGAGTCTTGGCGACGCCCGCTCGTATAGGGTTCAAATCGACATAAGCCATACAGGCCAATACAGCCGCTTCATCTAGAAGTGCTTGAGACTTAAACCTCCCCTCCCAAAATCTGCCCTTACAGCTATCCTCAAGATTAGCTTTTCTCGCTATGGGTTCATTCAGAGCACGCATAAACCATGACATGTCCATCAAACGTTGACGATATTCAAAGATACTGTCGTTAACTGTTTTCAATTCATAGACATTGAGAATATCCCCATTAACAAAGCTCTGTGTCAGTAAAGTCCCCTTAAATAGCTTATGCCATTGAACTAATACTTCATTATCTGTCCAGGCTAAGGCTTGCTCTTTATCGATACACAACACCACATGTAGATGGTTACCCATAACGGCATAGGCACAAACCTCAATAGCGAATACCCCAGCTAATTCCAGCAGTCGACTTTCGACCCAATCACGTCTATGCTCATAGGACTGACCACTATAATGATCTACTCCGCACAAATAAGCTCTTCTAACACAACGAGATACACAGTGATAATAAGGGTATCTTCTAAACTGACTAACGCCTTTCTTGGTGTCGGCATAACTCAAACCTCAACAGCTCATGTTGGTTTAAGCCTAGTTCATAGATTTATTATTTCAAACTATGGGTGTCTTGATTGTCTTTAAGTGTGTTGCTTGGGGCGCCATGAGTTTTGGGCGAGTTTTTCATACTCAAAGATTAATGCTGCGTCTGGGCTAAGGACCTTGAGCTGATGTACGACTTCATCACACTCGAGGGGGATATTGGTATCGACTCTCCCCTCTTTAGTGCGGCTCTGTTGCTGCACTAAGCGCCCGATAGCATCATAATAAAAATGCACACTGGTGCCATCGGCTAAGGTTTTGCTCTCAAGTCTGCCTGCGGCATCATAAGCGAACACAATCCTGCTTTGTTGAGACATGACTGGCTGAGTAGCCAGCGCCTGAACAGCTTGCCCCTGATGAGAATGAAAATACAAAGTGGAATCTTCGACTTGCTTAGCTTCACTCACACTGAGGAGCTGACAATCATGATTATACTGATAACAGCTTCGCCCTTGTGGAGTGACATGACTTATCAAGGTATCGAATGCACCATACTCATAATCATGCTTGAGCCCTTGGGAGTTCGTCACACCGATTAAGTGCCCATCACAGTCATAAGCAAAATTAGTTTGATGACCATCTTCATCAACCCAGGCGCAGGGATAAGGCATACCGGACTTATACTGCCAGAATTGAGTACCCTCTTTGCTCCCACCGGCCAAAGTCTGACATCGTGTAACTAAGCGGCCTAGTCCGTCATAATGAAAAACAACAGTTCCACCATCAGCCAGAAATATAGTCACCAACTCACCTAATCTGTTGTAGCGATAGCCCGTTTGACTCGCGTCCGGTGAGATGATCCAAGCTAATTGACCCAAACTGGTGTATTGATAGAACCACTGCATAAGAAAAGGATCGGATACGCTGACAAGGTTGCCTTTATTATCATATCGATATGACCATAATTCATCTTTTGAATTGATGTATTGCGTCAATCGACCCGAGTCATCGTAGATATACTCCCAGGTTTGGTCTCCCTGGATTGTCATTGCCGTCACTTGGCCAAAGTCATTATAGGTAAATTGACAAGACTCTCCCCGAGCATTGATTTGAGCGATAAGACAATGGTCCTGCCACTCGTTGACAGTTTCATCACCATTGGAGAAGACTATGCGGGTAATATTATCTCGCTCGTCCCTGTGATAATGGCTAATCCCGTAACGCGCACTCTTGTAATACACCACACCTTGCTCGTCATCGTACCTAAGTTGAGCATCGAAACGCTCCCCTGCACCACGTATGGCAAGGGCGCGTCCTTTTACGTCATAATCAAATTCAAGCCAGGTGAGACTCAAATCAGAGCTGCGTAAGAGAAAACCATTTCTGCTGTAACGATAATCAAAATTAGCACCGGGATCGGCGCGGCAAGACGTCATATAACCAAGCTGATTATATTCATATCGAACCAAGGTTTGGATAGGTAATGCTTGTGGAGTGAGCAAGGTCAACTGCTTGATGCGACCCAGGTGAGTATCAAGCCTAACCTGTCGGCCATCGGCCAAACTAATATGACTCAGGACTGCACCATGATAGGTGAAGGTTATCTCATTGCCCTTACCATCACAGATACGTGAGAGAAGCAGCCTATCGCCAAAGGCGTGACCAAAGCGATAACTAAGTCCATCGACGTGTCTCATCAGAATATCATCACCACGGCGCAATAATCGCCATTGTGGCATATGGGAAACCCGGCTTTGGCTTCCCGCTGCAGGCATGGAGTACACGCCCTGATTATATTGTTCATCGGTAAAAATCACCGACTCACCATCACGTAGCAGGCTCATGTCCCACAAACAGCGCCAACGAGCGCCTAGCAAACCTGGGCTCATCATTCTGCCTGAATGATAGAAACGCTTATGCAGCAGAGGCAGTCGGCCCGAGAGGCTAAAGTCGGTGCGCCGCTCAAGCACATAACCTGTGGCCATGTCGATATGCTCTACTGGGATACAGCGCTCTTCGCTGCTAACCGTTCGTACATTCACATCATATCCGTTCATCAGGCTTTGCTGCCTTTCCAATATGTTCACTGCAACTTAGTCCAATCAAGCCTTTATTAATCTGAGGTTATTTCAGTAAATTCAGCATCCTGCCAAAGCTTAATTTCACTGTATGTCGCTTGATTAATAATGCCCAGTTCCAAGGCCTTATCCATATCATCTTGGATAAGATAGGCGCCTAATATGAAAAGTCCATCAAACTGGCGTAGGGGAGCATATTTTGGTTCATCTTCCCATTTATCATCATAAAAAGCCTCGTACGTTCGGCTTAAGCTATAACCTGCCTCACAGAAAAAAGTACGATTCAATAGCGCAGCCTCCTGCCTCCATGCCTGTTTATCCGTTTCATCAAGGGATTCAAGCGCACCATGATGCTCACTCATAGCCAGCTTTATCTGATTAATTGCCTCCAGCGTCGGGGGGGCCGCCTGTAACTTGCTGTCATCACAGCCTTGAAGTTCATAAACTTCACTTTGGCAGGCCGCCAGCAGTAACAGAATTATCAGGCTGACACCTGCTTTTATCGATGATCCTTGTATCATATTCACATTCCTTGTTTATCGACTTTTTTAAATGGAAACGCCTGCTGTTTCAGCATGCCTTCAGGGATATAGTCGCCTACTACGCCATATTCATCCGGCCACTCTTTTTGATGACGCACGGCGGTTCCCAATAGGTAATCGATAAACGAGAAGTGAGCCGCATAATTTCTGTCGATTGCTGCACTATCCGAGGAGTGATGCCAGTGATGAAACTGAGGTAAGACTATGATGTACCTTAACCAACCTAGATTGATTTGAACGTTGGCATGATTAAACACAGCCTGCAGACCGACAATGATGACGTAGAGTCCAATCACCTCTTCGGGGAAACCCAATACAAATATCGGAGTTAACACCAGACTCCGGGTAATGATCAGTTCTAAAATATGCTGTCTTGAACCTGCTAACCAATCCATATGTTTAGCGCTGTGGTGCACGGCATGAAAACGCCATAAAAAAGGCACTTCATGGTAAGCCCTGTGCGCCATATATTGAACTAAATCGGCAACCAGGATAATGGAAAAAAGCTGTAGTACAAATGGCAGACTGGATATGAAACCTTGTATATCGGTCGAAATAGCCCAACCAAAGGCTTCATGTACAAAACGGTTAGCCACTAAGAGTACAAAGCCGACCGCCAGATGATTAACGAAAAAATGATTCAGATCCCCCTGCCATTCAGGCCTGAGAATGACTTGTTGAGGCTTATGAGGTAACAGTTTTTCGATGAAGATAAAGATAAGAGTCGAGCCCAAAAGGTCCAGGATAAACCAATCTAAGCCTAAGTAAGGAGTGTTATCATCAAAATCCCCCACTTCCACTCTGTGGCCACCGAGTGCTATTGCAATGATCACAAACAACCAGGCCAGCATGCCTAAGCGTTTATTTTTGTTACGAACAAAATTGAGTAAGCCCAGGCTTCCGGATATGACTAAAGCAAAGAACATAATCTGCCTTAATAAGCTCACACTGTAATTTTGTCTCAGCTCAGGTGTGGTTAAATATTCGGGGAAATGAAATGCCAGCACCCCTAGCAATGATAAAAAGGAGAGTAAACACGCGATATAGCCACTGATCCTACCTTCACCTAAACGTAATTCTCCCTCTTTCACTAGCTTATTTAGCATAAATAACATCCATTTAATATGTGAATGACAAACAATCCCTATCCGTTGATTTAACGATATGGAAAACTGTTTATCACCCTAAGCTCTCACGAATAAGAAGGCTATCAGCCTAGCTAACGCTCTAATATCATAAGAGCGTAATCATAAATAAAAACTATCACAAGCTACAAGCACAATGAACAGTCACTGGCATCTATCATTAGAGCACTAACAAGAGCTCCTTCTCGTCGCTTACAAAATTATTCGGTTGCCTATTAGCCGATATTGACGGTGCCGCCACCGACTAACGAGCCACCACAATCGACGGCATCGCCACTACGGGCTGCAGGCATACCATCGGCTGATACGGTCCCAGAACCTGCGGAAATTGCACGAGGATGGGGTGGATTGTTGGGTTTATCATGAGGTGCTAATGCATCTCCCTTTCTCGCCAAGGGAACGCCATCGACCTTGACCGTCGAGGCGGCAGCAATCACTGCCGTAGGTGGAAACCCTTCATGATCTAATCCCATATCGCCTAACTTCACTGCATTGCCCATCTCTCAACTCCTTCTGAATCTATTTAATCGTCTTGTGTTTTAATGTATTAGTTATCGTATTAGCTAACGTATTCGTTAATATTGTTAGCTGGGGAAAGGGCTAGTAGCACTATTGCTCACTCTGAGCAGAGGTGTAAACCGGATGCTTGTATTGCTCATTGAGGCGCTTGATGTCCACCACTTCAACCTCACCGAGTTGCTGTATCAGTTCGGCTATGATTGATTCTTTTTTCGCTAAAGAGGTCGCATAAATGGTTCCTGAAAAAGCTAATTTCATCTTCTTCTTAGGAATAATATCTAACAAGACGTCATTTTTGAGATTGAATAATATATTAGCGTCAGCAAATAAGATTCTGTGCTGGTCTATTTTTGATTTGAAATTTGTCATCCCAAATGCCATCAGGGCGAATGCTCCTGCCCCCACAAATGCCAGCGGCCCAATAACAAAGAGTGCGATTAAGCAGACAGCTATACCGACCCAGGCAAATCCCCTGACGAGGGTGTAGGCCACCTCAGGAATCAACTGCTCTTGAGTATAGTGAACACCCAGTTTGGTTAGTTTATAGTGATAATGGCTGTCGGGTATAAATAGATAACGTACCATAAGAATAAATAATAACGTCATGACAGACAAGCCTACGTACGCTCCGATAGTGCCCCTAGCACCAAACAGTACTATTGAACCGAATAAAGTCCCTGGACCGCCAATTGCCAATAATAAGCGAAGCCAACCTTTAATATCCGAACCAATATACTCCCACTCAAAAAGCACTGGCGCTTGGTAAACTTGTTGTTCCAATGCTTGGATATCTTCTTTACTGGTCATTAAAGCTTACCTCCAACGGTAATAATGCGTGTACTGATCTCTTTGCTGGGATCATTATTTGAGCCATTGCTAAGTGAGTCCCGAGTGCCGACATTTAATGCTCCAGGCTGATCACCTTTAGCCAGATAGAATAAATGTTGCTCTGCCGAGGGTGCTAGCCAGTTGAGCGGCATCTTGATGGCTACAACCACATGGTCTGTATCGCTGCCGCCGAGAATCAAACTATAGCTCGGAGTATTATTATCATCCTGTTGCCATAGGCCCTCCTGCTCATTGACTATTACATGATCGCTTTCGCTTTCTGAAGCGCTCAACTGGGCTTGGCTCTGGTAAGCGCTATGGTAAAAGGTCTGTTTTTTAGGTATGCGGATAATTTTCAAACCTAGATCACGCCCCTGGGTAAAAGGCGGCAAGGTGATGTTAACTTGCCATTGAAAGCTGCCCGGGTCCATCCATTGACTGGGCGCTCTAGATGGCACTTTCTTTAAGCTCACCTGTGGCCGGTGGATGATGCGCTCGAGGCGCTTGATCTCATCAATGTGGCCCCAAGATTGGCTATCTGCTCCCCAAGTCGATTGACGTAGCCACTTTTCTAAATCGCTGCGGGTAAACACATTGATAATAAGAATAGAAATCAGATAAAGGATACCCGCCACCATAAGTGTGCTGACCATCCAAGGTGCTATTACCCCCCCAATGACACCTAAACCGAGTCGGCTTAGCACAGTTCGTGGTAATTGAACGACAAAAACAACAGCTTGAGCTCCAGTAGCCCCAAATTTAAGCCAGTGCCCCGCCCTTACCATTGAGTCATTGCTGCTATCTGAAAGCTTATCCCAACTTTCGAATGTTTCTAAAGCCGATGCTATCAAGCCAAAGGAAGACACTATGGCCATATGTTTGGCAAATGTTTTGAGTAATTGCGCTTCCGTTACCATTCCTTGTTGAATAGCGCGTTGTAGACTTCGTTTCAATAATTCTTTATCTTTAATAATCTCATCCCAAACCTTACCCCTGAAGATGGCAGAGACAGATGCAACCGCATAGCCAGAGACATATATGGCCTCTCGAAGTGCTGGGTTGATTAAGGTATCGGTACCCGAAGTTTGCTCCATTTTAAACTTGAGATCGAGCAGTATGGCTGATGCATTCCACAAGTTAAGCACTGCAACTATTCCGCCAAAACCACCAATAGCCTTGCTGGCTGTTGTGGTCGTGGCGCTTGTCTGACGCAGAAAAGACTCTAAATGCTCATTAATCATTTTTTTAGCAGCCTTGTTCACCGCATCATGTTTTAGCATAATCAGCGGCGGCAGCTCACTGGTGAACAGTCTTTGAATATTAAGCTGTGCATCTCTAGCCGTGTTTATCAGATGTTTTTTGGCGGCAACTTGGCCGGGCTTGATGTTAGTGACATCCTTAATATTTTTCACATAAACATTGAGCTTGCTATGGAAGCTTTTATTCGCACTCTTATACTCAGGGTTGCGGGTGGTGATAGCCTCTTCAGTCATCATGGTTTCTAATATTACCAGGCGCAAGTTAGCGAAAAGGCTAGGCACACTTGAGGTTTTGGTCCATTGGCTTGGAAAGAGCAAATCCATGGTTGCTCGCCAACTGTGCAGGGCTTGACCCATAGCCGCTTTTTGCAGGGCCAAAAAGCTAAGCTGAACGGGCTCAATTAAGGCTTTAAACCACACTCTATCTTGAATTCGCGTATCACCGGTGAAGGCATCCCAGTCTGCTAAGCGAGACCACAATGCTGTCATATCCCCCGGGCTGGACGTCGATAATACACTCTGGCTGATGCTTTCCACATATTCATTTAAGGCTTGCCAGTTCTGCATCGAAAAACCCAGTGAAGCTAGGGAAAACAGGTTATTTGGTGAGTCCAGAGACAAGGCTTTATCCAAATGCTGAATTTGTGCCTCTTTAGTAGGTACTTGTTTAACCACTATCAGAAACTGACTGATCAATGTCAGTAAGTAGGCTTGATCATGCTCGTCTTGATTATCTAAACCCAGGGCTAACGGATCGGTTCCCAGTTGATTAAACGCCGCCATAAAATCATCATACAAGGTGGAAATACGCTCATCTTTGCCTTTAAGCAGGGTGTAATGGTCTATAAGATATGCATCTAAATCGCTCCAGTTTACGTCATCGCTAAAAACCGTATTCGCTACCCATCTATCTGTTTGCTTTGAACTCGGGGTGAATTGAAACTCAGCTTGAAACTCAGCTAATTTTTGATTAGCCCTTTCCTGGACGTTAGTGAATGCATCATTAAAAAATTCATAATTACTAATATCTGGATTATTATCTAACGCCTCTCGGGCCTTATCAGCTAAATAACGAAGGGCGAGATATTCTGTCAGGGCCTTTTCAAACGCTAATACCTGTAACGGATCCTCTTTTAATGATGCGGGTAATTCGTCGTATTCCACACGAACACGACCCAAGCTTCGGGCTAGCTCTGCCATTTGTGTCTTATGAATGGTTTCTTCATCACCCAGAATCGCCACACGTTGGGTCACTTCGACTGAGAGTTTCAAAAATAGATCCGATACATCGGCTAAAGGATCATCGAGCGCGATAAATACACCAGAATCTTGAGCGGGCAGATCGGCCAAATAATCTAAGTCCGAACAATCTGGCTTGTCTGCGGCTAATTTAAAATCGTCAGACCTTGACTCGCCATCTTGCACCAGTGGCGTACATGTCTGCACGAACACATCCGTTGCTGCGCCTTGAAGACTCACATCGGCAACAGACTCAGCTATTTTTCTCGCATCCTGAGCATGTGGCGCCTTCATTGTTGAACTGTATCGTTTAAGATCCAGCTTACGCATCCATGTTTGTCGGCTTTGGGAGTTTGAACGCATGTGCTCGCAAACCCTCCAGGTCCAACGTTGATGAGCAAAAACTAAATGGATGGTGTCAGTCTTGGGATAGATCAAACAACTTTTACGCTCACCAGGTGTTCCCCTCTCACTTGCAGGTTTATTGGCTTCGCTATCTGACCAATCAATTTTTATAAACTCAAAGCCTTCGACTTGGTACTCATGGAACGTCTTTGCAGTTTGGTTGTACACATAGAGCCAACCATCACGAAGTTGGCGTAATGTATATTGACTATTGACAGGTTTGAATCGACCTCGCCATTCAGAGGTATCAGGAAGTGAATGTAATGCGATCCCTTGTTCATCAGCATCATCGAAAGCATAACGAACAGGAATAATGCCTATCTCATTAAAGCCCAAGGGACACTGTCCGACAGGACTATTACTTTCTTTAGCTGGCGCACACTTAGCCGCTTTATTGGGATCACTCATGAGTATTGTTCCTGTCGCTGTGACGCTTTTATGGTGCCAGAGGATAAATCTTTATCTTGTCTTGATTCTCTTACGCTAGATGCTGCTTGCTGGGCTAATTGGGCGGCGTAGGCGATACGTTGGGATGGTGTTTGGTCAGAGTTTTGATGTAATAGTTGCCATATCTCCGGGTGCTGATGTTTCCCCTCTACAAGGAACACAGTTTCACCTAAATAGGCCAAGATATTAAAAAAATAAAATAAGTCTTGTTCGAGAGTGAATCCTTTGGCTCTGGAAAAATCGGCCCAATAACGAATATTCTTTTTTTGATCCGGCTCTTGAAAGTTAACTAAGATATCTGGAAACCAAGTTTGCAGGTGCCTGGCTATTTTATCGAGACAGTTTTGATAACTAACCTCACCGAGTAAATCCCACTGGACATCAGTAAGCTGCCAGTCTTGATGATCAGTAGGCTTAGGAATATCGGTATTAATAAGATAATGCCAACCTATCGCGGATGGGATCCACACCCGCTTAACCCCCTGCCACAAAAAAGGCGTTTGTGCAGTAAACAAACGCCAAGCGCTCTCAGGATTGGCTAACTTGTATAACACTTGGCTGCCGTAGGGGGTTGTAATGTTAATCTGGCGACGCAGTATCTCGGCCTGAGCCTCGAGTGGTTCAGCACTACTGAAGAGATAGCCCCACTTCTTGTCACTGTTATCGATAAACCAGGTTAACAGACTCTGGTAGTCCTTATTAATTAAAGAGAGCTGGACTAAACACGGAGTTAACTCCCTGAGTGAATTCCATGGTGCAAAGAGATAGATGGGCTCGTAGAGTGGATTGCCTAACCTTTGGTATAACTCTCTTTCTAAATCAGTCACTTTACTGCCATCGAGAAGCAGATAAAGATACTCATCGGCTAAATCAGGCAGCAAGCGGCCCTCTAATTGAGGAATGATCACGCTGAGGCTCCGTCATTGCTGTCCTCATTCTCCTCACACACTTCACAAACCGGATCGTCGGTTTTAAGCGCGGTGAGCTGCTTGTCTAAAATAATAGGTACTGCACTTTCGCTGGTTAAACTCGCCTCGGCTAACTCCATCTTTTCACTTTCAGCAAGGGTAGCCGCTTCTACGCCTAAGGGTAATATGGCATTTTGGCCCGAAAAACCACTGCCTGAGCCTGCGCCGCCGCCTGAGTTAAGGTTGATGGCTGAGCCAACAAGATGTACGCCGGCTGAGTCTATTTTGACGAAACTGCCACCAGCCTTGAGGGTGATTTCCGTGCCGGTTTCGATTACTACTTTCTGTCCAGCCTTGATATGCACTTCGGTGCCCGCTTCATTTATCCAGGCACTGCCGGTTTTCATCTGTATCGAACCTTCCACGGTTAAACTCATGTCGCCTTTGATATTGTGACGACTCTCGCCTTCTACGGTCAGGTGATCATTGGCCTTAATACGGGTGAAGCGTTCGTTATCTACATCCAGGTGCTGATCATGTTTAATCTGTGTTACTTGATCATTTTCAACCAAGGTATTCATGTCTTTCTGGGCGTGAATGTATATCTCTTCCTTGTCACATTCATCTTCGAATCTCAGCTCATTACTGCCCTCGCCCTTATGGGTCTGAGTCTTGATACCTGTGCGTGTCTTGTTTGCCGGTAACGGGTAAGGCACTTGACTGATAACGTTAAAAGCACGCCCAGTGATGATAGGTTGATCCGGGTCGCCTTCAAGAAAATTCACGATAACTTCATGACCAATCCGTGGAATGGCCATCATGCCATATTGACCACCGGCCCAGGCCTGACTGACACGCACCCAGCAACTCGACCCCTTATTAACACTAGCGTCACCATTACCATATCTGTCCCAGGGAAACTGCACCTTAACCCGGCCAAATTCATCACAGAAGATCTCTTCATTTTCAGGCCCCACCACGATAGCCATCTGCGGACCGGTGACCAAAGGTTTAGGGTTTGGCCTTGCTTGCCAGGGTAAGCTGGCTGGAATGGCAGTAAACTCATTATGATAACGGGTCGGCTTTTGGGTGTTGGCCTCTTCTGCAGCGGCTCCCTGCTCCCCGGTATGCTTAACACCGGTAATGATCCAGTCACGGTTAAGTGCACTATCGCCATGCTCCATCAAGTCGAATTTAAAACCACTGATGGCCTGCATGATGTTGCTCTTGCCTGTGGCCACTTGTGCGTCACGGCGCAGGTATTCCTGACGCACCTGAGTGATCGGGATCCCCGCGGCATCATCCTTGTAGCGGCCCGGATAGTCGAAGTGCTCGTAATCCAAGCGTTGGCAATCTAACTCTTTGCCTGTGCTGGTCTGCAGGAAGCTGTATTGGGGCTTCTTAAAGCTGTTATCTTTGAGGGTGACGCTGGCAGGCTTTATCTGATGTTGAAAGCTGAACGCGTTCACATAGGGAACATCGATCACTCCGCCACTGATGGCATTGTAAGGAAAAGGCGCTCCTAAGCTCACCAATTTACTGGTGCTGTCACAGAAAATCAGCGTGTGTGTGTCAGCAGTGTGATCGAAAAAGTAAAACAGGCCGACTTCAGCCGCCAGACGACTGATAAACTCAAAATCTGTTTCACGATACTGCACGCAGTATTCACGTATTTCAGACTCGAATCTGGGATCACAACTGAAGGCATAATCTTTTAGCCCCATCTCACCGAGCAAGGTGGCGATAATATCTAACACGGTTTTCTGCTGAAAAATCCGACTGTTCTGTCTGAGCTTGAGTCTGGCCAGTGCTGGCACTAAGGTCAGCTGATATTGAGTGTGATGATGGCCGGTATCGCCCTTGCTAAATTGGCTCACAATGCCGTGCACCTGACGCTGCACCGACTCATCTAAGGTCCAGGTGAGTAGGCCTGTTTGGTCGACGATAGACTCGGCAGTGAGATTGTCTAATCGGCTCAGTAGCGTCAACTTAACCTCGAATGGCGTCGACAGATACTCGATGAAGCTAAAATCGACGACATCCAGGCTATCCTCGTCCAAGCCTTGGGCACTGAAGTGGAAACGTAAACCTGAGCCAGAAAGCGCCATGACAATATCCTTATCTATTGGGGTTGTATCCAGTGACATCGAGTAAACACTTGCCTGACTCAATATCGATTGAAATAATCTTTAGGGAAATAAACCCGGCCTTGGGCCGATCGATGTATTTCCCTAAAACTTATCTCCTTCACTAAAATAAATAGTGAAAATATAAATAAACGCGCTAAAAGAAAATCAGGTGCTTATGGTAAGCACCTGCTTATTCTCATTAGCCGTACCTATGCTCCGAACTACTGCCCTGAATGACGAGTTCAAGCGGGTATTTCAACGAAACATAGGGACAAGTGATGAGTTAACTTAATGGACTATTAAGCTTCGATCGGCTTACGCCAATCATCTGAACCTGAAGTACCTGCAGTCGTATGATCCCAATCGATCTTACGGTATGCCATAGACACAGTAACGAGCTGAGTGAAGTCAGCCTTGCTTGGATCTTGGCAATGAGGCATGTGGCATTTAATATCTATGATGGTTGCGCCTTCGAGCTTAGTGCTGAAGTAATGCTCTTGCTTACCTTCGATAGAAGTGCGGTACCACTTTAGTTCAACTTCGGTGATCTTCTCACCCGATGCGAGTGAGTTATACATCAAGGGAACGGCCTTGTTCAGTGCCACAGTAAACTTAAATGGCTTATGAATACGCTGTCCTGAAGGTTGACCCGACTGTGGATCCGTAGGCACTGTGACTATGTGATCAAATTCCTGAACCAGCATCTCATCTTCATGACCTTCGACAAAAATGTCACCGACAGAATCGGCGGTGAAAGCACCTGCAGTAATGTGTCCCTGGGTCTGTCCTTTGATTGAGATATAACATGGTGTTGGCATGGATAATTCCTTTTAAAATTAGTAATGATTTTACTTTGGTTCGTTGAGCCTGCTGGCTCTTTAAACCTAGGGGTTTGTTATTAAACCTACTGCTATAAAGCCAGTATCATGCCAAGTGTGTAAGTGGTTGTTTTTACGTTAGTTAGCTTTTTATCTGAATTCTCTGGGCAAGATCTTGCTCGATGCTGAGCAAGATCTTGCCCAGCGAGCAAAAAGTGGCCCAGCTATTCTATTTATGCTTAGGCTTAGGCTTAATGCAGTTTCTCTGTCTTGGTCTCGCTTACTATTACCTTTAAGGATACATTTGCATGCTTTGGTAATTGGACGGCACTATTCCCACTACTGTTTCCACTTGCCTTAGCACTTTCTTTTTCACTCGCCACGGCCTCGTTAGCGAGTTCGGCTTCAGACTCGACGGCGGTTAATTTTCCCCACTGCAGAGCCAGTAAGGTGCGTTTGATCAATAAGGCCTTTAACTGAGTATCGAGCTGCGCCAATTCACCACCGGCGCGAACATAAGACTCATCCTTTAACAGATCATCGATAAAATAGGTCCGCGCCAATATAGGCGACAAGCTGCTGGCATAATTAGCCACATCTTTAGCGGCACCTTGTACCAGCCTGATGTTCACCGGGACTCGTCTGGTGAGTTGGCTTAAGTTGGCCATCTTGGTTCTCGCCGCCGAAAATCGCCTAAAATTCTTATCTAGCTCTATTAAGTAATTCACCTGCTCGGGATAGATAGACAGAGAAGTGTCTTGCCGCGGCAGATTAAATAACTCATCGATCAGTTGAGCCACGGTAGGCGCCTGTACTTCGACGACCACGACAGGAGTAAACCAGCGGGGTAATTGCTGACGAATTTCATCCTGATAAGAGACGCCAGCGTAAACGCCAATACAGCCAAATACCAAGACAGATAAACCTGCAATAGCCACCATCCAAGGTGTGCGTTTTTTGGCTGATTTTGTCTTATCCACTCCGATGTGCGTCACTTTAGCGATGGATTTACGTTGCTGTGTCTCGATATGATCTAATTTCTCAAAAATCACGTAACCCAGCACATCCAGGTTGGGCACCTGCTGAGGCTGCTTCTGTTTAAGTAACTCGAATAACTGTTGGCAGGCATATTCACAGCGATACCAGTCACGCACATTGGCCGGCGTCGCCGCCATCTTCTTAAGCTCGGGGGTCACTTTCGTCACTGCCCAGTTGATGATCTCGGCAACTTTCTCCGCCGCCATGGCCTCTATTTCACTGGAATAAGAGACGATGGATAACATCAACTCCAATCCCGATGCGAGGCCACTCACCCCTTGGGTCTTACTCGCGGCGCTAATGTAATAGGCAGAGGTCAGTAGATCTGCACCCGAGGTGTTGGCTAATTCCTGTGCCAAACGATACACCTTATCCCAGTCCGTTCCCCCACTGAGCGGATTGTTACGTCTGTTGATCTCGGCTCGCATCTCCTGATACAGAGGCTGCTCTCTGAGAGACTTAGGATTTGAGGCCAGTTTGAAACGATTGACTCTACACACATTGTTTTGCATTAAGGTACCACCAGGCGAAAGATCCCCCTCGCCTCTATAAACAAAAAAAAGCAGGGGCTTGCCCCCGCCGTCATTTAATACAAGAGTTAATACAAGGTTTTTGGAATTTCGAAGCTACTGAGTAGCTTAGAAGTAAATGGATTCACATTATCCCGGGTACGCAATCGATAGGTCACATCGCCCTTATCGACCACAAACTTATAATCGATACTGGTAGAGCTACTGCCTGACATTCTGGCACTGTCCAGCAGACGGAAGAAGGCCCAGGGTCCTTCAAATACCAGAGATCGAGGCGAGTCACCTGTCTTACTCGGCACCAAAGTTAGCTTGCTCACCGCCGAGTCCCGTAAGGTGTTGGGCCACACCAGCGCCACTCCACGATGGGGACCATGGGTGTACTCGACAAATTGACCGTCTATATTCATCACACTGCGGCGTTTGTTAGGACTCATCTGCAGTGTCTCCAGGGAAAACTCCACATCCAGGTTACCCTTGGGATTGAAGAAGGCCTGCTGGATACGCTTAGCCTGCTCCAGAGACTGCAACACCTCTTTGCGCACCAGAGTCGAATTACCTTCGCTGAATTGATTTAACGCATCGAAGTTTTCTTCGAGGAACATCTTCATCTGGTCGTTATAAAAGTTGTTCAATGTGCCCTTAGGGCCGAAGAAGCGTTCGAAGTCATCGATGGAGACCTGCTTATCCGATTTGGGGTTAAATGGATAACGTGAAGCCAAATTCTGCTCAAAATCCTGGAACACTTCGTTATACCAGCGAACCTCTAAATGCTTGATGGCACTTTGCAGCACGACTTTCCAGCTCTCACTGGCCAGCTTGCCCACCATGGCATCCACAGGTTTAGGCAAACTGGTGGCGATGCGCTCTAAGGCATAGATGGGATCGGCGTCGTTGAGGGTCAAGCGTTCCTGAGCCGCCTTGAGCGCTGCCTTACCCACATCGGGAGCATCTTGAATCGATTTAAGATAAGCGTGCAATCGCCCGATAGACCCCATTACCTCATCAAGATAGGCGGGCTGGGTGCCCTCGCTCTTGAGCAGATGGTTCAGGGCGGTAAAGTCACTGTCTATCTTCGCCGCTATCTGATAACGGGGAGATTCCATGATGACGCTGCGAGCACTGGCATCGTCCGGCATAGAGGGGAATAGCTCAGTGTTAGTGGTTAAGGTATCCAACAGGCGATTGATGGGACGATTGCTGATGGCAAAGTTATCAATCACCATGACACCATGATTGATATCCCGAAAATCCTTCAACTCAAAATCATTAAGCGCCCTGCGCCAGGATGACTTGTAGTCTAAGGTATATTGATTGATGATCTTGTCTCTCAGGGCTATCTTATCTGCATCACTGAAATCCGTGGTATCGGACTGACCCAGCACCCAGCTGTCTATCAGCGCCAGATCTGCCACCGAATCCGACTTTGGCATAAAGTAGCGCTCGAACCCTTGCTTGCTGAGCAAACGGGGGATCTTCATCCCATCACCATGATTCTTGATCTCTTTACGCTCTTCAAACACCAGCTCATAGGCCGGTCCCGTGGCCAATTTAAGATCCAATGCGCCGCCTAATTCCGCCGAGGCCGATTGCCTGAGCTGCCTGTAAACCCTTTGTTCTATGGGCAAGGTGCTCAACTCAGCCTGAGTCTTAGCGATCAGCTTATCGTATGATTTGAGGGTATCTTCCGCCTCTATGACACCGGCTAGCCTCATGGCCTGCAGATCCGTATGCAACAAGGCATAATCCAGATGCTCCATCAGCTGAGTCTGTAAGATGCGATCCCCTTCATAGGACTTCTGCCACACCTTAGAAAAATACGCCTTAACAAATTCATCCTGACGACCGCTCTTGTCCACCATCATGCGAAACACCCTGAGTATCGCCAGCTTTTCATTGCTGTTCTCGGGGGCATCGGACATGTCGATGGCCACTTGTTTCAGCAATGCCGGCAGGTAACGGTATGACAACAGCCTCAGGTAGGTTTCCTCTACTTTAGGCCCTATGGTATGACCCTGATAGAGACCGAAATCTGAGATCAATCTTGGCTTATCGCGGAAGAAGCCAAACTCTAAGGTCGCTGCACGTATGGTATTTAAGGGAGGTATGATGCTTTTACCCAGTAGATCGAAACTGGAGAGTTCATTGAGTTCATTAAACTCGGTCACCTTGCTTAATACGGCATCCGCCTGTTCACTGTTAAGCAGGTAATATCTGTGCCAGGTGCCGACCAGGAGCACTGAGGCGATTGTGCATGCCACGAAAGAGAGGGTCATCAGACGACGTTTTTGCTTCGCCACCTTGAAGTTATCCGATGCAAGACCAGCCTCAGGATAGATGATCTGTTTAAACAGGGATTGGATGAAATAGGTCGTCGAGTTCTCACTCTTCTGGGCACTGTTGATTGACTCTCTCAGACCATATCGACGCGAAGCACTGTCAACATAAGCATTGGTCGGCACGCCTTGTTGATAAACCGAGGTGAAATAGACACCACGAACCAGGGCCGAAGTAGAAAATTGATCGCTGGCCAATGCATCGCTGAAGAACTCTTGTAGCACCTGATGAGCACCCGCTATCTGACGGGTAAAACTATAGATGGCCGCGCGCTCTTCCTTATCACGGCACTGCAACAGCGCCCGGGGAAGATGCGCATTGATACGCGCGATAAAGCCGGAATAATCTTCATCGAACTCCTTGAGCCAACTGTCCAGATCGTTGACCGAATTGAGTGAGAAGGTAAAGCCCATGATCTCATCTCTCTGGGCCTGAGTGTAGTGGCGAAAGAAGGGCTCGAATCCAAGTAATAAGTCTAATTTAGTCAAGGTGATATATACGGGCAGACGTGTAGACAGGGTCTCCATCAACTCACGCAGACGGGCTCGAATCAACTGAGCATACGCCTTACGTTCAGATGTCGCCGAGCTGATAACATTAGCCATATCCAGCGCTAACACCACACCATTTAGGGGTCTGCGGCTGCGGGTACTCTCGAGCCACTCGACAAAATGGGTCCACAGACGCCTAGTCATCTCACCTTCATTACTGCCTTCTACCTTCTTCTGCGTCAGCAGCTCGCCGTCAGGGTCGATAAGCACGGCATTATCACTGATCCACCAATCGAAGGAGTAGGGATTTTCAGACTTCTTGCCCGAAGCCCGCATCACAGAAGAGAACACAAATTTCTGCCCCGAGCGGTTTATCATGCTGGTTTTACCGGCATTCTCGACGCCGAGCACCAGATACCAAGGTAAGGCGTAGAGATAGTTGCGAGTATTTAAGCTTTCCTTGAGCCCTGACATCACGTCATTAAGCTCGACCTCCTGGCGCTCGACCATGCCCTTGATGGGATCCTCTTTGAGCTGTTGAACCTTCTCATTCTGAGCATTATATTGATTCAACTTACGCCATTGAAACCAGCCCCACAGGGCGAAACACGACAGCGAGAAGATAGTGCTGGCCACCACTCGGGAACCGACACTGGCGAGCACATGCTCGGACTCTATCTCCAACCAAGGTCCTGCCCACCATATCCCCACATTGAGCAACACAAAAATGGCCACCAATAAAATGGGTAATGCCGATTTAAACTCAGGTAATAGCTTGATAAAAAATGATTTCAGCTTCGACCACATATACTTAATTCCCTGTACTTAATCCAAATTTGCTTTTTGTTTGAGGCGAGCCATTAGACCTGGCTCCCAATCTGCCAGAGCCGTACTATTGGCCTGCTCATATAAGATCCGATAATCGATATCGGCCATGGCTGACAGTTGATGACCACTCTTGAGATCTGCCGCTAATAGGCGCAGATAAAAATTGTCTCTGGGCTCAGATGCCCGCTGCAGATGGTCATTGAGGCTGGAAAATGCCACCGACAAACCGCCGGACTCGGCTAATTCCATCACCTCATTACCTTGCAGCTCCCATCCCTGCCCGCCACCATCAACCGTTGTTCGACCATAGCCTTGCTCAAGCCAGGCCTTAGTGTCCTTACTGGCGAAGGGCAAGCCGCCCTTGAACGACATGTCCAATAACTTAGGTAATCTGTCGACAAATGCGGCGGTATCTTCATGTATGGCCTTAGCCCACTGCGTCTGACCCAGAGCCACCGCGATACGGGCGCTCAAGTGGTGACCGTCGAGCCAGAACGGACTCAGAGTAAGGCTTAACTCCACCCTTCTCAGCAAAGCCAGATCTGCGCCTCTCTCTAGTTGGCTCAGGTATTCGCTGACCCTGTCGGCGGCGATCGGCATCAAACTGGTTTCCCCGTCGGTATTGGCATTCTCGGGGGCGCTCGCCACGGAAAACCAAGTGGCAAACCGGCGTATCTTGAGGCTGAGCCCGGTTCCGGTTTCAAATTCACTGATAAAATCAGCCACCTTGAGTAAGGTCTGCTTGGTCGCCTTGTCGTTGCTGGAATCTATTTCCAACTTAGGCGCCATGACTTGAGCCACTGAAGTTGTCGAAGCGGTTTGACTCACGGCATTGACCACCGCATTAGATTCACCCTGTTCAAATTGGCGAGTCAGACGCACCTTGAGCCCGTCGAGTACATCGATTGGCAGCTCCAGCTTCTCGGCCGTGTCCATTAATTCACTCAACCGGATCAGCAGTTGCTCTTTACTCTCGGGATCGCTAAATTGGCTATCGAGGTTTTCACCGGCTTTAGCCGTACGCTGCACGATTTGCGCGAAGTACTTGCGTCTGGGCAATACGCCTCTGGGACCCGGCGCCGGGAAACAGGCTTCCCAATAACACTTCATAAATTCATTGAGACTCGTCAACGACAGGCTAAATCTGTCGATACTGGCCTGATGTTGCAGGCACTGCATCAGGTAAGTGATCAACTTGAGATCTTTACTGCGGGTCTCAAGTAAGGTCATCACCCCAGATTCGACCTCCCCCCACTGCACTTCGCTGTGAGACAGAGAACCCACCTTCATCAGCTGAGATTCTACAAAATCGAATAACGCATCATCGTGCAGGCGATCACCCACAGGGCTTGCTGCACTGATGGGCTCGACTATTTTTTTAAGATATTGTTGTGACATATTATTTACCAGCGACAAACTTTTCGTAGAGGCATGATCGCCTGTTTCAGCTCAGTGGTATCGAACAGCAAGCCATCGATCTCTTCGGTATCTGAGTGCAATACCAAGGACTTATCTGCCAACATGGTCCTCATGACTTTGATGGCTGGTAGGCCACGTCCGGTTCTGAAAATATAACCTGAATTATCACTCTGCCAACGTTGACCCTTACTGGCAGCCCTATTGACTGCGACCAGCATAGAACCCGTCTCGAAATAGTGCGATAACACCAACTCCACCCGACTTATGCCGTCGATACAACTCAACATCAATATAGGCCTAGGTGGCACTGCGCCGATGGCGGAAGCGGTTAACCAGACATTGTCGCTATTCTCTTCACGGCCGAGAAAGAAACTTGAACCGGCTTGCCTCTGCTCTTCGTTCTTTGTGGCACGTAACCACTCCACCGCATGTGTCGATGCCTGAAGGCCTGTATTCTGCGCCATCAGAGGCGTTGCAAACACCTGATCGAAGCAATATAAGCGTTCGAGTTTACTGGTGATCTTGACGCAAACCTGAGCATCATTGAACCGCTGTGGCTCTGCGTGGCACCAAGCCGGTAACAAGAGTAACCCTGTCAAGATCCATCCCTTCACCTGTGACATTATTCGTTTATCTCCAACTTTAAACATTTATGCGAGAAGGTCCGTTTGGGCATGCCCAGACTCATGGCGGCCTTGGCCCTGTCGCCCTTATATTTATCCAGCCGGTCACGGATCACCTGGCGTTCAAATTCCGCCACTGCTAGCCTGAGATCTTCGATATCACCTAAGCCCCCCTCAACAGATGAGACACATCCAATGTCGATTAACTCAGCGGATTCAAACTCGGGTAATGCAGACACCTCCAACTCACCATGGTGACTCGTCAATGCGCAGGCGTACTCGATAATGTTACGTAATTCGCGCACATTGCCAGGATAACTGTGACGCTTAAGTTTCAGTAACGTCTCATAGCGTACCCCAGTGATCTCGCGTCTGTGGTGACGATTAAAGCCATTAATAAAGTGATTCACCAGCAAAGACAGATCATCGAGACGTTCGCTTAACGCCGGCACATGGATGGGAAACTGACACAGACGGTAGTAGAGATCGCGGCGAAACTCACCGTCATCGACTCTCTGTTTAAGGTTCACATGGGTCGCCGCCACTAAACGAAAGTTGGAGTGTTCCTCCTTCGATGCGCCCAAGGCGCGGAAGTGACCGGACTCGAGTACCCGTAACAACTTAGATTGCAGGTTAAGTGGCATATCGCCGATCTCATCGAGAAACAAGGTGCCCTTATCCGCCTGAGCTATCAGCCCCTTCTTTTTGGCATGGGCACCGGAAAAGGCGCCCTTCTCATAACCGAACAGCTCAGATTCAAGCAAGTTTTCCGGAATGGCGGCACAGTTGATGGCAACAAATTGTTCATCGTGACGCTGAGAGTGGTCATGAATTGCTTGGGCTACCAGCTCCTTGCCAGTTCCCGTTGCCCCCTGCACCATCACGGACAGATCGGTACCCGAGACGCGTAAGATCTCGCCCCGCAGCTTATACATCTTGTCCGCCTCGCCCACCAAGATCTGTGACAGGGCCTTAAGGCTCTTCTGATGGCGGATCTCATTCTTGGCTTGAGACAATGAGTCGGCAAGAAAACTCGCTTGTCCCGACTGACTCGCCACAGTATTGAGCAGCTGCCAGTGGCGCATAAATACACCGCAGTAATGCTGCCACTGCTGATCCTGCAGCATCTCCTTAGTCTCGGCCACCGAGACTGCGAAGATCAGCAGCCCAGACACGTGCCGGTCCTGGATCAGGGGAAACATCAACAGATTTATCTCCTGGGGAAGCCCTGACACCAGCTGGACAAACTTAACCTCTTCGCGCCAGTAAGCCAGACTAAAATAATCCAGCACCATGGGCTTGCCCGTCTGTAACACATGGGCGAAAGGATGACTAAAATCGGTCACATCCCAGTCGGCTTGCGGTTCCACCTTGAGCCATTTATCGGCCTTAAATTGTGACAAAATCAAGCGTCGACCATCCACAGAAGGCACCAGTAATACACAATCGCTCAGGCCCAGCTGTTGCTGTAGCGTTTGCATAAACTGAGCCGTCAACTCATGCTCCCTGGTGCATTCAAGCAGACTCGAGGTCTGCTCTAGCCACTGCTTACTGGTCACTAACTGACCTCTCCAACAAACTCACCTTGATGACAGGCCAAACGGATCTCATTCACGGCCTGCTTATTGGCGAGCTTATTGAGTAGCGCCAGGGCGATGGGAGGTAACATCTGCCCATCTATGATAGCTTCGAGCATACGGGCACCGTTTTCAGTGCGGCCGGTACGATTGATGATCTCATCGACAAGCGCCGGGTCGCACTCTACCCGCGCCTTGTATCTGAGCTCGAGTCGCTCAGTCAGGGCCGCGAGTTTAGACTCGACTATCTGTCTCAATACCGCTTCACCCAATGGCAGATAAGGCACTATCTCCATACGTGCCAGCAGGGCAGGCTTAAAGAAGTCGGCCAACTCAGGATAAAGCTTATCTTCCAGCACGTCCGGCTCATCGGCATGCTTGACTATGGTCTGATAGCCAAGATTAGAGGTCATGAAGAAGAGAATATTTTGGCAATCGATCAGACGACCTTCGCCGTCAGCCAATTCGCCCTTGTCGAATGCCTGATAGAAGAGATTGAGCACATCGGGATGGGCCTTCTCCACTTCATCGAGCAACACAATAGAGTAAGGCATCTTCCTGATAGACTCGGTCAGAATCCCCCCTTCGCCGAAACCTACGTAACCCGGAGGCGAGCCTATGAGGCGAGATACCGTGTGTTTCTCTTGATACTCAGACATGTTGATGGTGGTCAAAAATTGCTTGCCGCCATATAACTGCTCGGCTATCTGAATCACGGTTTCGGTTTTACCCACACCACTTGGGCCCACCAGCAAGAAGGCACCTTTGGGTCTCCCCGCCTTGCGCAGATCGGCTCGCGCCGTCAGCATGTTCTTGTGTAAGCGCGAAATGGCAATCTCCTGCCCCTTAACCGATGCACTCAAAAGTTCGGGCAGATGGGTGATCTTATGCAGCTCATCACTGTTCATCTGCGCTACGGGCACCCCGGTCCAATCGGCGATAACGGCGGCTATCTGCTGCTCATCTACCTGAGGAATAATGAGTTTATGCTCTTTACTCATCTCTTCGAGCACAGACTCTGTGGCCTGAAGTTCGCTGCGCAGTGTTGAATCACCCGCTTGCTCATCTGCGAGTATGGCTTGCCTCAAGCTGATGATCTTCTCGACTATCTCCTTTTGTTGATGCCAGGATGCCTCGAGCTGCTGGTATTCTTCACGGGCAGTGGCGATATCTTCAGCAAGCTGAGTCAGATACTCCTCATCCACGGCCTGACCCAGATTAAGCTGTCGGGTCAACAGCGCCACCTCAACCTCGGTCTGATGTATCTTTCCCTCTAATTGAGCCAAACGACGAGGCGGCGAGCTAAGGTTAATAGCGATGCGGGCACATGCGGTGTCCAATACATCGATGGCCTTGTCCGGCAGTTGACGGCCCGAGATGTAACGATTAGACAGATGCGCCGCGGCTTTGAGGGCGCAATCTTGTATCAGCACCTTATGGGCCGATTCATATACGCCGTGCAGGCCGCGCATGATGGTCACCGCCTGCTCCGGTGTCGGCTCATCTAATTTCACCAGTTGAAAACGTCGGGTCAGGGCCGGATCTTTCTCGAAATACTTCTTATATTCTTTCCAGGTCGTAGCGCCTATGGTGCGCAACTCGCCGCGGGCCAATGCGGGTTTAAGCAGGTTAGCCGCGTCGCCGCCCCCCTCCTGATTACCCGCGCCAATCAGGGTATGCGCCTCATCGATGAAGAGTATGATGGGCGTCGCCGACAGCTTAACTTCCTCGATAACGCCCTTGAGGCGCTTCTCGAACTCGCCTTTCACCGATGCGCCGGCCTGCAGCAGGCCAAGATCCAGAGATAGGAGCTCTACTCCCTTGAGTGAATCTGGCACCTTGCCAGCGACGATTCGCAGTGCCAGTCCTTCGACCACGGCGCTCTTACCCACACCGGCATCACCCACCACGATGGGATTGTTCTTGCGACGCCTGCACAGAATGTCGATCATTAGATTGATCTCATCATCACGGCATAAAACCGGATCCAACTCTTCGTCACGGGCCTGCTGAGTGAAACTGCTGGTAAATTTATCCAGTGCTGAGTTCGCCGTCGCCACTGGCTGAGTTTGAGATTTGCTCGATTCACTCTCTGACTCAGCAGAGCTTGCGGTCAAGGCATTGAACTCTTTGCGCAAGCTTTCACGATTGATATCGGCGAAAAAATGTGTCAGCTCAAAGGGTAGATAACGACTCGACTGCATCAGGGCAGCGATAAAAATGGCGCCAGATCTCAGCTGAGTCTGTCCCAGCTCCGTCGTTGACAGTAACCAGGCATCCTGGAGTAACTCCACCAACAGAGGCGAGAATGACGGATAGGTATCTAAGCTCTCGCCCCTTGGCAAGGCCTCCCCGAGTATCGACTTGAGCTCGTCTAGGTTACAGTCGACTTGCTTAAGTATCACCCTCACATCTGACAGGGGATTTTCCAACAGGCTGTACAAGAGATGCGCTAAGGTTATCTCTTCATTTCTTCTGCTGATACAGAAAGAAGCCGCCTCTTCCATGGCTAATTTGTTGATAGGGTTTAATTTAGTAATGAGCGCACTCAATTCTATACGGATCATAAAACGTCCTTAATTTAAGATCTGATAAAGTTTGTCCAACACGCCGGCAGACTTATTGGCAAGGGACACAGAATAAAAGATAAAGATCACGGTTAGCATGGCAAAAAAGCCTGCAAACACGGTCCAGATGGGCATCTGTCTGCCGATCTGAAAGCGGGTATTGACCACATGTTCGGTGGCGCTGGTCAACAGCTGTGGCTCCTCTTCTCTGAGGTTCCTTAAGGTCTCAAACAGGCGATTAACGATCTTATCGAACTCCTCACGCCCATTTGCCATGACCTTATATCTGCCTTCGAAACCTAGGCTGAAACACAGATAGATAAACTCAAGCAACTCCTGATAAGTCCCGGGCTCCGTCTCTAAACGCTGTAAGATGCTGAAGACTTTCTCGCCGCCCCAGGTTTCATTATGAAACCGGGTCAAGAGGGAGTGCTGCGCCCAGACGCTGTCGGCTCCCCAGGCCGTGTTCATCACGGCCTCATCGATAAAGCAGCACAACACGTAACGATACGCCAATATGATGGCGCGATCGTAACCGGACTCGGTGAGCTCAGCCTCTATTGCCGAAATGTCATCGACACTATTATCGTAGAGTTGCTGCACATCCTGTAAGTCCGCCAGTTTCCTGACCCTGAGCACCATGCCAATCAAAGGAGACGCCGCATCGATCAGTTGATTGATGTTGTCGCCACGCAATTGGAACCAATACTCTTTATCGGCGTCGATATTGCTCACCTCATCGAACAGGACATCGTCCAGTTGTTGCTCGGTGAGAGATTGTTTCTGTGGTTTCATCGCATTAACTCCTTATTGCCCAGAACTGCAACTCAAGCTCTGGGAAATCACCGGCAACGTGGAAGGCAAAACCACTGGAATGGTTTAGCATCTGCCATGACGGGCTCGAGCGGTCTAACTGAAAATAGGTATAACCTGCGTGATACGGCAGTTGCCTAGGTGCAACAGGCAAAGGCGTCAGACCCACACCCGGCAGTTGCAGTGAAATAAGTTCACGAATTTTCTCAACCGAGGCTATCTTGGTCTGCTGAATAAACAATTTCTTCAGCTCTTCCAATGGGATCTTGGCGCGAACCGCGAGGATGAAATCGGCATCCTTGATGAGTTCAGGATCTTGAACCGGCGCCACCATCAGGCCGTACTTGCGCTTATGTAGTTGCAGAGACACGGCTTTTGGCTCGAGCACGATACTCAACGACTGACGCAACATGGACATCAGCAGTGAGAAAGACTGTACTGGCATATCATGATCATAGGGGCTGAATGTGGGGGCTAAGCGGCTGTCGTCGGTGAATGAAAATAATTCACCACAAATACTAACCAACTGCTGATAAAGTTGCTCCGGATGCAGGCTTTTTAGTTGAGAAATATGTTGCAGAATTGGCTGCATACGGTTCAGTGACTGGAGTAGCATAAAATCAGACACATCCGCCACACCACCTTGACTCGGGGATCCGATGCGTTGAGCGATATTCTTTGCCCGCTCTCGCATCAAGCCCGCCATCTCACCGATGAAACGGTGCAAAAATGGCACCCCGACAACATTAAGGTTACAGGGAATGAAATGGGGATCGAGTACCACGCTGCCATCGGGGCGTTTTTCCAATATCTTGGCGATGGCCACCGAACTATAAGCACTGCGATCTTCCTTCTCCAGCATCAGGCGCATATGCAGCGGGCTCACCTCTATGGTGGAGAAGTCCCCCTGAAGACTGTGAAGATCCCGCACTTCATGACGGCGCATCACATAACGGGAATTACCGGACTCTGAGGTCTCGGCTACCTCGGTTATCGAATCGCTGCGAAGAGATAAGGCCAGATAAACAATCTGGTTGGCCAGAGATCCATCCACGACCTCCAGGGCATTGGGCAACAGATCTTCCTGAGGCATATTGAACACAGTGCCATCGGGCATCACTCCCTTGGCTCTTTGTATGGCGATACGACCGAAACTCAGGTACTCGGGATTCAATTCCAGTTCAGATATTCCGTAGAGGTATCCGTTTACCGAAGACAACCTCACATCGGTTACGTACTCAAAATATCTTTGCTGCTGCTGAAAATGTTGTGGCTTGATGAATAGACCTTCGGCCCAAATTACTCTATTTCTTGACGACATGTTTATTCCACTTTATCCAGTATGACTTCCTGTTCTTTAAGCAAGATCAGTAGATGGTACTCACGGCCAATTGATTTAATTTTGATGACTTTCTTCCATTGGGACACTTCAGGATCGCCGTATTGGGCCATCACACCGATATAACGTGTGTCTTCATCGATAGCTTTTGGCTCGATAAACTTGAACTGCCCCGGAAGCATGGTGTAATCGCTGTGATCGACATAGTTGGTACCCAGCGCATCTTCATGATCTTCGATCAACGAATCATAGTCGGCAGCAAGCAGCTTGGAATCATCCTCGAGCTCGAATACCTGAAAGGCTAACGGCGACGGTTTACCGTCCAGGTTTGGGTTGACTTCGTCCAGAGCGAGTATGCTATAGGTCAGTATGGTCGGCAGGTCTTTAGGTTTGGAGCTACTACATGCAAACAACTGACTCAAGACGATAAGCATGAGACCCAAGCGCAGGCGATTCATCAACAATCCCTTTGAAGTTCACGCAGCTTGCGATCGTAAGCCTGCTCGAAGACTTCCCAGAACAGTTTCTCGAAGCCTTTTTGACGATTAGAGGTCAGTTCGGCATAGTACTTTTCATACATAGACCAGGCCCACTTATCGCCAGTCTCAAGGTTGGCATCGCTGCTCTTGCGGTATTGATTGAAACGCTTAAGCAACTTCTCCGGAGAGAAAGCCATCAAGATGTAATCCAGCGCCTCGGATATTGCCGTCTGCACCGCTTGGTTATGCTGCTCAACCGACTGTAAACTCTCGGTAATTGCCGATGCCGAAGAGAGATGTACCGGGCTTCTGTCATCATCAAACAGGGTCTTTACTGTGTCTTCATAATTCAGACCCAGTCTCAGAGGATTATCCTCGATAGGCTGCAAATTCTTGTTCATCAGCTGATAGCGACCCTGGCTGGCCGTGTAATGCAGTGACAAGATGCCGGAAATGGCGGCTTTAAGTGACGCCCCAAGATCCACCGAGATGGCCTGCATCTGCTCGCTGTCGAGCACATCACCAAGCTGTACGCCCAGACCACGAAACAGAGGTCCGGCGGTGAGGTGATTACCCACAGGGTGAATCGATGGCACTGAATTCTTGTCAAAATCCGTATGTAATTCAGATTCCAATAAATCTAACGTTTTTTCGTCCATGGTAAAATTATCCAAATAAGTATGCTTCTTCAATGCGATAGCCGAGTCTTGTGTGTACTCGGAATCTGCCTGCATGGTTAATTCTTTATCTGAGCCGAGGAGCTGACTGTCTATCAGACTCATCTCTGTTTCCTGCTCCGGGTCTAATGAGGTAAAGCTCAGTACTTTATTTCTCCCCTGCTGCTCCAATGCATCCAAAGCTTGCATGGGATCGTCGATGGCGGCGAGCTTCACCTCGGCAACCGAGCCCGCCGACAAAGCCGACGTCTGGGTGAGATCCGATAAGGCTTGCTCATCAAACATCTCAGATAACTGTTTGGTCATTGCCGATGAACGCTCGTTCTCGCTCCCAAGAGATATTCTGACCTTGTAGGGACCGATGGAGATTTCATCATTTTCATTCAGGCTAGCCATGCGATTCAGGCCTATTGGCATAGACGATTGATTGACGAAAACTTCACCACACAAATCTTCTACACAAAATTGTTCATCCAGCCATAGAATGCGACATTGCTGCGCCTTAACTTCATTTAAGCGATGCTTTAATTGCCAATCCGCACCCGGATCGCTTCCTATGACTCCGCCTTGCTTGGTAAAACGAATGTAGGGGAGAAGTCCCGCATCAAGCATCTGAGAATTAACAATATTTAATGAAATTACTTTATCCACTTCGACACTCCTTACTGCCTAATTTGTATCAATACTTGCTGATTTTCAATCTCAGCCTGTCCCAGAAATGATGACCAGCCGAGTTGCCCCCCCTTGCCCTCTCCGAGCCTTAACAGCGGGACCTCATTAGTCTTGAGTGTCAGCTCAAAATCGAATGCCATCTGCTCTCTGAGTATCACTTCCATCACCTTACACAGGGCCTTGTACTCCTTACCCGAAGGTAGAAAATCCTTAAATCGCTCGAGCGATAAGTTCTTGATGCACAAAACGAACTTGCCGGTAATATCGCCGACTCTCGACCCCAGCATGGTGTCCTGACCTAAGGACACATTGCGCTGACCTAAGATGCAACGCTGGGAATCCGGGATCTGTACATGACGAAACTCCCACTGCCTGATCGACACATCTTCGAGTTCGAAACAATGTGCTACGATACCGGCGACGGTCTGCGGTGAGCGACTGCGTCCGGCCAAGGTGCCGGCATAGGCCAGCATCTTGCACCAGTTGATTGGCGTATCGCCGCGAATGTCCTCATTGGCCAGCCCCACCAGGGCAAACACCTGTGAGGAAAACTTATCCACGGCATCATCTTGAAAACGTATGTAGTAGCGATACTTACGCCAGGATCTATAAAATAAGGCAATTAAACGGTTATTAAAAAAATCCAGGAAATCACGCTTGATATTGGTCTCATCAAAAATCAGTTGCTCCAGCATATAGCTGGGCAGCGGTGACTGAGCGCCGTTTAAGCCAAGAAACGTCGTCTCTAACTGGACCCTGTTCCCCGGATGTCTGTGCATTGCCGTCACATCACTCGGTGCAAAGCCCAAACTTGGGTTTGCGGTAAAAAAGAGCTTCCCCAGGCTCTCCCAAGATTGATCTTCGGGATCGTTGTCCTCTAATTGATGCAGCAATTCAACCAGCTGAAAAAAATTATACGACCTTACATTCTTTACTTGCTTGTGCCCTTCACTCTCATCTGCTAGATCAGAGGTTGCTGGCCAATCTGAATATCCCATGTGTATTTTTCCTGATTGGCTGCATTGATCACAATCAACTCATGAAATGAATTGATGCTGGCGTAGAGGGCGAAGAATCGGCTTAACACAGTGCCGAACAGATAGAGATCTCCCTCGGAGCCGAAGCAGGTTTGATCTAATACAATTTCTGACAGCAGGCCACGCACAGGCAGTCCCCGCAAAATTCGTTCGGTAGGCCTGGATTCGATGCTGACAATGCCATCGAGACGCTTCTGAGTCACTCGCTCAGCTTGGCGGTCGATTAATGCCTTGAAGTCATAGGCGCGGATGATCGAGCACAGGGCATCTTTCGATAGCAGAGACAAATAGTTAAGGGATAAGTTTGAGATAAGGGTCCACAGCATACTGCCATCGAGCACGGGTCTCAGTGATGCATTGGGCTCGGTAATGTTCTTAAAAGTGGCAAAATTGGGTGAGCTGTCGGTGGCGACACAGATATCCCCCTTGCCCAATTGCATCGGAAGTTGACGGTTGGTGCATGTTAGCGATAACGACACGGCTTCGTTACCATCAAAACTTAAGGTTTCATCTCCCCTGACGAAGGAGAGAAAATGGTCGAAACCATCTTCACGAATACTCTCCTTGACCCTGAGGCGATAGTAGAGTGCCACGCGATTTCTAACCCGCTCCACTTCGTGTTGGAAGCTCTCGAACGGGCTATAAATCCGCTCTTCGCCGCGCATTCTACCTGAATCTGAATCCAGCCAGCCCTGTACCTTGTCGACACTGAATATTTCGAAGTTCTGGGGCGAACGGCTGGACGGAAATATGGGATACTCGATCTTCTTGCCGGTGAGGTCGATAGGATCGGCATCATGTTTAAACAGGTTCATCACGGGCACACAATAGAGCTGAAACGTCTCTTGCTTAATAAACACGTCCGCGGGTAAGGTGCGGGAGAAGGTTAATTTAAGTGAAAAATTGCCAGTGAGGCCGCTTGGTAAACATTTATGGATCTTACAGATGTCGAAGAACATGAAGGCATCGGGGAACGCTAGGTATTCCTGTAAAATTCGGTAGCCTTCATAGACATTCTTCGGATAAGGCAAGATACCGTCACCACTGTCGAAACCGACACTCTTGAAACAGCTTTTAGGCAGAGAGTACTGCTTATCTCCGACACAGATAGCCATTCCTTCGAGATAATGATTCAACCAGAGGTAGAGCATCTGCGCACTGTAATGTTGTCCACCGAGATAGAAACGAAGATCTTCGAGTCCTATCTCATTTAAGGGCAGATCGCTCAAATTGGTGAAATGGATATCTATGATGGACGCTTCTCGCGAATGAAAGTCCTCTACCTTATCCACCAGCAGAGGATAGACATGGACATCGCGGCAGGTGGAAAAGTGACACACTTGCCCAGACACAGGTCTGCTGTCCAACATGCAGCCCTTCTCTATCCCTTGTCTATGACTGATGCCACGTTCTAATGGTGAGAAACTGACGATACTGGTGCTGGGCACCGGTCGCAGGTAATTAGGCCATAGCATGTTAATCATAGAGTGAGTGAGTTCGGGAAACTCATCTTCTATTTTTTCCCTTAACCTGCCAGTCAAAAATGCAAATCCTTCGAGCAGACGCTCTATATCCGGATCGGTATTTTTACCGTGCAGGTAGCGTGCAAGATGAGGGTGAAGATCGGAAAATTGCTTTCCCTGCTCCCTCAGAAACGCTAATTCATCCCTGAAATACTTGTCTTGAGACACTCTAGCTCACCCTATAGGTTCGATTGCTGTCGAGAACGAGATCGATCTCGACCTTTTCCTTTATCGATTTAACACTGATCTTGCCGTGAATATGAAATCGTAGGCTAAAAGGACAGGTATCATCGTGTAATACTCGAATATCCAGCTGAGTTAGCCTAGGTTCGAAACGTTCGATACAGGCCTTGATGCCGGCTTTGATTCTGACTCCCAAATCGAAACTACCTGAATTTGCGTCGTTGAAATCGAACAAACCAAGTTCAGGACAACTTTGGGATTCTCCGACCCGGGTATTAAGCAGGCCGGAGATATTACGTTTTATCGAAGCAATGACATGTTCAATAGACTCTACCCCGGTCGAGGGCAGATCTGTGTCGCTACCTAATCGCTCGAAGAAGCTGACACAGTAGGTTCTGTCATTGGTGTACAAATCACTACTCCTGGTCTAAACGACCCACCAAGGAAAGCTCAAAGTTAGCACCCATGTATTTGAAATGCGGACGAACCGACATGGTGACCTGATACCAACCCGGCTCACCTTGTACATCCATGACTTCGATCTTAGCGGCGCGCAGCGGACGTCGACTTCTGACTTCTGCTGGTGGATTTTCCTGATCGGCAACAAACTGTTTCAACCAGGTATTCAGTTCACGCTCAAGATCTTGACGTTCTTTCCATGAACCTATCTGTTCCCTTTGTAGCACCTTGATATAATGCGCTAAACGGTTGATGATCATCATGTAAGGGATCTGAGTACCTAGCTTATAGTTAGTTTCGGCTTCCTTACCTTCCTTGGTATTGGGGAATACTTTCGGCTTCTGAATTGAGTTTGCCGAGAAGAAAGCGGCATTGTCACTGCCTTTACGCATGGTTAAGCTGATAAAACCTTCATCGGCTAATTCGAACTCTTTACGGTCTGTGATCAAGACTTCCGTTGGAATTTTTGCCTGCAAGGACCCCATAGACTCGAACACATGCACAGGCAAGTCCTCGACGGCGCCGCCACTTTGCGGACCTATGATGTTCGGACACCAGCGATATTTAGCGAAGCTCTCAGTCAGACGTGTGGCCAATGCAAAGGCCGTGTTACCCCAAAGGTAATCTTCATGACTTTCGCTGACATTCTCACGGTAATTAAACGAGCCGATAGGATTATCGATAGGATCATATGGCACACGCAGCAAGAAGCGAGGCGCCGTTAATCCCAGATACCTGGCATCTTCAGATTCTCTCAATGAACGCCATTTAGTGTATTTAGGGCTCTCGAAAGTAGACTTAAGATCTTTTAGGTTAGGCAATTCTTCGAATGAATCTATACCGAAGAACTCAGGTGCAACCGAAGAGAGAAACGGTGCATGTGCCATGGCACCAATCGCCCCAACATATTGCAGCAACTTCATGTCTTGTGATGAAGGCGTAAAGGCGTAGTTACCTACGATGGCCGCGATGGGCTCGCCACCAAATTGACCATATCCCGATGAATACACGTGTTTATAGAGACCAGACTGCACAGTTTCCGGTGCAAACTCAAAATCATCCAGTAACTCATCCTTAGTCACGTGCAGGAGTTCAAGCTTGATGTTTTCTCTGAAATCGGTTCTATCGATCAACAGCTTAAGATTTCTCCATGAAGACTCCATCTGCTGTACAGTCTCATTATGAAGCACTGCGTCCATCTGACTGCTGATCTTCTTATCCAACTCGACTAACATCTTATCGACAAGAGCTTTATTAACCGGCTCACTGCTATCACGACTGGCAATCACATTGCTGATGAATGCTGCCACGCCTTTCTTTGCAATATCATAGCCTTCATCGACGGGGGTGATCTTAGTTTGAGCTAATACTTCATCCAGTAAATTAGCACCGAGAGCCGGGTTGCTTTCAACCGCTTTATCCATAGATTCCATGAATTTTATTCCTTAAATGGATCGTCGAATGACGAGATCTATTAATCCCTTCATTCGTATAAAATCTGAGTAAATAATACTGCTTGTATTAACTGTCTAGATTTTGAAGTTCGGCCAATAATTGCTCCCGAGAATCTTTGGTCTCAATGAGCTCTTGCAGCTTAGTTCTAAATGAAGGGATATTACCCAGAGGCCCTTTGAGGGCGACTAAGGCCTCTCTCAATTCGATAAGCTTTTTAATTTCCGGAATTTGTTCCGCAATAGAATCGGGAGAAAAATCTTTTAAAGAAGTGAAGTTTAATTCGATATCCAACTCATCAGCTTCGTTATCTGTCAATTTATTGGCAACTGTAGCTTTAATTGACAGCTCACTTTCTTTCATGACAGATTCGAAATTAGTTTTGTTGATTGAAACGGATTGTCTTTCTTCGAGTTGGGTGTCTTCGGGGTGTCCTTTAAAATCACCGATGATTAACATCTTCAGCGGAAGTTCCATTTCTGCCTGTTGATCGCCCGTTGCAGGGACATACTTGATATTGATACGCTCTTTAGGCGCAACTGTGCCATCTGTTGCCATGTTAAATCTCCATATACGGCTATATAGGTTAAAACCTATTCCAATTAATTATATATTTACTGCAAAAAAATATGTTTCTTAAGGGTTGCCCCCTCTTTTTACCTATTGACTTCCTAATTGAGATGGAGTCTAGAGTTAAAATTAATCAAGTAAATTGAATAAGCTGATTTTAGCTAACAAATTTATAATCGCAAGAGAATAATTCACACACATTAATTAAACTAGGTTGCACATTTGTAAAATTATATAAATAAATCTAATGTTCCACGTAATAGTGATGCAGATGAATATCCCGCGCTAGTCACTCATAAACAAGAACTTACATTATGGTTACCAGAGTAACAAAAAGTCGATTTCTGACTGTTTTAACGATACAAATAAATACATTTATTCGGTCTTTTATTATTAAAAATAATAAACCTTTATAAACCACAAGAATAATAAACCCAAAGAAAAAGCTCATATTTCATTCGAAATCTGAATTTTGTAACGGGTAATTGACATGTCTGTTTATATAAATAGTTATCGTAACGAGAGATCTTAGATTAATCTTGTAAGCCTTTGCCCATTTCTGTCTAAAGATAATATTTTGTATAAAATGAAAACTTCAATAATCAGATACTGATTACGATGCCTAAATTTTTTTGACTCAGAAAAATAGAGTAAAACCACTATTAAATTTTAGGCTTATGGAGACTCGGTATTAGCGGTTCCTATTACCGGCATGATCTAATCAGATAAAGTCTGATTAGATGGATTTACAAGGCACGCACTATGCGCTTATAGGTAACTGACAAGGAAAACTATAGAAAATAGTCTTTGTTTTGATGTTTAACTTGTATCAAAAATATTGCCTTATCTCTTCCTGCTTCCAGGTAAGGCTTTAGGTAAAGCGTTATTACAATATGGGTCGTGCTCTGCGTTATCTTTCACATTCTGATCGACATACTTATAAAATCCCTCTTTGACCCGAGTCCATATCCCCGGCGAGAGATCGGCTCCCTGCGCTTGAATTAACCTTTCAAACAGATCCAGATCACAATGACTAGCATCGTAGGCCATCTTTAATGTCGCTGCTGACTCATCATATGAAACACTGTCGATACCAATAATCTGATCTATGCTAGAGACTAGCTTGTTTTTGTTATCTGGTGTGATCCCTTCAAGCTTTAAATATCTGACGACTAAATTGGCCTCTTTTACGCCAAACCTATGGTCTAAATCAGTCATAACCTTCCCTCGATTTCAATATAAACAGAATTGAATGCTGTAATAAAATTCTGTTTATTCACTAGATAGCTGTGTTTAGTTAGCCAGTTCAGACTAACACTCAGGTATGAAGAGATAGTGATGTCGATCAAATTATGGTCGATAAATGGGCTACCCGTAGATAAGTTAACCATTTGCACATTTTATGTAAATGGAGATCAAGCGCGGAAATATAAAAAACATCTTTGCTTACAATGGTTAAGGCGATACTTGATGGATTGTAAAATCCGCCACTCATTACGACATACAAATTTACACAATAGCCATGTAACATTGACACGGATGATTTAACATATATAAGTTAAAAAAAGTCTTTCGCCTATGTATTAATTTGAACTAGCCATATAAGGCTGTTTTACAAAGAATATAAAATCCAAGCTTCAACAAGAGGAAGTGTTCGTGGCTACAAAAAAACAAATTATTTTGCCTATTGTCGTATTATCCCTCGGGATCGGTGGTTTCCTTGCTATGTCGGCACTGAAGCAGCCTCCCCAAGAGAAGGAAGCGGTAGACAATACGCCTTTAGTTGCCGTTAAGCAGGTTGAATTCAGCCCTATGACCTTTACCGTCAGCTCCTACGGCGTGGTCAACGCCAAGTATGAAACTGAATTGGTTTCTCAAGTTAACGGCGAGATCATTTACCTGTCAGAAAGCTTCGTTCGTGGAGGATTCGTGAAGAAAGGCGACATTCTCGCTAAAATAGATCCCAGTGATTACGATGCCGATCTCATTGATGCAGAAGCCAACCTTGCCTCAGCAAGAGCAAGCTTAGTGCAGGAAAAAGCCTTCGGTAAGGTCGCCGAAGAAGAATGGAAACGCATTAAGGATGGGGTCCCCTCTGAGTTGAGTCTGCGTAAACCACAACTCGCCCACGAGATAGCCAAGCTTAAATCCACCGAAGCAGGCCTTAAACGTGCTTTGCGCAACGTCGAACGTACTGTGATCAAGGCGCCCTATGATGCCCTCATAGAGAGTCGAACCATAGGATTAGGTTCCTATGTCAGCATGGGTACTCCCCTTGGCAAAGTCTTAAGTACCCATAAGGCCGAGATTCGTTTGCCTTTGGCAGATAAAGACATCCAATACCTAATCAATAAAGGTAAACATGCTCAAGTGACTCTCGTTGCCGACCTGGGTGGCAAGCAGCAAGAGTGGAGCGGAATTATAGTGCGTAGCGAAGGCGTGGTCGATAAGCTTAGCCGCATGACCTATCTTGTCGCCGAAGTCATAGACCCTTATGGTATCGAGTCAAACAATAGCCAGCTCAGGTTTGGTACCTATGTTACCGCCAACATTACAGGCACTCAGGCCGGAAATGTAACCGTGCTGCCGAGACACTTAGTCGTCAACGGACAAATTGCCGTACTCGATGATGATAAGAAGCTCACCTATAAAACCGTCAACATCATCCGTCAATTCGGTGCAGAAGTAGTGATATCTGAAGGTCTCGAACAAGGGATGAATGTGATCACCTCCGCGCTCGATTATCCTGTCGAAGGCATGCAGCTTGCGCTACCTCAAGACAAACTGCAGCAGCAAGACGATGACTCCGAAGAGTCTAAGACGCAGCTCGCCATGGAAGAGAAGGAATAATCCATGTCAGATACTAATCAAACATCTTCGCCTTCACCTAGCGAGCAAGAGATACAAACTGGCATCATAGCCTGGTTTGCCCGCAACAGTGTCGCGGCTAACCTCTTGATGCTCATTATCATCTTAGGTGGTCTCTTGACCGCCGACACCATACGTAAGCAGTTTTTCCCTCAGATTGAGATCAACTGGGTCGAGTTTAATGCCTTCTATCCCGGCGCTGCGCCTCAAGAAGTAGAGGAAGGCATCACCATAAAAGTTGAAGAGGCGCTGGAGAGTGTTCAGGGGCTCAAACGTGTGATCACCTATTCAAACCGAAACTCGGCCACTGGTTATTTTCGAATTGAAGATTCTTACAATCCACAAATCGTACTCGACGAGATAAAATCTGCCATCGATTCAATATCCAGTTTCCCCGATGGAATGGAAAGGCCTAAGGTCGAGCGCATTAAACTGCGTCAGGAAGTGCTCTATATGAGCTTGTACGGTGATATGACACCGAGACAACTCAAGGTACTTGGTGAAAAAATCCATGATGAGTTGATGCAACTTCCCTTGGTGAACATCACCGACTTCTACGGCGGTCTGGATTATGAGATAGCCATAGAAGTAAGTAGAGACAGATTGCGGGAATTTGGGCTCACGTTCAATGATGTAGCCGCAGCCGTTCGCGGCTTCTCCCGTAACATGTCGGCGGGTCAGATCCGCGCCGAGAACGGTTACATCAATCTTAGGATTCAAAACCAGGCCTACGTAGGTTACGAGTTCGAGAACCTGCCCTTAATTACCTTGCAAGACGGCACCAATGTGCTCTTGGGTGATATCGCCACCGTCATTGACGGTTTCGAAGAGGGCATTCAATATTCGAAGTTTAACGGTAAAAACTCGGTCACCTTCTTCATTGGGGCCGCAAACGATCAAAGCATGACAGATGTGGCCGAGGTGGTTAAAGCCTATGTGGCCAAGAAACAGCAAGTGCTACCGGACGGGCTTAAGCTAGAGACCTGGGTAGACATGACCTATTATCTGGAAGGCCGTTTAGACCTCATGTTAGATAGCATGAAAACCGGTGCGGTGCTGGTTTTCCTTATGTTAGCCTTGTTCCTGCGAGTGCGTCTGGCATTTTGGGTCATGATGGGTCTGCCGGTTTGTTTCCTCGGCACTCTACTCTTCATGCCAATGCCGATGATCGATGTCACAGTGAATGTGATCAGCCTGTTCGCCTTCATCCTGGTTTTGGGTATCGTGGTGGATGATGCCATCGTCATGGGTGAGAGTGCCCATGATGAGTGTGAGCAGAATGGCCAGAGTCTGGAAAATGTCATCCGTGGTGTAAAACGTGTCGCTATGCCAGCAACATTCGGTGTACTGACCACCATAGCGGCATTTTTACCTCTGACTCTTGGTGACGGTCCCTCCTCTGCTTTCGGTAAAGCCATAGGCTATATCGTGATCTTGTGTCTGATATTTTCACTGGTCGAGTCTAAGCTCATCTTGCCATCGCATTTGGCCAGAATGAAACCTAGAACCAAGGTTAAACCAGGCTCTAAAAATCCTTTGGATTGGTTACGTAATGGCGTGAACTTTATTCAAGGTAAGGTCGATAAGGGTCTACAGTATTTTATTCAGAATATATACCGCCCGGCGCTCACCTGCGCAGTTAAGTATCGCTATACGGTTATCATGCTGTTTATCAGTTTCATACTGATCTGTGCAGGGCTATACGCCGGTGGCATGATCCGCTTCATCGGACAGCCCAAGATCCCCCATGACTTTCCTCGAATTACCTTCGAAATGAACGTGGACTCCTCTGAGAAAGCGACCTTATCTGCAGCACTGGCCATCGAAAAGGCCATCTATGACGTAGATAAGCAACTGGAAGCGCAATATGGTCAAGGCATGATCTCAGACATGCAGGTCGATCTTAAGGGACGTACTTCGGCAGAAGTCATGACCAAGCTGGTGGATCCCGAGCTTAGGCCCTTAGATACCTTCGAGCTTGCTGAGCTATGGCGTCAAGCCATGCCCCTCATACCGGGAATGAAGTCATTCGAAATTCAGGATAACTTGTTCGGTGGTGGTCGTGACGATGGTGACATCAGTTTTCGTCTGGAAGGAAAAGATGAGCAACAATTGATTGCCGCCTCGAATGAACTCAAGGCTAAGCTTAACTCCCTCAAAGGTGTCGGTGATGTCAACGACAGTCGTCAATCCAGTGCTAAAGAGGTGCAGTTTAAACTCAAGCCTCAGGCCTATGGTCTGGGTCTCACCTTAGCCGACATAGCCTCTCAGGTGGGTAACAGCTTCTATGGCTTAGAAGCCCAGCGTATCTTGAGACATGGCTCAGAAATAAAGGTGATGCTGCGCTATCCAGAAAGAGAGCGTAACTCTATTGCTCAGGTCAGCGAAGTATTGATTGTTACCCCACAAGGTGCCGAAGTGCCACTATCGGAAGTGGTCAGTATCACAGTGACTCAAGGGGTCAATGGTATACGTCGTGAAAACGGTAACCGTACCATCAATGTCTGGGCCTCTGTGGATGCCGATCAAGCCGAGCCCTTCAAGCTGGCTCAAGACATTCGTGATAACTTTATGCCCCAGTTGCTAAAGAAATATCCGCGAGTACAGAGTGAAGTGTCTGGAAATATCCAGGAGCAGATGGACAGCGCTAAGACTCAGCTAAGAGACTTCATCATCTCCATGTTGATCATCTATAGCCTGTTGGCCATCCCCCTGAAGTCATATTCGCAGCCTATCATGATCATGGCCGTTATTCCCTTCGGCGTCATAGGCTCAGTGCTCGGTCATATGATCATGGGTATCGACTTAAGCGCCCTTTCCCTATTCGGCATCATAGCCGCAGCGGGTGTCGTGGTGAATGACTCCTTGGTGATGGTTGATTACATCAACAAGTCCCGTGAGGCGGGTATTGCGATGAAGACGGCGGTACTAGAGGCGGGTTGTAGACGTTTCAGGGCCATCATGTTGACCTCGCTGACCACCTTCATCGGCTTGATGCCCATCATGACAGAAACCAGCATGCAAGCTAAGATGGTGATCCCTATGGCGACCTCCCTCGCCTTTGGTGTCCTGTTTGCCACTGTGGTCACTCTGATGCTGATCCCATGCTTGTATCTCGCTATCGAAGATATCAAAAAGCTAGTCGGCAGCAAGTCACGAGCCCAACATGACGATGATCACGCCATGGAGCCTGAGCTTATCAAATAACGCTTTGACAAGGCTAAAACTTCAGTATAAAAAAACCACTCTGTAATAGAGTGGTTTTTTTTTATAGGAAAATTTTTATAAAAACAAAGTGCGAGATTAACGTGCTGATAAATAGGATAAAATCCCCCACGAGGGACCATACGTCAAATAGCAATAAAAAAGACTGTAAGAAGTAACACACTTTTTCATTTTAAATATTGAGTGTGATCTTTGCCACGTTTAAGCATTAGCAATATCGCTATATTCGCATCGACTTAAGGGCGTTAATTTAACTTAATCGGGAACGTGGTTAGACTCCACGGCTGTACCTGCAACTGTAAACAGAGCGAAACATTATTACCACTGGTGTTACCGGGAAGGAATGTTTCTAGATGCTGTGAGCCAGGAAACCGACCCTGAAGAACTATTGACTCAAGCGGGTTTCTTGAGCAAGTAGACGATGCAGGTGTCTGGGTTTTCCCAAAACTTAATATTTCACACCTCTATTATCTATTCGTCATAAGGATGAGTCTTTCAAAAAAAGACTTAACCACGACGCAATTTCCCGCAAATTTCAAACTCAAATACTTTAAGGCTAATCATGAGTTTTAAACTGCGACTCTCTGTATTAACAATCGCTATATGCCAAACATTTACCGCATCTGCGGCCGTCCCCGCCAACCCGGAAATTGAGACAATAACGGTCACTGGGGACAGGTTTGACACTACGCCAGATCAACAACTCACCGTTATCAATACCATAGAAAGAGAAGAGATAGCCAGACTCAGCCCTAAGTCTGTTGTCGATCTGTTAGAAACCTTACCGGGAGTAAGCGTTACCCGTAACGGCGGCGCCGGACAGTCGGCATCCATAAGCATGCGCGGTACGAACTCCAGCCATGTATTGGTACTGGTCGATGGTGTGCGTATAGGCTCTGCCACTTTAGGAGCCGTTAGCTTTAATGCCCTGTCTCCCGAGAATATCGAACGAATTGAGGTGGTAAAAGGGCCCAGAGCCGCGATATGGGGCAGCGATGCCATTGGTGGGGTTATCCAGATATTTACCCGTAAACTCGAAGGCGGAGAATGGTTTGCATCTGCCGAATACGGCAGTGATGCATATATGCGCGCGAGTGCCGGTGTTGGAGTCAGCCACGGCGACGGACACACCAGCATTTCCGTTAACCGTGAGCAAAGCGATGGTTATGACGTAAAGAACGACGGCGAAGATGACGATGATGGTTACGATCGCATTGGAGTGAGCATCAAGGGCCAACAACAGCTCAACCTAGAATGGACACTGAACTGGACCGGGCAACTGGAGAGTGGTAACTACGAATATGACAATAGTTGGGCCAATGAGGCCGACTATGATAACTACCTGTTTAATGTGGCAGCCCAATATCAAAATGACAAGCTAACGAGTAAATTGGCTCTAGGACAATCACGCGACCAGAACGAGAACTTTCGCGCTGATGACCCTAACCTAGGCACCTCTTTATATGAAACGTTCCGAAATCAGATCAACTGGAGCAACCGCTACTCTGCCACCGATGATTTGACCTTCATCGGTGGTGTCGACTGGTCTAAGGAATCTATCGAGGGTGATTATGCCGTCGACGAGCGCGATCTGCTTGGAGTCTATGGGCTAGCGCGCTACCAAATTGGCAAACTCTTGATGGAAGGGGTTATTCGCTACGACGATGTTGAAAATATCGATAGCGAAACCACATACAACGCCAGCCTGGCCTATCAATTGAGTGAGCAGTGGCGTGTTACTACCAGTGCTGGTTCAGGCTTCAAGACTCCTAGTTTCAATGACCTCTACTGGCCAGGCTCAGGTAATCCGGATCTGGTATCGGAGACATCGGAAAATCTGGACCTTACCATCAGCTATAACGGCGAGAACCTGCGTGGTTACCTCAGTGTGTTCCAAAACAAGATTGATAACATGATCCAGTGGGCACCTACCGGTGAGATGGACGATTATGGCTACGACATCTGGAAACCGGCCAATATTAAAGATGCTGAGATAACCGGAGTCGAACTATTCCTTAACTACAGCACCTGGGATATTGAACATCAGCTGGGTTACAGCTACATCGACGCCGTCGATGGAGAAACCGATGAGCAGCTTATTGGTCGCAGTGAGCATGAGTTCGATTATGTAATCAGCTACGCCTGGTCTGAGTTCGACGTGCTGGTTAATTATCACTATCAGGGCGAGCGTAACGCCGGTGATTATAACTATGACGGCATCACCGACTTTCTGGACCCCTATCACCAGATTGATCTGAGTATCGGTTATAAACTGGCCGATGCATGGCAACTTAGACTCAAGGCCAATAACCTGCTCGATGAAGAGATCATCTCAGATCGAAACTACTTCAGTCCCGGCCGGCAACTCTTCTTAAGCGTAAGTTACCAAGCTTTTTAACCTTAGATAGCAGCAAATTGCGTCGGCATTGTCGGCGCAACATTGGATACCCCCAGTAATGCCAACAAAATTTCAGTCAAATGCTCACATGGAAGTTAATCACCTTAGCTGGGCGACTTCATCTAAGAAGGTGCTAGATGACTTAAGCTTCACCATAGAAAGAGGCGACTTTATCGGCATCTTAGGACCCAATGGTGTAGGAAAGTCCTCATTATTACGGTGCATGTATCAATACATGACACCCGATAGTGGGGATATCTTCCTCAATAATCAAAATATAACATCCATTTCACAGCGAGATTTTGCCTCAAAAGTCGCGGTGGTGCTACAACATACGCCGGTCGGCTTTTCGATGACGGCAAGACAGTTACTGGCAACCGGATTGATAAACCAGCAGAAATGGTGGCAAAGTATCAATCATGGCGCAGAAAAAATCGAGATTGACCGCGTCTTATCACTGGTAAACCTAGCAGATAAAGCCGAGCAAGTATTTGAGTCGCTATCAGGCGGTGAACAGCAACGTCTCCTTATCGCCAGGGCGTTACTACAAAAACCGGAGATTCTATTACTCGATGAGCCAACCAATCATCTCGATGTTGGTTATCAGGTAGAGATCTTAAAACTAATAAAAAGCCTAGAGATCACTGTCGTGGCAAGCATTCACGATCTTAATCTGGCCAGTGCATTTTGCGATAAACTCCTTTTGCTCAGAGAGGGAAAGCTGATTAAAAGTGGCACGCCTGCACAGGTGTTAACCCCCGCCAGCATTGAAAATATTTATGGTATTAAGACTGACGTTGATAAGCATCCTCAGGGCTCGCATCCTAGGGTCACCTATCACTTTGATGGGGGGCGTCATGCGGCTATTTAACCCCAACTGGTTACTGGCAATCTTGCTCCCCCTTGCAGTGATATCGCCCTTAATAGCTATCGCGCTCGGTACTGCCAACATCAGTTTAACGGAAGTGGTTGGTGCCATAGCACGTTCTATCATTACCCTAGCAGAGCCAGAATCTAAGATGATCCTGGCCGACCGCATCATCATTGAACTCAGAATGCCACGTGCATTGATGGCGATGGTATGCGGCGCCGGTCTGGCTGTATCGGGATCGGTACTGCAAAGTGTCACCAGAAATCCCCTCGCCGATCCTTATCTGTTTGGTATCTCAGCAGGCGCATCCCTTGGGGCCATTTTGGCACTCACAGGTGGACTCTCCTTTCTTCCTCTGCCCATCTGTGCATTTTTAGGATCCTTGATTGCCGTCGCTGTAGTGGTGGTGATGGCCCGAGATGGTCAAGTCGAAACTTTAGTGCTATCGGGCGTGGCTATCTCATTCCTGCTCTCCTCCATCGCCAACCTGGTTTTGTACTTTAGTGACCCGCAAGCCATGCAAGCTGTGCTGTTTTGGTCCCTTGGCAGTTTCAGTCGCGCCACATGGGGAACACTCATGGTACCCGGCATTATTGTGATCACAGCCACTGGGATAATTTATCAATTTCAGCGTCCACTACAGGCATTGATGGCAGGTGATGAGAGTGCTCATACTCAGGGCGTTGCAGTGCTGCCACTGCGTTTAAGCATGTTAATTCTTACAGCCTTAATGACCTCTTCATTAGTGGCGGCGTGTGGTGGAATTGGATTTGTGGGGCTGATGGTGCCTCATATTATCCGCATGCTTATCGGCTCAGCAAGTTCAAGTTCACTCATTGCCACAGCCTTACTCGGTGGCGTACTTATGGTGTGGGTCGATCTGTTAGCCAGACTGATCCTGCCATCACAGGAACTGCCTGTCGGTGTGATGACAGCCATGCTGGGCAGTGTCTTTTTTATCGGTTTGTTGGTTAAGCGTAAACAGGGGCATAGATAGATGAAGCAATTAATCATTGGCGGTGCACGTTCGGGGAAAAGTCGTTTAGCACAGGAATACGCCAAGACCTGGCAGACACGAACAAACGGTGAAGTCATCGTGATTGCGACTGCAGAGAGTAGCGAAGGAACCATGGCTAAACGTATCGTCCACCATAAAGTCCATCGCCCACAAGAGTGGAAGCTGGTAGAAACAACGTTGGATTTAGCCCAAGCCCTGATTCAAGAGAGCCGAAGCGATAACCTTATCTTAGTCGACTGTCTGACCCTGTGGCTATCGAACATACAGCTAAGTGATCGTAATTGGAAACAGGAGAAGCAGTCTTTACTGGAGGCGTTAATGCACCTCCCCGGAGAGGTCATCTTTATCAGCAACGAAGTCGGACAAGGTGTCGTGCCTCTGGGCGAGTTATCACGGGAGTTTGTCGATGAGTCTGGATGGTTACATCAAAGTTTAGCCAGGCAGGTCGACCGGGTCACGATAGCGATAGCCGGCTTACCGCTGATTATTAAGTCGGTGGAGGCATAAATGAGCAAACTGAGTTCCCTTCTGGCATTTTATCTGCTTGTTTGTTTGACATTAGGCTGTAGTTTTTCTGCTAGTGCAGAAGATCAGCCTCGCTTGGTCGTGTTATCACCCCATGCCGTGGAGATGATATTCGAAATTGGCGCCGGAGATACCATCATAGGTACGGTCGAATATGCCGATTATCCTAATGAGGCAAATCAAATCTACCGTATCGGCCGTTACGATTTTATCGATTATGAAGCGGTAATGCTGCTTCAGCCCGATGCCATCATAGTCAACTCCAGCACCACCTCAGCTCTTATGTTGGCAAGACTCAAGGAGCTGGGCTTTACACTAATAGACTCAAGTGTCAGTGAACTCAAGCAGATCCCACAACGTCTATTAGAGCTCGGAGAGCTTACGGGTCATAGAGCTCAAGCAAAAGCCAGTGCTGAGAAGTTTAACCACACACTCAAAAAACTAAAGCAGACTTATCAGGATCAGGCTCACATCGATCTGTTTTATCAGGTGTGGCCAATGCCACTGACCACCACAGCCAGTAGCTGGATGAATGAGATTTTTGTCGGCTGTGGTGCAAATAACGTCTTTGCAAACAGTGTCAGTGAATATCCTCAAGTCAGTCTGGAGCAGGTGCTCTCTTTAACGCCTGAGGTGATCATCAAACCCGTATATCACGGTAACAGTAATCAAGAATCTATCAACTGGGCCGAGTGGCCGGAGGTCCCCGCCGTTGCCAACAAGCAGATCATTACCATCGAAGGCGATCTTGTCCATAGAACCGGGCCTAGAGTGTTAAAAGGGATGCAGCAGGTGTGTGAAAAAGTGGCTCTGGCCCGAGCTCAGAAGCAATCCCAGAAACCATCTGAACTTAATCACCTTAAGGCTGCAGTCCAATGATCAGTTTATATATTGGCGGTGCCAGAAGCGGTAAGTCGAGTCTCGCTGAGCAGGAGGTGATGGATATAGCTCTCCCGACAACCTATATAGCTACAGCCACGGCTAGCCTCTCAATGGCCGAGAGAATTGCCCTACACCGAGAGCAGAGACCCAATGATTGGATAACCGCTGAAATCCCGCTTGAACTGGCTTCAGCCTTGATTGAATCTGACAGCCAAAATAGCGTGATCATCGTCGATTGTCTGACGCTCTGGCTCACCAATCAGCTTATGGCTGAACATTGCTTAATTAATAAAATTGACCACCTCTGCCACACACTTACATCACTTCAATGCCACTTGATATTGGTCAGTACCGAAGTGGGTCAAGGCCTGATCCCTGATGATGAGATGAGTCGCCAATTTGTGGCTACTAGCGGACTCATGCACCAAAAAATTGCTGCCATTGCCGACAAGGTCAACTTCTGCCAAGGAAAGATTGCCATCAGCTTAAAAGAACCTGAACTATCAATCTGCAAAACGATTTCGTCTGTAAACACAGATGCGGCAACAGAGGCGGTATAGAATGAACTATACGCAATTTATCCTGCTACGCCATGGTCTCCCTGAGCTCTCAGACTGCCTACTTGGACGTACCAACCCACCACTCACTGCGAAGGGCTGGCAGCAGATGGAGCAAAGCAGTGCTGTACTGAACTTTGATCTTATCATCTGCTCACCACTTGCCAGATGTCATGTCTACGCGAAGCACCTGGCACAGAAATGTAATTGCAAACTTATCGTCGATGATGCCTGGCAAGAACTCGATTTTGGCAATTGGGATGGCAATAGTATCGCCGCACTCTGGGATGACCCACAGCAAGGCTATGGTCAATATTGGCATGACCCCTTCGTGCATACGCCGCCAAATGGCGAATCCACCTCAGATTTTCTCACCCGAATAACAACCAGCATAGAGTACCTGAGCCGTGAATACAGAGGAAAACGACTGCTAATTGTTAGTCACTCCGGCGTCATGCGTATGGCTCTGGCTTGGTTACTTAATAGCATACAAGAGGGAAACCCTCATCTTAGTCGTGTCCAACTCGAACATGCGGCCCAGTTACATTTCAACACCTATATCGACGAGGCTGACATCCTATGGCCTCAGTTTCAAGGATTAAACAACCCTTCCGTTTATCCCAACTCTCTGATGGATAATTAAATGAAAACGATCTGTTTTAATATCTTAAACGGTGCTGCGACTCATCTGCCCGGCCTGCATCAGCTGTCTGATGCAGGGGTTGGGCAAAACTTAATGCACCTTACGCCGACCAGAGATACGGAGCTTATCACCTGTGGCCAGAGTAAGACTCCGTTGCCGGGGATACGTTTAAGCGGTGACGGACTGCTCTCTAATCACGGTGTCAGCCCTGCGGTTCTGACCCGAGGTCTGCTGAGAATGTTTTACAAGGCAGGCTATCAAATAGAGTTTAATAGCTTCAACTTCAACGTGCCTCTGCCCCAGGTAGAGCAACAAGCTTGGTTAACGGTTAATCAGCATTTTGGTGGCATAAACAGCGATACCAATAACTTAGTCAATAAATATCTTCTGCCAACTTTAACCTCTCAGGCAGAGCGTGGCTGCTTTAGCATTTTGGCCGAATGTGGTGTCGGGGGCACAACATTTTCAACACTCTGGCTACGCCTACTAACAGGCTTACGTTTATCACCTGCTGGCAGTACACAAGATAAGAAAAAATTAGCGGTTAAGTCTAAAATATTGAATCAATTAGAGCAGACATACCGACATGATAATCATAAGTTTGAACTAGGCAAACTGCTCGCAGACACGCAATTTCATGATGAAATCCAACTCGCTATCTGTACGCTGGTCCACCAGTGGCCTAGTCACTTACCTCTGCCTAATTTTGCTGGCGGTATGATGTTCGTGGCGCCGCTCTTAGCTGCAAGACACGCCAATACTCTCAATCAAGCCGTCAATATTTCAACCACACGTTGGGTACTCCATGGCGATGGACTTCACGTACTAAACCACCTCAGTGATGACGATATCATCAATGCCAATACCACCAACTTTAATTACTCTTCACTGAACTGCCTCAATGTCTATGAGCAGGGACAAGTCGTCGAAGGTTGCGGCTTAGGAGGATGCCTAGTGCTTGCTGAAGAGCTGGGGTGGAGTGAGCAAAATATTATCGAATCACTAGAACAAGCTGTCCACTGTCATCTTAACCATTTTTTAGATGAAAACTTTTCATTAGAGGAAAACGTTGCATGAGTGGATATAAATTGATGGTGCAAGGCACGACCAGCGATGCGGGTAAGAGTGTCATGGTGGCCGGACTTTGTCGGGTTCTTGCCCGAAAAGGGATCCGAGTCGCCCCCTTCAAGCCTCAAAATATGGCACTTAACAGCGCCGTTACGCCCGACGGCGGTGAGATTGGCCGCGCCCAGGCCGTACAAGCACAGGCCTGTAACCTCCCCTTAAGCGTACACATGAATCCGGTACTGCTTAAACCCAATACCGACACGGGGGCCCAGGTCATCCTTCGCGGCAAGGCCATAGAAGATATGGATGCGGTCAGTTACCACGCCTTTAAGCCTCAACTGCTCGAGATGGTATTAGAAAGTTTCGAGTTGCTGGGAAAAAATATGCAGGCGAGACTGATCGAGGGTGCGGGTAGCCCGGCAGAAGTCAATCTTCGCGAGCACGATATTGCCAACATGGGCTTTGCCTTAGCGGCTAATACTCCAGTGGTGATCGTGGCGGACATTGACAGAGGCGGCGTGTTCGCCCATCTCTATGGCACGTTCGATCTCCTGTCCGATGAAGAGAAGATGTTGGTGAAGGGCTTTATCATCAACCGTTTCCGCGGCGATGTTACTTTGCTGGAAAGCGGCCTGACCTGGCTCACCGAGAAGACTGGCGTTCCGGTTTTGGGCGTGGTGCCTTACCTGCATGGTCTGTATCTCGAAGCTGAAGATGCTATCAATCAGCAGCAGCTCGATGATGATACCCACTTTAAAATTGTCGTTCCCGGTCTGCCGAGAATAAGTAACCACACAGATTTCGATGCACTAAGGCTCCACCCCTGTGTGGACCTGTGTTTCGTTAAACCCGGTGATGACCTGCCTGCAGCAGATCTCATCATCTTGCCCGGTTCCAAGAACGTGCGCGGCGATCTAAAGGCACTCAGAGATCGCGGCTGGGACAAGCAGATCGCTCGTCACCTTAGATTTGGCGGTAAGTTAATCGGGATCTGTGGCGGCTATCAAATGCTAGGATGTAGCATAGATGATCCCCATGGCATTGAGGGTGAGCCAGGAAATAGTGAAGGGCTTGGCTATCTTAACGTGACGACTACCCTTAATACTCAAAAAACCTTAAAACAGATCACTGGAGAGCTCAGCCTCAACGGCAAGACTCACCCGGTTAAAGGCTATGAGATCCATGCCGGTGTCACTGAAGTGAGTGAGACACAGCCTGTCACACTCGGAATAGGGTCTGATAGTTATGCCGATGGTGCCCTGTGTCCACAAGATCAGGTATTGGGCACTTATCTGCATGGGATATTCGATGAACAGCAAGCGTGTAATGCGCTGCTAAATTGGGCGGGTTACCTGCAACAAAAAGCCCGAGATATGACTGCGCTACGAGAGGAAAACCTGAACCGACTCGCCGATAGCCTGGAGGCGTCATTAGATCTTGATTCACTATTTAGCGGCATCGAGGGCTGGCGCTAATGAGCTTGAGTAACGCCTATTGTCCCGCCCTATTTGTCACGGCGCCAGGTAGCGATAGCGGTAAAACCACCTTGGTCGCCGCCATGGCAAGGTATTGGAGCAACCGGGGAAAGAGAGTCAGAGTCTTTAAAACTGGGCCGGATTTTATCGACCCTATCTTTCATGAGTTCGCCAGTGGACATCCAGCCCACCAACTGGATCTTGGCATGATGGGCGAAACAATCTGCAGGCAACATCTCTACCAAGCTGCCTTGGAGGCCGATCTTATTCTTATCGAAGGCGTGATGGGCATGTTCGATGGGGCTAACAGTAGCGCCGATCTTGCCGCCAGATTTGATATTCCATTGCTTGCGGTTATTCCGGCAGCCAAGATGGCACAAACCTTCGGGGCGATTGCCTATGGCCTCGCCCACTATCAAAATAATGTCAATCTGTTCGGGGTCATCGCAAACTATGTCGGCAGCCCGGGACATGCCAACATGCTCAGGGATAGCTTACCCGAAGGGATAGCGTTCTGTGGCGCGATGCCAAGAGATAACAGCCTCGCCCTACCGGAAAGGCATCTTGGTCTGGTTCAAGCTCAAGAGCTTGAGGGGATAGATGATTGGCTCGAACACACAGCTAAAGTGCTCGGTGAAAGCTGTGAACTGCCTCTGCCAGAACCCGTCTATTTTGAGGCGCCAGATTGCAACACGAGCAATTTTTTATCATCAGTTCCGTTATCAGCCTCGACATATCAACCTTTGCGTGGCCAAACCATCGCCGTAGCCAAAGATGCAGCGTTCTCATTTATCTATCGAGACAACATCACCCTACTCGAACGCTTAGGGGCCAATATTCACTATTTCTCCCCGATTAATGATGCTGTGCAGCCACTGGCTGACAGCCTCTATCTGCCGGGAGGCTACCCGGAGCTACATCTCAAGGTGCTGAGTGAAAATACTTCGATGTTCGACTCTATTCAACGGCACATTCAAAGTAATAAACCGACCTTGGCCGAATGTGGCGGCATGCTCTATCTGCTGGAGCAATTGACGACAAAGAGTGGAGAGACAACCGAGATGCTGGGTGCATTGCCAGGCACAGCATCTATGCAGGATAAACTTCAAGGTCTGGGTATGCTTAGCGCCGAGATCATTGGCCATAACTTGACCGGACACTGCTTCCATTACTCCAAATCTGATATACCACTGCTTCCTATCGCAATTGCATCTCAGGCCGGTAAAACCCATATGCAGGAGCGAGTGTTTCTGCACCACAACACCTTAGCCTCCTATGTTCATTGGTATCTACCCAGTTCACCAGAGCTAACTTGCCGACTCTTTTTGGGTCAACTGAACTCTGCAGACAAGGTTTCGATATGAAGCGTCACCTGGGCGCAATTCTCGCCGCCGCCAGCTTTCTCACCCGTTTGCCTATGCCTCTATGGGTAGGCAAAGACAGTGAGGCTATCGCCCAGGCCAGTCGCTGGTTTTCCCTGATAGGCCTCTGTATCGGCGCTATTGCAGCATGTTTATTTTACGTCTTAACATCAATCATGGGGCAACCCTTAGCCGTGGTACTAACGCTGGTGGGGATTATATTGCTGACCGGCGCATTCCATGAAGATGGACTTGCCGATCTCTGTGATGGGTTCGGCGGTGGCTGGGAGAAGAGTCGTAAGCTTGCCATCATGAAAGATAGCCAGATAGGCGCCTATGGGGTATTGGCACTCGTCGCTTCTTTCAGCATCAAGGTTATCGCCCTGACACAACTGCCACTGACACTTGCCTGCAGCGCCTTACTTATCTGCCACGCTGGCAGCCGCGCCATCGCCGGGCTCGTGGCGGTTTATCTTCCCTATGCCAGAGACGATGACAACAATAAGACGCCACAAAAAGATGCCGCACTGCCACACAGAGATCGATTGATTCTCTGTATTTTCGGCGCACTACCACTGATGATTTTCCCCTTAGGAACCGCGCTTTTATTAATCGCCGTCTGGCTGGTGACATTTATCGGTTTGATTAGATTAATGCAGTGTCATATCCAAGGTTATACCGGCGACACTTTAGGCGCGACACAACAGATCGTCGAAATCGCAGGCTTAATATTTTTTGTTATCTATCACTTTCAAATTACGGTATCCATATGAGTTATAACCCTAAGAAGCAAGCGCAACACAAAGAAAATGTCGAAAAGGCCGTTGAAAATGCGCAGGAAGAGCGAGGTCAGCTGCTCATCATTACCGGTAACGGTAAAGGCAAGACAACCGCAGGTTTTGGTAACATTATCCGCGCCTTGGGCCATAAACAAGATGTCGCCGTGGTTCAATTCGTGAAAGGTGTCGGTGAATGCGGCGAACGTAACCTGCTTGAGTCACTCAACGTGCCCTTTCACACCATGGCAACCGGATTTAGCTGGAACAGTGAAGACAAAGCCAAGGACAAACTTGCCGCTCAGCAAGCCTGGCAACAGGCCAAAGTCTGGCTGCAAGATCCTGATGTCGATATGGTGCTATTGGACGAACTCACTTACATGATCACCTGGGACTTTATCGAACTGGACGAGATCATTACTGCGCTAAAACAGAGACCAAAAGAAATGTCGGTGATTATTACAGGCAGAGCAGCCCATCGAGAGTTAAAAGAGGTTGCCGATACCGTGAGTGAAGTGCGCGCCGAAAAGCATGCGTTTCAACAAGGATTAAAGGCGCGTCAAGGACTGGACTGGTAAAAGCGATGCTTGAGTTAGCCAATATTACCGTGAACCCAAACCCCGGTCATCTGTTCGACAGTTGGAACAGCGCCGAACAGTGGCTCAATAACATGGAGCTATCGGGTTTTGAGATCTATCCTCATGGGCAGCTCAACGCCGAGGAAATCCCCTCTCATTTAGTTGGTGGTTTTCATCTGCAATCCTTCCCAATTCTGACCCCCCTGCTTCACAATGATAGCACCCGGCTCATGTCGATCTTCGGTGACTGGCAGACCGTTGAGCAGTTTTATGGCGGCGTTGATGCCGACCATATTGTGAAGGTGATGGTCAGTCAGCTTAATCTTGCCGCAGCGCTCAATGCGCCTTATGCCGTTTTCCATCCCATGGATTGCAATATGGAGCACCTGTTTTCTCAGAATTTCCCCTGGACACTGGACGACACCTTAGCGGCCTGCGCCGAGCTACTAAACTTGGCGCTTAAGCAAAGTAGCTTTAAAGGTTGGCTGCTGTTCGAAAACATGTGGTGGAAAAAAAGTTTCACACTGGAAAGCAGACAAGAGTATGACGATCTACGAAGCAGAGTAAATTATGCTAAATGTGGCATCTGCTTTGACACGGGTCACATGATGGCAACCAATAAGAGCCTCAATGATGAATTCGGCGCAATTTCATTTTTACTGAACCGGTTACACCAGCTTGATTTGAGTTCTGAGATTAAGACCTTACACCTCAACAGCAATCTGAAACTGGACTCTCCACAAAAAAGCTCACCACGTCATAGCCCTCGTAGCAAGCAAGCTCAGTCCTGTTATCAAAATGGTGATGGGTTTTGGGCACAATTCGATGTCGCACTGCAACATATCACAGGCCTGGATCCTCACAATGGCTTTAAGTGCGCAGAGCTTTCCCAGTTGATTGATGTCATAGAGCCCTATTATCTGGTGCATGAGATCTCACAAAACAGTACCTTTGAATGGACTCGAGCCATCAAACTTCAACAATCCTGCATGTCGGTGGGATCAATTAGTAAAACCTTGCAGCGTTCTGCCTAATAGTTAATACAGCGCTATTTCACACATAAAAAAACCGAGAATAGATGCCTCTATTCCCGGTAATGATGGCAGCAAGTAAAGCGATAAACTTGCGAGTTCTTCAACGCTATTCTCTCTGTTTCAAGAAAGAGTAGCGTTTATGACCATGGGTGTATCAAACAAAAAAACAGATTAAACCTTGCAGGGACAAAAACACAGTTTCAGCGTTTGATACTGATCATTGCATCAAAAACGATACTGTAAAGTTGCCAGTATCAAATGGGCATCATAATCATGATTCAGTACACCCAATGTGGTTAAGCCTGTCGGGCCTGTTCCGGGATAGTAATAGGTCGGCAGTTGGGTATCATCCGAGTCTTGATATTTTGCATATTGATACTTCAATCCGACAATCGTTTGCTCTGTTATCGCATAGTTTGCTTGAACCGTGACGTTATGGCTGGTGGACTCATAATCACCTAACACATTAAACCCGTTTGAATAGCTGTCACTGATAGAGACCGCATAGCTATAGTCAGCACTGATGTTTATCCCTTTTTGACTCAGGCCTGTGTAGTTGAAGCCGACGCCGGCAAAGCCAAACTGATCTTCAGTATCGGCTTGCCACATATCAAGATTAGTCGTCTGCGCGCTGGCTTGATCGCTGTCGATCCATTGATAACCGCCATCGATATTAACGCTTAAGTCTTGCAGTGCCTGCCAGCTTAAACCTATGTCGTATCCATAGTCTTTAGACTCGACTAAACCAATTTGAGTGTTGGTATAATCGTCCAAGCCATAATAGCCTCTGAAGCTAAGGCTTAGCGTATCGAGTGGCGCATGGGTAACAAATAGCTCGGCTTTGCTGCTCTTCTTATCGGCCAGATAATATTTACGCATCAGAGTGTTTTCGTCGCTTGCACTCATCGTGTCATACAAGAACTCGGAACCGCCACGATCAGAGTAAAGCCCCTTTAAACGAATATCCCACTTATCGAAACCAGTGACTCGCCACTGTGCCCAAAAAATATTGTCATCGGTCTCTTCCCGCTCCTGATTAGAGCGCTCGGTTTCTATGCGATCGAACCCGACCTCGATACGCTGACCCTTTACAAGGCTATAACTTGCGCTCACCTTGTAGGCCGTTCTTGTGGTATCTAAACGGGTGTTGGTTTCAAAGTTACCACTGAGCACATCATAGCTGTACTGCTCATACTCGTTGATATCGGTCTTATTATCTCGGTCAGAATAATCGACTGAAGCTTTGAGTCTCAAACCCGACATCACACTACTGGTGACTTTGAAATTCGCATCTAAGGTATCGACTCGAGTATCGGCGCTGTTTTGCCCGGAGGTTACCCCATTAAACGTCACAAAGTCGGCATCTTGCGTCATGCTGCCTTGAGTAACACGGCCACTGAAATGAGTCTTGCTCAGAGAGTAACGTCCGGTAAGGGTGATAAATTGAGATTGATTATCGGGTGCTTGCGAACTTACCGGGTAACCGCTGCCATTAAGATCCAATGAATCGATATCGTTATCGAACCAACTTCCTTTATAGCTCAGCTCTGTTAACCAGTTCTGGCCACTGAGGCTCACTCCTGCTGCCATGTTCTGGGTTTGTGACTCTACAGGTGCCGCAATATTGACCGTTTCAATACCACCATTGGTCATACTGGAAGCTCGTTTACCCGTTTTATCTTCATTTGAAAAACGAATGTAGCTGGCCACATTATCTAATTTGAGCTTTACTTCGATGGCAGATTTTTTACGTTCTAAGACTAATTGTTGAGTCTGCATCTCATCCTGTTCGATAAGACTGTTACCATCAGCAAGCCAGACGCTCTCGGCGTTGTTAGCGTTATAACGTCGCTTCTCATCGAAGCTGGCCTCAACATTCCATACACCAATCCTGCCGATTTTAATTGCCCCATAGCCCTGCTCGCTGCCTAACTCGTCGGCGACAACCTCGGTGCGGTAACCCTTGTTGTTATAGACAAGATCGGCATTAACGCCAGCTGCAAACCCATCGGTATATTTAAGGTTATTGGCCGCATGATCGTCATCGCTATTCATGGACCCAAGTTCGATACCAGCTTGCCCGATAAGTGAATTTTTACTGGTGCACTTCTTACAGGCCCATTTTGCGTTGGTACTTGTCTGAGTATTGGCCGATGTAACGCCAAAATCGAATGCAAAAGCAGCGCTGCTACAAGTCGCTAGCGCTAATGTGATAAGACTTAATTTAAATTTCATTTTACGCTCCCTTAAAACTGAAATGCTTTACCCGATGGATGATTCGAGCCGTGGATCTGACCATGACAATTGAGACAACCTTGACCGCCGGTTTGAATACTCGAATTATCACCTGGTGCGGTGCCTGCGTGTCCGTCGTTGGCATGACACTGTTTGCAAAGCATAGGCACTCTGGTTTTAAGCAGTGCTTGGTTTACGCTACCATGTGCGTTATGACAATTGGCGCAATTTTCCATAACCGGTGCATGTTCCCAAAGGAAGGGGCCGCGTTTTTCAGCATGGCATTCGTAACAGGTTTGGTTAACATCGATTTCATTCAATGCCGACTCGCTCATCGAACCATGAGGGTTATGACAATCACTGCAGGTCATATCGCCCCATTTAAGTGGATGGCTTGAGCGCTTATTCATATCGGCTTTGGCACTGATATGACACCCGCTACATACCTCGACTTGCCTATCCTTAACCAGCACAGGGTCTTTACTGATATGCAGTTGATGACAGCTTACGCAGGTTACATCCTGCTCGGCATGAAGTGAGGTGTGCCAGGCAACACGGCTAGTATCGTTATGACACGCAGTACATACCGAATTCAGCATCTCAGCGGTTAATGGCGACTCTTCACCGAAGGTCACCATAGGTTCATTTTTACCTTTATGCTTCCCCTGAGGGCCGTGACAGGCTTCGCACTGAAGACCTGCCATAGGGCTTTTACTGTTTGCTTGCCCGTGCACACTCTCAAATATAGCCATGACCTTTTCGGAGCGCTTATGGCACATGATGCAAGTATCAGCGCCTTTCTTTGAATACTTACCCCCCTCAAACTTTTTCATTAATGTATCAAGGGGATCGGCGGCGGCCCCCGTAGATACTCCTGATAAAAGAACGAGCACAACACTCATCGCATTAAATATTTTCATCGTCATCTGCCGTAATGTTTTTTAATTATTAAAATCTATCTATCTGAAAAATAATATTTCAGTAGCAAGGTTAGAGGATGACAGAGCTAATTTATCTGTGGTTTATACACACTTTGTTTTAGTGCTAACTATGCCGTTAAAATTTTTCACATCATTAATGCAATCAAAGTCATGACATAACACTGAACTCCTTCAACACGGTTTGCTCAAGGTATAAAGCTGCATAAATCACAAGATAAAAGCTCAACTCCCCCTCTATATTCAGTAGTCAGAGCGCAACGCTATACTCTGAACCACAAGAATTAATCCCAGCGAAAAATGCGGCTCGCCACTCCCAAACAGATCAGGATAATCGCAACGAGGAACAGCAAGTGATCGCCGATATCTAACAGGCCTGCGCCGTCTATGATCACTGCCCGGTTAGCGTCGTTCATATGTGTCAGCGGTAAGCAGTCGGCTAAAAATCTGACCCAAGGTTTACTGCCTTCCAGAGAAAACCAGATCCCCGACAGGAACATCATCGGCCAGGAGAGAATGTTGAGCAGGCCATTACACAACTCATCCGAGCGAGTGCGACTGGCCACCAGCAGACCGATACTGATCATGGCTGCACTACCAAGCAGAGTGTTAAGCACCAAAAGAACAACATTGCCTTGAGAGCGGATATCGAACATGATGGCGATTACTGCGAATACTAAGATGGCGGAGATAACCGTAGCACCGAGCCTCGAGATTAATTGCGATGCCAGAAACTGCCATGCGGCCAGTGGCGTTACCTGCAACCGCTTCAATACGCCGGTTCTCCGGTATCTGACCACAACATACCCCACCCCATAAAGTGCGGAAAACATCATATTCATGCCGATAATCCCCGGCAAAATCCACTCGACATGCCGCACGGCTTTGCCTGCGATAGCCCTTGTGTGCAGCTGAGGTAATTTGCCAAGGAGCACCTGCTCCAGGATGTAACCTTGTGCACTATCCGGGTTCACCCAATAAGTATCACCACTGAGCAAGCCATCGATTAAATGCCTAGACACCTTATTTTTTGCTTGTTCTAAGTCGCTGTAATGGATGACTTCGATATGTTTTAACGCCGTTATTTTTTCTATCTGTTCGACCTTGCCATAGACTCCCAGCTGATAGAGGTTCGGGTTATCGTCATCAAACACCAGCACCAGGGCGATCACTATGATTATGGGAAAGAGTAGCGACCAGCACAGTGCCGACTTATCACGAAGAAATTCCAGGTTACGCGCGGTGATCAATGCAAATAGTGCATTCATAATCGAAGCTCATTACCTGTTAATTTTAAAAAGAGATCTTCAAGGTGCGGCTTACGTACAGCCATGCCCTGGGTGGAGCCTGCCGATACCTTTAACGCAGGAAGCAGATCATTGAAGCTGTAGCATTCGACCCGCGTTTGCCCTGCGTATTGACTGATTCTTACGGGTAAACCGTCAAAGTCTTGCTCCGAATACACACCATTGAGTTCAACGATCTGAGGCAGGAAGTTCTCTTCCAGTAATGTCTCGGGTGAACCTTCGGCAATAAATTTTCCTCTATCCATGATCGCAATCTGATCGCAGAGTTGCTCCGCTTCTTCCATGTAATGCGTCGTCAGTATTATGGTCTTGCCCTGCTGCTTCACCTCTTTGATCAACTGCCAGAAATGCAATCTTGCATGAGGGTCGAGTCCGGTTGTCGGCTCATCTAAGAAGAGTAATGCAGGATCATTAATCAGACTAAGGGCGAGTAGCAGTCGCTGCTTCTGACCACCGGACAGGGTATAATGAAGTTGGCTGGCAACCTCTTGCAGCTGACACAGACTTATCAGATGGGGAATTGATGTATGGCTCTGGTAAAAGCTCGAGAAGAGTTTCAGACAATCGTGTACGGTCAGATAATCGGGTAAGGTTGTCGACTGAAACTGAATGCCCACCTCTTGTTTGAAATTCTTATCGATAGGCAAGCCCCGATAACGTACCTCACCTCTAGTTGGCTTAAGAACACCTTCAAGGATCTCCAGAGTTGTCGACTTACCGGCACCATTGGGCCCGAGCAAGCCAAAACACTGACCCGCCTTAACATCTAAATTAATGTTATTAACCGCAATAAAATCACCGTAACGGTGAGTTAGGCCGCGTACACTCAATAATACTGACAATACAACCTCTACATAGATAAATAGAGTTGTATTGTCCGCAGTGTCATGACAAAAAACACTGGGGTTTTTAACAGACTTTATTACTGCATATGATATTTGTGTACTTGTACACAAAGCGGTTTTAACTCACTTGTCTTTATCGAAAATTTATCCATCATGCGCATATACTCTGTGATTGAGACTTAACATGCGCACGATAAAGATATTATTTTGGTTTTTTCTGATACTCGGATCCCACAGTGTCTTTGGCCAGGAGGCTGCACCACTCAGAATCGTATCTCTGGCGCCTAACTGGAGTCATACTGTCGCAGAGTTAGGCGCCATCGATAACTTAGTCGGTGTGACTCGATATGCACGATTCCCAGCCGAGCTGCCTTTGAGAGTCAAGCAAAAGCGCATTGATGTTGTCGGTGGCTTCACCGATATCTCAATCGACAATATTATCCGCCTGCAACCTGATCTTGTGCTCACCGCCACCAGCTTGCAACTTAGGTTGAAAGCAAAATTAGAAAAACTTGGGATACCGATTATTCATATGGAGGAGTCCAGCTTAGAGGAGGTCTATAGCAAGATCCTATTGCTAGGCAAGACCATAGACCATCAACAGCAAGCCGATGTTCTGGTTGAATCGATACAAGGTGAGTTACGGGAGATTGCAGCCCTTTACAGCAATCACCCATCGCCTAAGGTCTACTATGAGATCAATTACCTCTATAAATGCGTGCCGGGTAAACACTCCTATATGACCGAGCTGATAGAGCTAGTAGGTGGAAAGGCTATTTTTTCAGAGCGTGATGGTATCGCCCCTATGGTCACCTGGCCCGAAGTGGTCACGCAAAACCCGGATGTAATCTTATTGCCTACGTGGCCCAATGCCACTGGCCCTGTGTTTAAGGGACCACAGGCAGGTAGTGGCACTACAACCATCAATGAGGTTATTGCACGAGAAGGCGCCGAGAGAGTTAACGCCGTTAATAACGATGCCGTTAGATTTATCGACTCGGCCGTCACCAAACAAGCGGGCCCAAATATTCCTCAGGCTGCTAGGTTACTCGCCGAAGCTATCTACGCCGAACAATAATGCGCTGATAGCCATACTTATACCGGGTGGTTAACTTAACTACCCAGTAATTATTTCCTTTTTCCCTCTTATTATCGCCTTTCATATTGTTGAAAGGCCTCACAAGTACCCTACTCTTTAAACAAAACCTAACTTTGAAGCAATGACCCAAGCACTAATTGCAATGAAGATCACACCCCTCGCTTCAGGGGGAAAACCCTAACAGATCTGCTAAGGCTTGTATGACAGACCTGCGTTACTCTCATTTTGCCCAATCATGGGTAAAAAAAAATTAAAATGAGAGATGACGATGAGAAAATTATTGCTAAGTACCTTTGTACTCAGCCTGCTAACGGGTTGTGGTAGTGACGATACTCAAAACCAACCCAGTGAACCAATAACACCACAACCCGAAAAGTCAAAGTACCTGACTGTGGATATTAAACCTGAGGCAAAGTTTGAAGGAACGTTCAAGGTATATCTTGGCCGCTATCCAGATCCGGTTAAAGCATGGCTGCAGAGTGATGAGGCATATCATCAAGGCGATCACACCCATGACAGGATGGAAACAGGAAAATACTATGCAGTTGATGAACGAGATGCACTGCTAGCTGGCATAGTTAATGAGCCAGAAACCGCTATTGTCGTCGACACTGCCAAGATGCATAAACTCTTAATGACAAATCCTGATGGTTTAGGAGCCGGAAGCGCCCGTGGTGATATTTTTGTTACGGGCCATTATTCACCGTTCGATGCACTGCGTTACCTCGCATTAACCCGAAATGACATTAAACTTGAAGCCATTACCCCTTATGATGAAACTGGCCGTGATACCTACGAATTTGCTGTTTCATGGGATTGCAATCGTGATGGTGAGTTCAGTGATACAGATAATATCAGCACTGATCCGGATGATACCTATGGTTGTGGTGTAAATTCCAGCAACTATGCCAGTCCTGACTGGCACTTCAGATTTACCTTTGAAAATGGCGAAATGGCTAAAGCAAATGGAACCCTAAACGGTGTAGGACCACAGGGTGAACTTGGCTATGAGCGCATGGATCAATTCTGGCTCAAACCTGGAATGAAAATACGTTTTCAATCATTCTCTCCAGAAATGACCCAGAGACGTCACTGGGTACAAGACCGAGAGATGTCACGTCTTGCACAAAATGGCGGTAAGGTCATAGTTCCCAATTTTATCGTACTGCCTCCTCCACCTATGACACCGACAGTAATCAAAGATCTGCATGTTACCGCACATAATATGAGATCTGATATCTTCCAGCCCGGTGTAATTACAGGAATGGATATGTTTCTCTCAGCTGCAGATGAAGGTTTAGATATAGCATTCAATTATTGGCCCTCACTTTCAACAGGGGCTAAAGTTGGTAGCTTTGCCTTATTCAGAGCTCAAGGAGTCTCTTCTAAAGTAGGAAGTGGTTGGAGTGCAAAGTTCGGGGAAAATGCTGTTAATGACGATTTCTCCCGCGATTCAAATTGTGCCTTTGACTTACAAGGCCTCGTTGTTAAGCCAGAGGACTGTCGCCGAGATTGGCAATCTCGTTTTGGTGGCAACGTACTTCACTTGATGAATGATAGATGGGTTATGAATCAGCCACCAGAGTTTGTGGCTGCCGCATATAAAGATCATTATGAAACTTGGGGAATGCCTGAGTACTCAGGTAAAAAACGTGTAGAACGCGACTTTAGCCGCGAAGAAGATGGTACAGACATCATGACGCTACAGGTCTTTGATCTTCCAAAAGACGATCAAGGATCAGTATTGGAACCGACCCACTTTGGTTGGGGTATCGCTGATTGCACCGAGTGTCATAACGAGAGTAAAGATCCACTAGGGCACGGTGGTCATAGCTGGCCCATCAACAGTAGTGATGGCTTCGATGTGACTCAACCTTACTACTGCGCAACCTGTCATGGCAATAATGGTGCCCCAAAGGCTCACGGTGAATCAGCACGCTGTTTCTGGTGTCATGACTCAGAAGAAAATCGTCCTACACATCATGGCGATGCGTCTACTCAACGTTTCTATCAGGGAGATGAGATAAAAAGTAACTCTCATATCTATAATCACCCAAATGAGATCGCCGCATTACCAAGAGATGAGATGGGTAATTTCAAAGAGTATGACAATATATGGAGCTCTGTTAACTCCGACTGGGATATGAGTAAAGTATTCCCCGATCCTTATGCTTGTATGACATGCCACCTAAGCACTACAAACTGACATAAATCTATTACCTGAAATCACAAATAAAAAATAGTTAGAGTAGCGATAAACTCTAGCTATTTTACCTCCGCAGGTATTTTGTATTATTTCATACAACATCACTAACCATATATCGACACTATGATAAAATTAATTTTGAAGTCGACACTAACTCAAACAATACCGCTATGAATAACAGTAATACCAGACCCTGTGATATCAGTCCTACACATATATGCTTAATCAGAGATTATCTGGCTAACTATGGTATCAGTGATTTTTTCTACGGTGTTGCAATAAAGATGAAACCAACATCAATCGCCCCATTCAAGAGACTGCAGCGTCGACGTGCTGATGAACTCATTAATGCTTCCTTTATGGGCTTTTCGAGTCCAGAGATCATGGAATATCGCCATCAATATCTCTCTCATTTTGCGAGTGCAGATGAGGGATACTTCGAACTGCAACAAATGGGTCTGAACATATTAAAAAATGCCGATTTGAGTACAGTCAAAGGACAGCAACTACAAAGACTAAGAGATGGATTAGGTATTAAAAGCTGGGGGACATGGCGTCTACCTACTAAATATAATCCCAATTGGGACTCTGTATTCGTATTCTTCTCCAATTTAGAACAAGATACACTCAAACAAAAATTACTGACAAATAATGATGAAATAGATCATCAACTACTGCTCTACTCGACTCTTTTTAATGATCAATGTATTGCACAATTAAACCCCATTACAAACTATAACTGTCTATCGACTAAGAGCATGCAAGTGCTTGAACTGACCGCTCAGGGGTACTCAAGTGAAGAGATTGGTGAGCGTCTAGTGATCTCTGAAAGTGGCGTTAACTATCATCAAAATCGGCTTAAAGAGCTATTTAATGCAAAAAACCGTGCACAGCTTGTCAGTGCTGCTCATACTTTGGGTGTTTTAGATTAAATGGAGTTGAGTACGCATCATAAAAATTAACGAAAGCAACCATAGTCATCATTTTTATACTTAATCCCATACATATCACAACTCTGTTTTCCCCGACAAAACACTACGACTCGCCGTAGCGTTTTGTTCGTAAGCATGAGCTAATCTCATCTCAGCAAATTAAACATCCATTTGTGAATAAATAACTCCACGACGGACATTGAGAGAGATGATAGTTTCCAACAATTTCCCTGAAAGTTACGACGGCGATTCCAATGAGTTCATGATGCCCATTTGAAAGCCCAACTGACAAGTTGTGGTCGGTAATTAAGACCAAAAATAACTTTCATCTTATAATATGATAAATAATGCCCCGTTCACTCGAAATAATGCTTTAGCAATGCACTGAGTAGACAATCCCTCTGCTACCATCTCCAATATTGTCTTGCTGGTTGGCGTCATACAATGAAAATTATAAACAGTATTCAACAAGTGAATATACTTGCTGGAAAAGTATTCACTCCACTTTTATGACCCAAGGGGTTCATACTCCAATCAAACTTACTTCTCTCCTAAACGAAAAAGCCCGCTATCTTTCGATAACGGGCTTATTGCTCTTCACTGTCAGTGCTTCACCATTGATGCTGTAGCTGGCAAACTCGCCGATAGATTTAAGGATTGGCTTTTTTATCAGACTCGGCACGAGCGACTCGGTCCACTTTAATCTCGATAGGCTTAGTTTGGCCCTCGGCAAATGGATCTATGTTGGTGGTCGATGTAAACACTAGGCTGCCTTCGACTTTAATCGTCGCACGCAGGCTATATCTGTGTTTATCTTGAATCTTACTGGCATCGTATTCGATACTCACGGCGTAAGGAGGTGTACCGATATCTTTTAAGGATTGACTCGCGATCAGAACAGAAGCAACATCCGCTTTTGAGATATCTTCCAGTGTCACCTCGAGTACCGCATTAGGCGGCAACATTCTTCGGTCTAAATAGATAACATTGATATCCAGAGTTTTCATTGCGGTTACCTCAGCTGTGACTTGCTTTTCAGCTGTCGCTGTATCTTGGGTCTGAGTCGTAGAACCACTATCGCATGCCTGTAAGGCAAAGGCTGAAAGCAATACCGAAGATGCTAAGGCGAGTTTGTTCATTCTAAACTTCATTGAGTAATTCCTTTTATATACCGCTACAGGATGAACACACGTCATTCTGTAAAAAACAGACATTGGACTAGTTGAAACGAGATAACAAGAAAATATAGCCAAAAGTAGAGTAAATTAACAATATAATACCCTTTAAAAACCTATGGTTACACAGTCAGTAACAGATGTTAATCTTTTGGGCTGCGTGCGTATTCTTTTAGTGGCACATCTATAACGTCAGAAAGTGGCAGTCAATTGTTAGCATGTATCGATTTAAACTGATAAGAACTAGGTGTTGTTAACTGCAAGGATTTAAACAAAATGGATAAGAAATAGTCTTATGTTTATCGATAAATTATGACTATTTATAAATGGTAGAACATTTCTGTCAGGGGTTTGTCTGGACCTGACGAAGAGATAGCTGACTTTAAACAATAGGAACCCTAGAGTTCAACTCCTTCTAACACGAAAAAGGGCTCATCAAATGATGAGCCCTTTTTCTTAATATGGCGGAGAGATAGCGATCTTAAATTAGGAACCCTAGGGTTCAGTCACCATTTTATAAATAGCAAAAAGGCCGCTTATTAAAGCTAATGCTACTCGGATAAGCATTATTGCTTATATTTAAGTGGATAGCGGCTAGGTATATAGAGCACTGAGCGTGGATACGTTCGGTGCTTTCTTTTATCTGGAAGGATAAAGTGCTTTATATCGGCTCGCATTTGCTTCAGCTTAGCCGGCAATTTCCCATCAGGTGATAAAGCAAGCCACCTCAATTGTGTGTCTATCAAGCTTATCGCAGCGGTGAAACTTATACGGGTTGGAGCAACTTTGGCTTCCTTTGCTATCGCGGTCATTTCCAAGCGAACGAGATTGTAAGCGATAAGTACACCCCAGAGTTCTTGCCTAACACCTTCAGTAAACCGGCTTCGTAACGTCACCTTACTTTGCAGTTGAGTTTGTTTAAGCTCGCCGTATCCCTCTTCTATTTCCCAGCGCTGCCAGTAGATATCAAGCAGCTTGTCCAGCGGATACTTAACTGGGTCGAGCAATGAGGTGACGAAGCCTTTTATTTCCCCCTTGGGCTGTTGATAAGCGATAAAACGGGCTCGCCATGTTTCGGGTAACTCAGGGTTCTTCTTCCTAGCTTGCGGTGAAACGGGCATATCAATGAGCAAATCATTATTCGCAAACTCTTCGACTACCTCATAACGCATCTTCGATTTTACTGGAGTTAACCAGTGTCGCTGTTTCCCTGAACCTTCCCAGTTCAACAGTAAATCAGCGGAGAAATAACAACGGTCAAATAGCGTTAAGGAGTTATCAGGGGCATCTTGAACTAAACGTTGAGCGAGCGTGACTTCCCCTACGTGGCAGCCGTCAAAGGCTGCACCCAATACCATTCTGGTTTCGGTCGAGATAAGGCTAACTAATCGAAGCTGAGGATAGGGTTTGTGTATTTTTGAAATAAAACCAAATTCTTGTGCGTTCTCTTCAGAGTCTTGGCAACGAAACACTGTTCCATCAACGGCGAGGGTCGTTAGCCCTAAGTCATTATTTTCTCCTAAAGCTTGCTTAAGCCAAGCAGAAACGGTGGATTTAAATAAGTACGACATCGGGGCTTCGCCTAAGCGACGGCGACAATCCGTCAGAACACTTGGTGCGACACGGGACCAAATGCTATCACCTGACTGAAGAGCGATATCCATTGAACTGCAAACTTCTTTAATGGACTGGTTACGAATTAACCCCATCCACAGTACTAGCCAGACCGCTTGCTGTGCAGGCAAACGACGATTACGGATACTGGCCTTATTGGATGCAAGCAATGATTGTTCGATCCATTCTGAATCGATAGCCTCCATTACAGAGTCATAGGACCCACTTTCTTCAACAGACTCATGAACTAGCTCAAGCTCTTGCGCAAACATAAAAAATCCCCATCAGAATACTGGTAGGGATTATCAATCATCTGCAAGATCGTTCAAGTGTTCTTAAACGATCGGCATTGACTCTTTCGAGTAGCCTTTTTTCTTGAATGTGGCGGAGAGATAGGGATTTGAACCCTACATTGAGACGCTATAAACCCGTAACTCAAAAAATATATATTTATAAACGAAAAAGCCCCAACATTTCTGCTGGGGCTTCGTCTTGAATGTGGCGGAGAGATAGGGATTTGAACCCTACATTGAGACGCTATAAACCCGTGACTCAAAAATATATATTTATAAACGAAAAAGCCCCAACATTTCTGCTGGGGCTTCATCTGAATGTGGCGGAGAGATAGGGATTTGAACCCTAGATGGGCTATAAACCCATGCCGGTTTTCAAGACCGGTGCATTCGACCACTCTGCCATCTCTCCGAACGCCGCGAATAATATAGTGACACCTCAGTCTTGTAAAGGCCTCAAATGCACATTTTTGTCATAAGAAGGCCTAAATCTGATTGAACGGTCAATATTGGTGCTATTTGGCTATTTTATATCAGCTTACGTCCGTTTTATCACTATCTAACGCAATACGAGCAGGATCTGGGGTGACAAAGTGTGATTTTACCTGTGACCAGGAGTTCTGCTTTTTCAACCAATATCCTCCAAGCACTACGATTCCACACAAGAGTATTCCCCATCCTATTGCGACTTCCCCGAAAGCGGCCCATATAGCGACTAAGCTAGAGGCACCGAAGGCGATACCTATCTGTAAGAAGTTTTGCAGACCTGCCGCTTTTGCCGCATTATCGGTAAACTCTTGTAGCGCATTGTTGACGACTATCGGGTAGATTGCACCGTTTGCGGCCGCTAAAACCGAGAAAGAAACTAACAATGGCAGCAAGGTATCGAAAGAAAAAACCAGTGTGCTTGCCACGATGGCTAATACACACAAGCCAAATACTGTGAGTAAAACTGAGAGTGTTTTTTCAGTCCCTATTTTCCTTATCAATATTTTACTGGCATAACCACCGACGATAAACATGATCGTCTGTGGAATAAAGCTCAGTCCAATCTCCTTGGCTGTGAATCCATGTTGCTCCATGACAATTGGCCACACGGTTAGATAGGCAAAGAATGCACCGGAGCAAGCTCCGAAGATGATCACGTTCCCCAAGTATTTAGTATTGTTTAACATCCCCCAATTTGAAATTGCGCGAGTTTGACTTGCCTTATCTTTTTTAATTGCTTCTTGGGGCACAAATATGAGTGTCATCAACATCAGGAAGACAGCCAACCCAGTTAAAATAATGAAAATGCTTTGCCACCCCGTGCTTTCTAATACTAATGCGCCTAATAAGGGAGCCAAAGCAGGTGAAAGCGCCACGAGAGGCATGATATTAGAAAATACCCTCTGAGCCTTGGCTGCATCGTATTTTTCTATGACAATCGCTTGCCAGATCACCCCGGCGCTGCAAGCGCCTAAGGCTTGAAAGAAGCGCGACACATTAAAAGCGAATACCGTTTCACTCGACGCTATTGAGAAACTGGCAGCAGCAAAAATGGCTAACCCGACTAACAAGGAATTGCGCTTGCCAATACGTAGGACTAGTGGACCATACAATAGTTGGCCAATGGCCAGACCGGCGAGAAAACTAGTGAGTGTGCTGGCAACTTGCGCTGGTGATGCCTGCATGGTGTTTTCAATCGCTTTAAACGCAGGAAGATACATATCGGTGGCAATAAAACCTAGCATGCTGAGCAAAGCTAAGTAAGATAGAAAAAAGAAGTACTTGGTATTATTTACTGAATTCATAAAAGATTACTACTAATAAAAATTAAAGATAATTACATTGGCTGCGCAGTCTAATCACTTGCAATATTGAAGTGAAACGTTTAATTTTGACATCAGCCTTCAAAAAAACTCACAGCAAGGAAATGCGGGTATGCTTTCTGAACAATCACTGCAATTGATCGATATGGTCGCACGGGTGGGCAGTTTCACCGCCGCAGCAAATAAACTGCACAAGGTACCTTCGGCTGTCAGTTATGCAGTAAAACAGGTAGAAGAAGATTTAGGCGTCACTTTATTTGAACGCCATCATCGCAGTGTCAGCTTAACCTTAGCCGGTGAACATTTCGTTAAACAATCTCGTGTTCTTTTAACAAACATGGCCTCAATGAAAGATGATACAAAGCGTATCGCTAATGGTTGGCAACCTACATTATCTATCGCCTTCGATAATATTGTCCGTGCAGACAAGATCAGTGTACTCATCGCCGATTTTTATCGAAAATTCACCAATGTTGAACTCATCATTCGTATCGAAGTATTCAATGGAGTCTGGGAGTCCATCGCTAATGGTCGCAGTGATATCGCGATTGGCGCGACGACGGCGATTCCTGTCGGTGGCGAATATCACTTCAGGGATATGGGCAAAATAGAATGGGCCTTTTTAGTCAGTAAGCATCACCCACTGGCTAAGATCGATCGACCATTAGCCGATGATGAACTACGTCAGTACCCTTCTATTTGTCTTGAAGATACATCTCGTGAAATACCTAAACGCATGACCTGGTTGTTAAACAACCAACGCCGCTTAGTGGTTCCGGATTGGATAAGAGCGATAAACTGTTTCCGTGAAGGCCTGGGTATAGGTTATATGCCACTGCACTTTGCCGAGCCATTTATCAAAAACGGCTCTTTAATACTCAAAGATTTAGAGCAACCTAGGACTCCAAGCCCATGTTGCCTTGCGTGGAATGGCGCAAATAAGTCTCCAGCCATGGCTTGGGTACTCGATTATTTAGGCGATAGTGAAAAATTACACCATGATTGGTTTCTATAAATACGACAAATCACGCATTATTCGCCGCTTGAAGAGGCAAAATGTACTTTGTGACTTTAACCCCCTATCAAGCTAAGGTATGATTCAATAACTTGCAAACATGTATAGGGGGTAATCAGAGAATATGGAACTCTTTGACTGAGCCACCATCTAATTACAGGCATCAAGTACAACACTCGATTTTAAGGGTCACTGGAGAGATTTATGACGCAACAGACAATGTATTCAACAGGAGCTTCCACACTGGAAGTGAATAAGCTTCTAAAAAACACCTATATGCTACTTTCGATGACATTAGCTTTCTCTGCCGTTTGTGCAGGATTAGCCATGACATTGGCCATTAGCCCCATGATGTCACTCGGCCTATCTATTGGTAGCTTAGTCTTGTTATTTGTCACTTTAAGAAAAGCAGACACTGGTGCTGGTCTTTTTTGGGTATTTGCCTTCACTGGTATGCAAGGTGCGTCTCTTGGCTACATTCTGAATCATTACGCGGGTATGGCAAACGGCCCTCAGTTGATCATGCAGGCTTTAGGGTTAACGTCAGTCGTTTTTGTCACCCTTTCTGGATACGCCATTACCACTAAGAAAGATTTCTCCTTTATGCGTGGTTTCTTGATTGCCGGCCTTGTTATCGCAATCGTCGCGGGTATAGCGAATATCTTCATCGGTAGCGGTGTGGTATTCATGGCACTGAATGCGGGTATTGCCTTACTGATGACTGGCTTCATCCTTTATGATACTAGCCGTATCGTAAACGGTGGCGAAACCAACTATATCCGTGCAACTGTCGCTTTGTACCTGGATTTCATCAACCTGTTCATTGCCCTTCTTCACCTAATGGGCATTGGTGGTAATGACGATTAATCACAGCTGGCAATGTGTTTATCTCTAAAGAAATAACACGTTTCAGTTTGCTTTAATGCGTTATAATGGCCCCTTACTGGGGCTATTTTTTTGTCCTTCTTAAAGTAATTATCATTGTCACAGCTATTTTTAAGTATAACCATGAGCAAATTTATCATTCAGGTCAATGGCCCAGCCTATTCGAGCTCTGCCAGTTATAACGCCTACCAATTTTCAAAGTCCGCCCTCGAATCGGGTCACGAGATCATTCGTGTCTTCTTCTATCAAGATGGCGTCTTCAATACGAGTGGCCTCAATAGCCCAGCATCGGACGAGTTCGACCTGACTCGCTCCTGGATTGAGTTATCAGCACAATATCGGCTCGAATTGGTTAACTGTGTATCAGCCGCGTTAAGACGAGGCATCATCTCTGAGACTGAAGCCAAAGAAAACCAAGTTTCCCATTGGAACATGCAAGCTCCCTTCACTATGGGTGGCCTGGGTGAACTCGTCACAGGGCTAGAAAGCGCTGATCGATTGGTGAGTTTTTAATGAAGAAGCTAACAATTGTTTTTCGCCGTGCCCCCCACGGTACGCCTCATGGCCGAGAAGCGCTGGATCTGGCCTTACTCAGTGCCAGTTTCGAGCAAGATGTCAGTTTGATATTTGTCGATGAAGGCGTACTCCATCTCATGCCGGAGCAGCAACCTGAAACCGCGGGGGCAAAAGATTATATCGCGACTTTCGGGGCTCTCGAACTGTATGATATAGAAACCGTATTGGCTTGTCAGAGCTCACTGGCACGTTTCGGCTTGGCCAATAGTGAGTTAACTATCTCAGTGGAAAGAGTCACGAGTAACAACATAACTGAGCAGTTACAAGCAGCAGACGAGGTTTTAGTTTTCTAATGATCTTACACCATATCCAAACTTCACCGAATCAAGACAATGCATTAAGCTGTGCCGTTCACTATGCAGGGGAAACTGACAGTTTTTTACTCTCAGGCAATGGCGTTTATGCCCTCTTAGAAGATAAATGGCAGCAGGCGCTGCAAGATAGACGGCTCTTCCTGCTTAAAAGCGACGTACAGGCCCGTGGCCTCACCAAGCGACTCGTCGAGTATGCATGTATCGACCATAACGAATTTGTACAACAAGCGTTAATTCATAAGAAGGTGATCACTTGGTGAACCACATAGATTATCAAGACAAGAAAATAGAGACAGACCATCAAGGCTACCTTAAGCAAGTCAGTGATTGGAATGAAGAGATTGCCGAGATCATCGCCCAAGGTGAGAATATTGAGCTCACAGTGGCACACTGGGAAGTGATTTTATTTGTACGAGACTTCTACCTAGAGTTTAAGACCAGCCCGGCGATTCGAGTATTGGTCAAAGCCATCGGCCTGAAGCTAGGTGCAGATAAAGGTAACTCTAAATACCTGTACACCCTATTTCCACTTGGACCAGCGAAACAAGCGACTAAGATAGCGGGCCTGCCTAAGCCTGCAAAGTGTATCTAATTCAGTATTAGATTTGATATTGATGTGGCCCAGATTAAATAGACGGAGATTAATTTCTTCCTCAGACCTTGAGCAAGTATCTTCCAATCAAATAAAAAACCTCTATCGAGCTTGTTCCGCCCTATAGAGGTTTTAAATGAAGTTAGATAATATTCTGCAGAATAATTAACGCAGCCTCGCCAAATGTAGCAAACATGATCCCACCAAAGGCACAAATGACCACCACATAGCTAAGCCACTGAAAGTAGCGCCAACCACTATCCATTTGCTCTTCCTGTTTTGTTTTTATTCTTCTACGTTTTTAAAACAGTTGTGGCTCCGCTCTTTCCATTAAACTAGAACAGCCTTAATGATATTAGCGAAGCCCTAGCCAATATTAAGCTATTTTTTCGAGCCCATTCATATACGGACGTAGCACTTCTGGCACTGTAATACTGCCATCTTCATTTTGATAGTTCTCAAGCACAGCCACTAGTGTACGACCTACAGCCAGACCTGAGCCATTCAAGGTATGTAGTAATGCAGGTTTCTTGGCCGATTTTGCCTTGTAACGCGCTTGCATACGACGGGCCTGGAAATCTTGCATGTTGCTACAAGATGAGATCTCTCTATAGGTATCCTGAGCCGGTAACCAGACTTCGATATCATAGGTCTTGCTCGCGCCGAAGCCCATATCACCGGTACAGAGAATAACGGTGCGGTATGGAAGTTCTAGCTTTTGCAGTATCGTCTCGGCATGACCGGTTAATGCATCCAGTGCAGCCATCGAATCTTCAGGCTTAACCAGTTGAACTAGTTCTACTTTATCAAATTGGTGCTGCCGAATAAGACCTCGAGTATCACGGCCATATGAACCAGCCTCACTTCTGAAACAAGGCGTATGAGCGGTGAGCTTAACCGGCAGCTCATCTTCGTCTATGATGGTGTCACGAGCCATATTGGTCAGTGGCACTTCAGCCGTCGGGATAAGGCTCAGGCCCTGTCCTTCTTCAGTAGCTGGTTTAGTGTGGAACAGGTCCTCACCAAATTTCGGTAACTGACTCGTGCCTAACAAGCTGTCTTCATTAACCAGCAGAGGCACATATGCCTCGGTATAACCGTGCTCGTCAGTGTGCAGATCTAACATGAACTGAGCCAAGGCTCGATGCATGCGGGCGATTTGGCCTTTCATGATGATGAAACGTGAACCAGTTATTTTAACCGCACTTTTAAAATCTAAGCCGCCGAGTGCTTCACCAAGGTCGACATGATCTTTAACTTCAAAGTTAAATTCTTTAGGTGTGCCCCAGCGACGTATCTCAACGTTCTCACTTTCGTCGGCCCCCAAAGGGACTGACTCATCGGGTAAGTTGGGCACGCTCATCGCTATGACGTTCAGTTCTGCTAATAAGGCTGACAACTCAGATTTTTTTGCATCCAGTTCGCTACCTAGATCGCCAACTTTAGCCATGATAGGCGCAACATCTTCACCCTTTGCTTTCGCCTGACCGATAGATTTCGAGATAGCGTTACGGGATGCCTGCAGTTCTTCGGTAGCCATTTGCAATGACTTACGCTTTTCCTCTAACTTACTGAGACGCTCAACATCCAGAATAAAACCTCGGGTGGCCAGACGCTCTGCCGTGACTTCTAATTCGTTACGCAAAAATTTTGGATCTAACATGTTTTATATTCTTAATAGTTAAATGCGAGAAAAAACCAACTGCTGTCCTAAATAGACCATGAATATACACAGGCTAAGGTTCAGAGTGATATTAAAAAATGCCTTTAACCAAGCACCACTCTGAATGAGTAACAGAGTTTCGTTGGAAAAAGTTGAAAATGTGGTGAGTGCACCTAATAGGCCAACACCAACCATAGCTTTAATTTCAGGACTGACTTCACTGACCTGACCCAAGGCATAAATAATGCCCATCATAAAGGAGCCCAGGATATTGACTAACAGTGTACCAAAAGGAAATGCTGAGCCAAATAGCTGAACCATGAAAATTGAGATCAGATAACGAAAAACTGCACCAATCGATCCCCCTAGGGCAACAAATAGAATATTATTCATACCTTTTAACCTCACTGTCCTTGTCGAGCTGAGCAAGATGCTCTAATTTGGCCTTGATTCGCTTCTCGAAGCCATGTTCCGTTGGGTAATAAAATCGGCTCTTGGCCAGTCTTTGAGGAAAATAATTCTCTCCACTGGCATAGGCGTTAGGTTCATCATGGGCATAGCGGTAACCCTCACCGTAACCAAGATCTTGCATCAACTGAGTCGGTGCGTTACGTAGATGCTCAGGTACTGCATCTTGACCCGTTTCTCGCGCCAATTGACGTGCGGCCTTGAACGCCGTGTAAACCGCGTTACTCTTGGGTGCGCTGGCGAGATAGACGATGGCTTGTGCCAATGCACGCTCACCTTCTGATGGACCCACGCGATGAAAACACTCCCATGCATTGAGCGCGACGGTCATGGCGACTGGATCGGCGTTGCCTATATCTTCAGAGGCAATTGCAAGTAGCCTACGTGCAATATAAAGAGGATCGCAGCCCCCTTCTAACATTCGACAAAACCAGTAAAGCGCGGCATCGGGCGCCGAGCCTCGAATCGACTTATGTACAGCAGAGATGAGATCGTAAAACTGATCGCCATTCTTATCGAACCCCGCAAGCTGTTGACCGGCAACTTCGATGATCATCTGTACGGTGAATGACTCACCATCGGCGATCATGTCACTCATCAATTCAATTAAATTCAGGGCCTTACGTGCATCACCATCACACACGCTGGCCAGTTTTTCGGCCACCGCATCGGGTATATTGAGCTGTCTTTTACCAAGACCACGCTCATCATCAGTTAATGCCTGCCTGACAATTTGAATTATCTCATCATTAGTCAGTCTCTTAATCAGATAGACCCGTGCCCGGGATAACAGGGCATTATTGATCTCAAACGAAGGATTTTCTGTGGTCGCGCCGACAAAAATGACCGTTCCATCTTCGATAAAGGGCAAGAAGGCATCTTGCTGGCTTTTATTAAACCTGTGTACTTCATCGACAAAGAGCAAGGTTCTTTGACCACGAGACTCTGCGACATTCTTAGCATGTTCAATCGCCGTGCGGATCTCCTTCACACCGGACGTTACCGCCGAAATTCGTTCGACATGAGCATTGGCATAATGGGCAACGAGTTCAGCCAGCGTCGTTTTCCCCGTCCCCGGCGGCCCCCAAAACAACATAGAATGAGCGCGCCCGGCTTCGAGTGCTTTACGAAGTGGCTTTCCCTCACCTAACAGATGTGATTGACCGATGAATTGATCCAACACCTCGGGCCGCATACGCGCGGCCAAAGGTCTGAAATCCGGGGCGAAATCGAAACTAAAACTGGACACGTATCTCTCTTAGCTGTTAGTTAACGGCATTTAAGCGTTGATCGTCAATATCAACATCATCAGGCAGGATAAATTTAAACAATGACATCTCAGCTTCAGTGATGGCTGTTTGATCTGTTAGCTGAAATGAGCTCACATTGCCCTGCTGATCTTCAAGCACCATCTGAGTCAAGGTCTTATCTTTGAAGCAGACTTTTACCGACTCGACACCGGCATCGACACTCTTAGGCTTTATATCGAAACAATCACCTTGCAAGGTCACTGAATACTGCGCCCAGGTTTCTTCGTCTCGATGAACGAGCAGGGCTATGGGAGAGGCGGTGATCGCTTGATTAAGATCCATCACAGAGACCTGCTCGGCAAAGGGATTATAGATCCATACATCTCTGCCATCGGCGACAATCAGCGACTCGTCGGGCTCAGTAAGATGCCAATAAAACTTATTCGGGTAGGCTAAAGCAAACACGCCACTGCCTTTTTGGATCTCTTTATTATTGATGTCCGTCACCACCTGACTAAAGTTTGCCTTAAGTGTGGCCACTTCTTCTAGTTTCGCTCTAAGTGCAGATGATTCATCCGCAACGGCAAGATGTGATGCCATCAAGGGCAGTGCCATTACCAATAAGGTTACTCTTTTTCTCATGATCTTTCCTTCTAACAAACTCTGTTATCACCTTAGGCCAAAGTTAACTCTTAACTAACCAAAGATTCATTAATAGGTTTTAGGCGGAGGTGGCGCCAGCACCTCACGATTACCGTTGTGTCCCTGAGAGCTGACCACTCCCTGAGCCTCCATATGCTCAATGATACGCGCGGCGCGGTTGTAACCTATCTTAAACTTACGCTGTACACTTGAGATAGACCCTCTGCGCGTTTCGGTAACGAAGGCAACGGCTTCATCATAAAGTGCATCGGTATCATCATCTGACTCACTGGTCTCACCAGGAAGCAGAACCTGCTCGCCTTCAGCAGAACCATTGATAATCTCATCGATATATTGAGGCTTGCCTCGGTTATGCCAATCTGCAACCACCGCGTGAACCTCATGATCGTCGATAAAAGCACCATGCACTCGAATGGGAACACTGGTTCCAGGAGGAAGGTACAACATGTCCCCCATACCCAGTAACGTTTCCGCGCCCTGTTGATCTAAAATGGTACGGGAATCTATTCGACTAGACACCTGGAACGCCATTCGGGTTGGGATGTTTGCCTTAATCAGGCCGGTTATCACGTCCACCGAAGGCCTCTGGGTTGCGAGGATCAAATGGATCCCAGCGGCACGCGCCTTCTGGGCAATACGTGCTATTAGCTCTTCAACCTTCTTGCCTACAATCATCATCATGTCGGCAAATTCATCCACTACGACCACGATTGAAGGTAATTTCTCTAACTCTGGCGCCTCAGCCTCCATACTATCCGATGATTTCCACAAAGGATCGAATATCGGAGATCCCGCAGCCTTAGCGTTTTTAATTTTTGCGTTGTAGCCTTTAAGATTTCGTACACCTAAGGCCGACATGAGTTTATACCTGCGCTCCATCTCCCCCACACACCAACGCAAGGAGTTAGCCGCATCTTTCATGTCGGTAACGACTTCACACAATAAATGCGGAATACCTTCGTAAACTGAAAGCTCCAACATCTTAGGATCGATCATGATAAAACGTACATCATCGGGGCCAGATTTATACAGCAGGCTAGTGATCATCACGTTGACGCCGACCGACTTACCAGAGCCTGTAGTACCGGCAACCAACAGGTGTGGCATCTTACCTAAGTCAACCACCACAGGCTCACCGGCGATGTCTTGACCCAGTACCATACTTAGATGTGACTCATTTTCTGAAAATGCTTTACTGTCAAGCACATCCCGCATGAATACCGTTTCACGGAACTTGTTAGGTAATTCCAGTCCTACGTAAGCTTTCCCTGGAATAACCTCGACAACTCGAACGCTTTCAGCCAGTAATGAACGGGCTAAATCTTTCGATAAGTTAGTGATCTTAGAGGCTTTCACCCCCGGCGCTAAGTCGAGCTCGAAGCGTGTTACCACGGGACCGGGGAAGATGCCCATCACTTTGGCGACAATATTAAAATCGGCAAGCTTAGCCTCGACTAAGGTACCGACTTGCTCTAACTCCTCACGACTGATGGGGTTCGTCTTTCTGTTAGGCACATCGAGCAGTGAGATACACGGCAGCGGCGTGATTGGCTTCTTAGCTTGCGCTAAATCTTGACCCGGTAATACCACGATTCCATCGACAATTTTTGCCGACCCTTGACCCTGAGCCTTAATCACAGCGCCAGTGGAAGCCTTAGTATCGAAATCGATAGTATCAGTCTCTATGCTAGCGTCTAGATTTGGCATCTCGATGACAAGCTCGGCACTTTTAGCTGGATGCTGAGTCGCTGCTTCGGCTCTGGTCTCTTCAATGTGAATACTCGGCGCAGTTTGATCTTTATCATCGAGGTCATCTTGGGCATCGCTATCATCATTCCACTCTACACGCTCATCTCTCAGGGCTCGCTTCTCTTTAAACTTATCAAACACAGACATGAAGCCTCGAGTATCTTCGGTCTCAGACGCTCGTCTGCTAAAGCGCTCGGGTAATCCACGTAATAGATTAAAAATCCAAATGGCACTGAGCCCGGTAAGATCGATAACCGTAATCCAGCTGATCCCCGTTAAGAGTGTGAAACCTGCACCGACGAAGCAAAGCAGTAATAGTGTTGTGCCTAATTGATTAAAATAAGGCAACATGGCATCACGGATCACATCTCCGGAAACACCACCGGCTGAAAAGTCATAGATATCATTGACGTTCATGCTGCCTAAGGCCGCTAAGCTGAACACGATCAGCAAAAAGCCAATAAGCCTGAGTCCCACTGAGAAATAATCTATTTCTAATAACTTATGGGTACGTTTAAACAGCAACCAACCCGTCAATGCCACGATAATAGGAATGATATAGGCGGTATAGCCGAAGAAATAGAACAAGACATCCGCCATCCAGGCGCCAACGGCACCGGTGACATTCTGAATGTCACCTTTGAAGTTAGACTGGCTCCAGCCAGGATCTGAAGAGTCAAAGCTGCTGAGTGATAGAAGAATATAGGTTGCCAGCATGCAGCATAGGATGAGGCTCCCCTCTAAAATCCGCTGCACTCCGCTGAGCGTTTTAATACTATTTCCCTTAGCCAAATGAAAACCCATAAAAAGATGAAGACAGGTGAGCTTAAGATACCAAATATGACAGGCGTTTGCAGCGATTAAGCCTAGTTAAAGGCATTATCTTTATGATAATTAATGCTAGTGAACATTTTATGCTCAAAATAAAAAAAGGAGCCATAATTGGCTCCTTTTTTGGAAACGTAACGGCCAAATCTATAAAGTTTCGGCAGTAACGTTGATGGCAACTTTATTGGTTTGCTTAACTTCTTCCATCACTACGTAAGTACGAGTGTCAGAAACAGATGGCAACTTGAGTAAAGTTTCGCCTAATAAGCGACGATAAGCCGACATATCTGATACACGTGTTTTCAACAAGTAGTCGAAATCTCCAGACACTAGATGACATTCTTGAATGTCATCTAACAATTGAACTGCACGATTGAATTTATCAAATACTTCAGCACTATCACGATTCAGTGTAATTTCCACAAACACCAACAATGAAGCACCCAGAAAATGGGGATTCACTAATGCGGTATATCCATTGATATACCCCTGCTTCTCAAGTCTTTTAACTCTCTCAAGGCAAGGTGTGGGACTTAAACCTACTCGTTTAGACAGCTCTACATTAGAAATGCGTCCGTCGGTCTGTAACTCATTAAGTATGTTCCGATCTATACGATCTAAGTCTTTTATAGGACTCTTTTTATTATTAAGCATATTTTTAACCTTGCTTTATCACTAAAACAATATTTATCACTACGTATGTCAAAAGTTCAGCAGCATAAACTGCTGAAGTAATACTATACTAGATTTTCCTGAAACAATCACGTTCAGGACACGACAAAATAACAATTAAACCCATAAAACATGGGTTATTATGCAGATTGAGGCTCGAAGATGATAATTGGTGTACCTAAAGAAATCAAAAACCACGAGTATCGTGTTGGTATGGTCCCTTCTAGTGTGCGTGAATTGACGATTAAAGGTCATAAAGTATTCATTGAAACTAACGCCGGTAACGGAATTGGTTTTACAGATCAAGATTATATCGATGTTGGGGCATCGATTTTAGGTACAGCAGCAGAAGTATTTGCTCAGTCTGAGATGATCGTTAAGGTGAAGGAACCACAAGCTATAGAACGTGCCATGTTACGTGAAGATCAGCTGTTATTTACCTACTTACACCTGGCACCAGATCTGCCACAAACTGAAGACTTAATCAAAAGTGGATCAGTTTGTATCGCTTATGAAACAGTCACCGATGACCGTGGCGGCCTTCCCTTACTGGCGCCAATGTCAGAAGTCGCTGGTCGTATGTCTATCCAAGCCGGTGCTATGGCGCTAGAGAAATCTATGGGCGGCCGTGGCATGTTACTTGGCGGCGTACCGGGTGTTGAGCCTGCTAAAGTCGTCATCATCGGCGGTGGTATGGTGGGTACCAACGCGGCGCAAATGGCTGTTGGCCTTGGTGCCGATGTCGTTATTTTAGACCGTAGCATAGAAGCACTTCGTCGCCTCAATGCCCAGTTTGATAATCGCGTTAAAGCCATCTACTCCACTGCTGATGCCATCGAGAAGCATGTGTTGGAAGCCGATCTTGTCATTGGTGGTGTACTGGTTCCTGGCGCGGCGGCACCTAAACTTGTGACTAAAGAACATATCGCTAAGATGAAGCCAGGATCTGCTATCGTCGATGTTGCCATTGACCAAGGTGGTTGTATCGAAACATCACATGCGACCACGCATCAAGATCCCACTTTTATCGTAGATGATGTGGTTCATTACTGTGTGGCTAACATGCCTGGCGCCGTGGCACGTACTTCAACGTTTGCACTTAACAATGCCACATTACCCTACATCATTAAGCTAGCCGATCTTGGTTATAGAAAAGCCCTACTCCAGGATAAGCATCTACTTAATGGCCTAAACGTCATGCATGGCAAGGTCACCTGTAAAGAGGTCGCCGAAGCATTAGATCTTGAGTTCGTCGAGCCAAAGATCTTACTCAACTAATTCTCCAGAATAAGTTTGTGATACTAAAGGGAGCCTAGGCTCCCTTTTTTCGATTAGCACAATCTAAAAGAATCGTCATACAAGACTTTACCCCATGTAGGAAATTCCATACAATCGCAGCAATTTGCTAAAAAGCACGGAGAAAAGAATGAGTCAAGTTAGACACTGTGAACTGTTGATTTTAGGTTCAGGCCCAGCGGGCTACACTGCTGCAGTATATGCCGCTCGCGCAAACCTGAAGCCAGTTTTAATAACAGGTATACAGCAAGGCGGTCAGCTTACCACCACAACAGAAGTTGAAAACTGGCCAGGCGATGCAGACGATCTCACCGGTCCGGCATTAATGGAGCGTATGCAGAAGCACGCAGAAAAATTTGATACTGAAATCATTTTTGACCACATTAACGAAGTCAATCTCAATGTTCGTCCATTTCAATTAAAGGGCGACAACGGTGAGTTCACTTGTGATGCACTCATCATCTCAACTGGCGCTTCAGCCATGTATCTGGGTTTAGATTCTGAAGAAGCATTCAAGGGCAAAGGTGTTTCAGCCTGTGCAACCTGTGATGGTTTCTTCTACCGCAACCAAAAGGTTGCCGTTGTCGGCGGCGGTAATACCGCTGTAGAAGAGGCACTTTACCTCAGTAACATCGCTTCCGAAGTTCATCTTATTCATCGCCGCGATACATTCCGCAGTGAAAAAATCTTAACCAAGCGCCTCATGGATAAGGTTGAAAACGGCAACATTATTCTTCACTTAGACAACACTCTAGATGAAGTTGTTGGCGATCAGATGGGCGTAACCGGTCTTAAGATGAAGAGCACTAAAGATGGTGCGATCAAAGAACTTGAATTAATGGGCGTTTTCATTGCCATCGGTCACAGTCCAAATACTGGCATGTTCGAAGGTCAATTAGACATGAGCCATGGCTACATCAAGGTACAGAGTGGTCTGAATGGCAACGCCACTCAGGCAAGCATCGAAGGTGTTTTTGCTGCAGGTGACGTGATGGATCAGCACTACCGTCAAGCTATCACTTCGGCTGGCACAGGCTGTATGGCAGCACTTGACGCCGAACGTTACTTAGACGCACTCAAGTAACCCGCACTCTTTCACATCGACATTTAGAAATAGTAGGCTATTGCCTACTATTTTTTTGCCTGTAATTTGATAGCTATGAGTATCGGTATCAAATTACAGGCATAAAAAAAGGGACCAAAAGGTCCCTTTAATCAAGATGAATCAACTAATTACTTAGCTAATGCGTCTTTTGCTCTCTCAACCAAAGTTGCAAATACAACTTTGTCGAACACAGCGATGTCAGCTAGGATCTTACGATCGATTTCAATAGAGGCTTTTTTCAAACCATTAATGAAACGGCTGTAAGACAGACCATTTTGACGAGCTGCCGCATTGATACGTGCAATCCAAAGTTGACGGAATTGACGTTTCTTCTGACGACGGTCACGGTAGGCATATTGACCAGCTTTAGTTACTGCTTGCTTAGCAACACGGTAAGTACGTGAGCGAGCTCCGTAATAACCTTTGGCTAGTTTTAGTACTTTCTTGTGACGAGCACGAGCGGTTACACCACGCTTAACTCTAGGCATTGTTTATTGCTCCTTTATTAAGCGTATGGTAGTTGACGTGCAATTGCTGGCATGTCGGCTTTGCTAACTAAACATTTGGCACGTAAGTGACGTTTACGCTTAGTGCTTTTCTTGGTCAAGATGTGACGTAAATGAGCTTGCTTACGTTTGAAACCATTGGCGGTTTTCTTAAAACGCTTCGCTACACCCTTGTCAGTTTTCATTTTAGGCATTGCTAAAACTCCGCATTGGGATATTAATAAAACGCAAGGCGAGCAGAGACCTTAACGACCCCTACTACTTTTATTTGGCCCTACTATTTCTTTTTCGGCGCGAGTACCATCACAGCTTGGCGACCTTCCATTTTCGGGAAGGACTCAACTACTGCTATCTCAGCCAAGTCATCTTTAATACGATTCAAAAGTTTCATACCAAGATTTTGGTGAGCCATCTCACGACCACGGAAACGCAGCGTTACTTTCGCTTTGTCACCATCAGTTAGAAAACGAATCAGGTTGCGTAGTTTTACCTGATAATCGTTTTCATCGGTACCGGGACGGAATTTAACTTCCTTCACCTGCACGATTTTCTGCTTCTTTTTTTGTTCTTTCTGAGCTTTCGCTTTATCAAAAAGGAACTTTCCGTAGTCCATTATACGGCAAACCGGCGGCTCAGCGTTAGGACTAATTTCAACGAGATCTACACCGGTTTCATCAGCCAGTTCCTGCGCATCACTAATTGATACTACTCCAAGAGGCTCACCTTCAAGACCGTTCAAACGTACTTGTTGTACACCGGTGATGAGTTCGTTTATTCTATTCGGGGCCGCCTGGCGCCCTGCTGTTTTTTTGATCTTTATGACCTAATCCTCCAACAAAATGAGACTACGGAGCGAAATTTGTTTGTTAATCTTGGCCGCGAAATCTTCGATTCGCATCTTGCCCAAGTCAACACCATCTCTGGTTCGCACCGCAACTTCCTTATTTTCAATTTCTTGATCACCAACGACCAATAAATAAGGAACACGCCTTAAGGTGTGCTCACGTATTTTAAAGCCTATCTTCTCATTTCTCAAGTCTTTAGAGGCACGAATTCCGTTTTCTTTTAATAAATTGACTACTTCATGGGCATAATCTGACTGTTTGTCAGTAATGTTCATGACGACGACTTGCATTGGCGCTAACCAAGTCGGGAATTTACCCGCATATTCTTCGATAAGAATACCCAAGAATCGCTCTAGTGAACCTAATATCGCACGATGAATCATCACCGGCGTCTGTCGACTGTTATCTTCGGCAACATAAGTAGCACCTAAACGACCAGGAAGCGCATAATCGAGTTGAACCGTACCACACTGCCAAGCACGATCTAGGCAGTCATGTAATGTGAACTCAATCTTAGGTCCGTAGAAGGCGCCTTCTCCGGGTAAGATCTCAAATTCTATGTCATTGGCGACCAGGGCTTGCTTAAGCGCTTCTTCGGCTCGATCCCACATCTCATCGTCACCAATACGCTGCTCGGGACGAGTCGAGAGTTTAACCACGATATTTTTAAAGCCGAAGGTTGCGTAAGTATCATAAACCATCTGGATACAGGCAATGACTTCTTGCTGTACCTGATCTTCGGTACAGAAAATATGGGCATCATCTTGAGTGAAACCACGAACACGCATTAGTCCATGGAGAGAACCCGAGGGTTCATTACGATGACAACAACCAAACTCGGCCATACGCAGTGGAAGATCGCGATATGATTTAAGGCCTTGGTTAAAGATCTGAACGTGACCCGGACAGTTCATCGGCTTAATTGCGTACTCACGATTTTCAGACTTAGTGGTGAACATGGCCTCTGAATACTTATCCCAGTGACCGGAACGTTCCCAAAGCACACGATCCATCATTAACGGACCTTTGACTTCCTGATAAGTGTACTGACCTAGCTTTTGACGAATGAATGTCTCAAGCTCGAGAAATAACCTCCAACCATCATTATGCCAAAACACCATTCCAGGTGCTTCTTCCTGCATATGATACAAGTCGAGTTGCTTACCTATCTTACGATGATCACGCTTAGCCGCTTCTTCTAAACGGTTAAGATGCACCTTAAGGGCTTTCTTATCTGCCCATGCGGTACCGTAGACACGCTGCAACATCTTATTATCAGAGTTACCGCGCCAGTACGCCCCAGCAACACTCATCAACTTAAAGTTTTGGCAGAATCGCATGTTGGGTACATGAGGTCCGCGGCACATATCGACGTATTCTTCATGATGATATAGCGCAGGCTGGTCATCTTTACTGATGTTCTCGTCCAAGATGGCCATTTTGTAAGTTTCGCCGCGCGCTTCGAATGTGTCGCGGGCGACTTGCCAACTTCCCACTCGTTTCTCAACTTTATAGTTTGTCTTTGCAAGTTGAGTCATACGCTTCTGCAGCGCATCTATGTCTTCCTGGGTCAGCTTGTGCTCAAGATCGATATCATAATAGAAACCATTATCAATAACCGGACCGATAGCCATCTTAGCTTCTGGCCATAATTGCTTGAATGCATGGCCGAGTAAATGCGCACATGAATGACGAAGTATCTCTACACCCTCTTCGTCTTTAGACGTGATGATCGATAACTCAGAATCTGTGTCTATGATGTCACAAGCATCTCTAAGCTCACCGTTCACTCGACCGGCAATACAAGCTTTCGCAAGACCAGGGCCGATGTCGGCGGCAACATCTAAAGTAGAAACCGGGTTAGCAAACTCACGTTTGCTTCCATCAGGAAGTGTAATAACAGGCATGAAAAATCCTTATCCAGTGGTGACCCCCACGTAGGGCCACTTGCTAATATAGAGTAAAAGTAGAAACGCCAATGGGGTAAGCCATTACAAGAGTCTTAATCACCTTAGGCGCAGGCGGGTAATTCTACGAGATCTGTACCCGTGAGTGCAAGCATAAATACGTCGTGGGGCTGTTCGGCTTGAAATATTCAATATGAGCGCTAATGTCATGATTTTAAATTTTTATTGTCACCTTTTCTTCATTGAAGTCACCTAATCTAGGGCCATCTAATCTAGCTAGACAAAACAAGGAAGTTTAAATGCTAAATTTATTCATACTAACGGGCGCACTACTGCAAACATCTACATCAGGACTGAACCTTCAGGAAAATCCCCCTGTACTCGCCCAGCTCCCCATCATCCCCAGTGCACTGGTGGAGGAGAATATCGATGAGGGCACACGTTTCTCCCCAAACCTTCACAGTGGACTGGCGTTGGAAATTCAATCTAGCTTAGATGAACAATTCGATATGATGCTGACATTGCTTTTGCCCCCTGCTTTAAGGGAAGATGTTATTAGCAGTAACTCAATTCCCCCTATGAGAGATAAACATGAAGCAATGGGCGTTAGTGACAGGTGCAGCAAAACGAATAGGTCGTGAGATAGCAATAAAATTACACTCTAGTGGTTATAATGTCATCATTCACTACGGAGCTTCTGCCGAAGAAGCGAGATCACTGTGTCATGAACTGAACCGAACCAGGGAAGACTCTTGTATTACAGCGCAAGCCGATCTCTCCACTGAGGAAGGCATAAATGATTTAGTAAAGGTTACGACTAGCTACAAACTGTCAATTCTCATCAACAACGCATCTGAATTTTATCCTAGCCCACTGCAAGACACTCAATTTAATGATTGCCAACGTCTGTTAACCATTAACCTTCTAGCTCCCTACTTTCTGGCACAGAAATTATCACCTTTATTAAGTAGAAATAACGGAACAATCATTAACTTGCTCGATATTCATGGCCAAAAACCGCTTAAAGACCATGGAATGTACTCTATATCTAAAGCGGCGTTACAGATGGCCACCTTATCCTTAGCGCAAGAGATGGGCCCCGATATTAGAGTCAATGGCATAGCACCCGGCGTGATTCTTTGGCCAGAAAACAGTCAAAATAATGCTGAAGAATCTATAATTAAACAGATCCCTTTGGCTAAATGCGGTTCACCGGCAGACATTGCAAACACGGTTCAATTTCTAGTTGATAGCAGTTATATATCAGGACAGATTATCGCTATAGATGGTGGCCGCACAGCGACTGGATACATGGGAGCATAATGTATAAATTAGGTATGTTGAGAATAAAAAATTAAGGGGCGGTAATCAATCGAGCTAACTTGATTTGCTAAGCCGTTCATTTGCCACGAATGGATAAATAGGAGTGTTTATGAAATTTTCCACTCAAACGATCAGTTGCCCCCACTGTGGGCACCATCAACATATCGATGTCGATGGCACCTGCGGTGATCAAGATTACTATGATGATTGCCGGATCTGTTGTAATCCAATACATCTAAGGCTTCACCTCGATGAGGCTCGCCATAAAATAGAACTGTATATTGATTCAGGTGACGAACAGATATACTGACATCGTTTCACCTAACTCGAATCATCAAGTTAACCAGCAGAGTTTAACGAATCTGTGAGCCCTCTTTGTGCCAGCACACGCTCAACGGTATCAACGATGGCCTGTGTTTGACTGTCTATCTCTATATTTAGCTTATCCCCCAGCTCAAGCAAATCCAGATTAGTCAATTTTAACGTCTCTGGGATTAAATGCAGCATAAAGCCATTTGCAGTAGTAGCGCCTACGGTAAGGCTACAACCATTAACTCCTACGAAGCCTTTATAAAGAATGTAATTCATCCATTTTTTATCGACTTCGAGCTCGATATTGAAATGTTCGCTAGTATTACTGAGGCCACAAACTCTTGCCTGAGTATGGATATGGCCAGAGAGAATATGTCCTCCAATCTCACGACCAAATGTAAGCGACCTTTCTATGTTCACTTGTGAACCAACTTGCAATTTTGTGAGATTGGTCACGCTCAATGTCTCTTCCATTACATCGAAAAAAACCCTATCATCTTTAATTCGTGTAACCGTTAAGCAGACTCCGTTGTTCGCAACACTTGCGCCTGTTATGAGCCCTTCACGTAACTCGGGTTCCATAGCGACTTCTAGCGTATTTAAGCCATTTTTCTTATTTATCGCAACCACTTCGCACGTGGCTTGAACTATACCTGTAAACATTTTATCTCTCGTTAGTATTTAAGGCAGTTTTCATGAATCAATTCGGCTTTCAGGCCAAACGTTTAATACAACTTGCACTACCTGTACTCATAGCCCAAGTGACACAAACCATGATGGGTTTTATCGACACGGTTATGGCGGGTCGAGTCAGTGCAGTCGATATGGCTGCCGTTGCAATAGGAACTAGCTTGTGGTTGCCATCATTGCTATTTGTTCAGGGGTTACTACTCGCGTTTACCCCCGTGTTTGCCCATCATCATGGCGCAAACGACCAAAAAGCAATACAACCTCTCGCCTTTCAAGCTGCTTATATTGCCATAATAGGCAGCCTAGGTGTGATCCTGTTTCTCAGTTTTGCTGAAAACATCTTTACCATGATGCAATTAGAACCGGAACTGGCGCGTCTTAGTATTGGATATCTTGATGGATTCGCCTGGGGCGTACCTGCATTTGTTCTTTATCAGGTGCTGAGAGGCTGTAGCGAAGGAATCTCCTATACACTACCGACTATGGTAATTGGTTTTGTCGGTTTGGCAGTTAACATCCCGGCTAACTATATATTCATCTATGGTCACTTTGGCATTGAGCCTATGGGCGGTGCAGGCTGTGGTATCGCTACAGCCCTAGTATTCTGGGCTATGCTGATTGCTATGGTCATCTATATGCAACTGCATAAACGATTTCAAGAGTTAGCTCCCTTTAAATCTTTCCATAAGCCGCATTGGCATACTATTTGGGATATGACTAAGCATGGCTTTCCTATTGCCATGGCACTTTTTTTCGAAGTCAGCCTATTTGCTATTATTGCTCTCCTGCTTGCTCCACTCGGGGCTAATGTCGTTGCAGGACATCAAATTGCAATGAACTTCTCATCTATCGTGTTCATGATACCGCTTTCTATCGGTATCGCAGTCTCGATACGTGTCGGTTATTATTTAGGCCAAGATAAAAGTGAAATTTCGGCACTGATAACTAAAGTAGGGTTAATCATCTCCTTCGGTCTAGCCATGCTGACTGCAATTATCACGATACTTTTCAGGACTGAAATAGCCCATCTATATAATAGTAACCCAGAGGTGGTCACTTTAGCCGGAAGCTTAATGTTCTTTGCCGCACTTTATCAATTATCAGATTCGGTACAAGTCGTAGCCGCCGGAGCACTACGTGGCTACAAGGATACTCGCAGTGCCCTTTATATTACATTAGTCTCCTATTGGGGGATCGGCATGGTTATAGGTTACATACTTGCCAGAACAGATATTGTGGTCCCAGCCATGGGCGCGCAAGGATTCTGGATAGGACTAATAGCCGGGCTCACGAGTGCGGCTATATTATTTGCCCTAAGATTACGTTATATCCAGAAATCAGGTTTCAAGAAAGCGGTTTTAACAGATAACCCAGCCCAGTAAACGTCCCTCTATAGGATAATGAACGTAAAAAGTGCTGAGTTAACGATTAAAAAATAACTGACGAGAGAGGCCCAAAAGGCTTTTCTCATCTATTTCGCACTAGAAAAGAGCAAGTTGCACAGCAAATCGCCGCTTAATCAATAAATGCATCTTTTTACTTGCAACCTAAGCACCATACTCCTACTATAGCGCTCGTTCCAAGGCACTAGCCAAACGGACAAAGTAAAATCGGACGCGGGATGGAGCAGTATGGTAGCTCGTCGGGCTCATAACCCGAAGGTCGTTGGTTCAAATCCAGCTCCCGCAACCAATTCTTTATAAGTAGAATTAAAACAACTTATGGCGTTCACCGGACGCGGGATGGAGCAGTATGGTAGCTCGTCGGGCTCATAACCCGAAGGTCGTTGGTTCAAATCCAGCTCCCGCAACCAATTCTTTATAAGCAGAATTAAAACAACTTA
>JAKVHY010000002.1 GCA_023284085.1 Shewanella benthica
CTGACTTGAGTTCTTCTTGGACGAGGCATAACAACTCTCCTACTTTAGCCAATAACTAAAGCTTAGTAGGAGAGCAAATGTTTAGCCATTTCGAATGGGTGGCTCTATTTAACGCACATAAGGAGCGTCCACCATGAAAGTTACCACTATTGCTATCGATCTTGCAAAGAATGTCTTCCAAGTTTTAGGAATGAATAAACAAGCTAAATCGGCTTTTAATAAACGATTAAATCGCAAACAGCTGATGGAATTTATGTTGCTGCAACCGCCTTGTGATGTCGTATTTGAAGCCTGCTATTCAGCTCATTATTGGGGGCGTACATTTCAAGCCATGGGGCATACCGTTAAGCTCATCCCAGCCCAGCATGTTACCCCTTTTGTACGTGGAAATAAGAACGACAAAAATGATGTTCTTGCCATTTATGAAGCCAGCTTTAGACCTTGTATCCGATTTGTTCCGGTTAAAACCGAGGAGCAGCAAGAGATACTGATGCTGCACAAAATCCGTGAACGTTTAATTAAACAGAGAACGGCCTGTACCAACCAAATTCGTGGGGTACTGACAGACTTTGGTGTTTGCTTTCCTCAAGGCTACAGCGCTTTTGAAAGAGCTATTTGGGAGGTCATTAATGACGATAAACAACGACCACTTATTAAGTTGATGGCTAGTGAAATTTATGATGAATATCAGAGCTTAAGTCAGCGACTTAAAGGTATCAACTCTTTGATAAAGCAGCTTGCAGAGCAAGACAAGAACGGACAGATTTTACTGAGCATTCCAGGTATAGGTCCAATCATAGCCTCGGCTTTCGCCGCAGCGATAGGAAAAGGGCAAGCCTTTAATAATTCCAAAGAGCTGGCTGTATGGCTCGGGCTAACGCCAAAGCAATTTGCATCAGGCAATAAGAGTGTCAATGCAGGGATAACCAAGCGAGGAGATTGCTACCTAAGAAAACAACTTATCCACGGTGCTCGAACGGTTGTCTCACACGCGAGTAAAAAGACGGATGATTTGAATATTTGGATCACCCAACTCCGATGCCGTAAAAGTATTTGCTGCACTGTGGTTGCCACGGCACATAGATTAGCGAGATTGATATGGATACTGTTGCAAAAGCAGGTCAAATATGAACCCCAATATGGTGCGAATAGGGGAGCAACATGCTGACAAAAGTTGTCGCTATCTTGCTAAGCTCGGTCGAGCCAAGGGCTATGAGCCCGGTTGGGTGATAAGAGCGGTGAGATAGCGCATTAACCAATGCTGATCAAGGTTGTTGTAAAAGATGAATAAATGGCTCAGTCCAATCAATGTAAGCCCGAACAGGCCAAGGACATGCTCATTAGAAGCTAGATCTCAGCAATTAGCTTAGTCCGCATGGGTGTTACACCAATTACAGGCGCATTGGTACGGATTTCATCAGGGGCGCAAGCAAGAAGCTTGTTAAGCCCGTATATATGGCAGTACAACCGCTTTTAGCGGCTATGAGTCACATCAAGTAGCAATTTGATTAGTTAAAAGTCAAAGGCTAACTAAGGTAAAAATACCTTAGTTAGAGAGGTATTGTCTTGACGGGGGTAGAGCGTCCATATATGGCTCTATTTAACGCTAGCAAAAAAATAACATTTTAAGGGGAAAAGATAAGAAGTCAGCGTTTCCCTAAGGGAAACGCTGAGAGTGCTTTAGCGACACCTAACATGAGTCATTATTGAAGGTAGGCTCTATTTACAGAGTGTTTCTGTTGATAACCTGTGGGTCTGGACTCAACAACCAATTAGGTGATTGTGGGCATTGGATTATCAGTTGAAAAACGGTTTTACCCACCACTGAATCTTCATCTTGTAACACCAATTGCTGCCCATCTTCAATCACTGACACAGATTCTATTACTCCATCACATGGGGTAACAAATCCAGCACCAATAAAACGATAGTCAGGTGAGTCTTTTAGACGATAAACAACGGTTTCTCCCTTATCAACAACTACATTGCCATCAGTGGGCTGGCCTGTTTCATCAAAATATAAGAACTCATGTATTTTTGTAGCTTCATTGTAGCTTATAGAAACATCGACTCTCGGCCCTTGCGGTAAACTCTGACTTGTCATCTTTATATCCTTATCGATTGAATTATTGGTATATTTTCATTTAGACTTCTATCGCTGCTACGCGATTAAAAGTGAACATCTACGATACCCGCTCTTTCTATCAAGCTTAATAGCGTTTTTTGCTGGCCCAACTTCCCTTGGCAACTTAATGACTGCGCATAAATCTTAACATTGAGGGGGTCTTTATTTTTATTTTGCAGTGGTTCGATTAATTTCATCGCCGATATGCAACTTTGCTGCATATCGGCGATCATATTTTGAGATCTAAACTGGTTTGCCTCAAGCATGTAACTTTCAGCCAATTTTGCCTTAAAAGGGCCATCATGCGGAAATTGACTAACTAAGCTTTTAAACTGCATGATTGATTTAGAAATATAATCTGAAGCTAAATGCCATAAACTCCGTTCTTGATAATAAATCGCTGTGGTGAGATTAAAGGCGGCTGAGGAAGAAATGATTCCTCGCTCACTTCCGATTATTTTTTGACTTTCAATTAGTCTTTTCTCAAGCTCAACCGGAGTTAATTTATACCTAGCATCCCGCAACTTGCCATTCAGTTGCATTAGTTGAAAATGTAATATTAACAATTCATTACGCCACAATGCATTGTTAGAGTCTAATTCAACAGCATCTCCAACGAGTAGTAAGCCTTCATAGGCGATATCAAACGCATCTTGATAATCACCTCGGTAAACCATTAAATCAGATAATTTTTTGAAGCTTCCCATAAATTTATCAGCCAAATAGCCATTGCTTCGAGTTTGTTTATCTAGCGCCTTGAATCCTAATTGCAAATTTTGATGTATTTCTATCGCTTTAGAGATATCACCTTTTGAGCTAGCGGCGCTCGCTAGCCAAGAACGTGTATCCGCAACATCGGCTATAAGTGCAGTATTCTTGGGGTCTGCCTTCAAGGCCAACAATTTAAGCTGCAAAGATTCATTAAAGTAATCTTCCGCCTCATCAAACTGCTGTAATTTCATCGACAGTGAGCCTAGAGAATTAGTCGCATAGGACAACTCCATTAAGGCTTCGGCATTTTCGGGGGCTATTTGGTACATGGCTTGGCTGTAGTGATAATAAAGTTCAAAATAAGGCTTAGTTGCCGTCCAATCACTGGCATCATACTTAATCTGCCCTAGCCAAAAGGCATTCGCTCCTGCGGTTTTTAGTAACTCGAGGTTCTCTGGCTGCTCGGTTAACAAGGTTTCGAGTTTAGTTTTAGCTCCTAGTAAGCCTGTGGTGGCTTCTTCTAGTTTACCGCGGGAATAAGCCACTTCACCTATGGCCTCTAAGGTCTGCGCGTGTTGAAAACGGGCTTCAAAACTGTAGTTGCTAGCATCATGGGTATTCGATTCGTCGCTGAAATATTCCAGCGCTTTGTTACTGATGCCATCGAGCAAGTCCATGCGGCCGATGCCGCGCAGTTTGTCGGCAAAATCCCCTACCATAAAACCCAGTAGATTCTCTGCGGCCAAGCGCTTCTCTAATGCGCGCTGCTCCGCCTCTATACTGCGAAAGCTCATCAGCACAGCGATCATGGTGAGTGTGATTAATGCTCCCGAAGTCAGTCGGCGTCGCCAAAGACGGATATTGACGCGCTTTACCGATGCCGCAATCAAGGCTTGCTCAGCAGATTCCAAAGTAAACAGTGGGTTTAGTGAGAGAAGCTGAGCTTCCTGTAGCGGTTTGCCTTCTGAAAGCAGGTAAGCCTGAGTTTTCGATTCAGTTAACCAACGGCGAGCCTGATTGAGTAAGCGACTCTTAATACCTAAGCTTTCGCTGTGGGCTTCTATCCATTTGGTCGCTCTGGGCCAGCGCCTGAGCAGGGCTTCGTGAGCGATACTGAAACAGGCTTCATCGTTTTGCAGGTGGGAGACAAATAGACGGCTATCCACCATGGCTTTAACCAGGTTTATTTCAGCTTCCGAGCTAAGCTGTGACCAGCGCGCCGTGCGGCTGGTAATGGATTTATCATCCTCTTTAAGCGTGACTAACAGTGACAAAATCTTAGGCACAGCCGCTGTTTCTGCATCTGTCAGACTAGTGAGTACCTCTTCGGCATTTTTACCAATAGCACCCTCTAGCCCGCCTAATTTTTGATACTCAGAGACTAACAACTGGTCAGTGTCATCTCGGCTTAGATAAAGTGCCTGCAAGGTATATTGCAGCATAGGCAAGGCATCGGGATTCGATGCTGCATCAAAGCAGAGCATTTCATCGAGCGGCACTGCGGTTTCACCGTCTAGCTGCCAGGTTAAATTGGCCGCTACCGCAGGCAAGCGGATCATCTGCAGTAGTTCCTGACGAGTAGGCGCAGACAAATCGAAATGTGCCCCCCGAGATTTACCCGACATCAGGTTAGGGAATTGCACCAGGTCTGGGTAAAAGTCGTTACGGCAAGCAGATAAAATAAGAATATGACCAGACTGTGCCAGCAACTCGATAACATCGAAAAATTCTTGTCTCTGCTCATCGCTAAACTGAGGCGAGGAGAGTAAAACTTCTAACCGGTCAATAAACAGGGCAAAAAATGCATGCTGAGACTTATGACCTTTTAACGCCGACTTGCAAGATTTAACCAGGGTTTGTGGCGCGTCGATAAGCATCTGCGCGAGTCGTTCGGCGCTGTAACCTTCGAATATGGGTTTATCTTGATACTCCCAATCCAACATGGCGCTGGCGAGATCCACTAAGGGCGGATTATCGACCACATCGGCCAAGTCGATATCACTATACGAGATAACCTCAATGCCATTGTATCCCTTGGAGGACATCAAGTTAGGCATCACGCCGGCATTGATTAACGAGGTTTTACCGCTGCCACTGGGGCCTAATATCAAACAGAAGGCGCGGCCATATTTTACTTGCAGGGTGATACGATTAAGCAAGGTGGAAACTTGCTCACTGCGACCGAAGAACACATCGGCATGGTCGGCGCTATAAGCTTGTAAACCAGGAAATGGCGAACCAGACTGCCATTGTTGCGACTGCGCCGCTTCTGAATGACCTTTAGGGAAACTTATCTTGGCTAAGGTGCGATAGCCACGCTTACGAATGGTTTCGATATATTGGGGTGAGGTCGCGCTATCGCCCAGGGCGCGGCGCAGTTGATTGATGACCTTATGTAGCGGGTTGTCGCCCATAAACATATCGGGCCAACAATGGCTGACTATCTCTTCGGTGCTCACCACATCACCATCACGTTCACATAAGAGTGACAGCACATCCATCGCCTTAGGCTCAAGTTGTTTAACTTGGCTACCTAAACGCAGGGAGTTGGAGCTGGGCTCAACCTGCCAGTCACCAAAATAAAATGTGCTAAAACTCATTCTTCTTTCTTCCAATCAAGAGAACATAAACTAACTAATATCTGTGGGCCTTGTTCGCTTGTTCACACTGCCATAGCAGAACAGCTGTATCCGATGTCGGCTCTTAGCAGTCTGAATCACAGCCAAATTCACAAAGTTTTTACATTAGTGCATAACTTATCAGGACGGGAGAAAAATGCTACTTTTTTACTACGACTTTAGGTGTGTATTCTTTTAAGAATCAAAAAATTAAGCAGATATAAAGATGGTGTCGATTGTATAGCTCTTGAGGCGGTGCTAGGTAATCACATCAAGTTTAAGAGAATAGAGAAAGTCTTAGACCCGTTAAAGCAGGCCTAAGACTTGGTATTAATTGTTGCGACTAATGTTTATGACTAATGTTTGTGGCTAGGGCTTGTGGCTAAGGGCTCTTTCTAAGCCCTTTTACTGCAACAAGCGCCTTAAGCAATTTAAGCAAAGATAAAGCTGTAGAGGTAACCTGCGCCAATCGCCATGCCCAATATCACAGCCAGGAAAGCGGCAATCATCTCGTTCTTGAATATCGACTTAAGCAGAATCACTTCGGTCAGACTCGCGCCAGCACTACCGATAATCAATGCCATCACAGAACCTAGAGCCATGCCTTTCTGCACGAGTGCGGCGCTCAAGGGGATCACAGCTTCGGCGCGAATATAGAGCGGAATACCGATAATCGCAGCGACAGGAATCGCATACCACATCCCCTCGCCTGCATACTTAGCAATCAGCTCAGTCGGGATAAAACCATAGATGAAAGAACCCAGTGTGATACCCAGTAGCAAGTAAGGCAGTACCTGCTTAAAGTCTTTCCAGGTCGAGCGCCAGATCCGCATCCAACGACTCTCTACTTTTGCTATTTGTCCTGCACTTCCTGTATTTTCAGCATTAGCACTTTCAGTTCCACATGATGAACTCGTACCGCATGAAGAGGTTGAGGTTGCAGCTTCACTTATTGTAGCCGCTCCGCACCCACTGGCTTCCATGGCTAATACCGGAGCCGATTGAGCTGCAACTCCGCAAGTTTTCACAGGCTCGACAGCAGATTTTTGCTCAGCAGCACTGTTTTTAGCATCGCCGCACGATGTACCACAGCTTGATGTTTCGGCCGCTTCATAGGCTTCGGGTCGTACATAACGTTCAAACCCTAGCTTCTCCAGAACAAAACCCGCCGTAACGGCTACCACTAGGGCTACAGTAAAGTAGAACAGTGCTACTTTGATGCCGAAGGTCACCACGAACAAACCTATGATCACCGGATTAAGTAAGGGACTAGAGAAGAGGAACACCATCATGGGACCGAAACCCGCTCTCGCCCTGAGTAAGCCTTTGAGGAAAGGGATGGTCGAGCACGAACAAAATGGCGTTATCGCCCCTAACAGCGCAGCAATCACATAACCCTTGCCGTTACGTGAGCTCAATATGGATTGGATTTTCTCAGGGGTAATAAACTCCTGTAGTACACCCACCAAGTAACTGATAACCAGGAAGAGGATGATCAGTTCGGTTGCCAAAAAGGCGAACATGTTTGCGGCCTCACGGGCCATGGCTAAGATTTCAGGACTCATAATAATTTCCACCGTGCTTAAAGTTTCAAAATTTTATTTCGAAACTCATGCTCAACATTCATTTCGAAGAATGTGGAAATAATAATTGAATTAAAATCCTTGTCAAACTATTATTCCAGAATAGTCGAAATAAATTATACCTAGGAGTGACGTTATGATAGATAGCAAGATGAGAACGGCTGTGGCCGACGCCATAGAATGGGCGCTGTTACAAGGACTAAGCTTTAAAGTCACTCAAGATACTGCAGCCCATACGGCTTTTAGCTTCACACCGTCTTCAATCGATAAAGGGCGATTTGAGCAGCTTAAATCGAGCACACCTCTGCTGGGACGTTTAATCCATGCCGTATCTGAAGACCATATTTTTCTCGAAGAGGCCATATCCCCCGTCGCCAGTGGCGATGCGTTTTTTGATGCACTGCTGAAGATGCATACTCAGCTCTATAGCAAGGGGAGCAAACCAAAACGTTTGCCACTGCTTATCATGCGCAGTGACTTTATGGATGATGCCGAATCGGGCCCAAAACTCATCGAATTTAATGGCATAGCCGCCGGAATGGGACCTTTTGGTCAGAAGATTAGCCAGCTACACAGCTACCTGAAAAACCAGTGGCCCAAGGCCTATTCCTCTTGGTCAGCCGCCGAAAATGGCGAGCCTATCGATAACCCGGCAATAACGCGACTCGCCAAAGGCATTGCCCAGGCAACAATGCAGATAAAACGTGAGTTCAATGATGAAGGACCGGCAAGTTTCCTGATGATCGTTCAAGCAAACGAAGACAATGTGTTCGATCAACATCTGCTGGAACAGGCACTGCAATCTCTGGGCATAAGAACCGTGAGACGCACCTTCCGTGAACTGCATGGTCAACTCTCTTCGGCTCCGGGTGAACGCCTGTTCTTAGACGGTATAGGACCCATAGACACCGTCTATTTACGTGCCGGATATGAGTATTGCGATTACGCCGCCAACGATATCGTGGGCCAGGTTTGTTGTGAAGCCTTGATGCAGACCCGGGTCTTTATCGAGCAACACAGGGTTGCGGTTAATGCCACCGTCAGTCAACAGTTGGCCACGAGTAAACGCGTGCAGATGCTGCTCACAGCCATGGACCCCGAAGCACTGACTCAATTTGATCTAAATCTCAATGAAGCAAAAACAGTAAAACAGCTTATGGGCGAGATGTTAGCCGTCGATCAAAACAGTGCTGCTTGGCTAGCGGAACGTTCGAGCGAAGATTGGGTGCTGAAGAATCAAGGAGAAGGTGGCGGTCACTGCATTTTCGATGAAGACATAGTGCCAAAACTCAGAAGCTTGCAGCCCCATGAATATCAGGCCTGGTCCCTGATGCGCCGTCTGCACCCCAGACCAAGAGCAACGCCAGCTTTGCTGGTTAGGAAAGGAGAAATCTCAGTCGTGAATGATCTGATCAGTGAAATCGGTATCTTCACCGTACACATTCAGGGCCAGCCAGCCACTGAAGAAGCTGGCTATTGCGGTTATCTCATCCGAAGTAAATCTGCAGGCACAACAGAAGGAGGAGTACATAGTGGCATGGGAGTACTAGACTCACTGGTTTACAAAGCTTAAAGCTAAAACACTGGATACCAGGGCCGTCTGTTTACAGGCCCTTTTATCAACCAACGCTTTATCAACTAACGTTTTATCAAAAAAGTCAGCGAAATCAACTAACCCTTATTTCTGGTCGCTGAGATGACCTCATCATAGGAACAAGATTGTTCGTCTATGCAACATTCATCCTGCAAAAAACCGATAACACCTTCTAGCTTGGAAAAATCGGCGACGCAAAATAGCGTGCGACCTTCCCGCCTCTGGGAAAGCAAGCCGGCAGAGACCAGACTTGAGATATGATGCGAGAGTGTAGAGCCTGGGATCTGCAGCTGTTCCTGCAAGCTACCTACTGCTACGCCTTGAAACCCCGCACGAACCACACGCTTAAAAATGGTTAATCGCGTTGTATGACCTAACTCTTTAAGCGCCTTAGCGACGACTTCGATATCCATCATGTTTCTACTCCCTCAAACCCTGCTAACTTTAATCAAACCACAACTACACAAAAGTATTTCGATTTTAGCAGAAATATAAACCGAAGAACAAATAATTGAGTAATCATAATTCACCCGGCTATCAGCTGGTTTATATCGGCCAAAACATAGGTTCTAACCCTTATACACGATATAATCGCTGCAGAAGCTTAGTTATCATCCAGCTTAATCAATACATACCTTTTGAGAGTTAAGAACATGGCAAGAACCGCTGCTGCACTGCACATATTAGTCAAACATAAAGAGCAAGCCGAAGACATCATCAAGCAATTGAAAAAAGGCGTTAAATTCGATGTGTTAGCCAAGAAACACTCGTCTTGTCCATCGGGTAAGAAAGGCGGCAGCTTAGGCGAGTTCAAGAAAGGTCAGATGGTGCCTCAGTTTGATAAGGTCTGTTTTACTGGTGAGTTAATCACCCCGCATTTAGTTAAAACAAAGTTCGGCTGGCATGTGATTAAGGTTTTATACCGAACCTAAAAGAGAGAACGTCGCTGCGCGACTGCGAGAACGACCTTAGGTCTGCGAGTCCGTGACTTCGTCACTACGAGTACGGCCTGCGGCCTCCTAGAACAAGCTTTTGCTCTTTCCTTACAGCCAACGTGTTGGCGTTCTCGTAGTGAGCTTGCGAACGTTCTCGTAGCGAAGCGAACTCAAAGCGAAGCGAATCTGTTGGCTGGCATGTGATTAAGGTTCTTTACCGAACCTAAAGGAGAGAACGTCGCTGCGCGAGAGCGAGAGCGACCTTCGGTCTCCGAGTCCGTGACTTCGTCACTAGGAGTACGGCCTGCGGCCTCCTAGAACAAGCTTTTGCTCTTTCCTCGCAGCCAACTTGTTGGCGCTCTCGTAGTGAGCTTGCGAACGTTCTCGAAGGGAACTTGTTCCCGTTCTCGTAGCATAGCGAACTCGTAGCGTAGCGAATCTGTTGGCTGGCATGTGATTAAGGTTTTATACCGAACTTAAAAGAGAGAACGTCGCTGCGCGACTGCGAGAACAAGCTTAGGTCTGCGAGTCCGTTACTTCGTCACTACGAGTACGGCCTGCGGCCTCCTAGAACAAGCTTTTGCTCTTTCCTCGCAGCCAACGTGTTCCCGTTCTCGTAGCGTAGCGAACTCAAAGCGAAACCCTCTGTCTTTATCTCACCATCCCCAACAGCAAGCGCAATAAAGGCTCAGGCTTATCTAAGCTGGCATCATGACCGCAATCATCCAGATAAATGACTTGGGTATGATAAAAATGGGCTAAGGCTTCGCCACAACTTGGGTGAGCCAGCCGATCCCGATTGGCTACTATTACATTCACAGGACCATTCACAGGACCATTCACAGGGACATTTACAGGAGCATTCGCAGGGTGATGGTCAATAACAGGGGCATCAAACGAGGCGCATGCAACTAGCTGCCTCAAACCGTTGAATAGAGAAGTATGACCTTGCTGGCGATAATGACTCCAGTCTTGTATCAACTTAAAATCATCGCCCCGGCATTCACTGGTGAGCTGGATAACTGTCGCTTCTATTAAACTGACACCAGGAAGTTCTCCGTTGAGCCAGCGTCTGCCTGTCTCCCAGGCTGATTTGACCAGAGAGCTTAGCTGAAAACGGCGGTACCAAGGCGATAGATTGGCGGCGCTACTGTTGATAAGCACCACTTGCAGCACTCGATTTGGTTTATTTTTTGCCATTTCCAGCGCCAACATACCGCCCATAGAAAGCCCTACCAGACAGACAGGCTCGAGCACTTCCCTTGTTGCTCCCTCGCTTAACACCTCATCAATCTGCGCCCAGACATAGTCGGCATAGGCTGAGATACTCAAGGGACTGTTCATCTCAGCCAAGGTGCCATTTCCGGGCAAGTCTGGCGTGATAACCCGGACTCCGGCCGCCGCGAGCCGTTGAGCAAATCCATACCAGTGACGGCGGTCTCGCATCAAGCCCCTGAGTAGTACGAATGTCATCCTTTATCCTCGATAAATAAGCGGTGCTTATTTACCCCAGTAGCGATGAGCGTCATGGGTCAGCAGCGCAAGTTGTGCTGGCGATACCTGCTCCAATACTTGTCCATAGGCCGAGTCCATAAGAAATTGCATCAAGATAAAATGACGGCGCAATATCCTCTGGTGTCGATGGGGCTTCTGCGGATTGAAGTACCCCGAGAAGCTCAATACCTGCCGGGGATTCTTTCGCAGCCAGGCCCAGGATCCCATCTCTAATGTTAGGGGAATAAAGGGAGCCGTACCTGTGTTATTCACCACTAAATAGTCCCAGATATCACCATGGGTGCGATAAAAATGACTCTGGGGCGCGAGCCGATAGTGACCATGATGGGAATAACCCGTCTCAAACAACCGCTTAAGATGATAGATATACCCCATGCCTTCGAATGGCTTATCGGTATGGGCGTAGGGAAACCAGATATGATCATTCAAGCCAAAACCCGAATGAGCATCCAGGCTGACCAAGCTGGTACTCTCTAGCTGCAAGCGCTTCACATACTCTACCAAAGCTGAGGTCTCCGCCTCCATCTCACCCGAGCCTCGATACCAGGGCAGCTTCTGGGACAGCGTTTGCCCACCCACCATAAAAGTCACCTTGCCACTCGCCTCTATGGGGGCATTGCGCATCAAGTCGACGTTATTGCCGTTGCTGCGACTGCCGCGCAGAAATCCCACCGGATTAACCACAGGCACGAAGGCTAAACGTATCTCTTTGAGTAAGGCTTGCAGGTGAGTATCCCAAGGTAAACGATTGAGTAGACTGGCGAGAAAAGCCAACACCACCTGAGCGCCGATCCGCTCGACGCCGTGTACCCCGCCGACAAACAGCACAGTGGGGCAAGGCTTATCTTGCTGACCCAGTTCAATGGCCGTAACGGCAAGGGGCTCACCACGATAGCTCAGATCCACTAAAGATTGATGGCGGAACCTATGTTGATGTTGCGCCACAAGGCGCTTGAGGGTATCTATCTCGAAAGCATGTTCGAATGAAAACTTTGCCATTAGTCAGTTAAGAAGTGAATGAAGATACAAACCAGACTAGCCATAGATTGAGACAAGAGGATGACACCCCCCCTCTTTCGCTATCCCTGCAATCACGGGTAAGTATCTCCAGGCACAAAAAAGGGCGGCACATTGTGCCGCCCTAGTTTTATCAGATTAAACCGTTAAATTAAGACTCTGTCTCAGCCTCTGATTTTACAGGCTTATGCTTCTGGTGCACTAAGATAAGTGCGATCAGAGAGATGGCGCCTACGGCGATACCCGCAGGTTGACTAAACGACTGAGGCAAGCCCAGCCCTATGCCAGCAGTCATAATGTAAGACACGGTCACACTGGTTCCACCAATCGCAGGCAGGCTCACTATCCAATGGAATGCGCCTCTGTCGAATAGATACTTAGTGGCGAGCCAGAGCACACTGGTCGACAGCAGCATGTTCGAGAAGGCAAAGTAGCGCCAGATAAGCGTGAAATCGATCTTAGTCATAAAGTAGGCGATGACCAAAATAGGCACGGCAACCAAGAGACGATTACGAACGTTCTGAGGGATTTTGAAGGCATCGATTATGGTCAATCGCAGAGATCTAAACGCCGTATCCCCGGAAGTGATCGGGAAAACAGCTACAGCGATAATCGCCATTATGCCACCAGCGACACCAAGGTAAGTGGTCGCAACTTGGTTAACCACCATTCCCGGACCACCTAGATCCAGTATTGATTTAAGCTCCTCGTAACCGCCCGGGAATGCTGCCATACCCGCCAGCGCCCATACACAAGCAACAATGCCTTCACACATCATGGCGCCATAGTAGACTGGACGGACATATTTTTCATTGGTCAGACAGCGGGCCATTATCGGCGCCTGGGTCGAGTGGAAACCACTGATGGCACCACAGGTAATGGTCACAAACAGCAGAGGCCAAACCGGCAATCCATCTGGGTTAGGTTCCAACAGATCATTGTTATAATGGCTATGATCGAAGTAGGCGAAGATGTCTCCCACCTCAGGTAGCTGAGGGGCACTAATCAATAAGGCCACACCGATAGACACAGTCATGACTATCATCAAGAGACCAAATATCGGGTAAAGCTTAGTGATGATCTTATCGATAGGCAGCATGGTTGCGAGGAAATAATAGGCTAAAATCACCAATACCCAGAAGGTGTTGTTACCGAGGATAGTCCCTTTGAAGTAATCTAAGTTACTCAATAATCCCGCTGGGCTCATGATGAACACCACGCCGACGAAGAACAGCAACATGGCGGTAAAAATAAGCATCACGCCTTTAGCGTACACATTGAAATAGCGGCCGGCTATCTCGGGAAGACTCTTACCATCTTCTTTGATGCTGAGCACACCGGAGAAGTAATCATGGACCGCGCCGCCGATGATGTTACCTAAAACGATCCACACCAGAGCAATTGGACCATAGATGGCACCTAAGATGGGGCCAAAAATCGGGCCGACACCGGCAATATTGAGAAACTGAATTAAGAAGGCTTTCACCGGATGGACTTCGACATAGTCGACTCCATCGGCAAAGCGAGCTTGAGGGGTCTTCGCATTCTTGTCTATTCCCGCCTGACGTTCTACAAACGGACTGTAGAACTTATAAGCGAGTACCAACAAAGTAATGCAGATAATGAATATAAGCATTTTTTATCATCCATACTTTTATAGGGTATATTTACGGTTACGAGTGTCTGCCAGTTGAGACATCAGGTCAAGTAACAATATGTTATACCAAGGTCTAACTTGATCAGCCTCAAAGCTTGATGTAGCGGGGGGTAGGAGGACTCGGACAGAAAATTATCGCGGCCCATTAATTGATATGAACCTCAGTCCTTTAACTTACTTTTTTATATCTACTTGCTGCCTTTATACTAGCTTACGCCCCCCAGTATTTGCGGATATTTCATCGTTCCCTATGTTAATTAAATTCACCAGAGACTCACGTTAAGCGCAATACCTAGAGTCATAAGATGCTGTAACCTTGCTTCAAATTCCAGAGAAAAAGAGACTTAGCTAACATTCAAAACAGAGAATTGAATCTCACAAGGAGCAGCTAGATGAGATGACCCGCTGCGGATTATAAAGCCAGATGGTCAGCATTGGCCAATTGCGCCTTTAGCGCTTCATTAGACTTTTCTAGCAGGGTGTTATCGGCTTGCATATCATCTAACTCAGCTTGAAGGCTTAAGAACTTGCTAATGGTTACGTTTTTCTCTTTTATCGCCCTCTCTTCTCTCTCTTTAGAGGTTACCAACTTAGTTTTAAGTTCGCTAATCATGGTCATCAGTCTTTTTATATCTTCAGTTTTAGCTAAGCCTTGATCGCTACCGGCATAAGTCTCTGTCGGTTTGCCCTCTTCCATCAAGGCATCGGCTTTTTGCTTCAGAAAATGATAGCCAAGCCGCAACCCGAAGAAGAAGCAAGTGAGAAAGAACACCAGGATATAATGATTATCAGCAACGGAGGCTAGCGCCGCATTGCCTCTTGTCAAAAGGTCACCGCCGCGAGTGAAGAAAGTGGTGATTAATTGGTTGTGCCAGAATAACCAGATCAAGACATAGGTGAGCAAGAATCTAGGGGCGATTTTTTGATTCTCATTAAAAATCAATACTGATTTTATTATTTTGGTAGACATAAAAATTCCTTTTTTTGAATAATGCCAGCTTTACCCCCCCCTTTCAACAAGACTTAATTAACAATTACTTGCAAGACCTAACTTAGTTCAATTTTAAATCAATGGACATAAAAATAGCCAAAATAAGCACAAGCTCATATAGTAAGAAATCTAGATAAATCCCAAAAGGAAATGGTATGCAACTCTATATCGGCAATAAAAATTACTCTAGTTGGTCACTACGTGCTTGGTTGATGGCGGCTAAATCCGGTGTAGATTTTGAAGAAGTCATGCTAAAACTCGATACCCCTAGCTTCTATCAACAACTCAGCGGGATCTCACCGACTTTAAGGGTGCCGACCTTAATCGATGGCGATGTCACAGTCTGGGACTCATTAGCCATCTGTGAATATCTCAATGACACCTATCTGGCGGGGGAAGCATGGCCCAGCCAGCCTAAGCAAAAAGCCAAGGCCCGTTCGATAGCCAATGAGATGCATTCTGGCTTTAACGCTCTGCGTAATGAGCTGCCGATGAATATTCGAGCCACACGTTGTCTTCAGCTCAGTGACGCGGCAAAAAAAGACATTAAACGTATCGATGAAATTTGGTCACAACAGATGCATGAATATGATACTGCCGATACCGGTGGCTGGTTGTTCGGCACCTGGTCAATCGCCGACATGATGTTCGCCCCGGTAGTCATGCGTTTTCGTACCTACGGCATCATAGTCTCTGATGCCTCACGCCGATATATGGCCCATGTTGCAGAGTGCCCGACAATGCAGCGCTGGATAGCCGACGCCTTAAAGGAAACTGATATCGTCGATGCCGATGAAGCGGGCGTTGAGCTTTGATTTATGCCCTTCATCCCGCCCGAACCTGAACTCGTATTAAAAGCACCACACTCAAATACCAGTTCCATTTCGACCAGCTCACTCTTTTCTTGGAGGCTGGCATAGGTAGCACCAACTCTATGCCGGTACTGGTAAAAACGAGTCAAGCTTATCTATTGAGGTATTAGCGATTGAAATAAGTCCTATCCGAGTAGTCGTAAAGCCATTGAGGTCGATAGACCACCAGCAAGGTGACAGCCATGCCGTTGAGTAAGGCTTCAGGGAAGCCAAGCAAGGGGATCAGTAAGAGGTAGTTATCACTCAGAAAAGCCCAGTCATAATCTGTGGTCAGCCAGAGCCAGCTTGACCAAGATAAGATATGAAACACGATCGACAAGAAGGCGTTGATGAATGCGCCACAGAAGATGTAAACCAGAAAGTGATGGGGAAGATATTTAAATACCTGACTATAAACCGCAAAACATAAGAACAGAGGCAAAGCGATAGCCAGCAGGCCATATATGCCAAATTCGAACGGTTGCTTAAATATGAAGGTGGAAAAAAATAACACCGGCAAGATCGCGATCACAGTCGCCATACGCCAGCCGTACATCAACATCAGCACCACTAACCCAAGAAAATGCACATGTATGCCTTGGACTAAGCTAGCATTGATAAGCCATAAACTATTAAGGGCAATAGCGGCGATCAATACCTGTGTTTGCTTCTGTTTATCTTTTACCAGAGCTTTGAATTCATCAAAGGGCCAGATTAGCCAAAGCCAGAACAGTAACCCAGCTATCGACAGTAATTGCCCCTGGCTATAACTCCAGTCAATCTCGCTAATCCGTTGTATCAAAAAATCCTTCATTGACACGCCCACCCTTAATTCCTATAGGTATAAGAAGTCAATTATCAAGCGACATAGAGTTTTTTTGATGATGTATTTCGGCGAGCACAAGCTCAACAAGGAAGAGGTCACGCTCGAACCTGAAACGGCGCAGATTGAACAAGTTCAAGCTGCCAATTGAGATAGCGCTAAAATCTCACCCAACAGGCACAAATGATGACTCTAATGAGTCATCATTTCGGTTACGACTAACCTTAGGTTACTTACCCCAAGGATTAGCAGGGTCTTGAGAAGGTTCGGGTCTATCCGCTTTAGACCGCCTATTTTGCGCGTAGCCTTCTTGAGCCCTTGGCTTATCCTTGCCATAGCGAGGACGCCCCTGCCCTTCGTTACGCTTCATATCCTCATAATCTGCAGTCGCCTTAGCGCGCATTTCGGCAATAAGCTCGACGGTTAACTCTTCTGGCTTACGGGGCACGATACCATCGGCAAAACCACGCTCACGTGGCTTGAGCTCGAATTGTGCAGAGCTTCCCTTAGGCATACGCTTGAAGCGATAAAGATAGAAGCTCTCAACCCGCTCCCTCGCCCACTCAGTCTTCTTAAAAAACTTAAGGCATGCCGCCATATTCGGATTAACATTGAAACACTCTAAACGCAGGGAGGCGTATAAAATCTTCCAATCGTAAAACGCCACCAACTCGGTGAGCATAGTTTCTAAGCCTAAGCCATGTAATGGGTTGTTCTGTTGCTGTTCAATCATGGGTATCCAACTTACGCAATTTGGGTGTCTAGGCTCTAACGACTCACTCTACATTTAACTCAGAGCGGCCGATATTGATATCAAGAGCCATTCAATAGCCTAATAATAACAAAAAACTCAGCCACACAGGTATAACTAATACCAATTCCATTAAATTTATGACGCTGAATGATCACTTACTTAATAGAACTGGTATAAATGGCTTTCTTGTCATTACTTTGGTACTGCTTGCCTTCAATTCACCTCCTGGGGGGCGAAGCTCAACACTAAATGAACAACTCCGAGTCCAGATAGCGCTCAATTCACTTTATTGGGATCTCAATATATGAAACTTCAATACCAAGCTCATCGGCCCATAGATACGAGCTCGACGACATAAGTCAGAGACAAATGACCAAGCAGCTTGGTTTAACAAAACTCAACATAATAGCAGCGCAATCTAGTAATAAAGCACCTCTCATGTACCCAATAAACAGGGCTGGTTGGCTTGAATGGTCTCAGAAGCTATTTGCCCCAGTAATTGTTGAGTACCTTCCTCTACTTCGATAGCTGAAATATAGGGAAGCAAGTCAGCAGACTCACCCGTTATAACCTCATAAAAAATAAGCGCTGTGAGTAAATTACCTATCAGAGTTGCGTGATTGCCATCGTCTTGATGCAGAACAAGTCGAGGGGCTATTTCTAAGGCCTTATCCCAAGCAAGCCCGACTGGCGCCACACAGGCCTTCTGTAATTGAGCAATACCGGTATGAATAAGATGAACCAAGCTCCCTTCCTCCTTATTACCTTTTTGAGGATGTTCAGGGAAAAGAATGGGAGTTATTGCATGACTTTTAGCCTTGTCTATCCACACTTGCGCTGCGGTGGTTGAGTATAGAGTCGCTCCCGATTGTGAATACTTCTGTCCTTGTAAAATCACATGAGTCCACGGCTCATTTTCAAGTAAAGCCACACTAGTTTGACTTTGGAGGTTATCGTCTAAAAAACCCCCTCCTGCATTGTGAATCTCAACGTTGGCATTGGGGTTTCCTGTAGTAATAAGGGTTTGTATTAGACTCGCTTGCTTTGTTACATGGCTATTACCGAAAATCAGAACTTGATACATATTTGAGAAACGATTATCCGGAATAGCCAAGTTGGTACTAGGAACTTCAATTCCTACCGGAACTTCAATGAGTTTAGTCTCACTTGTATCGGCAGAATCTTGGCTACATGCAGACACACAGAATAGTAGAATGATAGAACTGAACATTGAGCGCATAATGCCTCCTTGAATAAGATAAGCTAATTACTAATGAGAGCCGTTAGCCAATGTGTATTTCATAATATCCCTATAATTGTTTTTGTAGCTTGAGTTTGTCAGCTGCTTGATTTAGAACAATAAAGAGGTAAGAATGGTTTGATAATGGAATGGTAATTATGAATGAAATCATGAGGATATAAATGCGTTATGCATTTGGTGATATAAAAATTGACACTGCTCAGGTAAAATTAACTAAGAGCGGAAAACAAATAGAGTGTGAACCTAGAGTCTTCGAGCTCCTGGTATACCTCTGTCAGCACCCTCAAGAAGCGATTACTAGAACGGAATTAGTAACGCAAGTTTGGGGAGGCAGAATTGTCAGTGATGCAGCAGTGAACCGAGCCGTTGGAGAACTTAGGAAGTTGGTGGAAGAGAGGCCGTCATCACCTCAGTGGATAAAAACCGTAAGTAAGGTGGGTTACCAGCTAACGGTTATTCCTACCTTAATTGAGAGTCGAGATGAAGCCACTCCAATATCAGACTCACTACCTTTAAATGATAAAAGAACCAACAATCAGCTGATTTACACTTCAAAAATTCTCTGGCTTATCACAGCATTTACCCTTGTTTTTATCGCCCTTGCCTTCCAAAGTCTTTACCCAAGCAACAAGACTGAAAAGCAGGGAGTGATAGGGCGACATCCTGTGACCTCTTTAATGGGAAGTGCATTTAACCCCTTCTATCAAGCAAAACTAGATGCGCTGGTTTTCCTCTATAGAGCAGATGCTGACTCATATGCACAAATTTATATGCAAGATGGCAAGGGTACGTCACAGGCCATTTCCGATGATGATTATTACTACACAGATGTACTTTACGGACCCGATGGCTACCTCTACGCCTCCAGATTAAACAACCTGCAACAAAGACACTGCGAAATTGTCAAAATAGATCTCGATTCCAAGCAATTCAGCCCAATATTAAATTGTGGTGAAAGAGTCGTAACCCAGTTGGCATATGATGAGAAAAAAAGACGCTTAATATACCGTTCCAGGTCCAGTATATCTGAACCATACTCACTTTATTCATACCAACTCGACACAGGAAGAAAGCAACAACTGACCCATCCGGCACAAAAAGGGAATAACCTCGGAGATTATGTGTTTGCCCTCTCAGCAGACAATGAAACATTGGCGGTCGTTGAATACATAGGCGATGGTGTCGATAAAATTAAACTGGTGAATCTCAATGATAATCATATTATTGCTACCACAGCATTTATCGATAATGTATCCGGTCTAATCTGGACCTCAGATAGCCGTATCTTGGCATCAAACAGTGACGGACTTTTTGAATTCGATACAGACAAGCTCACATTAGAAACCAAGGAACACAGCGATCAATTTGGCCGCTTAGCCCATGGAACGAATATCAATTCAGTACTGACAGAAAGAAGCCAAACAACGGTTAATATTTTTGCATTTTCAGAAGAGCAGGCTCCTTTAACGGCGTTAACGACAAGCAGGGGAATTAGCCTTAGTCCGGCACTTGGAAATCGCTCTAACATTCTTGCGTTTAAATCTAATCGTACCGGGGAGAAAAGTATATACATCAAACCTGAAACGAAAGTCGTTTTTAATAGTGAGTTTACCGACTCTATTGAGCATATCAGCGGGTTGGCTTGGTCACCTACAGATGACAAACTAATAGCAAGTATCAATAACGTTTTATACCTATATTCCATAGAAACAAGGCACTGGCAACGGCTAGCGGAGAGATTTTCTCTAGTACACCATGTGGCCTTCGTAAAAGAGTCCATACTGTTTAGTGCCGAGGTCGATGGTCAATGGAACATATGGCAATTATCGCTTGATAACGATCGAGTAGAACAGGTGACACAAAAGGGAGGCTATAGTGTTCAAGGAGATGGCACATATGTATATTTCACTAAGTTCAACCAAGATGGCCTGTATCAATTAAATCTAGCAACAGGTATCGAGACAGTACTTATAGAAGCGTTTCCTATCGCGGGGTGGCGACATTGGCAATTACGTGACAATAAACTTTTTTACTTACTGGATAAAGAGTATAGAGAACTCGATCTCGCATCTGGTAGCGAGCGAGTACTGCATAGATTTAAAGGCCGAACACCTAATGGCTGCTCTATGGCATATCAACACGACTTTTTTGCTTGTGATCGAGTAGAGCTAAGTAGCAGTAATATCTGGCAATTTCAGCTGTCTGGACGATAAGCTGGGTGGTGTAGATATAAGTTATTCTAATAAAGAGGTTAAATGCCCCAAGAATGCTAAAAAGATAGCAACAGGCAAGCGACATAATAGTATCGAGCTTAACCAGATGCACCTCAACGCCAAATGATTATGAAGCAAAATATCAAACGAAAGGCAAAACTTCTTTTACGTTTAGAAGCCGCTATAACCGGCGCCGATACTGTCACTGATTATAAATGTTGGACCAATGCGGTAGATATGGTGAGCAATTGCTGAGCATCTAAAAGATGTGAAGGGAATGCCGTAAAATATATAGGTAAAAATATTAAGACATAGTCCATGCCAGCGCTTACATTCCCTTACACACGAGTACGAATGAATATTATATATTCTGACGCTCAATTTTAATGTTAGTGAAATGTAATAATGAAATCTGCAATACTCATAGCAACATTACTTGCCTTACCGATACAAGTTTTTGCTAAAGACGCTAGTGCTAATGAAAACCTGACTCATACTATTTTTTATGCTGCTGCAATTTCAGATGTTGAATTATCTACCAGAAACAAAGTCAGCGACTATGATGAAGGTATGGTTCATGAACTTGGCTATCGATATCAAATAAATCAATACTTTGCAGCCGAGAGTCGCTTTATCAAGTCATCATCTATTGGTGCCAAACAAGCAATAAGTTTAGGGCTTATTGATGGTTCATTAAACTATTCAGTATTAGTCGCATCAGGGCAAGCTAGAGTAGCATTAACAAATAATAGCTATCTATATGGAAATTTAGGCCTAACTAGCTATCAATGGGAATATGAGAAAAATGGCCCTTGGACACCTAAAGATGAAATGAAAAGTCTAAAAGATTCAGGTATTGGTAGTTATTTATCAGTAGGCGCAAAATATCAATGGTCACGAATCGAATTAGCGATTGAAAACCAGTGGTTAAAAATGGGTGATGTTAATGCCAGTAATATTACGATTTCTGTTGGCTACAGTTTCTAGTTAGAACCTAAGTATAGAATGGCAAGCTAGCATCCACTATGGCGGATTAAGGTGTAATGCCCCCCATGGGCAGAGAGCCTTCAACTTCTAAATAGCCAGTCAACATGCTAGCACTGAAATAAGTGGGATCATCATTGATCCCATTTGCAGTGCAGGCTTCCTAGAGAACCTGTATAACCTCTTCCATGGCTAAGCGAGACTTAGGTAAACCCGCATTATAATCTTCTTCAGAATGATGATAGCCAATAGCTAGCGCCACCTCACTCACATAGCCATCAAGTTCATCTTTAAATATTTCACCAACTAATTCGCTGTCTATGCCTTCCATGCTTGTCGAGTCTATGCCTAAACGCGCTAACACATGTAAAGTGTTACCCAGTGCTAGATACGTTTGGGACTTAGTCCAGGCGGCAGTCATTCCGTTTTCATCGGTATTTAGCTCAGCAAACGCAAAACCACCAAAGGCTTGCTCTCTGTCCTCAGGCTTAGTGCGCCCATCCACAATGCCTTTGTCGACGACCTTAGCGTAATCTTCACGGGTATAACGCGGATTATGAGCAAACAAAATAATATGTGATGCAGACTTTATATGCGGCTGATTAAACTGGAACTTATTGGCAAAGGTGTCATGCATTCTCTGCTTAGCTTCATCGCTCTCAATCACGATAAACTTCCAAGGCTGTGAGTTGATTGAAGATGCCGATAATCGCATCGCTTCATAGATCACTTCGAGATCTGCTGGTGAAACTCTTTTAGAAGAGTCATACCTTTTAGCCGTGTAACGACTTTTTAAATCAGCAATAATTGGGTTCGTCATAATTGTCTCTGCATTTTTTGGAGCAATCTTTTAGACTGCTCCCTCAAGGTAATAGGGTCGCTACCAATCGATTGGCATAATTAAGCGATTTTTGTCATTTCGTTAAGAGTAAACTTATCGACACAGGCTTCAGTTGCCGCCATATAATCGGCTAGATGTTGGTTGCCCATATGCACTTGCCATAACTCTCGTGAAGCCCAATTCTCATAAAAGGTAAAATGCGCCGGATTTTCGTTATCTTGATGAAGGACATAATCGATACACCCCTCCTCTGCACGAGTAATATCAATAAGCTTCAGTAATTCTGCTTTAACTAATTCAACTTTATCTGCTTTGGCAATAATATTAGCCAAAATGGTGAGCTGAGCCATATGCTTTCCTCGAGTATGAGTTTCAATTCTAGTCAGGGCTTAAGTCTAACTTGTTGGAAGTAATAATAAGCTCACTTTACCAAAATATAAACCCGGCTATCACTGAATCATTATCAATTGTTTTTTGTTAATAAGCTGTCGTTTTTACACATTTAACCAGAGTACAGCATCTTAGCCTTTCAAGTACTTGGGGATGGGTCACATCACCTTCAAAAGCCTTTTTATGTTAACCAAACTTTGCTAACAATTCTCACATTGACATTTTCTGTCAATTCTAGAATATGGGATGGTTTTTACAGCAACTCCCCTTGCAAGGAAGAATATAAAAAAATGAAAAAATCCTTAATCGCTATCGCATTGGCCGGCACTTTTTTAGCTGGCTGTGGCACATCAGACGTTAATAACAAAGAAGCCAACACCCAAGTCAGCACAGCAACCACCGCCAAAGCCGAGCTAGGTAGCTTCGGCGTAGATTTAGCAGCCCGCAACCAAACGGTAAAACCCGGCGATGACTTCTTTATGTATGCCAGCGGCACTTGGTATGACAACTACATCATGCCTGCCGATAAGACCCGCTACGGCGCATTTACCGGCTTGGCCGAACGCAGTGAGAAGCAAGTTAAAGAGATCATCGATGATATCGTCAGCCGCAGTAACCTAAACGATGAAGAGCAGTTAATTGCCGATTTTTATCAGGCATATATGGATACAGATACCATCAACAAACTCGGGCTCAGCCCAATCCAGGCCACCTTAGATCAAATAGCAGAAATTAAGTCTACCGATGACCTCACTAAGGTCTTTGGTCATGCCTGGCTTACAGGCGCAACATCACCGATTTCTGGAGGCATGTGGTTTAACCGCTTAGATCCAAACCAGTATGAGATGTCTATCGGTGCCGGCGGATTAGGTCTACCCGATCGCTCTTATTACCTTGAAGATAGCGAGCGCTTCATCAACATACGCAGCGCCTATGTTGAGCATATTGCTCAGATGCTAGCCTTTGCTGGCGTAACAGACGGTACAGCAAAGGCCGAAGCTATCTTAGCCCTTGAGACTAAAATAGCCCAAGGCCAATGGCCAAGAGAGAAACGTCGTAATCGCGATCTGACCTTAAATCAGGTCAAACGCGCCGACTTGGCCAAGCAATATCCAGGCTTTAACTGGGATATCTACTTTAATGAAAAGGGCTATCAGGTTCCTCAGCTCAATGTCTCACAACCTGAGCCTGTTAACGCCATGATTGACTTGGTCAATCATGAGTCACTAAAGGTATGGCAAGACTACCTGACCTTCCACACCATCAGTAATAATGCAGAACTTTTATCTGAAGATATCAATGCAGCTAACTTTGCCTTTTACGGTAAAACCCTAAAAGGACAAGAAGAGCCTCGTCCTCGCTGGAAGCGCGCCGTGGAAGAGATGTCGGGCACTCAGTCACTTGGCTTTGCCATAGGTAAGGTCTATGTGGCTCGCTACTTCCCTGAGTCATCAAAGCAGCAGATGGCTGAGCTGGTAGAAAACCTACGTACCGCCTTAGGTCAACGTATCGATGGCCTGGACTGGATGGGCGATGAAACTAAGGTCAATGCTCACGCTAAGCTTGCCGCCTTCACTCCTAAAATTGGTTATCCGGATGTATGGCAGGAGTTCGATGGCCTGACACTGACCGACAAGGACCTGGTGAGTAACGTGCATCACTTACGCCAGTTCTTTAACGCCCAAAGCGTTGCCAAAGAGCTTAAGAAAACCGATCGTAATCGTTGGGGCATGACGCCGCAGCGCGTTAACGCCTACTACAACAGCTCGTTTAACGAGATTGTGTTCCCGGCGGCTATCTTGCAGCCTCCATTCTTCGATCCCAATGCCGATCCAGCCGTCAACTATGGTGGTATTGGTGCGGTTATCGGTCACGAAATGGGTCACGGCTTCGATGATCAGGGATCAAAGTCTGATGCTAACGGTATTCAGCGTAACTGGTGGACAGATGAAGACCGCGCCGCCTTCGACGCCAAAGCCGATCAACTCGCCGCTCAATACAGCAAATACGAACCTATTCCGGATAACTTCGTCAATGGCCGTAACAGCCTAGGCGAAAACATAGGTGATGTGGGCGGTTTAGCCATGGCTTATCATGCTTACAAGCTCAGCCTGAATGGCAAAGAAGCCCCAGTGATTGACGGTGTTACCGGCGATCAACGCTTCTTTCTTGCCTGGGCTCAGGTATGGAAAGAAAAACGTACCGAACAAAGCATGCTCAACCAACTTCGTGGTGGCACTCATGCACCGGGTCGTTACCGTGCCCAGGCACCACGTAACCATGATGCCTGGTACAAGGCCTTCGACGTAAAACCGGGTGATGCACTTTATCTAGCAGAAGAAGATCGTGTACGTATCTGGTAATGATTTCGAGCCAGACCGTTTTAAGTCATAAGCGGTAAGTTATCAGTCTCAAGTAAAAAATAATGCCAGTCAGATCACTGACTGGTATTTTTATTCCTTATAAGATAATCCAACAACAAAGTGTTATATCGAAATAATAATTTTGAGGTTTAAATAGCGAAATAGCCCCGATTAATAACAGCTCAGAAGATAGGAAACAGTATGACTAACGAATATACGCCAGCGAAAGTTTGGACCATGGATACTGAAAACGGCGGCCAATGGGCCAACATCAATCGTCCCGATTCAGGCGCCAGACACGAGCAAGCACTGCCAGTAGGTAAACAGCCAATACAGCTGCACTCATTGGCAACGCCTAATGGCCAAAAAGTCACCATAATGCTGGAAGAGTTACTCGCTAAAGGTGTATCAGAAGCCGAGTACGATGCCTATCTGATTAATATTAGTGAAGGCGAACAGTTCTCCTCAGGCTTTGTCGATATCAATCCCAATTCTAAGATCCCAGCACTCATAGATAACTCAACACCTGAGTCAATCAGAGTGTTTGAATCTGGCAATATTTTATTGTATCTCGCCGAGAAGTTTGGTTATTTTTTACCTAAAGATATCGCTGAACGCACCGAGGTGATGAATTGGCTTTTCTGGCTACAAGGCTCAGCGCCTTATCTTGGTGGTGGTTTTGGTCATTTCTATGCTTACGCGCCAGAAAAATTCGAATACCCCATCAACCGATTCGCGATGGAAAGCAAACGCCAACTCGATGTACTCGATAAACAGCTGGCAAACAATGAATTTATCGGCGGTGACACTTACAGTATTGCGGATATGGCTATTTGGCCTTGGTACGGTAATTTAGTACTGGGGAAAGCCTATGATGCCGCTGAGTTTCTCGATGTGGCAAGCTACCCCCATCTGCAACGCTGGGCAAAACAGATAGACGAACGCAGCGCGGTACAACGCGGCAAAATCGTCAACCGTACTTGGGGCGAAGAGTGGGAGCAGTTACCTGAGCGTCATAGCGCATCAGACATAGATGCGGTACTAAAGAAACAGCCTTAATCTAAAACTTCTTGGGTGAAGACAATTATCCCGGCGGCGAATGTACCTATGTCTATGGGATACCTGGTGCGTTGAGAGCCAAGATTCTGATGACCATAATCTGGAAATCAATCCAGGAGAAAAGATCCTCGCGGACGAAATAGAGCGATAGGGTCAATTAATTCTCTCCACTATCACTTCAAGTCGCCACCTAAGTTAGCTGGCGACTTATTGCAGCATGGAGTTTTTACCTAGCGGGTACCAAGTTTACAATGTTGAAAATCGGCAGCTTGGTATTAATTTATAGGAATTAATGCATTTTTCCATTGAGCGCGACAAGCGCACCGCTTAGGTTAGTCTTATCTGGCTGAGAAAGCTCAATCATTAACTCTGCCAGTTGCACAGGCTCGACCCAAGTTGAAGGATCCACCTCAGGCATAGCCTTACGATTAGCGTCGGTATCTATCACAGTAGGCAATACCGCATTCACCCTAATACCATGTTCGGCTCCTTCAGCCGCCATACTCTCGACTAACGCATTTAATGCCATTTTTGATGCCATATAAGGGCCAAAACCTGCGGGGATATTTCGAGTCGTATCGCGAGCCGATACAAACATCATAGATCCTGCACCACTTTGCAGCATCACATTGAAGATCTCACGCCCGAAAATGAATGCCGTTTTAAAATTCGCATTAAAGAGTTTTTCCACTTCGGCTAATTCAATATCTTGCCAATTCCCCCAAGCGAATACTCCGGAGCAGTGAAAATGAGCTTCAATACTGCCTAAAATCGTGACAGCATCGGCAACGAGTGCGTGACTTTGCAGCTCATTAGTTAAGTCACCCAGTAATATTGTGAGTTTACCATCGTATTGAGCTTCCATCTCCTTAGCTCTAACCTCATCACCAGTGCGTGCAAAAGCAACAACTTGCGTACCTGATGAGATTAAATTTTTGATAATAATTCTCGCAGCTACAGAGAAACTCGCTGCAACTGTTGCGGTTTTAATAGTATTCATTTTTTGCCTTAGATTTGTGTAATTTGTATCTATAAATCAATACGGGAATTTGCTTGAAATATGCATGCGATGCACATTCATAGATGAGTAACTTATTACCTTCTAAGTCAGTGCCATCAGCTAACCAAAGTAGATGACAGTGCCGGAGAATATCGATGTGACAGTGGCAGGAATACCATCTTTGCAAGTGTCAAAACGCAGATGAAAAGAGAGTGCGCCAATAGAGATGCCCAACAGGGCTATCGCACCGAGTAAGCCCAAAGTGCCATGCAACCAGATAGCAGTAGCACCAAATAGCTCGACGACACCAACCAGAGCCATGATTTGACGATTAAGCCCATAAGAATGAAAAAACTCGAGTTGCTTTTCAAATATCATTTTCTGCCAGCCTATTAGCTTAATTGAGCCAGCGAATATGAAAAATACAGACAGCAAAACCATCATGACAGTGACTACAGCATTCATTCATTTTCTCCCTAAGGTTTATCTTTGATTGCCCTCTATGGAGTATGAAAGTAGCAATATGACCTTGAGTCCAACCAATCATTTGCTTCGCTCCACATTTCGGGGTTGATAAGAGTCTAGTTCCGCCTCATTATTATTTAAAATGATTAAGACTAATTAGCATTATGAATGAAAATAATTTATCTAGAGTCGATCTGAATTTACTCAAATCTTTGCGTGCATTATTAGATGAGCGGCATGTAGGGCGTGCTGCGCTTAAAATGAATGTGACTCAGTCTGCCATGAGTCACACTCTTGCTAGATTAAGAGACACGTTTGATGACCCGCTATTCATTAGACATGCCAAGGGATTAGAACCTACGGCAAGGGCGCTTAACCTTTCGGATAAACTCAATTTCATTCTTGATGAAATCAACAGTTTGATGGTTCCTCAGACCTTAAATTTATCACAAGTTGAGGCTCGCTTTCGTATACAAACTCATGATTTCATTGTCGCCTCATACCTTTCAAAGGCTTTCAATATCATCAACCAAGCAGCCCCAAATATCATCATAGATGTACAACCACTGGCTAAGAATGCCGATGAACAGCTCGATAATGGCCAGTTGGATATGCTCATTGGGTCTGGTGCGCAGACCAACCCCCGTTTTAAACAAAAACGCTTTACCGATGAAGCACTCGTTTGCTTGGTCGATAAAGACAATCCTGTATTGAGAAATTGGAGTGCTGAGGCCGTTTTTAACGCGACACATATCAAGCTAAGCTTACTAGATGCTCAGGACGATCCTGTGACCCAGTATGGAAAAGATAACGGCTTCCCTGAACGCAAAATCGGCCTTTACACTGAATCCCTCAACCTACAGCTTTCCCTTATCCCTAATTCTAAATTGATTGCATTTATGCCTGAATCGATCGCACAACAAGGACATAAGTTGTATGGATTAGAATTAAAGAACAGCCCATTTCCCTTGCCCAAGCTGACTATCCGTGGAGTTTGGCACCAAAGACATCAAAAAGATCAACTGCATAAATGGATCCGCGACACGATCTGCGGTGTATTTAAAAATATCAGTCCACAATGAAATCTGGGTTGAGTTTGTCATCTGAAAACGATTTACTCCAAACATAAAAAAGTCCACTGCATTTTGCAGTGGACTGTGTAATAGATAGCATATTTTTGACGTAACTAAGCTTTGTTTCAGTGCTTTTTCTGCACACCATTACGAACCATCTCTTTGCCCGTGTCGAAGACTTCTTGGGTGATCCAGCGGGCATGAAGCAGTTTGTTATTGTCATCGAATACGGCGACGAAATGGCGACCATCGGCATTATTGGTTGCCATACCGACACCGGCAACACCTACTAGCCCCAGACCACCTTTTTCTACCGACAATAAAAAGCGTTCTAATTCTGCTAAGTTATCGATGACATCGAGTTCGTTATTCATCTGTTTAGTACTCTTAATTCTGTGTGCGACTGCACTCTGTATATGACCGCTAGTGTATGACTATTAACTAGCAGTGCAGCCTAGGCTTCAATATGTGACATATTTTACCACAGTAAAAGATTGATGCTTACAGCTAGAGAATGAACACATCAAGATTTAAAACATATTATTGAGCGCGATACCTAAACCAAAGCGAGTCTGGTTATGATTATAATCGATAAGGCTATCACCATAACCGTTGAAGAAGGTCACATAGCCTTTCAGCTTGCCATACAATGGGGTTGTGAGATTAACCTGCACCGCACCATTACTGGTTGAAAAGTTCTGACGTAATTTTACACTCAACTCATAATCGCCGAAATCGTAACCCACGCCGTATTCGGCATGCCCCATGTAATCAGCAATATCCGGGTTATCATCGCCACCGGGCTCTAGCGGGTCAGTTTTAGTATCCTCAGACAAGCGATACCAAGGTCTGACGAACCAGACCCAATCCTCTTTCTCAAAAATCAACTCAGCGAAAACACGATTCCATGAACGCGATAATGGCACTGAGCGACCATTCGATTGGTGCTCTATGCCAAACATGAGGCCAGTATTGCTCTCATAGGGGTGCCAGTCTAACGGCATCACATAAAACAGCTCAGGATTGTAATTGGTTTCTCTAAACGGACTGGAAATATCGTCGGCATAAACCTGCCACCAGGCCTCTATGGTAAATGCGCCATAGATACGATCCCCTTCTACAAATAAAGAATTGTAAGTGAGAGGAAATTTAAGGCTCAACTGAAATTTAGCCTCAACATTCTTTAGGCCATTATCAAAAGATTGATCGCTAAGGTATACATCAGGATTAATCTCATTAGTGGTGTAAACCGGTAAGATGTAATTCATTCTATGGGGCGTGAGCACAAACTCAGACTGTTCACTCTGCCTTTCCTGAATAATCCGCCTAGTGACTGCCCCCGCCTTGGTTTCTTTACCAAATAAGGTGATAGTGTCATCGCGCGCTATAGATATTTGTGCCTCACAAATCCCCCTTATCTCACCGAGCGTCATTTTATCGGTACCGATTTCAACTTGATGAGCAATACAGTCACTCATTGAAGAAGCTTGAACCTGACTGATGGTGCCTAGCAATAGAGAGGCTATACCTAAAGACTTGTAATTTAAACGTGCCAAAATAAATTCCATATCATTGTTGATGACCGCACTGAATTAATGCGCTGCCCACCGAGAAAGGGCTTCAAAAGCGCCTTGTTTCATCCTAGAAATAAGGCGTTAAAAGATAATAAAAACGCTATCGCCATAGTGTGCATAATAAATTAAGTTGCAATACATTCCAACAAATTAGCAAAAAATTAACTTACACCAGCTAGATTAACCAGGCGTAGTCCATTGCCTGACTTCAAGCCACTTATTACAAACTCAAGTATAGGTAAGTTCAAGCATTGATGACCTAAACAGATTAAGTCTGCGCCCTTTTTCAGCCATCATTATTAGCTAAATTAAATCCGATCCCTTTATCTATATGGCAAAGCCCTACCTTGCCCTGTATCATACGCGGCAGACTTTTAAGATGAAGACCCACAAGATGAGTAATCCCAACAAGCCAGTCACCAATGCGCTGCTAAAGCAGGCCCACAACAACATGCCTATGGGTGTGGCCGATAGCTACCGTTACTGGGGTGAAGAAAACACAGTATTCGTTAAAAGCAGCCTGGGCTGCACCATTACCGATGCAGACGATCAAGAGTTTATCGATTTCCGCCTCGCTTACGGGCCTATTATCTTGGGCTATCGCGATGCCAGAGTCGATCAGGAAGTGGTTGCAGCCATCACTGAGCGCGGCACCATTTCAGGTTTCTCAACCGATCTGGATTCTCAGGTAGTCGAACTGATTAAGCAGATGTGTCCCAACATTGAAAAGATGCGTTTTGCCAACTCGGGGACAGAAGCTGTGATTGGTGCGGTACGTACCGCCCGCGGTTTTACTGGGCGCAATAAGATTGTGGTGGTTGAAGGCGGTTTTCATGGCCTATACGACGAGATGATGTGGAAATCAGATGTCGATAATTGGGACAGCGAAACCGAAGCAGCGCCAAAGATTGCCGCTTTTGGTGGCGGTATTCCTGAAGCGAGTCGTGAGCATCTGGAAACTGTGCCTCTCAATGATTTTGCAGCCATCGATGACGTCTTTGCTCGTGTCGGCGATGACATTGCGGCCATAGTGATAGAGCCGATTCTAGGCAACTGTGGCAGTATCGCCTCGACCCAAGAATACATGCAAAAATTACGTGATATCTGCGATGCCAATGGCACTCTGTTAATCATGGATGAAGTTAAAACCGGTTTCCGCGTAGCTAAAGGTGGCGCACAGGAACTCTATGGCATTCACGCCGATCTAACCACATACGCTAAAGCCATGGGCAATGGATATCCGGTAGCCGCCTTCGGAGGCCGCAAGGAAGTCATGGACGTGATCGGCTTCGGCAAAAATGGTGTCACTCACGGTGGCACTTATACCGCCAACATGATCGCCCTAAGCGCCGCCAAAGCGACGCTGACGATTTTGAATGAAACCAATGCCTACGAGACCATCAATAAAGCCGGCGTTGATATTCAACAAGTATTGTCACGGGTATTTACTAAACACGGTATCGAGCATAAATTCGCCGGTCCGGATGCCATGTTCGGCATTCACTTCGGCAGCCAAGTACCGCATAACTATCGTGACTGGAAGAAGACTGACAGCGAGCTGTATACCGAGTTTGCCCATAACTTGATTAAGAGCGGCATCATGCTGGAGCCCGATTCCCGCGAGCCTTGGTTTATCTGTGAATCCCATAAGGACATAGATCTGGCCAAGCTAGAAGAGATTGCCGATGCCGCCATGGCAAAAGCCATAGCCGATCGCAAGTAATACAATTAGTCCGAACAGCTTGGCTGTGCCAGCCAGAGGCAAAAAAGCCGCTTTACCCTAGGGCAAAGCGGCTTTTTTTAGCGATAAAGATTAACCAAAGCTTACTCTCAGCGTTGTCATTACTGCAGTATCGTCAATATCTTCATCGGCATGACCGGCTCTTACTTCAATGCTATTACCCGGACTAAATTGGTAAAGGGCCTTAACGTCATAGAAGGTGCCATATGTCGTATCCCTATAATAATCAGGCAGAGTGTCATGCTTATCGGCATTATAGAGATCTAACTCCATTCGTCCCATCGCAAAGGTAAATTTCAATTCGTCAGACGGATTCCAGTTGGCGCGCAGGCCATAAATGGTGCCGTCTTTACCTGTATTGCCATTGAAATTACCTAAGCCACCGAAGAATTCAGTACGGGTAGGGTTTATCTCGTTACGAGGTGAGCTGTTGATCAACATCGAGTAACTGTCCCAACCACGCCCCACCTGGCCACCATCACCAATTGCCGCTATTTGAACCTGCAATTGGAATTCTGGTGTGATCTGGTAACCTGCTTCTAAGAATGCTGCCCAGCTGTCATTTCCCCAAAAATAGTTAGCCTGTTCATCATTTGCATCCGACAGGTTGATGTTGGCAGACGTTTTAAAAGAAAAGTCGCCTATCGTCTTTCCTAAGTAGGGAGAGATATTATGGAAGTAGTCGATGAAATATGGATTGGATACTTCACTGGGAAAATCCGGTGCAGACTCACCATCGAAGTAGGCCCATAACATTCCCCAGTCCCAACCACTCTGATTACCTATAGCAGCAAGGGCGTACATGTGCAGATCACCCGTCGACAATGTCGTTAGACTATTTTGTGAGAAATCTTCAGAAAATCTGAGATCGTACAGACCGATAAGTCCAACATAGCCCCCATCGGTCATTATGGTTTTCATCGCTAGGGCTCTATCACGACGATCATCCATGATATTAAAACCATAGCCCCAACTGGCTTCCTGACGCCCGAAACGGAATAACCAACCATCATCTCCTTTGTACTGAAGGTAAGCCAGATCTAATGAAAGTGAGTCGATATTTTCATCGCTAGTATAATCGCTACCTGCCCCACCACTGTGACGACGATCGCCTGCCCAGTCATAGAAGCCTAACATGCGAGTATTGATTGACCATCCAGTCTCATTAGTTAGATTCAGCGTAAATCTGGCTCGTGACTGAGCCCCTTTAACATTTTCACCAGTATTAAAGTTACCCTCTCCATTATCGACGTTATAGGCTTTTACATATGCGTCGGCCTTAAACTCAATTTTACCCACATCGTCTAATTCGACTGTAGCAGCATATAACGCCGAAGACATCATACCCAGAGAGCAGGCAAGGGCTAAGACAGTCAGTTTAGTTCCGATTTTCTTGTTACTCATCATTAATCTACCTCTATATTACTTATTTATTATCTTGATATTTAACTTAGGCATATCTAAAAAGCATCCGTTACGGGGCCACTCAAATAGTCGGTAGCACAAGAAGCCCCCTGACAATTGGTTGTCAGCATCTTGACCAAGATGGCACCTGTGTTAATTTTGCTATTGAAATGTCCGATACCATCCAGATCACCGCCAGATAGGTTATAGGGACTCAAATCACTGAAATTAAAGTCGAGTTCACTTGCAGTCGTACCAGCACCAAGCTGTAGTTGGGAAATGACATTATTGCCAGAGGTGAAAAGTGCTCCCTTTAGGCATGTGCTACGCCCAGAGGTTGTCGTACAGTGGACCTGATCATGTAGCCCGGCAGTCAAACTATAGAATCGATTTTCAGGATGGCTCGAAGGCAGGTTGCGCATACTGCGAGAGTGATAACTGCTGGTCCAGGCATTCATCCCCCACAGCGGTGAGAAGCTACCATTATCGGGATATAACCCAAAAGTGTTGGCGTCATAAAGGTTTTGGCTACCACAGGTTGGCGCTAACGCATTAGCATAACCAGCGTATAAGCATGACTGCAGTCCACGGACAGCTCCGGCAATATTGATAAAGCGTTCGACTTTGTCCCAGGACTGATGCTTGTATAAGCTGGAAAGCGCCATCGAAACACCGAGAGAGTGAGCCACGATATTGACTCTCGTCTGCCCTGTATATGCCAATACATCATCGATAAACTGCTGGATAGTATCCTGTGTGCTCGCATCATGGTAATTAAGCTGCGGAGATTGCCTCTGTTCAGTCGAGAGATAGGTTAGCCCGAATAACTCACAGTCATTGTAGCCAGCCTGTTTAAAGGATTCATAGACTGAAAACGGTGCTTGTGGGTAGCCCTCAGGAGTGATGGAGGGGGGAATCGCCCAGCTGATTGCACTGTCTCCATTACCATGGAGAAAGATCACTGGTGTTTTGTTTACCTGACAGTTGCCGCCACCAAACCCGCCTTCAGAATATTTATCTTGATTAATAAAGCTATCTGAAAATTGGTAATTAGAATCTGAGCAAATAAAATCATTATGATTATTGCACTCTAATGAATAAGCAGAGGAAGATATTAATAATGCTGGTATTAACCATAAGTGCTTTTTAAAATTTTCAACCATCTTTACATTCTCGTTATCAAAAAGTTACGATTATATTAACTATTAATATGCTAGTTATGGGGAATATTTTCGGGATTGTTTGTTTCATTAACGGGATGTTAACAGGGTGACCAACAGCTTTAAATAAGGTTATTATCAAGGCTGATTTCAGTTAATGATATTAGGAGTGGAGCCATGTGCCAACAGATAAAAACTGAAAAAGTGATCTTAGCCAATGGCGAAGAAATATATTACCGCGACTCTGGTCAGGGGCCAGTGTTGGTCTTATTGCATGGAAATATGACATCATCTTTCCATCTAGAGTCTTTTATTAAATCAATATCTGAAGGAGTAAGGGTCATCGCTCCTGACATGCGTGGTTTTGGGCTATCGAGTTATAAACAGCCTATTTCCAGCTTGAATGAACTTTCAGAGGACATCGCAGACCTGCTTAATCAACTTGACGTTCAGCAATACGCTATTGCTGGCTGGTCTACCGGTGGTGGTGTTGCTATACAGCACTGTATCGATCATAGCGATAAAGTGAGTCAGCTTGTACTGGTGAGCAGTACGGGAGTTACGGGTTATCCAGTTAAATCCAATGGGGGACAGGGAGAGTATCTCAAGAGTAAGCAAGCCATACTCGATGATCCTATGTTTGCGCCGATATTTACAGCCTTTGAAAACAAGGACAAAGCTTTCATTCGCGGTCTTTGGGACATGGTGGTCTACAACCATAAGAAGCCAGCTACAGAATCCTATGAATTGCTGATCGATGATGTGCTCACTCAAGTCAACCTTGCCGATATCTATTTTGCCCTATCTAATTTCAATTTAAGTGATGATTTTAATGGTGTTATTCAGGGTAATGGATTGATACATAAATTTAAAACACCAAGTTTAATTTTGCATGGCGAGGATGATCTGGTCATCCCCTTAGACACTGCTCAGCATACCTATCGGGAGCTGAAACGATGTGGTGAAATCGTGTCGATGAAAACTTATCCAAACAGTGGCCATTCATTGTTTATCGATCAAATCGAAGATATTAGTCATCAAGTTCTGACTTTTATTAAATAATAACTAGGACCTTTAAAATGAATAGAACTATCAAGCTTCACTTACTCTCATTGTCTCTGGTTGGTGTAGTCGCAGGGTGTGCAACCACTCAGTACCCAGTAAATAATATGCAGGCGTTAACCGTAACAGAACAGTGTCAGGGAAGTTTTTGGCGCGACTGTGTCAGCTACCCCTTTCCGGTGCAATATGCTCAGGTGAAAGATAAAAATGGAGTCGAGTGGCAGGTAGCATATATGGACGAATATGCCGGCGACAAGATCGCTCCTGAGACCGTCGTACTTATCCATGGTAAAGGTGTCTATGGTGGCTACTTTGGCGACCTAATGAACGCGTTACTGACTCAGGGATATCGAGTCATAGTGCCCGACCTGCCCAATTATGGTAAGTCGATTCCGGGAAATTTAAATAACCCGATAACACGTTCGCTCGATGATACTCGAAGTGCCATTCATGATCTGCTGGCTAATAAATTGAATATAGATAATGCCAGTTTCCTTGGCCATTCTATGGGTGGCCAATGGGTGATGGGTTATGCGTTAGAATATCCAGAACAAGTTAATAAAATAGTGCTTGAAGCATCTGGTGGTATGGAAGAGTTCCCAACGAGTATCGCTGGCTTGCCATTTTTTGGTGACGATCAGAAAGATTCTTATGCGAGTTGGGAAGGGATCTGGGGGAGCACCCTGAAAAAAGAGAAAGCGAAAACTGCAGAAGATATCCTACTGTTTAATTACTTTAAAGCCAAGAACCCTAAGACTGGGGTTATCATGGACTCTCCTTCAGGCTACTTCATCAATCAAAGCCCCATGACGGATTATGTCACTCATGCCCGTCAATATATGATCGATAACTCGAGTGAGGAGTATAGTGTCTATACACAGACCTACATCCGAGATATCTATTCGATGGGAGTCGAAGTACGCGTGGAAGATCCACTGAGCCTAGTGAAGAGAATTGATCAGATAACAGCACCTATGCTAATCGCTTTTGGGGAGAAAGAGCCCTTTATTCCCACGACAATTTTTAGTGGTCAGCAGAGTTTACGTTGGGATGTGATTAAACCGGTTTATGACAGGTTAACCAGCAAAGGCAATGAGCCTACAGTGATCATTTACCCTAATGTCGGTCATTTTATCCATACCGATATTCCGCTTAAGTTTCATCAGGATGTGATTAAATTCCTTGCCGGTGACAGGATATCTGGTACCGAAAAAGTGTCAGCCTATAAGCCCCCTCTGATCGTTCCTCCTGAAGAGGTAACTGTTTTTTTCGATAAGTTTAAGCGAACTCTACTGAGTCAGAGCAAAACTGAAATTGCAAAGTTCTATGCTGATGATTTTGTTGAAAATGGCTACGATAAAGCCGATTTCCTCGCCATCCTCTACAGTCAGATGCAGAAAGTGCAGCAGTATGATGTCTCTTTAGTTAAGTTTGAGAAAGACCCAAATACTGCAGATGAGTACTTTATTGAAGGTATGGTGAATTTGGGGACGATTACCGTGCCATTCAAAGAAGGTAGCAAGGTCCGTAAGACTTCAGACGGTTGGCAATGGCTGGGAAATAGAAAACTCTGATACAGATGAATTGCCTATTTTATCTAAAAATAAAAAGCTCCCCAGGCAACTAGGGAGCTTTTATTTCACAGTAAGAAAAATTATTTTACTGTGAAATATTACAACCGGAGACAATAAATAAGCACTGATCAACTAATAATATTTCCGCAACAATTATGACTATTGATTCTTTTTCATTTAAACAATCTAAGCTTATTACAGAAGTGCAAGTTTCATCCTTATTTAATACATTTACTGTTCCACAAACACCACTGAGTGACGTGGATCACAAAAGCGGCGATCTCACAAATTAAATGTGGACTTGTAAAAAATAATTACAAGCATAACCTAAGTTATCTATCAGCCCTAAATTACCGAACACAATTCAATCAGCCGCTACCTCTAATTTAACAAGTAAATTCTACACTTGTATTAGAAAGTAATTAATATCCATTTCTTTTCACTGCAATTTACTGAAAAACATAAAGACGGTTTAAAACAGTGCTATTTATTATTACCATCGCGAGGAATTTTTGGCAGACTGGTTCAAGTAAATGATGGAGAACCGTGCTCCATTTTGAGGTCACTTTAGCGCAGAAGTAAATCTGCCCCAAACCCTCCTGAAAAGCGAGTGCTACCATTCTGATACTAAGTTTAACGAGCTAAACGCAAAATAACTATGTTCTTCACTCGCTGCAAACCAGATAGATGTTGTCAGTGCTATTGATGAAGAATCAATTTATGGAATTGTTTGAGAAGCGGTAAATTCTCGATGAGCTATAACATCTTAATGTCGATGGGTATCCTCGGGCTAATTCAAAAAGTCAGCGATTAAACGATAAACTGATTCACACTCACTCTTAACGAGATCTTCCATATTCATAAAGGTATGGATCATATCAGGGAAGTGAATCAAGTTAGCTGTAACTCCTGCGTCAATAAGCTTTTTAGTATAAAGGGTTCCTTCATCACGCAAGGGACAGAACTCAGCTGTAAATACTAAAGTTTCAGGAAGGCCATCACTAAAGTCACCATAGAGAGGAGAAGCCTTGGTACGATCATCGCCCTCTTTAAAATAGTTATCAAAATACCAGGCTATTTTTCCCTTTTGTAGCAGGTAGCCCTCTCCATTTTGATCAATCGATCCACTCTGCATGGTGTAGTCAAGGCTAGGATAGATCAGTGCCTGCTTATCTATTTTGACATGTTTATCGAACTGAGCTCTTGCGCTGACACTGGCGACAATAGCCCCCCCGCCCGAATCACCAACCATAGCCAAATTGGGACGATATTTTAACCCAGCGGTATCCAGTGTCGACCAGATGTTTTGAACGACAGTATAGGCATCATTTATCCCTTCAGGGTAACGACACTCTGGTGCGAGGCGATATTCGACCGAAACAACGATATGCTGTGTTGCATTGGCAAGTTTCCGGCAGAGAGGGTCATAAACCGTTACGCTGCCAGCCATATGGCCACCACCGTGACAGTAGACAATAACCGGTAAGGCTTTTTCTGGTGCAGGATGGTAGATGCGCACAGGCACGTTATAGTGCTTATTAAACACTAATTCATCTCCGTACCAGGCTATCTCAGGAATATCAGTCACTAAAGCTTTAGTTAAATTAGCCAGTCCTTCTCTGGCGTTTATCGAGCTGGGTTTAAAGCCGTTTTCAATTAATATTGCGACTTGTTGATTAAAGTTATCGAGCCAAGGTTGAAGTTTATCGCTTACTTTACGCACTATTTGATTCCTATACAGGGGGAGTTACCAGAGCAAAGCGGGTTTATCTGATACTAATCATACCTAATGCGCCCAGCTTATATTTTCCCAATTTCGCAAAACTGTATTGCTGATGGAGATGTGGAATAAAATTAGCTCAGATTAAGTCGCAATCAAGAATAATCCCATTCCAACTGGTGCGCTATCTTAGGTGACTAAGTTTGCGTCTGATTATTTTTGTGTGGCCTGGATGACAGTAAGGGCTATGGTATAGACAATATCGTCTACAAGCGCCCCCCGTGACAGGTCGTTGACAGGTTTGCGCATGCCCTGCAGCATCGGCCCGATACTGATTAAATCGGCGCTTCTTTGTACCGCCTTATAGGTTGTATTACCTGTATTCAGATCAGGAAATACGAACACAGTTGCCTGACCCGCCACCGGGCTACCCGGAGCCTTAGATTGAGCGACATTTGGCATCACAGCAGCATCATATTGAAGCGGGCCATCGATAATGAGATCCGGACGTTTCTGTTTGGCAATACGGGTCGCCTCTCGCACCTTGTCTACATCTGAGCCTGTGCCAGAGTTACCCGTCGAATAACTGATCATAGCGACTCTCGGCTCGATGCCAAAAGCGGCCGCAGACTCGGCCGACTGAATGGCGATATCGGCGAGCTGCTCGGCATTGGGATCAGGGTTGATGGCGCAATCTCCATAGATCAGCACCTGATCTGGCATCAACATGAAGAAAATCGATGAAACAAGGCTGGCACCCGGAGCTGTTTTAATGAGCTTCAGTGGGGGGCGTATGGTATTGGCTGTGGTGTTGATGGCACCGGAAACGATACCGTCTACCTGATTCTGGGCAAGCATCATGGTCCCGAGCACCATATTATCTTTGAGTTGCTCACGGGCAACGACTTCAGTCAGCCCCTTATGGCGTCGTAGTTCAAGCATAGGTTTGACATAACGGTCACGAATTGATTCGGGGTCTATAATGGTGATGCCTTCACCTAAGGTCAACCCCTGTTGTTTGGCGATACGTTCAATCTCTTCTGTGTTACCAAGAAGCACGCAGTTAGCAATTCCGCGTTCGGCACATATACTGGCCGCTTCGATTGTTCTGGGCTCGTTACCTTCGGGTAACACCACTGTTTTATGGGCCATTCTGGCCAGTTCGGTTAGCTTATATCTGAAAGCCGGAGGCGACAGACGGTGTTCTCGCGGGGAGTTCTCAGTCATGCTTTCCAGCCAGCTCTGATCGATATGACCCGCCACGTACTCCTGGCACTCCTCGATACGCACCGCATCATCGGCGGGTACTTCATAGTCGAAGCCTTGAATACTCAAAGATGTCTGCCAAGTATTGGTATCGGTCAGGAAGACTGGTAGGCCGGTCTCGAAGGCCTGCTCACATAAGGTCATTACTTCAGGTTCGGGAGCATAATTACCAGTCAATAATAGGGCGCCAATCTTAACCCCATTCATGGTAGCTAAACATGCAGCAACGATGGCATCTGAGCGATCCCCCGAGATGACCAGTAATGAGTCGCTCTTCAAATGTGCCACCATATTAGGAATACTTCGGGCACAGAAGATGACCCTGCGAAGGCGCCGGGTATTCATCTCTCCGGCATTGATAAGTTGAGCGTTAAGCTGCTTAGCAAGATCCGATGCCCGTGGTGCAATCAAGTCTAAGTTGTAGGGCACACTGCCAAGAATTTTTAGCGGGTACTTTCCTGGCAACTTAAACATCTTTGTCGCTTTCTGGCTTCGGGAAACTTGATTATCCAATGCTTCAGTAAGCTCTGACTGAGGGCATCCATCATCATCGACTGGGGCACCAATTTTATTAATGATCGCACCAATCAGGCGTTTATTACCAGCACCGCCCCAGGTGTTATGCACTATTTCCAGTCGATTCATTAAGGCTGTCGTAGTTGCACTTCCCGGGGTGGCGACGAAGATCACGTCTGCATCGAGAGCCTTAGCGATTGCGTAATTTATATCTCCGGAGAATGGGTGATTTCTTGTCTGAACCAAGCCTTCGATAACCAGAGTATCCGCACTATCGACGCATTCGGCGACACGGGCAATGATCTGCTCCATCAAAATGTCGATTTTGTCGGTGCGGATCAGGTTTTCAGCGTGTTCCATGGTGAAGGGTTCGAGGGGGTTCACGATTGGAGATTTACTTAAGATAGTTGTTGAACGTTCCGGCCCCTTGTCTTGAGCTCTCTGTTGAGCGATCGGCTTGAAGAAACGAACTTTTACCCCTTGATGTTCGAACGCACGAACTAAACCTAAACTTATAGAAGTTAAGCCAACGCCGGTTCCTATGGGGATGAGTATTATATTACGAGACATGAAGACCTCTTTACTGTGCAGATTATTAGCACTGAATACCTAGCTGAAACTCGGTAGCGGCTAGGTTTCATGATTGAATTATAAGCATGTTTTACAATAAATTAGACAGATCGTGGGATCACTGGATCAGATCTATTGTGTCTCGGGCAATGACCCACTCTTCATTTGTCAGAATGACCATAGCGACAGGACCAGTGTCTTTAGTTATCTTCCCTTGCTTGCCGAAACGCGCAGCCTGATTCCGTTGGTTATCGAGTTCAAACCTGAATATTTTAAGTAAATTAAGGGTCTTTTCTCTAACGAGAGAAGAGTTCTCACCTATACCGCCAGTGAACACTAAGGCATCTAACCGGCCTAAAGGCACTGTGTAAGCTGCTATGTACTTGGCCAGGCGATAACAGAATATGTCCAATGCTAAACTCGCACCTGCATGACCTCGTTGGACGGCTAGCTCTATACCGCGGCAATCACTGGTTAACTCTGAGATCCCCAATAATCCGCTTTGATTGTTTAATAGCTGATTGACCTCATCTAATGTGTAGCCGAGTCGATTTACCAGATGGTAGATGATAGATGGGTCGATATCGCCACAGCGGGTGCCCATGACCAATCCCTCTAATGGGGTTAGCCCCATCGAGGTATCTACACTCTTACCGCCCTTGATTGCAGTAATGGATGCGCCGTTTCCAAGGTGGGCACTAACAATATTGATCTCTTCGACTGGTTTGCCAAGGAGCTTTGCAGCTTCACGACTGACAAACAGATGACTGGTGCCGTGCATGCCATAGCGGCGAATATTATGCTCACGATATAACTTATATGGAATGGCGTAGATGTAAGCTTTTTCAGGCATACTCTGGTGGAAAGCGGTATCAAATACAGCAACCTGAGGAAGTTCCGGAAATGAAGCCTGAGCCAAGCGAATGCCAATCAGATGTGCAGGGTTGTGAAGGGGTGCCAGGCTTGCGCAATCTTCGATCTCATCAAGTACGCGCTCGTCGATGACTGCGGATTGAGTAAACTCCTCTCCACCGTGAACGACTCGGTGTCCAATGGCCAAGAGCTGTTCTTCAAGCTGCGGATAACCAACTAATATGGTGTTAACTATATATTCAACGGCTTCACTGTGGGTAGAATATTCTCCAAGTTCGGCCTCAAACTTTTCTTCGTTAACCTTCCATTTTATACAGGCATCTACCAGACCAAAGCATTCTGCGAGCCCAGAGAGGTATTCATCACCAGTTAGCGCATCTATTATTGCAAATTTCAGCGAAGAGCTACCGCAATTAAGCACGAATACGAGTTTTTTTGACATAATCTACCTTTGACCCCATGTGAGCAAGTTCTGAGTTTTCCAGATTAAGTGCATCGGCTCGATTGAGCTGATGCAAGATTTGATGAAGTGTTTATATAGCGCAGTGCCTAAGGCCGAAGTTGACACAGAGAGTCAAAATCTATTTTGGCCTGATAATCGACGCCAGGAAGGTCAAAACCATTAAGTTGCATAAAATCAGACTTATAACCTTGATAATCGCCTATTGTGGCAAAATTATCTGGCGAAATTTGAGCAATCAGCTTATCGACCTTTAGTTGAACATCGGCATCTAGCTCCCAGTCATCGATGCGGATCAACCGCTGATTATCGACCGGAATAGTCGAATCTTCGCCATAAATGCATTGAGCAAACAGTCTTTGCATCTGTTCGATGCAGCCCTCATGCAAGCCTTTCTCTTTCATCACTTTATAGAGCGCCAGAATATAAGGCGAAAAAGCGGGTATATAGACACTCGCCTTGGTGACTAAAGCTTTACATACAGAGACGTGGGCCGTTCCACCATTTTGTTCCAGCTTGCTATTGAGTCTATCTGCGGTTGCATGTAGGTGTGCCTTAGCCCTGCCAAGTGTCCCCTGGTGATAGATTGGATAGGTACTTTTAGCCCCTATGTATGAGTAAGCCAAGGTTTTACAGCCCTCGCCCAGCACACCTGCTTCAGATAAAATCTCTATCCAACTTGCCCAATCATCGCCACCCATCACTTTTTCTGTGGCTTCGATCTCTTCAGCTGTCGCCGTACCAACCGTCATCAGTTCCATGGTATCGGTTTCGATGTTAATTGTTGGTCCCGTCACTGGCTCGCCGATAGTCTTGATGGATGAACGCCACAGCTCCCCAGTTACAGGGTCAGGTCTGACACCCGTGGCCAAACTGTAAATAACAAGGTCAAGCTTGCCACCAAACTCAGACTTTATGAAATCTATCACCTGCTCTCGAATCTGTGCAGAAAAAGCATCGCCTACAAAGTTTTTCGCAATTAGTCCCTGTTTCTCAGCCTCTTCACGGAGGAAAATATTATTATACCAGCCCGCCGTTCCTATCCCTTTCTCACTCGGACCGCGTTCGAACGAAACCCCTATGGTATCCGCCGCTGGCCCACCGAAGGCCAGCGAGATGCGGGAAGCCAAACCGAAACCCGATGATGCACCTAAAATAAGCACTTTTTTAGCGCCATTAACGATAGGCTTTTCAGCTTTTACATAATTGATCTGGTTAATGATGGCCTGTTTACAGCCTGTTGGATGTGCATTGCGTGCAACGACCCCTTTTACAATGGGTTTAATAATCATCATTTACTCCTAAATATTGAGTTAATCGGCCTTGGGGGGCATTACGGTGGCAACACCTTCAATAACCAGCTTGTTATGCTGGTTGATACTGCGGGTCTTGAGTTTGACTATGTTTTTGTCAAGCATTATCTCGGCAACTTCGACTTCTGCGCGTATGGTGTCACCTATATATACGGGTGCAATAAAACGCATCTCCTGACCCAGATAAATGGTTCCGGGGCCGGGTAGTTGCATCCCAAGTACTGCCGAGGTCAGGCCGGAAACTAAAATCCCATGCGCGACTCTCTGACCAAATACACTGTTTTGGCCAGCTAACTTACTCACATGAACTGGATTTATGTCACCACTTATTCCGCAAAATTGCTGGATGTCAGATTCGCTTATGGTCTTCTCAAATGACGCATTTTGGCCGATGAACAACTGATTTATGGTATAACTCATTGTATTTACCTTTATGAAGCCTAAATCACTTTTTTAAAATTTATAAATACATCTACAGCTTGAGATGTATTTAATCCCCCCAAAACCTTGCAGTGAAGGAGGAATCTGTGTCGGTGAAACTAGGCAGCGTTGAACTTAATTGACTCGTCATCCTTAGACTTGAGGGTGAGGCCCATGGGTTGGTCGATAAAAATCCGCTTATCCATGATTTTTAGATTTTCGCCAATCAGGGGGCTGAACTCCATCTGATCTAATATGTCATGTTTGAGATCCACTCCAGGGGCAATCTCAATCAATTCGAGTCCCTGTGTGACCAATTTAAATACGGCGCGCTCGGTGATATACAGAACCGGTTTATTGTTCTTTCGGGCGATATCGGCTGCGAATGTGATTTGTCCGACCCGATTAATCAGTTTCTTAATGTGGCCTTCATTAACGATTCGTAACTCTCCGTCCCCGGTTTCAATCTGCAACTTTCCTGCGGTGAATGTGCCACAGAAAAACACCTGCTTGGCATTCTGGGTGATATTGATAAATCCGCCACAACCAGCGATTTTCAGTCCGAATTTTGAGACATTCAGATCGCCATTCTTATCGCATTCTGCTAAGCCCAAAAATGCCTGATCAATTCCGCCACCATCGTAAAAATCAAACATTTGATCTTGGGTTATCACTGACTCAGGAAAAGCTGAAGCCCCAAAGCTGAGTCCGCCAGCCGGGGTTCCTCCAATGGCTCCAGGCTCTACCGTTGCAATAACTTGATCCGTGATCCCCTCTTCATCGGTGACATTGGCGATAACTTCGGGAGCGCCGATGCCGTAATTTAAGATGGCACCTTGTCTGAGCTCCATTGCCGCGCGGCGTGCGATGATCTTTTTAGCATCTAATGGACGAGGAGCAGGCTTTATCCGTTGACGGTCACCGCGGCCGCAGTAAGCGGGATTCATCTGCTCTGCAAAAGTCTGCATATGCGCTTCACCTTCTGCCACAACCACAGCGTTAACAAAAATCCCCGGAATGCGGACTTGCTGGGGGGGCAGCTCACCCACTTTAACGACTTTCTTTACCTGAACGATTACAGTCCCCCCCATATTGGTGACAAGCTGGGCCGCGGCAAGGTTCTCTAAAAACAAGCACTCATCTTCCATGGTAATATTGCCGTTTTCATCTGCCGTTGTGCCTCTGAGAAGTGCCACATTGGCATCGAGACGCTTATAAAACAGGTACTCGTTATCATCTATGGTCATCAGAGAAACACGGTCTTCTGTGGTGATGGCGTTTATTTTTCCACCACCGAGTCTTGGGTCGATAAATGTACCTAGCCCTACATGTGAGAGAGTGCCGGGTTTTCCTGCCGCTGAATCTCTTAATAATTGAGCAATTACGCCCTGAGGAAAGTTGTAGCCTTGGATTTTCTCTTCATTGGCCAGTTTTTGAAGCCGTGGAATAAGCCCCCAATGCCCTCCAAGCGCCATACTGACCATTCCAGTATGAGAGAGATGGTTTGTCGCCTTGTCTTTCCCGTCTCCTTGACCGGCGGTGAAGTAGAGTTCTAAATTTTTAGGATGACCAGTTGAAAGGAATCGCTCCCCGACAGCCTGCTCTATCGCTTCAGGAACAACCGCACCTATGAATCCGCCTAAAATCACCTTATCTCCATCTTTGATAAGGGCAGCCGCTTGTTTGGCTGTGAGTACATCAACTTTCATAATAACTTCCTTCAGAACCGATTAATTCAAGAAACCAACAGCCCATAGATAGAGCGGGTTTGAGGTAATGACTAAAGTTTATAAGCTTGTTATTGATGAGGATATAGATGAAAATTGGAAAGATAAATGCACAAATGGGATAATAGCGGCAGATATAAACGACGTAATTTAGACCGTGAGGCTATTTTGTTTTAGCTCAGCGTGGTAGTACCAATCGGTAACAATATGGCAGGGAAGCAGATAGGGCTGTGAAGTTGATATGACTATTGATCCTAGTCACTCTCAAAACTCATGTTCAACATACCAGTATATGAACATGAGCTTAGTAAACAAGTTGTCAGAAATTAAATGCCAGCACGGCCAATAATCATTCAGTCTCTAGACTGATCTCCTTTACTCGTTTGATCAGGAACTCCTTAAAGTTGACACATCGGATCGGCATCTGTTTTCTTGGCCTGAAATAGAGACTGAATTCAAACTGGCTATTACCATAGTTATCGAGTATCGGAACGAGTCTGCCATCATCGAGTTCCTTCTTAATTAAGTTGATAGGTAAATAGGCAATTCCCGCACCAGTCAGTGCAACGGTTTTTAAAAACTCACTGTCTTCGACCTCTACCGTTTGAGCTATATCTACCGCAGTGAATTCTCCATCTTGCTCAAACACCCATTTATTTCCTCCAACTAAGGTAGATGCATATAAGCAGTTATGCTTTTTTAGATCTTCAGGGGTTTCAGGGCATGAGAACTGCTCGATATAGCTAGGTGAGCAGCATGCTTTTAGTGGGTATTGAAGCAGTGAGCGTTTAACCAGCAGACAGTCTTTTTCCAGATAGCCCTGATAAATAGCATTGGCCCTTATAGAGAAGTCAACTTCATCAATATGATCGACATCATAGGCAGTTTCAAATATACGGAAGGAAATATGGGGGTACTTCCGCAGATACTCACCTACTATCTGACTGAGGAAGTTTTTGGCAAAAAGAGGAGTGCTCGCGATACGAATCACGCCACGGTCATCATTCCCCAGATTTTTTATCTCAGTTAATATATCATCTATTTCGGTATTTACGTGACAAAAACGATCGAATAACCGCTCACCAGCCTGGGTCGGTACCACTTTACGGGTTGAGCGCTTGAGTAAGCTAACACCCATGTTATCTTCCAGTTCAATGATCCAACGACTACCAGCAGAAGCAGAAATGCCATACTGTTTAGCCGCATCGCTAAAAGAACCTGTGCGCACTACATGTAGAAAGTAAACGATCTTATCGAGCATAGGTGATTCACTATAGACAGGAGAGGGAGATAGTAAAACAAGTGAACATGACTTTTAAATACTTGTTACATTAATGTAGTTTATCTTAATATTGATATGTTCATTTAAAAGAGATATAAGTCACAAATAAGCAATCACCTCTGCGGTAGATGTACTATCCCCAATTACCCCCTCACACATTATTTTTATCCCATCTGTGCAATAGTGTTTTGAATCATTGATGCTAACCATTGCGTAAAACAGCGCCTAGTATAGTTACAAATTAAAGCTGATATCGCCGAAATCATTTGGCGTTATCTCGCTTTCCTACATGACTAAAAAGGTGGTAAGACTATGCTGACTAACAAAGTTTGTATTGTAACTGGCGGAGCGCAAGGAATTGGCCGTTGTATCGTAGAAACATTTGCCAAGCAGGGAGCATTAAAAGTATATGCCTGTGACATGAATCATGAGGCTATGGCAGAGCTAGAAAGTGAGTACGCTAACGTGTGTGCTAAAAAGCTCAATGTTTGTGATCGAGATGCGATTAAGATGCTAGTCGCTGAACTGAAAGAGCGACATGGCAACATAGACGTACTGGTTAACAATGCCGGCATCACCCGGGATAACCTTCTCAATAGAATGAGTGAAGATGACTGGGATATGGTTGTAAATGTGAATCTTAAAGGGGTCTTTAATATGACTCAAGCTGTCTCTAGTGTCATGATTGAGAATGGGCTTGGTTCAATTATCACTATGTCATCGGTTGTCGGAACCGACGGTAATATAGGCCAGAGTAACTATGCTGCAACCAAAGGTGGTGTGATCACTATGACCAAGGGCTGGGCGAAAGAATTTGCACGTAAAGGTGCTCAAGTTCGCGCAAACTGTGTCGCTCCCGGCTTTATTGAAACTCCTATGACTGTAGAACTCCCGGAAAAAGTACTCGATTATATGACGAGTAAAACACCACTCGGACGCATGGGTAAACCTCAGGATATTGCTGATGGAGTTTTATTCCTAGCCAGCGATAAAGCCTGTTTCATCACCGGACAGACACTGAAGATTGACGGCGGTTTGGTCATTTAGGAGATGGATATGAGTAAAATCTATATTGTTGGCGCTAAGCGTACCGCACTGGGAAGTTTTGGCGGAAGCCTCTCATTTGTACCGGCTTTTAAACTCGGTGGGCATGCGATTAAGGCTGCCATTACTCAAGCCGGTATTGATGTAGAAAAAATCGATGAAGTCATTGTCGGTAATGTACTAAGCGCGGGACAGGGTATGGGGCCGGGTCGTCAGGCCGCGCGCTTTGCCGGCGTTCCGGACTGTGTCCCTAGCTATACCCTGAATATGATCTGTGGCAGTGGGATGAAAACAGTCATAGAGGCGGCAACTAAAATCAAAGCCGGTGACGCCCATATTGTCATCGCCGCAGGTATGGAAAACATGTCCTCCGCACCTTACCTTATGGGTAGCAATAACCGTTTCGGCGCTAAGATGGGGGATCAAAAACTGCTTGATTCTATGGTTCATGATGGACTGACAGATGTTTTTAATCAATATCACATGGGGATGACCGCCGAGAATATTGCCAATAAATATCAGATCAGCCGTGAGGATCAGGATAACTTTGCATTACGTAGCCAGCAAAGGGCATGTGCAGCTGTCGATGCCGGACGTTTCGATGACGAAATCGCGCCCTTGGAAGTGATGCAGCGCCGTAAACCAGTTAATTTCTATCGTGATGAATACCCTCGCGCCGATGCTTCCATTGAAAGTCTGGCTAAACTGCGACCCGCATTCGATAAGAATGGCTCGGTGACTGCGGGTAATGCTTCCGGAATTAATGACGGCGGTGTCGCGTTTGTCATCGCATCTCAACAAGCGGTTGATGAATACCAATTGCAGCCATTAGCTGAAATTATTAGTTATGGTCAGGGAGGCCTAGACCCAGCCTTTATGGGCCTAGGACCCATTCCTGCCATAAGGCAGGCGCTCAAGCGTGCAAATATGGCTTTAGAGGATATTGAGCTACTCGAGTTAAATGAAGCTTTTGCAGCCCAGGCGATTGGGGTAATGCATGGTCTTCATGAAGAACATGGTGTTTCACTGGACTGGTTCGATGATAAAACCAATCTTAATGGGGGCGCTATAGCGCTTGGCCATCCACTAGGAGCTTCAGGAGGCAGGGTGTTAACTACACTCATTTATGAGATGCAAAAGCAACAATGCAGCTACGGACTTGCTTCATTGTGTATCGGCGGAGGCATGGGAACCGCAGTGATCATTAAGCGCATCTGATCGAGTGAATTTGTAAATAAGTGCCCATTTTGCCGTCCATTCAATCTGAACGGCTTTTTTATGCTCCACAGAAACAACTTAGATATAGAGCCATACTAAACATGGTAATTATCATCTCAAGTGTCGCCCCTCATTTAGTGCAATAGCCAAGATTAAGGTGCGAGTCAGATTTGAGTACGGCTAGCACCTTAGACTTGAACACTGAGACACTGTTTAATTATCTATTTATTAAATCTTAAACTGCCCCACCAGCTTGCTCAAAGTACCTCCTTGCTGTGACACCGTTTGGCTTATTTTATCTGCGTCTTCACTGGAGTGCAGTAAATCGTTCACTATCTCTTTTATCGCAAAGACGTTACGGTTTATCTCTTCAGTGACCGAGCTTTGTTCTGTAGCTGCTGTTGCAATTTGAGTACTCATATCGTTGATAGAAGACACAGCTGAAGTCACTGAGCCTAGGCTCTTCGATATCGCCCGCGAAGAATCCACAGTTCGGCTACAGCTGCGCTGACTATCATCCATATTCTTAACCGCTTGGGAGACTAAGCTATGCAGCTGCGACAACATCTCATTGATCTCCAGCGTACAGGCCTGGGTTCGACTGGCTAAGTTACGTACCTCATCGGCAACAACAGCAAAACCTCGGCCTTGCTCACCGGCCCGTGCCGCCTCGATTGCCGCATTTAACGCTAACAGATTCGTTTGCTCGGCAATACTGCCAATAACAGACAACACTGAGTTGATCTTCTTAGATTGTTCACTCAAAGATTTTACATTACTGGCCGCATTGTCAATTTTCAACATCAAGGACGAGACTTCAGTTAAAGACCTATCGACACATTCTTGCGCCTTGGCAACATCACTGGTGGCAGCAAGAGTTGCATCGGCCACTAATGAAGTGTTCTGGGCAACTTCACTGGCCGTCGCCGACATTTCATTAATCGCCGTCACAACTTGGTCAGTTTCATTATTATGATTTATCAATTGTCCCGACATCACCTTAGTTTGCTCATTAATATTTAGAGCCGCCAGCTTCATTTTTCCTGTGGCTGAGGCAACATCACCAATAATAAATTGTAATTTTTCGACAAAAAGATTAAATGAACATCCCAGCTGAGCGATTTCATCTTCGCCTTTAATACTCAAACGCCGGGTCAAATCCCCCTCACCCTTAGCGATATCGTTTAAATTATCAGCCATATTTTTGATAGGCACCACTATACGTTGTGCAGCAAATATGATCAGAAAAGCGGTTATGCCGGTTAGTATGAATGCAATTATTAAGATCCCGATAGACTTATCTCTCATCTGCTTAGTTGCAGTAATTTTATAGTTTTCTACCACCTTATCTATGTCATCAATATAAACACCAGTCCCTAGCATCCAATCGGTATTAGGAAGCATCATAGTAAAACCTATTTTCTCAATTTGTTGGCTAGTGCCTGGTTTTTGGTAAAAATAGGAGTAATTACCGTCGCCGTATTTAGCGGCATTGAGTAAGCCCACAAGGATTTTGGTACCTCGTGAATCTATCAAGTCTATTTTATTTTCTCCTTCAAATTCAGGTTTCAAACCATGAACAATATTTTTCCCCTGAGAGTCATAGATATAGAAATAACCGGCACTGCCAAAACGAATATTACGTAATGCTTGGTTAACGTTACCTAGAGATTTTAAGGATAATTGATAAGTCACTATGCCAGCAGCTATCTCGGTAGCTTCTTTGATCTGCTGTTTTCTTTCATTAATCAACTGAGTCCTGAAAGTGACAACCTCTTTCTTGAGCGAGGCCTGCTCAAAGTAATAGGAAACAGAAATAAGAGATAAAATAGCAACTAGAAAAGGGAGTAAGGCAAAGAGTAGCAATTTATTACGTAAACTAGAATTAAACATATTTAACTTATCCAACAGAATCAAAATTGATACTTCAGGAGTATAGTTAGGCTTGCACCATGCCCCCGTGGCACAGTTAACATATTCTGATCTTTATTAATGAATATATGATATTAACAATCCTCTTATCGGATTATTAACCATCCCCCTCACCCAATAAATACAATTAAACGCTAGACTGATAGCTGCGGCCATATATGGAGGCTGCAGCTCCGTCAAAGCAATCCCAGATTTTTTAAACAAGAAACTCTCTGCGTAGCTGCTCTCTGGCCACACTAGCTGGGCATGTAACTCGCTTTCCTATTACGCTTACAAACGCTTACCCAAATCATCCTTGGTTTATTGGATAATAGAGACGAGTTATTGACTAATACCTGTTGGTATTAATTGGCAATGCATTATGGATACGCTAAGACCTCTATCGGTCTCAGCGGAGTTTTGTATCTGGGCATCCATGTTTGTTATAGAGAACAAGACTCAAGTGATGCCATTTAATCATAAAATGAAGTAAAGCCCATGGACACAATCATACGTAGAGCACTTATTACCCTCTTGCTTATCTCGATAGGATATCTGCTTACCCATGCCCCCGCATTCTCCCACACAAACTCTAGATCATCTCCAGAGTCATCTATTGAGTAATAGCCACTCTTACTCCTCCTTTAAACAGCGCAGGCATATCTTAGGTTAACGCCCAATTGTTCGATTTGGAATATCCCATATAGTGATCTAACTCACAGAATCGCCAGCAGATGCGAGTGATAATCATTCGAACCTCATATCTTTAAGGAAAAAGAATGAAAGCTGCAGTGATTCATGAATTTAAAGGCAAACTCGACATTATCGATATCCCTATACCTGAGATAAAACCTAAAGATGTTCTGGTAAAAATCCATGCATGTGGCGTATGTCATACGGATCTGCATGCCTGTCATGGTGATTGGCCGGTAAAGCCAAAGATGCCCTTGGTGCCGGGTCACGAAGGGGTTGGAGAGATTGTTTCGGTTGGCAGTGAAATCCACCATTTAAACCTCGGTGATAGAGTGGGCATTCCTTGGCTCTATTCGGCCTGTGGACAGTGTGAATATTGTTTAGATGGTCGAGAAACCTTGTGCCTAGACCAAGATAATGCAGGATATTCTGTCGATGGTAGTTACGCCGAATACTGCCGTGCTAATGGCGAGTATGTGGTGAAAATTCCTGATGGCTTGAGCTATGTTGACGCTGCACCGTTATTTTGTGCAGGAGTGACCACTTACAAAGCACTGAAAGTCAGCGAAGTAAAACCCGGTCAATGGGTGGCGATTGTCGGCGCCGGTGGCTTGGGTCATCTTGCGATTCAATATGCGATCGCTATGGGCATGAATGTGATTGCCGTCGATACAGGTGATGAGAAGTTAGCACTAGCCAAAGAGCTAGGTGCGACTCACTGTATTGATTTTATGAAAGTGAAGCCATCTGAAGAGATTCAACAGCTGGTCGGTGGCGTTCATGGTGTCATCTGTACAGCCGTCACTCAAGCCGCCTTTGGAGAAGCATTTAAGTCGGTTCGCCGTGGCGGAACATGTGTACTGGTAGGCTTGCCCCCGGAAGAGATGCCGATCCCTATTTTTGATACCGTTTTAGGCGGTATTAAGGTTGTTGGCTCCATAGTGGGTACGCGTAAAGACATTCAAGAATGCTTACAATTTGCGGCAGAAGGCAAAGTAAAAGCTGTCATTGAAGAAAAGCGCTTGGATCAAATTAATGAAATTCTAGACGATATGATCCGAGGTGAGATCACGGGGCGGATAGTCATGAAAATAAGTTAACTGACCTTATCTGCAATGGAACAGCTGCTTGTTACCAGCATAATTCAAGCTTTAAGGTAAACAAGAATTAAAAATGCCGCTAAGTTTAACTTAGCGGCATTCAAGCTCTTTCGATTCAGCTAAATTTGTGACCGTTAAATCCCAGCCTTAGTTTGCATAAAATCCAATGATGGCGCGAAGAATGAAGAGCCTGTCAGTGCCTGAGTGAAATGCAATAGGTGATCATGATTTCCATTGCCATCACCGTGGACCATGCTCTCAAGCATCTTTTCAAAGTTATTCGAGTTACGACAGTTTGAGATAAACATCAAACCTTGCTCTTTAACCGACCCATAAGGCATGCTTTGCCTGAGGATCTCCATTGAGTTACCATTACTATCTTTTAGATTGACGCGCTTGATATGGCTGGTGAGAGGCTTATCAGCTGATTCATATTCGATATTATCTTGTTTAGTTCTACCGATAATATCTTCCTGCTTTTTCTGTGGCAGGCGATTCCATTTACTCAGGTTATGAGCAAACTTCTGTACATGAATATAACTGCCCGATTTGAAAGGTGCATCTTCATCACCGATCAGGGCGACGGCCTGACGACTGCGTCCCTTAGGGTTTTCGGTCCCATCGACGAATCCGGTGAGGTCTCGGCTGTCCATGAAGCGAAAGCCTCGCTCTTCATCGACCAAGTCGACTAAACCTTCGAACATCTGCGAGATTTCATTCGCCACCAGATGCAAGATATCGAAACGATCGCAGCGGATATGAACGAAGAGATCATATTCGAGGGCCGGTGCATCCCGATTATCGGCATTCATGGCAGGAAATGGCTTGAGTTGAGCCGGACGAGCAGCAGGATACAGACTATCCCAATAGTTGGCTCCTATTGCCAGAAAACCGTTGAATGCACTATCGGCATATTGATCGGTCAACTCATAAATATATTGAGCCACATTAGCGATACAAGGACGCAGATCTGTTTCTACCCCCTCATTGGCATTAAACATCAAATATATACTGTGCAAATTTCCTTCCGCACACACACCTAACTGTTCACGAGGCATAACCTGATTATCCATCTCTCAATTACCTTCAGCACTAATTCAATTTCGGCATTATTATCCATAACTTTAGATAATAATGACATTAACTAACGCACATTTAATCACTTTGCCGAAAACAATTAAGTTAACACAGTAGGCATCTGGGATCTTCAGAATACGACTAAAGAGTGAGCCTGGGCCTGAAGATGTACTTTCTGACCGGGCATAAGCTGACTGAGCTGACTCTTCACCTCATAAAAATGCTGTGCCACCTGAACCTGATAATGACAAATGTTACCCAGGAAACGACGCTCTATGATCACCCCAAGGCCTTGCTCATCGGCGGTGATTTCCAGTTGCTGGGGCCTGATAAGGATCTCACCTCGATAACTCTTTGGATGCGATAGCCGCGTGGTACTGGTGAGTAAGCCAATAGGAGTATCTACGACAAAATCATCTTTCACCGATGCGGGTATATAATTGCCACTGCCTAAAAAGTCCGCGACATATCTATCCTTGGGCGCCGTGTATAGCTCCTCGGCCGTGCCATACTGGACGATATAGCCATCCTTGAATAATGCTAGCTTGTCGGCGAACACGAAGGCTTCGTCTTTGCTGTGGGTGACAAACACGGCGCTGACATTCCTCTGTTTGAGAATATTGCGGATCTCTAACATCATCTCGCCGCGAACCTTGGCATCGATATTAGAGAAAGGCTCATCGAGTAGTAATAGCTCAGGCTCATAAGCCAAGGCTCTGGCGATCGAGACCCTCTGCTGTTGGCCGCCTGAGAGCTCATGGGGATAACGCTTAGCCAGCCCCTCAAGCTTGACGAGTTCGAGCATCTCATCCAGCCTGGCTAATCTTTCAGCCTTATCTAAATCTTTAACCCCGAACAGAATATTATCGGCAACGTTAAGATGTGGAAACAATGCATAATCCTGGAAGATCATCCCAACACCTCTTTGTTCACTCGGGATAAACACATGAGGCCCGGTCAGAGTCTCGCCATTGATGCTGATTTCACCTTGGCTCACGGCTTGTAATCCAGCGATAGCCCTAAGCAAGGTCGTCTTGCCACAGCCACTGGGGCCCAGAAGCGCAGCTATCTCACCTTTTTCTAGGGTTAGATCTAACCCTTTCAATACCTGCTGACCTTGATAGTCACTGTGCACGCCTCGAATACTTAATGTCGACATTTTTTTGCTCCAGCACCCAAAGGATTAATCGTTAGTTTTCTTGCTCTAAAGAGCGATTTAAATAAATAAGCGGCACCAAGCCAACCAGCACGATAACAATAGCCGCGAGTGCACCATGCTCGAGTTGCTCGTCAGAGACGAACTGATATACATAAGTCGCTAAGTTTTCGAAACCCACAGGACGTAATAATAAGGCTGCAGGTAACTCCTTCATACACTCGATAAACACCAGTAATAACCCAGCGAAGATGCCCTTCCTCAGTAACGGCATATGTACTCGCCACAGCAAGGCTTTAGGCTTAAGCCCCATAGTGATAGCCGCCATGTCCAGTGAAGGTGAGATGCGTTTGTAACTATTCTCAACACTGCCGATGGCGATGGCCGAAAAACGAATACAGAAGGCAAATATAATGATAAATACACTACCGGTAAAGACGAGTCCAGGTCCTGCTTGACCAAAATATTCATAGAGGTCATTGACGGCAAAATCCAGCATGGTGAAGGGCACCAGAATACCGATAGCCAGCACAGTTCCCGGAAGTGCATACCCAGTCGAGGCGAGTCTAGAAGGCAAGATATCTGACACTCTAGGGCTAATTCTTTGAATGAATATCAAGAGTACGCCGATAAATACCGCGATAACACTGACAATCGCGGCGATATAAAGACTGTTGAAACTATACTGCCAAAACGCTGCATTCCAACTTTCATCGAAATAATCCCAGGCATATTGCAACAAAATAACAAACGGCAGCAGGAATGAAAATAAGAGTAAGAGGCTACAATAAGCCGTGGCTAAGCCGGCATTTAAGCCCTTAAGCTTAGATACAGAGTTTTCATTGGGGCCAGATTGTTTCTGAAATAATTGCTGCTTCCTGCGGGCAAACCGCTCGAAGCCTATCATGGAAAAGACCACTAATAGCATGATCGCAGACAGTTTGGCCGCAGCCGATAAGCTGCCATAGCCAAGCCAGGTATCGTAAACCGCTGTCGTTAGTGTAGGCACTGCGAAATAACTCACAGTAGCAAAATCCGCCGCCGTCTCCATCGCCACCAACGATGCCCCGACCGCCAAGGCAGGCCTTGCCATAGGCAGACTCAGGCGCCAAAAACTCTGCCAGGGACCACAGCCCATGACTCTTGAAGCATGTTGAAGACTAGATGATTGCTCCATAAAGGCCGTTCTGGCGAGGAGATAAATATAGGGGAATAGCACCAGGGCAAGCACCACAGAGGCGCCCGCTAAGCTTCTGATCTCGGGGAAGTAATAATCACTCGGAGATTGCCAGTCAAACCAGAGACGCAGCATCTTTTGCACCGGTCCGGCATAATCCAATAGATCCGTATAGACATAGGCCACCACATAAGCAGGCATAGCTAAGGGCAGCAGTAATGCCCATTGAAACATTTTCCGCCCGGGGAATTGACACTTAGCCACCAGCCAGGCGGCGGGCGTCGCAATCAGCAATGCACAGATACAGACACCGAGCATGAGTAAAATAGTATTACTGATATAAGTAGGCAGCACGGTATTAAAAAGATGGCTAAACACATCCTCATCGGGAACGAAGGCCTGAGCTATGATAGCCAGCAGTGGCAGTATGATTATCGCCGCGATGAGATAGCCGGCGAGAGACCAAGTTCTGGATAAACCTAAAATCATTGATGGGTCCGCTTTATTTGACGAAGCATTATCTCCGACCAACCTAAATCTAAGCTTAAATGAGAAGAATTATAATACCGATTGGTATCACTGACTAAAAATGTTAATCATGACTCAAACAAAAATAGCCTTCAATTGAAGGCTATTTCATATTCAAGCATATTTTTTTATAGATCGAATTTAACTTCGTCCAATAATCTAACTGCCGCGTTGTGATACTCGGCAAGTTTGAATATTGGCAGCTCATCGGCCTTAAACTCGCCCCATGAAGCCACTAGGTCAGACGGCTTAACATCGGCTTTCACCGGATATTCCATATTGATCTCGGCGTAGCTCTTCTGCGCGGCAGTACCCGATAGGTACTCCATCAACTTAATCGCATTATCCTTATGCTTAGTGTGCTTAGCCAGCGCCATCCCGGACACATTGATATGTGAACCACGATTATCCTGATTGGGGAAGTTAATCTCTACCGCTTCGGCCCAAGGCACTTGCTTAGGGTCCTGAAGCATCTTGCCTAGATAATAACTATTGCCTATGGCGATATCACACAAGCCCTCTTTTACCGCTTTAACTTGAGCACGGTCATTGCCTTGAGGTTTACGGGCAAGATTAGCCTTCCACCCCTCGAGCCAAGTCTTAGTATCTGCTTCACCATGGTGAGCAATCATAGAGGCCACGAGCGAGATATTGTAAGGGTGCTTACCGCTACGGGTACAGATTTTGCCTTTGTACTTAGGATCGGCAAGATCTTCATAATCTATGTCTAATTTACCCAGTCTGTCTTTAGATGAATAAATGTTACGGACTCTCATGGTCAAGGCGTACCAATTGTCTTCCCGCGAGCGATACTTAGCAGGAATATTCGCTTTCAGCAGCTCACTATCGACAGGGATAACCAGATTTTTGTCGACAAGTTCCATCAAACGAGAGAAGTCAGAAGTCAGTACGATATCGGCAGGAGATAAACGGCCTTCGCGCATCATGCGCTCGGCTATGCCTTTCTTGGAGAAAACCACATCCACGTCGATGCCGGTTTCTTTAGTGAAATTAGCTAAGATAGGCCCAACTAGAAATGCCTGACGGTATGAGTAAACAGTCAAATTCTCGGCCGCATTCGCTGCCGAAGCGAAACAAACCAAGCCTAAAATGGCCATACTTCTTGCTATTTTCATCTAAAAAACTCCCTCTACAACACGCCGATGCGAAATACTATAATGATAATTATTATCAATCGCAGTAAGGGTAATGAATCCTGACACTTTCGGCAAGTCATATAAGGGGCTATGTGTCTTAAATGAGATATTTATCAATTTATTATGCCTGTTTCCCACAAGCTTAAAATTAGCTTAACCCAAGATGAATGCACGTGAGGGAAACAAGATAAGCCCTGAGAGTTCTGCTTTCAACCCATTGTAGAAACTCAAATCTGGTACCGATTGGTATTACTTAGTTCGAGTCGCCTGCATCGCTGGGAGACGCTCAAAACCTGATAACCAGACGGCTAAAGCAGGTGTTACTTTTCTCCATTCGAGCTCCCCATGTCTAAAATCTAGGTACTCTAATAAGCATGCCAGACAGATCTGCTGTATGGTTAGCTTAGGACTCATGGCTAACCCTGTCTGCTCAATATGCCGCAACCCTCTGAGCAATGCTTGTTCGAAGCGTCCGGTCCAAAATGGTGAACGTTTGCCCTCCTCTTCCCTCATCTGCTCTTGTCTCAAGGCGACGGCACTATCTAACAAGCCTTTAATCAAGGAAAAATGACTCTCACCTATCCAATTATGCTCTCGGATCCCGAACAACTGGCCTTCACCGTACTCGCTGTCTAAATAACGTAAAATGACCTCGCTATCGAACAGAGGCGATCCATCATTGAGTTGTAAGCAAGGGATCTTTCCCAGCGGGTTGTTCTCGAGTAAGTCTTCGCCATTATCCAATGGATTGGTCATGACCTCATCAATCCCAGTGATGCTTAAATGTCGAATAACTAGCCTCACGCAACGAGAATAAGGTGAAGCATCTGAATAGAAGAGTTTCATTTGATTTCCATTTCTTGTATTTAGATATGTACTAAAATACGCGAGTTTATCACCAATATTTCTCTACCGTTATCTGGCCCGGCGCACGTCTCAGGTTCTTGGCCAAGCCCATATCGAGCAAGATTTTATTGGTATCAGATATCATATCCGGGTTACCGCAAAGCATGACTTGTGAATCCTGCGCCGTGATCTCGACGCCAACTATTTTTTGTATCTCACCGCTTTGAATCCCAGTCGAAATACGGCTCTGTATTGCTTCGGGCAAGGTTTCCCGTGTAACAGATAAGACTAATTTGAATTGATTAGGATAGCGTCGCTCAAGCTGTAACAGCTGCGCCTTGTAAGCCAGATCTTCCGCTAAGCGTACCCCATAAACTAAGACCACAGTTTCAAACCTATTCCAAGGCTCATCCGTTTCCAGCATAGAGATGAAGGGACCCACAGCCGTCCCAGTTGCTAATAACCACAACTGCTTACCTTCAAAAGAGGTGTTGGGGATCTCCTCTAAGGTCATAAAGCCAGAGGCTTTAGGTGAGACATCGAGCTTATCGCCCACCTTGAGTTGCTGCAGATTAGGAGAAAGTTGACCGTCTTCGACCGAAACAGCCAATACCTCTATGATGTCACCATTTGGCGGGTTAACAATTGAGTAGGCCCTGCCCACACGTTTATCGTCTATTACCTGACTAAGCTTAATAAATTGACCGGCGATAAAAGGCTGGATATCGGCTCTTATCTTCAATGAAAACAGTTTATCATTCCAATCGACGCGTCCGACGACTTCACCTTCAATCCACATGCATAGCTCCAGCTACAAATTCAACTAATTGATCTTTAGCATAAAGCTTAACGCTTATCTAATAAATTAAAGATAATATCGCGATCGACTAAATCATCGAGTTAAACGGTCAGGCCCAAACATTATCGCTTAAGCCTCTTCAGTTTTATCATCAAGCTGGTAAAAGCTGTCTCTGAATTCCTGGAGTCCTGCTTGAACTAATGAATAGGTCTGGTCTACGTCATCGGCGATACCACCTTCGAGCACCTGCAGCCCCTTTAAGATCTCTCTGGCCTCACCAAAGCCCTTATCGATAGCGTCACCAATGATCTCCATAAAGGAGTCAAGCTGCTCATCGAATCCCATATCAGAATTCTGTCCCTGATGTAGGCTGAAGAACTGAGTCGAAAAATTCACGATTCTTTCTGCCGTCGCTTCAGCTGAGGTATCGACACCGCTGTCATAAATTCTCTGTGTCGCATTGGGCCCCATAGTAGGTGCCAGTTCTGCATTTAGGGCTTCGATAGCCGCACGATACAGTAATATCATCGGCTCATCAGCGGACTTAAGATTAACCTCCAGCTGCGCCGAGATAATCGCCGTATTCATCAAGTGTTTACTGGCCGCATATGCCGAATTATTGCTAGCGACTCCAGATACGGATTTACCCTGCTCTGCTGATTTATTACTCGCAACGTCAGATACGTTTTTACCATGATTATCTGCCGAATCAGATTTATCGCGGGCGACTCGGGACACCTCTGTCCCATGGGTGTTAATTTCCATCACAGCCTCTCTAGATGATATCTCTACCTAACCATTATCGGCTAATTTTCGACCAGCTTTAATATTTATCCATCCTATTGCTGTTTTATTGTTATACATTTCGCTAATGTAACTGCAAACCCTCAATAAATAACATCATGATGAGATTAATAACCCTAATTTTGGCCCTTGGCCTGACATTATCCCTTAGCGCCAATGCCGCAGAGGCCCATAGCCAAGACCGATTAGAAGTGAGTAAAACCTTGGTGTTAATCAGGCATGCGGAAAAATCGGCTGGCGAAGATAAAGATCCTAGCCTTAGCCCGGCTGGAAAAAGAAGATCCGAGCGACTAGTGAATAAGCTGAAAAACTATCGATTTAGTCAATTACTCGCCTCGCCCTTCAAACGGACTCAGGAAACCTTACTGCCCATAAGTGAAGCCCTAGGTATTCCAATCACAGTGATTGACATAAAATCCGGGCTAGAGGCCCATATAACCGCGACGATTAACACCGTCGAGGCACAAGCTGGCGATGTGCTCATTGCAGGACACTCTAACACCGTGCCTAAGATAATTTCTGCTTTAGGCGGGCCAAAAATTGATGATTTAGATGAGAATCAATACTCGAATATCTATGAGCTTAAGATATACAGTTCAGGAAAAGTTGAGTTTACACAGCTAGAATAGCGTCGAAACCAGAGGGATTCCGTGAGGAGGCGGCACGTTTTCAAGGTTAGCCATAGGTATAATTGCTCTATTTCACGATGAATATAATAATCTACACTGGATATTTATCGATTCTTATTGCAGAATCTCGCTTTACTAAAATGACCGACAACAGAAAACCACAGGGGGAGTTAAGTTGAACTCAGAATTCGAGAGCCAAAAACCATCGACCAAGGAACGTGCGCTCAATTGCAATAACTGTGATCGTTTGACTGTAATCGAAGGGGAGTCTCTCTGTTTTCGTCAGGGAGAAATTATCAGTCTGAGTCTATTTGATCCACTCTCTAAAGCTAATCAAAACTTGCCGCATATTGCTTGCGATGGTTGGAAAGCGGGTTAAACTGACACGCTCTCCCATGATCTGAGCCGACAAGAAAAAGCATCAAGTAAATTACCCAGCCATCATACCCGCATAATCATTGGCAGAGAATTTAGTCTCTCGAATCAAGCCATTAACTTCCAGACTAGGATTCAACTTAGCAAGACTAAGACCACGAGTTGTGACTCTCATTCCAGATGTCAGCTCAAGGTAGAGACTCAACAGCTCATTGTGTTCTAGGCCACGCTTCTTAAGCGTCGCCATTATCGCTAACCAATCGCTATCGACGAAACAGTCCTGACCTTCAATGTTTACCTGTAATGGAATATTCTTCATCGTTATCATCTCACCGTATTTGTTTCCTGTTTATATGACAATTATACAAACTGAACCTGAACTAATGCTGAACTATTAACCAAGCGCATGCATTTATATTAACTAATATTGAATATTCTACAGCATGTCCCGTCAACCTGTAGATTTATATTCACTATCTCAATTTCTATAGCATTTAGTTTTGAATGTTCCATAACTTGGCATATAAACCATTATTGGCTAAAAGTGACTCATGGTTACCCGTTTCGACTATTTGTCCTTGGCTCAACACCAGAATTTGGTCCGCATCGACAACGGTAGAGAGTCTATGGGCAATCACTAGGCTGGTGTGCCCTTTAGCCACCTCTTTGAGTGCATTTAATATCGCCTGCTCCGATTGGCTATCTAATGAAGATGTCGCTTCATCGAACACCAAAATGGGCGAGCCCTTTAGAATAGCCCTGGCGATAGCGACCCTCTGTTTTTCCCCGCCTGATAACTTCAAGCCTCTCTCTCCCACTGGGGTATTCCAGCCTTCGGGCAAGGTATCAATGAAATGAGACAGGTGTGCCATGTCAATGACCTCGAGAATCTCCTCGTCACTGGCATCGGGACGACCATAGCGAATATTTTCTAGTAGTGAGTCGTTAAACAACACGGTATCTTGTGGGACTATGGCGATAGCCTGGCGAAGTGCATCTTGAGTCAAGTTGTTAATATTGACGCCATCTAAGCTAATACAGCCTGTTTCGACATCATAGAAACGAAAAAGCAGTTTAACGATAGTAGACTTACCCGCCCCACTATCCCCTACGATAGCGACTTTCTGTCCGGGCAAAATGGTAAAATTCACATCTTTCAGAATTTGACGGGTATTATAGCTGAAGCTAACAGACTCGAACCTCAACTCTCCAGCTCCCAGACAGACCTCTTGGGCACCTTTTTTATCCTGAATGAGAGGAACCCGTTTCAGCAGGCCGAACATTCTTTCTATATTGGCTAAGGCGCCGCGAATTTCCCGATACACGAACCCCAAGAAATTGAGTGGGATGAAAAGCTGCATCATAAAGGCATTAACCAGCACGAAATCACCTATGGTCATCACGCCTTGCACCACATTATAGGCGGCGAGTGCCAGCATCATAGTCATCGCCAGCGAAATAATCAGCGCTTGACCTATATTGAGGGCAAACAGTGACAGACGATTTTTCCGTTTTGCAAACTCCCACTCTTCTAACGCTTCATCGTAACGCCTCGCCTCAAAGGCTTCATTATTAAAATACTTAACCGTTTCATAATTAAGCAGGCTATCGATGGCACGAGTATTAGAGTGTGAATCAGCCTTAGCGGCTTCTCGCACATATTCGGTACGCCATTCAGTTGCAAGTACAGAAAACAGCCCATAGGCCAAGACAGACCCTAAGGTGATGGCCGCAAATTCGATACCATAATTATAAAAAAAGATGCCGACGACTAAGGCTATTTCTAATATCGTAGGCACGATATTAAACACCATGAAGCGCATCAAAAAGTTGATGCCGCTGGTACCTCTTTCTATATCCCGGGACAAGCCTCCGGTTTTTCGCTCCAGATGAAATTCTAAGTCGAGACGATGGAGATGCTCAAAAACATTGAGCCCGAGCCTTCTGATGGCCCGCTCGGTCACACGACCAAACAAGGTATCTCTGACCTCTGAAATCAAGGTATTAAGCAGCCTGAGTCCACCATAGGCAACGACCAAGGCGATAGGCACACTGAGCAACTGTTCAGGTGATGCCGTACTTAAACCGTCCACCAGAGACTTTAATATGAAGGGAAGAGAGACGCTGGCTAATTTTGCAATAATCAAACATAACAAGGCCAGAATCACCCTCTGTTTAAACTCTAACAGGTAGGGCCAAATTAGCTTTAACACATGGAGATTCAATTTATCTATGGGTCCATCGAAATAAAGAGAGGGTCGCATTTATTATCAATCCTAATACAAGTTGAGCATCCCAGGAGGCAAAGACTAGTCGCCGACCAGTAGAGACCCTATGTTTAACCATACAAATGATAGTTTAAAGCATAAGCCGCTAGGGTTTGTTCACTTTTAAATATAAACATCACCTATATTTCCCTAGCCTAACGTCTAATTTCTGAGTTATTCAGCCAAACATACCTTTAATCAGCAGACGCCTCCTCTGAAAATTCTAATACTTTAGACTGACAATTCATCACACTTAATAGTACAAAGGGGTTATACAAAGCAATTATTTTTGAAAAAACGTTAAATCATGGCGTTTATTGTTAAATACAATAAAATAATTTGATACTCTTTTTAACGCAGACCAAGTAAGGGAAACGACCAACCCTTATAAGCGATTTTAAAGGAAACAAACATGCAGGGTTCACCTAACGCTCAATATCCGCCGTTGCCACTCATCCAGACCTGGATATGGATGATGACACAATCCGGAGATTCAGACATTCAACAAAAAGGCCAAAATAATCTTATCGCTTCATTTGGAAGCCTAGCTAAAGCCAATGAATATCTTGTCAATCATAACCAAGGTTAATCCATTCATTCTAGGTTAAGATAAAATTTTTCACTTCCTACTGAACACACAAATCCCCTCTTTCGCTATCCATGCGATCACGGATAAATACTTCCATGTACAAAAAAGGAGACCTAGGTCTCCTTTTTAGCCGCTATCTCTATCAAGCTAACAAGTAATCAAGCCGAGCGGCGGGCAATGATACTCTGGTTAAGTGTCGCTAAAATTGACTCTGTGTCATCCCAGCCAATGCAAGCATCGGTAATACTCTGGCCATAGCACAGAGGTTGACCTGCAACATGATCCTGACGGCCTTCGATGAGGTTACTCTCGATCATGACACCAAATATCCCATAATTGCCTTGAGAAACTTGAGCAGCCACATCATCTCCTACCAGCATTTGGCGCTTAAACTGCTTGGAGCTATTGGCATGGCTAAAATCGACCATGATATTAATGTCTAATCCGGCCTTCTCAAGTTGCTCACTGATGGCACTCACATGCTCCTTGCTATAATTGGGCTCCTTACCACCGCGAAGGATGATGTGGCAATCCGAATTACCTTTGGTCTCGACGATGGCCGAGTGACCGAACTTAGTCACAGATAAGAAGTGATGAGGCGCACTCGCCGCACCTATGGCGTCAATGGCAACCTTAATGGTGCCATCGGTACCATTCTTAAAACCTACCGGAGATGAGAGACCCGAAGCCAGTTCACGATGTACTTGTGACTCAGTGGTTCTCGCGCCAATCGCTCCCCAACACATAAGATCGGCAACATATTGTGGGGTGATCATATCGAGAAACTCACCCGCCGTAGGTATGCCAAGATCGTTGAGATCCAGCAATAATTTACGTGCGGTTCTCAGCCCATCGTTTAGCCTGAAGCTATTGTCCATAAATGGGTCGTTAATCAGTCCCTTCCAACCCACTGTGGTGCGGGGCTTTTCGAAGTAGACTCGCATGACAATCTCTAACTGGTCCTTGTATTGCTCACGCAGTTTAACTAAACGCTCACCATACTCTAGCGCAGCTTTAGGATCATGGATTGAACAGGGACCAATGACAACCAATAGGCGGTCATCATTTTTCTTCAAGATCTGGTGGATATTTTCGCGTGCGTTAAAAACGGTAGCCGATGCATTCTCAGTCGCCGGAAATCGCTCAAATATTGCGATTGGTGGCAGTAATTCTTTGATCTTGTTAATTCGAACGTCATCATTTTTGTAATACATGGTAATAAACTCACTCCGGCTATCGTTAAAACAGATTTCTCTCAATTGCGCTACTAAGTTCAATTTATCCAGTATTCCCCCGTAATGCAACAAGATATAGTCATGAGCAAGAAATAATAAACAAGCATTTGTTATATAAAGATAAAAAATAAACTTTTTTTCAATTAAAGAAGAGGATAGCCAGCAGGAACACCGAGTTAATTAAAATAAACCTGAGTGTTTTATTGTATTTAAGAATCATTCAAATAGTTTCAAACACTCGCCAGCCTACTATCCCCAACTATACGGCTTAATAACTCACTTCCTGTCAGTGTTTAAAACAAAAAAACAACCAACTACATTAACTGGTACTAATGTACTGCCATTTTCTCTTGATTGTTCAATTATCAGCCACTAGGTTAACCAAAGAGGTCGGACATCAGACCTCATACCTGAGTAACATACTAAAAAGAGATAACCCAATGAAAAACTATTACAAGCTAATACTCTTGGGCCTGTTTATATCCAGCCCACTCATATTCAGTCCACTCAGCTATGGCGCCAGCGGCATAGTGTTTATCCATGGCACCGGTAATCAAACCGATGCCGCAACGGATTATTGGTCCCGGGAATTTATCGACTCTGTTAGGCAAGGTATGCCCGAGCCCGCTAACTATGAAGTGATCAACTGTAATTTCGATCAATACATGTGGGACGAAGCCGCCGCGGGTTGTTTGGCCAACCAGCTGCACACATTTATTCAGCATAAGAATATCGATGATCTCATCATGCTCACCCACTCCAATGGCGGCAATATTGTCAGATGGATATTATCTAATCCCACCTGGGATAGCCGCTACATAGATATTATCAATGCCACCAGCCGAGTCATAGCCCTAGCCCCCTCGAGTGGCGGTACCCCATTAGCAGATGCGGTGAATCAAGGCAGTGTCTTTGAAACCACTCTGGGCTGGCTTCTAGGTTATGGCAGTGACGCGGTCAAGCAACAACAAGTCAGCTGGATGAGCTACTACAACAGCACCTGGCTTAACGGCACTCAAAACCGTCCTACTCTGGGTAAGCCATTTGAAGTCGTGGTGGGATCGGATGTAGATTCGGCGATCTGGGACGGTGACAGCTACTGTGCAGGCTACCAATATCAAGTCGCACTCGAAACCACACAAAACTGGTTAGATGATTGCTCCGACGGATTCTTAGAGTGCAGTTCACAAAGTGCAGCCGGCACTGTTTGGTTCACCGATAAGCAAAAAACGGCAGGAAGAGAACCCCTGAGTCACCAACAAAGCAGACGAGCTTGTTTCAATCTCGACAGCTTGATCCGCAACCATATATAGGAGTCAAACATGAACATTTTCCCATTAATGCTGGTGACACTATCGATCTCCGCCCTTCTGATAGCCTGTCAGGATGAAACCGTTACGGGGGCTCAGGATACTCAAGCTCAGAGCTTCACACAGGCATCATTATCTGCGCCTCAACAGGGTGACTTTAGTGTCACAGACGTCACCGAGCCACAACTGCCGCCGATTAACAGCAGCAGAGAATCCTTAAGCTTTATCAGTGTGCCTGCTAAGACATTGATCATAAGCCCACCATCAGACTCACATTCCAGCAGCAGTGATGAATATTGGACCACAGTCACAGGCGCAGAGTTAAATCGAGGTGTGAGCCTATCCATCAGTCAAGCCTCCAGCGTTATTCGCATCTCACCCAGAGCGGACACGAGTTCAGGCGCCTTGATGCATAGCCAGTCCATCTCTCCTGATAAAATCCAACTGATAAACCTGGATAACAAATCGAGTGCCAGCAAGTCTTCATCCAATATTCATTCTCTGGCGGATCCTCAAGCCTTAGCGACAGCCGGTCTCACAGATAATTCCAGCGCCCTAATCATGTCTTCCAGCGCTAAGCCTGGTAAATACCAACTCAAGGTCTCAGTCCCCTTAGCCGCTAAGTCCAGTTATCTGGTGAATGTGAAAGAGAAACACTCACCCTACCAACTCAAGCTCACCAGTAAATTCAGGGTATCGAGTCTATCCCGGAGTCTGGATTTTAATATTTCGCTAACTAACAGCGATCAACCACTCAGGCCCACGGCAAGCTTAAAGCACTCAGATGGTAGTTATCAGACTCTCAAACTTGTGTCTAATCATGGCCAGTGGCAGGCACGATTACCTGAAACTTTAGCCATGCCAAGCAGCAATCAGGGCTTGAGTGAGATTCAAATTGACATGCAGACTCGCGTTAACGGCATCGAGGTCATCAGAACCGTAAAAACCGCCTTCAAACAATTCGTGCCTTCGGCCAAGATCCAGCAGCAAGTGAACACTCGCTGGCGAGAAGGCGTTCCCGTTAGTATCGCCTTTAACTTAGATATCGCCGCACAGGGTCGCTTCGCCCTCTCGGGTTACCTGACAGGAAGCGATGCCTCAGGCCAAGATAAAACGATTTTAAAAACCGAGTCGGCAAACTGGCTTACCTTAGATAATTCAGCAATGCTACTGAAATTAGATCCGCAATTAATCCAGGAGTCCGGGCTGAGTGCTCCCTTCAAATTAATGGGCTTGGAGCTTAAAGATCAGGGGCAGATGGCCAGGTTGAGTTATCAGCAAGAGGCCCTGATACTCGAACAATAGTCACTGGAGCGATAATGATTCGAACAATAATGACGGGATAACGCATTCATTATCTACAAAAAAAGCACTCATCCGAGTGCTTTTTTATATCCGAACCGATGAAATTAATGGCTTTTCATCGCGTGTAACTTAGCTTGATAGCGAATTTTGTTATTCTCATCGCGAGTAAGGCTCAAGGCTTTCTCCATATTCTTCTTCGCCAGACGCTCATCCCCGGTGGCCCAATAAGCCCGGGACAGGCCAAAGTAAAATTCGTGACGATAATCGGCCTTATCTACCGCCCTCTTATACCAGAGTAATGCATCTTGATACTCTCTTTCGAAATACGCTTGCTGCGCCATATCATAGTAATAATAAGGATTGGCGATTCGATCTAGCTCGAGTATTTTATGAATTTTAGCCCACTCATCTAACCTGTCTTGAGAGCCCAATAAGATGGCATAGTTATAGAGGGCATTCATATTGTGCTCGCTGACACTTAATGCCAGTTTGTACAATATTTCCGCTTGCTGCTCTAAGCCTTTATAGCGATAAAGCACAGCTAAGGTGTTCAAGGCGGGGACATAATCGGCTTGCTGTTGCAGGCCTAATTTTAACAGACCATAGGCTCTGTCATAATCGCCAAGTACTAAAGACTCGGCCGCGACATTATTATAAAACATGGCAAGCACGGTCTGCTTATCCACTCTTATCTTGTTATACCCCCTCACCGCTCTCTCAGGCAGAAAATCTATCTGTATCGCCCTTTTGGAAACAAATATCCTATCAGAGCGGGTTCTGGGGATTAAACGTAAATTAACATGGCCGTTGATCAGATAAAAATGACCCTGCTTGTCCCACACCGGTGGCACTTCAATGTCCTGGAACTCTACATCCACTCCGACAACATCGGCTAATGCCGCCGTGAGTAACACCAGAGACATGCAATTCCCGGCGCGATCGCCATAGGTTTGTGCCGCGGTTCGCGTCCTGTAGTCTCGATACTCGAACCCACCATTTTCGGCATCGATATAATTGGCTAACCACTCATGGGGCAAGATATCGTTATTACTTAATGTTGTGGCTCGCCTAAATTGCCTGTGCACCTCTCTCTTCGCCGAGTCGGGAAGGCGCAACAGGCTTTCGGCGGGAGGTAATCCAGTGACTATATCGAAGTGTTCATCATAGAAATATTGACTGATGTCGTTTATTGTTTTCGACTCAGGGCTAGCACTGCAGGCCTGAAGGAAAAGAAGTAGTAGTACAATTGCGCACGGGACTTTCACCATAGGTCTCAGGCCTTGAGTTTCGATATCCTTGATGAAGCTTACGTCATGATTAAAAAACCCGTAGTAAATAAAAGTTACAAGAAGTTAACCAGTCCGTTATTTTTAACGGCAAGATCACTTAATAATTTGCTCAGTCTGATCGCCAACCGCATCCACCTGAATGTAGACATCCCGGTTTTGATACTGATAAGGCCGATAAAATAAGCCTTGGCAGGAATAATAAGCGTAGGGTCTAGCCAGTAAGATACATCCTGTGGGAAGCGCTTGTAAGATCTGGATCTGTTGCTGCATTCTCAGGGCTTCTTGCCATTGATGATCCCGTAAGACCTGATCTCTCACGGCAAAGGCATCGAATGGCTCGCTGGACTTGCGGACCACGACTTGTCCGGCATGGCTTAGCGCCGACAACCATAGTGCACCTAAGGTGAAGAACGCTAAACTCGTCTTACCAAACGTCTTGGAGAATATCATTTGTCGCTGCCCCATTCATGATTGCACATCTGCCCTAATAAGCATGATACAAAAAAACAGGGCATTATGCCCTGTTTGATTTATACCCAAGCCGCGCCTTACAAGTATAGGCTCTTGCCTATCTTAACGAGCACTCTTGACTGACACAAACTCAGGGTAGGCATCTATGCCACAATCTGCTGCATCCATCCCCTTATACTCGTCCTCTTCGGTAACACGGATCCCCATGGTCAACTTGAGTAGATACCAGACCACAAAAGATGCTGAAAATACCCAGGCAAAGATGACGCCAGCCCCATAGAGTTGACCCAAGACAGTCGCATCGGCATTAGACAGTGGCACTAACATCAGACCGAAGAAACCCGCCACACCGTGAACCGAAATAGCACCCACGGGATCATCAATTTTAAGCCTATCTAACGCCACAATGGAGAAGATGACCAGGCCACCGGCAATCAGGCCTATCACGGCCGCAAAGGAAATTGAAGGTGATAAGGGATCGGCAGTAATGGCCACCAGTCCGGCTAATGCACCATTGAGTATCATGGTCAGATCTGCTTTTCCCCACACCATCTTACAGACGACGAGTGCCGACACTGCGCCAAATGCCGCCGCAGAATTGGTATTAAGGAAAATTTTAGCCACCGCGGTTGCGTTTTCAGCATCGGATACCAGTAACTGTGAACCACCGTTAAAGCCAAACCATCCCATCCACAGAATAAACATACCCAGAGTCGCCATAGGTAAGTTTGAACCCGGGATTGGGTTGATTTGGCCATTAGGACCATATTTCCCCTTACGGGCACCCAACAAAAGAACGCCGGAAATCGCTGCAGCCGCACCAGCCATATGAACGATACCACTACCGGCGAAATCGACAAATCCAGCTTCAGACAGGAAGCCACCGCCCCAGGTCCAATACCCCTCAACTGGATAAATAAAGGCTGTCATGACGACAGAAAAAGCTAAGAAAGCCCATAGTTTCATGCGCTCGGCAACCGCACCGGAAACGATGGACATAGCGGTAGCGACAAACACCACCTGGAAGAAGAAATCAGACTCGAGTGCATGATCTGCATCATCGGCCTGACTACCAATAAATGTACCTATCGAAGGTAACCATCCACCCTCACCGTTATCGACATACATTATGTTATATCCCACGATCAGATACATCACGCAGGCAATCGAATACAGACACACATTCTTGGTGAGAATTTCGGTGGTGTTTTTGGAGCGTACGAGTCCGGCCTCCAGCATGGCAAAACCGGCCGCCATCCACATGACTAACGCACCTGAAATCAAGAAATAAAAGGTATCCAAAGCGAACCTTAACTCAGAAACTGTCACCCCTAATTTGGCTAAATCTTCCATCACGCTTCTCCCTTATAATGCTTCGCTATCGGTCTCGCCCGTACGGATACGGATAACCTGTTCTAGATCGGTGACAAAAATTTTGCCATCTCCAATCTTGCCGGTACGGGCAGCATTGGTGATCGATTCAATTAACAACTCCAGATTTTCGGCCTTGGTTGCAATGTCTAATTTAACCTTAGGAAGGAAGTCCACCTGATACTCGGCGCCTCGATACAGCTCGGTATGCCCTTTCTGACGACCGAAACCTTTCACTTCGGTGACTGTCATTCCCTCGATACCCACTGCAGCGATTGCTTCGCGGACATCGTCCAATTTGAACGGTTTAATGATAGCGCTGACCAGTTTCATTCTGACCTCCAAGGTATTTGGGTTATTTATTCCTAATTTTACCTATTCAATCATTAGGCCAAGATAACAAACCATTAACTTTTAATGAGTTAATAAATAGCAGGTAAATATCATCGAATACAAATGCACTAAATGAGTGCGAATATTCACAGCTCGCACAAATATAGCGCACACAAATACTCGGGCTTGTCATGGCGCTAGCCAACCTGTAACTGGAATGAAATTGAATGAGCCTCAAAGGCAATAGAGAAGTAGAGAAGTAGAGCATGGGGTCACTAGATAACTAAGATACGGATGTCATAGGGGGAGTTTTTGATTTTAGAATGTGGATTTTGAAATAGAGGCTTTGAGAGAGGTAGAGGTTTTACATGACTTGATGCTAATGACACCTTACCGCTTACATAAGGTGTCATGTTTTTAGGGGGCCATCACTTATGGCTTACAACTTATAGCTTAAGACTTTTCTAGTATTTATTTTCTAATAAAATAAATAGCTACGCCACTGAATATCAGTGCTGGCATCATGGCGCCGAGGAAGGCTGGCAAGCCATAGACCAGAGTCAGAGGTCCGAAAATTTCACTGCTGATATAGAAGGTGAAACCAGCGATAACGCCCAACAACACACGAGCCCCCATGGTCACTGTTCTCAAGGGACCAAACACGAATGAGAGCGCCACCAACATCATCACAGCAACGGTCACGGGCTGCATGACTTTACGCCACAGCGCCAACTCATAACGGCCAGAATTTTGGTTGTTCGCCTCGAGGTAATCCAGATAGCCCAGTAAACCTTGAATAGAGAGAGATTCAGGCTTGACCGAGACAACGCTCAGCTTATCCGGTGTCAGTGTCGAATCCCAGCGATACAGGGTCAGGTCGGTCAGTGTGACCTTGTCCTTGGTCAAATCTGTTTGCCTGACATCGATAAGACGCCAGTGATCATTTGAGTATACGCCGCGCTCGGCATGGATTGTCTTTACTAAGGTCAAGGTGCTATCAAACTCATACAAGGTTATATTACGCAGGCTGTTAATATTTTCCACCTCGCCGATATTGACGAACAAATCACCATCTTTTGCCCAGATCCCACGACTCGATTTGATCAGGCTGCCACCGGATACCTTGAATGCTTGCAGTTCATTAGCACGCCTTTCCGCCGCGGGTGCTCCCCACTCACCCAGTACCATAATCATCAGCATGAGTGGCACGGCAGTCTTCATTGCCGACAGCGTGATTTGAAAGCGAGACAAGCCAGCAGACTGCATCACCACGAGTTCCGACCCCGATGCCAGCATACCCATGCCGATCAAGGCGCCGAGCAATACCGCCATTGGGAAGAACATCTCGATATCACGAGGGATAAGAAACAGTACATAGATGCCTGCATCGAGCATGGTATAGTTGCCACGGCCAACGACGCGAAGCTGATCCACCCACTTAATGATGCCGGATAGACCTGTGAGGATAAGCAGACACAGAGCCGAGCTGCTAACTAAGGTTCTGGCAATATATAAGTCTAATATTTTCACGCATTAGCCCTCTTGCGCTTAAATATTCCGCTCAGTTTGGCACCGGAAGGACGCTCTTTACCTAAGAGCAGTATCCCCATGCAGAGGGCGGATGCATGTATCCACCACATCCCTAGGTACTCAGGTACCACCCCGTCTTCCAACGCTTTACGTCCGGCAATCATCAAACCAAAATACCCCAGATAGAGTAGAATCGCCGGGAACATCTTGGCGAACTTGCCCTGACGCACATTAACCCTAGCCATAGGCACGGCAATAAGCGTCATTAAGGGGATCGCTAAAGGAATGGCCAGACGCCAATGAAATTCAGCCGTTGCCGCGGGCCCCTCTATATCCATCAACTCATTAATAGGCATGGCCGAGAGCTTACGGCGGCGTTCATCGACCGGTTGCTCCTTGATCTGCATCTGGTAGCTATCGAACTCGATGATCTGAAAGTCCACTTGCTTAGGCGTCGCCTGATATTGCACACCATCACTCAGTTGCAAGCGCTGGCCACCGGTTTCATCCTCGATGACCCTACCACCTTCGGCAACAACGATATTACTGGTACCGGATTCATCATCTGGGTCTGGTAGTTGTGCTACAAACACCTTGTACAGCTCGTTATTTCGGCCAATTCGTTCAACAAAAAGCACGGCTCTGCCATTGGGGCTGGTTTGAAAGCGCCCCTGAGTGATGGCTGCCAGCCCAGCTTCTGACTGAGCATGCTCGAGTACCTGGTTCTGCTTCTCTTCGGCCCAAGGTGTCACATAAACCGACAGCATACCGGTAAAAATCATATTGCCAACGGCCAATAACAGGGTCACTCGAGTGATATACCACTCACTCACTCCCACACCGTGAAGAATCACCATTTCACTGTCGGCATACATTCGACCATGAGCCATTAAAATACCGAGAAATAAACTCAGCGGTATCACCAAAACAGCCAGATAAGGCAAATTAAGACCCAATAGGGTCATGACCAACGTAGCAGGAAATTCTCCGTCAGATGCATCTGCAAGCACACGAACAAAATGTTGGCTTATAAAAATAGCTAAAAGTACTGCAAGAACGGCTATTTGAGCCTTGAAAACTTCTCTAATCAAATATCTAAATACAATCACAGGCTGGATCCGGTCCCTAAACTTATAATTATGCTGGTATCAGGTTAACTTTCATGTAAACTGTCTACTTTTGGTAGTTTTGTAACCAGCCATTAACTAAATATGGTATAAAAACACCTAAAAAAAACAACTTTGATGTACCAAATTTAGGCCCGTTTTGGGCACAAGCAGACATTATCTAATAAATAATAAAATTTGTCTTTAAGAATCTAGGAGAGCTCATGGAGTTTAGCGTTAAGAGCGGCAGTCCGGAAAAGCAGCGTTCGGCCTGCATAGTGGTTGGCGTATATGAACCAAGACGCCTATCGGGAATTGCTGAGCAGCTTGATAAAATTAGTGAAGGCTACATAAGTAACTTACTTCGTCGTGGGGATCTCGAAGGCAAGCCAGGGCAGATGCTTCTTTTACATCATGTGCCTAATGTTCTCAGTGAACGTGTGCTTTTGGTTGGTTGTGGTAAAGAGCGCGAGCTCGATGAGCGTCAATACAAGCAGATCATCAAAAAAACCATCACTACGCTTAACGAAACTGGTTCAATGGAAGCCGTTTGCTTCCTGACTGAACTGCACGTGAAGGGTCGTGATACTTACTGGAAAGTTCGTGAAGCCGTTGAAACGACACAGAACAGCCTATACAACTTCGATGTCTTGAAGACCAATAAGGGTGAGACTCGCCGTCCGCTACGCAAGCTAGTCTTCAATGTACCAACACGCCGTGAACTGGCCGTGGGTGAGCGCGCAATCGAACACGGTATGGCCGTGTCAGCCGGTATGCATCTTTGTCGTGATGTTGCCAACATGCCGCCTAACATCTGTAATCCAGCCTATCTGGCATCACAAGCTCGCCAAATGGGTGAAGTCTGTGAAGAGCTAACTGTGACCACCTTAGGTGAAGAGCAAATGGCCAAGTTGGGCATGAACTCCTACCTTGCAGTGGGCCGTGGCAGTGTCAACGAATCCATCATGACTGTGATGGAGTACAAGGGCGCAGTCGACAGCACTCAGAAGCCGATAGTGCTTATTGGTAAAGGTCTGACATTCGACTCTGGTGGTATTTCACTTAAGCCTGGCGAAGGCATGGATGAGATGAAGTACGACATGGGCGGAGCCGCCGGTGTTATCGGTGCAATGAAAGCCTTGTGTGACCTCAATCTTAAAATCAATGTGATCGGTATTCTTGCAGGCTGTGAAAACATGCCATCGAGCAATGCTTACCGCCCAGGTGATATCCTCACCACTATGTCGGGCCAAACTGTCGAAGTGTTAAACACAGATGCAGAAGGTCGCCTGGTATTGTGTGATGTATTGACCTACGTTGAGCGCTTCGACCCTGAGCTGGTTGTCGATACTGCGACTCTGACGGGTGCCTGTGTTATCGCACTGGGTAAACACGCTTCGGGTCTGTTCTCTGGTCATAATCCACTGGCACACGAGCTATTAAATGCTGGTGAGCAGAGTGGCGATCGCGCATGGCGCTTGCCATTGTGGGATGTGTATCAAGAGCATCTTGAAAGCCCATTTGCCGATATGACTAACCTTGGCGGTCGTCCCGCTGGTGCCATCACGGCAGCTTGCTTCCTGTCTCGCTTCACCAAGAAGTACAACTGGGCACACTTAGATGTTGCCGGTACCGCTTGGAACAGTGGCGCGAACAAGGGCTCTACCGGACGTCCTGTACCGCTATTGACTCAGTTCCTGATCAACCGAGCGGGTGTTCCTCAAGGGGAATAACACATATCTTGCTTAGTTAGGCCGAAAGAGCGAAGAGTTATCTCTTCGCTCTTTTTATTTGCTTCGAATTTGAAAATATATATACACGCATTAACAATGCTGGTAAAAAACGCAAATCTAATATGGGTTACGCTTAGGCAATTCAAGGAGTACATATGGAATTAAGCACAATCTTAATGTTTGTTATTGCATCTCTATCGATCAACCTAATCCCCGGGCCAGATGTGGTGTACATAGTCTCTAATACCATGAAGGGTAAATTAAAGTCCGGTATATCGGCTTCTCTGGGGCTAGGTGCTGGCTATCTGGTACATACTTTAGCCGCGGTATTTGGCTTGTCGGCATTAATACTAAGCTCAGCCTTTCTGTTCAGTGTCGTTAAATATTTAGGCGCAGCCTACCTGCTATATTTGGGGATCACCTCTCTAATAAACTGTTACAAGGGGCAATCGAAACTGGTTGCCAATACTGATGATACTGAGACTCAAATGACTAGTGTGAGGAATGTGTTTACACAAGGTGTCGTGGTGAGTGTGCTAAACCCCAAAGTTGCCATGTTCTATCTGGCTTTCTTACCACAATTCATCGATATTTCTTCTCAGTCAGCGACTAAAGACTTAATGATTTTAGGTCTCTTGTTCAGTGTTCTGGCGACTGGCTGCAATTTAGTCTATTCCTTCTTGGGCAGCATACTCTTTAGTAGCCCCAAGGCTGCAAAGTATTCAAGAGGAATTGAGGGAGGTTCAGGCCTCATATTAGTGGGATTAAGTGCAAAAATAGCACTGACTGACACTCAATAAGTCTATAAAATGCAAAGAGAGCCAACTTAAGGCGGCTCTCCCTCGATTAGCTCTGGTGCTCCAGGTCCCAGAGGCTGACCATAGCTGAACTCGATAAAGTTACCATCGGGATCTCTGACACCACAATAGTAGCCTGCAGGATAACTATCTTCCCGTACTCCCCAGACTAAAATCCCCTCTTCCTCCGCACGCATGGCAACCTTATCTACGGCGGCTTTACTCTCCAGTGCAAAACCTAAGTGGGAAAAATCATTCATCTGCTGCTTATGGCCTTCCCCTCCTGGGAGCATCACTATAATAAATTGCGACTCCTGTCCCGGCTCGCAGAGCCAGACGATACGCTTTGCTCCGCTTGGTCGCTCATGGCTGTTATCACTTGGTCGCTCATGGCTGTTATCACTTGGTCGCTCATGGCTGTTATCACTTGGTCGCTCATGGCTGTTATCACTTGGTCGCTCATGGCTGTTATCACTTGGCCGTTCATGGCTGTTACCGCAAGGGCGTTCATGAACGACACGCATGCCAGCATAGGAGCAGTAAAAATCGACACAGGCTTCAAGGTCCATGACGTGCAAAGCGATATGGGTCAGTGCAATCGCCATCTATAATCTCCTTCCGCAATAAAGCCGCTTATACGGTAAAGCTCAATAACATTCATGACATGCAAGCAGGCATTATGAGTCAGAGCAATCGCCATCTATAACCTGCCTTCACATCTAAGTCGCCTGTAGACAGCCTTGCGATATAGCTTTGATAATAGCGGACGCACTAACTTCAGCCCCATCAACCAGGCCAATGGCTTCAATATCGGTACCCTTCGCATCAAGACTATATAAGCATCTAGCTCAGATACGACTCTAGGTTTCTCTGTATTCTCACATTCGCCAATGATCACATGTAGTTCGGTTAGCGCCTTAAACGGCTCAATTCCCCAAGTCTTTAACTTCTCGTCCTGATCTGTAATATCGAACCAGGTCACTCCAACGGCATAGCCTCCCGCGATACGTGAATAATTATCTCTATCCTTGATGCATCGAGGACAGGCACCATCGTAGAGAACACAAATTCTAATCGGACTCGTCTTCATCATTCAATTTTAGATGAAACTAGCTTATTTGCAGCATGTCGCATGCATGTAATGAAAGGCTCTGGGCACGAACGGTCACGGCCGCCTCTACCCATGCAATTAAGGGAGACCTGTGGCTGCCATCAAAGCTTAAATTGGCTCACGATACCATTTAGAGTATTCGCCATTCCGCCCAGCTCTTGTGCGAGCTTAGTAGTGCTCTCGGAGTGCTTATTGGTTTCTTTTGCCGAATCGTTGATCTCCAGAACACTCTGGTTAATTTCCGCTGCGACTTGGGTCTGCTGCTCTGACGCAGTGGCGATCTGATCATTCATATTTAGAATAACAGAAACAGAAGTCGTTATTTGTGTCAGGGATTGATTTGCTTCCTCTGTCTTTGTCGAAGTCAGTCGAGCAAGCTCAGAGTTCTTCCCCATCTGTTCTACCGCTTTCTTAGCCTCTGTTTGTAGTTTTTCAATCATGACAGAAATTTCGTTAGCGCTCTCTTGTGTACGGCTCGCAAGGCTTCGAACTTCATCAGCCACTACCGCGAAACCGCGAAACCGCGCCCCTGCTCACCTGCTCGTGCCGCTTCAATTGCAGCATTTAAAGCTAAAAGATTAGTCTGATCGGCAATGCCTTTAATCACATCGAGAATGCTACCAATATTGACCGTTTCGGCCTCAACGTTTTCGATGACATTGGTGACCTCGTTCATCTCATTGACCAGTGAACGAATATTAGCATTCATATCCTCTACCACCTTCATTCCAACTTCGGAATGCTCGTTGGCCCCCTGAGCCGACTCTGCCGCTTGCAGTGCACTTCGTGCCACTTCATCGACTGTGGAGGTCATTTCGTTCATCGCCGCCGAAGTCTGCTCGAGCTGCACGGTTTGTGCCTTTGAGCCATCACTCATAGTTTGTGCGGACGATGAGAGGGAGGCAGAGGAGCGATTAAGTTCACTTGTCGTTTCATTGATATTGGTGACAATGACCCTAAGATTCTTTGTCATAGCGATCACATTGCCATAAATACCTTCCTCCAGCCCGGAAGACGATAAATCCATACTCAAATCACCATCAGCCACTTGCTTAACAATGTTTGATATTTCCAGAGGTTCACCGCCGATAGGTTTGTAGATAAGACGAATGACCATCTGGTAAATAACGATCATGAGTACAATCAGAGAAACGGCAATCAAAATAACAGCGTCATATAGATTATTCATGCTGGCAGCTTCTATGACTTCCACCGCTTCATAGCTAGCCACTGTCCAATGACGAACCTTCATCTTATTACTTGTAACGAAGTAATCGCCCAAACCGGGAGCGGTATATGTCATCGACTTGTTTGATTCTGATATCACCCTGTATTGCGGGCGTATTTCAAATATGTTCTTACCAATATTGTCTTTATCCTCACTCGATAAAATATAGCCATCACTGCGGTAGACGAACATCTGATTATTACTGGTGAGAGAGGCGGCGAAATCACTGAATAACTTAACGGGGATGTTGATTAACACGACTCCGGAAGTTCGCCCTTGGTGCATGATAGGCACAGAAAGGCCAAACACTTCGACGTTCTTAGTAACATCAACAAAAGATCTGGTAACTACGTAGTGTTCCCCTTCAAAAATTTGCAAGAACCACTCTCGCTTAGCCGTAATCGCATTGAAATTTGGCACAACCTTACCATCACTGATCAGGGTGCCATCTTTCAAGCCCAAATAGATACCAGCCTCCCCCTTTACCGTGCTAGCGATCTGCTCAACTGTATGGTTTGCTCGTTCAAGATCGAGCTCGCCATTGCCGTCGAAGAAGAATGCTGCTGAGTCGATCACATCGAAAAAACGCATTAACTTCTCATCTAGTGCCTGAGCCACCAGCTTAGATTGTGTTTCAACCTTCTCCTGGTAACTAGTACGGCTAAACTCTGCAAAGTTTTGATAAGCAAGAATTGATACAAGCAGTACTATAAAAAATGATAACGAAGTGAAGATCCCCGTTATTTTATGTTTCAGCAGCATAGATATTTCAGCCCATATTTAAAGAATAAACAAGTAACCATGCCTCACCAAATCATTGCTGGCGAGATCATAAAAAACTCATTTTTATTACGGGTAAGATACAAATTAGCTTCATAATGAGCAACGTATTTTAGCCAGACTTTTGAAGCACTCAACAACAGGGAAAACATGTGCAAACTCAGTCCTGTTATGGAATTAATTCCAAATAGAGGAGTAGGTCAGAGATAAAAAAGGAATGAGATAAAAGATGCTGTGCAGCTTCATCGCTCACGATTCTCTGAAATCAGTTACTTATGCTTCTACTAAGTGTTGCGATGTCTAATTGTTATTAATAAATATCTAGTCGCTAGTATTGGACACTTCTCAGTGAAAAAACTTAGGGTAAAAGTAACCAGAATGTCCTATCTTTAAATTCTGGCTTTACTAAAAATTCAACTTAGAGCCAGCTCAGCTGTAATTAAGACCTATCAATATTGAACCAGCATCATTAATCCTTATGTTAAGCCTTCTCAAGGTTAACGGGTTCATTGCTCCACTTCGATATCTTCAAGATTGTTATGCGTTCATTTACTGTGACAAGGCCCTTGATCCAAAGGGTGAATAGGAGAAGTCTTATGGAAAAACTTAGAAAAGGTCCATTGACCATAGAGTTAGGCGGCAAGAAATATCCTGAGTGGGTTGAAAATTCAGAAGGCTACTGGGACTTCCACCGTGCTTTTAGCAACAACAGATATTTTGACTCACCCAATAGCCAAATAGGACAAGATGAATGTGTCCTCTCTGAAGCAGGAATATATCGATTACGGATAATCCATTGAATCATTCTTCACATAGGGAGTATTAGCTTGGAATGAGGCTTGATTACATTTTCTGATGTTGGCTCTAAGTTATATTGGTATTTGGAGGATTATTTGAAAATCGCACCTTCATTGTCACTTATAGCCAACCCGCCGAGGGATGTGCACCATTTACTTTGACAAGAGCCTGCGAAACGCCGGCTCTTGATTTTAGATAAGTCTTCCATGTGAGCTTACGCTGACAGCCATGCCACCGGAGCTCGCACCCGCATCTACACCTGGTTATTCACAAGCAGCTATTCTCTTCGATTTATCCGTATCATTAATAAATAACAGGTGTTGGAGTTGATGAAATATTGTCTTGACCCTCCTTTTATAACAAAGTAATAATTAGCTGTGTTCACTAATCATACAGGGATAGGAAATGGATTTTGATTGGGTAGAGTGGTTTGGTTATCTGGCGTCGTTAATCGTCCTCGTTTCTCTGACGATGACATCAATCAAAAAACTGAGGCTGATCAACCTCGTTGGTTGCCTTGCATTCGCAGGCTTTGCTTATCTTATAAACTCTTACCCGACAATGTTTATGAACTTAGGTATAGCAGGAATAAACGTATATTATTTATGGAAATTTTATTCAACCGATGAGCAGTTCAAGCTGATTGCAGCATCGGTCAATACTGAATACTTTGACCATTTCATCTCCGAAAACTTGGCCGATATTGAGACGCAGACATCAATCGATGAGCTCAGAAAGGCCAATACTGCGTTTTATATGCTAAGAGATAACAGCATTGCAGGTGTATTAGTGGGCAACAACAATGAAAAAGGTGAGCTGTCTATTCTGCTCGATTATGTCACACCACAATACCGAGACTTTAAACTAGCAAACTATTACTTTGTGTCACACCCCAATGAGATTAAACAGCGTGGAGTTAATACGCTCATCGCTAAAGCGGCAACAGTGGAGCACAAAAACTACCTATTCAACATCGGTTTTCAAGTCACAGATGCAGCAGAAGGTATTTATCAGAAACAGCTTTAAAACTAGCTTGGAATGAAGCTTAGTGACATTTTGGCTTTCGTTCATTTGGCTGACTTTATCTTGGGAGGGTTATTTAAGCATCTAGCTTCATGCTGACCTATCCCCTCCCAGAGAGGCATATGAGTCGCTGTAAAGCCGTCTCTGGCCGCTCTGCGGTTCATCTTGCTAGTCGACTTAATCGTAACGGGGTCATAACTTCGAATATAGATTAATTAGCTACGCCCCCTTTGCCCGCCTTTACCGCCAACAAACATTCCCCCAAAAAAGCCAAGCTGTTAAGTTTGAAAAAAATGACTCTGACCCTGACCTACCTCCAGAAATAACACTTACAAATAAGATGGATAACTTAATTAGTTAAGGAACTTTCATGGCTCTGGGTGGTATGTTCAACCCAGAAAATGTGACCGTAATAAAAAGCTGTAAACAATTATTAGCAGAGGCAACTGCAAAAATCCAGACTCTATTAATGGATTAAGCAAAGCGCTTATCTGAACGAACAGTGTGTGGATCTAAGCCACGTTCATACCAGCCATCTTTGGTATTTTTTATATTATCAAAAGATTGTATATAGGGTTTGATATCCAGAATAGGAGTCCCATCTAATAGATCTATGCCGCGTACTAAGATGCGGTTTGCCTCAATCCGGTCAATTTCAACAATCGATAATCCGATGGCATTAGGTCGCTTAGGCGAACGAGTGGCAAAAATCCCTCTGTGTTTATTATCTAGAAACGGCTTCACCTTAAGATCATAACCCTGCGATTTATGTATATGAAATACTATGTAGATATGGGAGAAGCCATCTAGGTCATCCAGCCCCAATGCATACTCTTCATCGATAATCAGTTCACCGATATCTGTAGATATTCCAGCTCCCTGTATAGGGACATCCTCTATCTGTTCGAAGCGCGTTTTCGCGTATCCTATGGGGGTAAATTCGATCATTGGTATCTCCATTAGACTCTCTAAAATGGTTTGTGTAATGACAGTGACAGTTATAGGTATTCTCAGTGGATTAGAGAGATTGCGTCAGATCAGATGCCGTCATACTAACAGCTTTTATTTGTGCAAAAAGAGACACGCCCGGGCTTATCTCTAAGTCATCACAGGCCCAGCGTTTCACATTGATCCATGAGTAATGGCCCGCAACTTCGAGTTTTATCTGATATAAAGAGGAAATAGGAGAAGTCTTATGAAAAACTTAGAAAAGGTCAATTTACCATAGAGCTAGGCGACAACAAACACCATGAATTTATAGAAAAATCATAAGGTTACTGCGACCTTCCACCGTACTTTTAGCAACAACAGATATATTGATTCACCCATTGTAATATTAATTTCAATCACCAGCTAAGTCAGACTCGCTTCACTCTGGATGATATCTCTTACTTAGAGGTAACTTAGTAAATAAGCTCAAGTGCAAGCGGTATACAGCTTACAGTGACAAACGAACGCCATAAATATGAACTATGATACTCGCTAGTGCTCATTGGTTTTACGCCAAAACTCACCTGAAGTAATGTCGAGCGCTTTATAATCATCACTCCTATCCAACAAAACATAATCGTTAGTACCAGTACAGCGAGTCCCTCAAAAGCCATTGACATTCGAGAGTCTGATAACAAGTATGCCGCGACAACAATGATGGTTTGATGAACAATATACACAGGAAATACCCATGAATTAAGCTCGCTAATGATGCTGGATTTTCGATTTAAATACCGATTTGCAATCGCTAGTATTGCCAATACAGGCATCGTCTTAGCACTGGCATAGGTAATAGCTAACATCCACGCCGCAACTTCATTGTTTTGGTGAAGGCCAGTTTGCCAATTATAACTAAACCCCAATTGAAGTACTGCAAGTGATATCAATGCGAGTAATGCTATTTTGAGCCAGGATGCGCTCAATGACTGCCAAAACACACTTACACTACCGAGATAAAAGCCAAATATAAGAAGTAAGAAACCGTACATTTCACGAACCGCATCCCCAGTTAAAAGAGTGTCAATTGCTAGTGATGAAATAATTAGCACAATTGAAAGTATAAACGGTTTGTGACCGAGAAAGGCTGCAGCCTTTTGAGCCCACTTATGTGCGAATAAAGGAGATACTATTAACAAAACGACACTGTACTTCCACAATGAACGTAAAAACCATAGATGGTTTACATCAATATGAGGCCAAATACCGCTTTGATAATCGTCAAAGTAATTCAGTGGTTCAAAATAAAATGCATAAACAAACGGCCAGAACTCTAAAGGCATTTTTCCAGCTTGCTTCATTTCAATATAAAGCTGGGGAGGCACCACAATCAGTACACCAATTAATAACGGGAAAAGCAGTTGGATACTTCTGCTCCACAATAATTTACCGCTAGTTTGTTTCAGCAACATAAACCTTAATGCCACACCTGATATGAACCATAACAGTCCCATTCTCCACGGTGACAAGGTAAGCATTAAATGCTGTAGAAAAGTAGATTCAGATTCATGTTTGAAGTGAAATCCCCATTCAGGCACATATACCATGCCAGTGTGATATAACATCAACAACCCGATAGCTATCACTCTTAGCCAGTCTAAATGATGCAGTCTATTCGATTGGTATGTATCTTGTTCTGTTAATAAATCCATAAGTAATGTCTTGTGCATAGTCTAAAGCTTCTGCACACTATATCTCTATTGGATGTAGGGATTTACCGCTATTCTATTGGAAAGAAATGAATAAGTGACAAGCGGTGGAATAGAGGGATAAGAGGACATGCTCTAAAGATGTTATTTACCAAGTTACATTACCAAAACAATAAAACTAGTTATGAAGCTTTCGCATTGTCCGTGTACTTTTTCATTAGTGCTGGCATAAATTCGACTTCAGTCCTAATGGAGTCAAGGCGTAATGGGATTGAAAACTTATTTAGTTGGGAGCCATTTGTTTGGGAATATTCGAGCGCAATATCATCGTTACTTTTATTGGCTTGTGTTGCTATATTCATGACAAAGTCCCCATGGCAATGGAAGCAACCTAAGCGTTCAGCACTTCAATATTTAGCCGCAGCAATCGTTTTTTCAATTTGTCATGTCCTTGGTATGGTCCTTTTGCGAGAGGTAAGTTATCAGTTCTTTTCCCTTGAATACCACTTTGCAAAATCGGTATCAGAATTAGGTTATGAGCTTATCTATGAGCTTCGAAAAGATGTTTGGAGTTTTTGCTCATTTGTCATTTTGATTTCAGTCTATCGACAAATCACTATGCAATGGTTGGGGGATGCGAGCTGCATTAGCGACGATGTACGCGTCAGCACTAAACTAACAAAACACATACTGGTGAAAAAGTTAGGCAAAGAGTTCTTAATTAAAACTGAGAACATAGAGTGGATGCAATCAGCTGGTAATTACGTCAATTTACACCTTGGTGATCAAGTCTATCCAACCAGAAGTACATTGGCTCAATTTGTTGCAAGTGATAATACTAATTCGATGTGTCGGATACACAGATCATTTGCGATAAATTTAAACTTTGTACATTGTATTGAACAGCTTGCTAGCGGCGATGCTGAAATCACCATGCACTCAGGTAAAACACTGCGTTTATCAAGAAGATATAAAGATTCATTGAAGCAATTAAAAATGCAAATTACGCTTTATGAAGGATGACAGTCTAATTTCATGAAATGAAATGGAAGCCTGAACTGGCATTTGTATATGAACATACAAGACCATGCACGGCACCCATGGCAGGCGATAGATAACCATACAGCTAAAAGTCACTATGAAGTCTAATGACACAAAACAAAGCCAAAAGCTGCACAAAAAAATAGCTAAACACTTGCAGCGACTCTGGTTTAAAGCATAGGTTTTGGTGTAAAATCCCTTACTTCGACAGCAAAAAACGCCAATTCACTAAAACTGAAAGCCAAGACTAAGCCTTACTATGCCAAATGCCCTATTTTACGTGATGCCTGATGAGGCCAACAGCCCCACCGAGGCGACGCAGCAGGTACACAGATTAGCCTGTGAGCTTGCACAAAATGCATATGTTAATCAGCAACTGGTTTATATCCATACTCAGGATAGAGAACAGGCTTATGCTGTCGATGAATTGTTATGGCAATTTGAGCCAAATTCTTTTGTGCCCCATAACCTCAAAGGTGAAGGTCCGCTCACAGGTGCGCCGGTGGAAATCGGTTTCGATACCTTAGGGCCCAATAAAAATCGTCATCTTCTGATTAATCTTGCAGACCAAGTACCCTCATTTGCGGTAAACTTTGGCCAGATTATCGATTTCGTTGCCAATGATGCTGGGCATAAGACGATCGCGCGCGATCGTTACCGCCAGTATAAGAGTCTTGGAGTGACTTTAAGCACTCAAGACTTAGCGAAACAACCACTTAATTTTGTTTGAGAAAAACTAGCTCCCATGGAAAAAACATATAACCCGCAGTCTATAGAACAGTCTCTTTACCAAAGCTGGGAAGAGAAAGGTTACTTCAAGCCACATGGCGACGAGTCCAAAGGCAACTATTGCATCATGATCCCGCCACCAAATGTGACAGGTAGTCTGCACATGGGTCACGCCTTCCAAGATACCATTATGGATACTCTGACTCGTTATCAGCGTATGAAGGGCAAAAACACCCTTTGGCAGGTAGGTACAGATCATGCGGGTATTGCGACTCAGATGCTGGTTGAGCGTAAATTGGCAGCCGAAGAAGGCAAGACACGTCACGATCTTGGCCGCGATAAGTTTATCGACAAGATCTGGGAGTGGAAGAAAGAATCCGGTGGCACCATCACTAAGCAGCTGCGTCGTCTCGGCGCTTCTGTTGATTGGGATCGCGAGCGTTTCACCATGGACGAAGGCATGTCTGAAGCGGTTCAGGAAGTGTTCGTTCGCTTGTATGAAGATGACCTAATCTACCGTGGTAAGCGCCTGGTCAACTGGGATCCGGCTCTTCACACTGCGATCTCAGATCTCGAAGTCGAGAGCAAAGAGAAACAAGGCAGCATGTGGCATTTCCGCTACCCGCTGGCCGATGGCGCATTGACTGCCGACGGTAAAGACTATTTAGAAGTGGCGACAACTCGTCCCGAAACCATGCTAGGTGACAGCGCAGTTGCGGTTCATCCCGATGATGAGCGTTATGCGTCCTTAGTCGGCAAGTTTATCCTGCTGCCAATCGTTAACCGTCTTATTCCTATTGTTGCCGACGATTATGTCGACATTGAATTCGGTACCGGTTGTGTGAAGATAACGCCTGCTCACGACTTTAACGATTACGAAGTTGGTAAGCGTCATAACCTGCCTATGTACAACATCTTAACTTTCGATGCGGCTATCCGTAGCTCAGCCGAAGTGGTTAACACCGATGGCACCAGCAATACCGAATTAGATAACAGCCTGCCCGAGCGTTATGCTGGTCTGGATCGTTTCAAGGCACGAACTGCCATCATCGCAGAATTCGACACCCTTGGACTACTCGGGGAGATAAAACCACACGCACTGAAAGTGCCTTATGGCGATCGCTCTGGTGTGGTTATCGAGCCACTACTTACCGATCAATGGTATGTCTCTGTTGCCCCTATGGCTAAGACGGCCATGGAAGCGGTCGATAATGGCGACATCAAGTTCGTGCCGCAGCAGTACGAGAACATGTACAACTCTTGGATGCGCGATATTAACGATTGGTGTATCTCACGCCAACTTTGGTGGGGACACAGAATCCCGGCCTGGTACGACGAAGCGGGTAAGGTCTATGTTGGCCGCGACGAAGCCGAAGTACGTGCTAAGTATAAGCTTGACGACTCGGTCGTGTTACGCCAAGACAACGATGTACTCGATACCTGGTTTAGCTCGGCACTTTGGACCTTCTCGACCCTTGGCTGGCCGAAGAACACCGAGGAGCTTAAAGCTTTCCACCCAACCGATGTATTAGTCACTGGCTTCGACATCATCTTCTTCTGGGTTGCCCGCATGATCATGATGACCATGCACTTCATCAAAGATGAAAACGGCAAGCCACAGGTTCCCTTTAAGACCGTTTACGTGACCGGACTCATTCGTGACGAAGTCGGTAATAAGATGTCTAAGTCTAAGGGCAACGTACTGGATCCGTTAGACATGATTGACGGTATCGATCTTGAGTCACTGGTGACCAAGCGTACCGCTAACCTGATGCAGCCCAAACTTGCTGCAAAAATCGAGAAGAGCACACGTAAAGAATTTGCCGATGGCATTGAAGCCCACGGTACCGACGCCCTGCGTTTCACTCTAGCCTCTATGGCATCCACAGGCCGTGATATCAGCTGGGACATGAAGCGTCTCGACGGTTACCGCAGCTTCTGTAACAAGATCTGGAACGCCTCACGCTATGTGTTGATGAACACAGAAGTGCAGTCAGAAGATCAAGACAGCAATGTCGCAGGCGAGCCATTAGATTGCGGTCAGATCTTAGTCGACGGCAAGCCGGGTGAAATGGAGCTGTCTCTGGCAGATCGCTGGATCATAGGTCTGTTTAACCAGACGGTTAAATCCTTTGACGAACACATGGAGAACTACCGTTTCGACCTCGCGGCAAACACCATCTATGAGTTCACCTGGAACCAATTCTGTGACTGGTATTTAGAGCTGACAAAACCTGTGATGCAGACTGGAACCGAGGCTCAAAAGCGTGGCACCCGCCATACTCTAGTGACTGTACTAGAGGCGATGCAACGTCTGATGCATCCTATAATGCCTTATATCACAGAGACTATCTGGAAGCGCGTACAGCCTCTGGCTGGCGTTACCGGCGATACTCTGATGTTGGCACCTTTCCCTGAATATCAGGCTGACAAAGTCGATGCTCAGGCTATGGAAGATCTCGAGTGGGTTAAGCAGGTCATCACTGCGGTACGTAACATTCGCGCCGAACTGAACATTGCTCCATCTAAGCCGCTTAACGCCCTACTACGCGGCGTCAACGAGCAAGACAAGGCTCGTCTGGAAGAGAACCAAACCTTCTTCAAAACCTTGGCTAAGCTTGAGTCTATGACAATCCTCAGCGACGACGAGACAGCACCTATGTCTACCACTCAGTTGATTGGTGATATGGAGCTGCTTATCCCTATGGCGGGTCTTATCGATGTGGCTAAAGAAGTCGCGCGTATCGACAAGCTTCTCGAGAAGGCTGCCGGTGAGTTTAAGCGCATCGAAGGTAAGCTCTCTAACCAAGGCTTCGTGGCTAAAGCCCCGGCTGCCGTGATTGAGAAAGAGCGAGCTAAGCAAGTCGGATATCAACGCGATATCGACAAGCTAACTGAGCAGAAAGCAGAGCTGGCTAAGCTAGAAGGTTAAAAGAAGTGTCGAGTTCCTAGAAGCGAGAGCCTAGGAACAAGCATTTTTGACTAACACTAGAAAGGGCTGTCATCGTGACAGCCCTTTTTGTTATCTATCTATTGCAGATTTTAATATTTACGGCGAACGATGACCCCAGTGGCCAACAATAATCCCCAAAGATAGTGCAAGGCACCGCCTGAAGATGACGTATCTTCAGTAGGCGGCGTAACCTCTGGATCTGTGGGTGGTGTTGTCACTATTTTATCATTGACCGTAAGCACGACAGTCTGTGTCACCGTCTCTCCCTTCATATCTGTGACTGTCAGGCTGAAACTGATGCTTTCTGCGCCTGTCACTTGCGGTGCGGTAAACTCAAGCTGTGGCTTGGTAGTATCGGTAATCGTTACCGTGCTACCCGCAATTTGTTGCCACAAATAACTGGCATCGACACCGTTACTGGCACTTTTCAAACTGACCTTATTGCCTTCGTAGACCACTGATACAGCCATAATGCTTAATGTCAGCGGCTTATCTTTGATAGACAAGATCACAGTATCATTTGCAGTTGAGCCAAAGCTGTCGGTCATTGTGACTTTAAAACCAAGCTCGCTGTCGGCATCGACTTCAGGGGCCACAAAATTGAGGCTGGCCGTATTCAACTGAGCTATGGTTACTGGCGCGCCACTGATCTGTTGCCATAAGAAACTTACCCCATCGATGTTACTCTGGGCGACTATGTTTACCGCCTCACCTTCCTTAACAGGGGTGATAGCCGCAATGGTTACCACGGGCGTGATAATAGCAGAGCCACAGACATCTTTATAAACGATCTCGGTCCACTCAGGATGATCGATATACGGATTACGGTTGCCTTGATACTCAAAGATGCTGTTATTTCTGTCACGTTCGAAATTATCAACAGGGTCAACTGCATGCCACTCGAGTAAGGTACACAGCTTACCCATCTCACCGGCACTAGTTAACGAGCTAGAGGTGCTGGTGCCAACTCGATCAACCAGCAGCAGATCCGGCATATCATCGTCACTGCCTACTTCATAGCGGGTATCCATATAGAACATCATGCGAGCAACGTCACCCTTGACCGCATCTCTTGGTTCCCAAGAAAGGGCGCCATTCTTGAGGTTATCTGGCGCCTCACTGACCGCACTGCCACCAATATCGAAATCATTATTGCCACGGGCGCTATTCATCGACATATCAGATGGGCGCAGGTGATGAATATCGGTATAACCATGCTGACTCTTACCCGGGAAACCATGACTCTTGGCCCAGACATGTTCTCGGTTCCAGTAATCTTGATCATTTACGCCTGAGGCATTGTGATTCTTAGGGATCGAGTTGCCCTTATAAATTAAGATGACATTGCTTGAGTTGTTAGGATCTTCATCGGTATAGGTCAGTGCCGTCCATACTTCGGAGTATGTTAATTGTTTATGTTCCGCTGAAATATCTTGACTCAAAGCGGTCTTAAATCCACTGATATCCAGATTATCAGCAGCATGAGTATTGGCGTAGTACAAGCTGTCATCGAAATTTTCCCTATCTGCAATTTTACTGATATCGGGACAGTTGGTACAGATAGCTTTATTGACAGTCGCACTGGCTAACAACTTGGCATCGACTGGCGACACCTCATCGGCATAAACATTAATTGCGGAGAAACACACTAAAACAGGTAGAATTATTTTTATCATATCAACACCTTTAAACACGCCTTACATTTAACTCCCGATTAAAACACAGATGGGCAACAAGTGGTTAACCAATAGAATGATTATCGTGATTAAGATCTCATATGGCTAATTAGCACTATAAAATATAATTAAACATTGAATAAATATTAGATCAAACAAAGCATAAACAGTTAAAACATAATCAAGTAAAATCAAACTATTACACAAAAACCAGCTAAGAGAAAACTCACAAACCTGCACTCTAAATCAAACATAAGCCTTAATAAAAAATAATCGAAACCAATATGACGAATACTATTAGACCAATTATGAGAATACTCTAATGATATTTAAAGGCTATTAAACTCTACGCATAATTTATAATAACAAGATAAATTAAAACCATTTAAAATAACACACTTGTCCTTATTAGATTTATTCGTTCAATCAACAACACTCCGTTTTAATAACAACATAATAACCCCCTCCAGCAAACCCACAGAAATAGTGACAAGGTCCATCTGGCAGGTAGGAGGTTTAGCTAAAATCGAGATCACTTTATTGATTTAAGAACAATCATTTTAATTATGCCGATAACAATAACTGCGGCCATTACGGCAATATAACTGAGAGCCTACCAGAGCTATTGGCGTTCTACATGAAGAACAGTGCCCTTCGATAATGAACCTAAACTCACTAACCCATGAAGATGGGGATCCGCTGACGACCGAAATGCTCACAGGGGCCATCGAAACGTCCCGGTATTTGGGTACCGCAATATTGGCACTTGCCGCTATGATTGAGGTGATACTCGCCTAACTCATACCAGTCTCGATTGATGACCAACTTATGACATGAGGGGCAGTAACTGCTGCCGCCATCTGTGTCATGAATATTGCCGGTATAGACATAGTTAAGCCCCTGAGCCAGGGCAATTTCTCTGGCCCGCATCAGAGTCGATGCAGGGGTTCTGGGCTTATCTAACATATGAAAGTCGGGATGAAAGGCACTGAAATGCAGTGGCACATCATGACCTAAGTTATCGGCTATCCACTTGGTTTGTTGCTCCAGTTCTTTGACTGAATCATTTTCATCGGGGATCAAGAGTGTAGTTATCTCGAACCATACCTGGGTCTCATGCTTAAGGTAGAGCAAGGTATCGAGTACATCGCTAAGATTTCCGCTGCATATCTTGTGATAGAAGTCTTGAGTGAAACCTTTCAGATCCACATTAGCCGCGTCCATATAGCGATAAAACTCGACCCTGGGTTCGGGGCAGATATAACCAGCTGTCACCGCTACCGAGTTGATCCCCTGCTCATGGCAGGCCTGAGCCACATCAATGGCGTACTCGAGGAAGATAACCGGATCGTTATAGGTGAAGGCGATGCTCCTGCAGCCCATACGTTTGGCCGTTGACGCCAATGATTCCGGACTGGCTTTCGAGCCTAAGGTATCGAACTCACGTGACTTACTGATGTCCCAGTTCTGACAGAACTTGCAGCAGAGATTGCAGCCTGCGGTGCCAAAAGAAAGTACAGAACTGCCGGGATAGAAATGATTCAGCGGTTTCTTCTCTATGGGATCGATACAGAAGCCACTGGAGCGACCATAGCTGGTGAGCTTTATCTCATTATCTATGTTTTGGCGCACGAAGCAGACACCGCGCTTGCCCTCACGCAGCTGACAATGTCTGGGACATAAATCGCATTGCACCCTACCGTCGTCCAGACGATGCCAGTACTTAGTTTTTACGGTACTCGACTCTGCAATATTAGTCTGTCCAGTATTGCTATTAACCAGATTCATTTCACCTATATTGGTACTCGATTTAGACATCATCAGCATGTGTCCGGCTTGGCCTATACTTAAAGCCTAGTTTAAAAAGCTTGGGTCAGGTATCAGCAAGCTGGATATCTGCGCGATATCGAAAAGCTAACCGAACAGAGAACAGAAAGCAGGAAGGTTAAAAGAAGCTATAAGTCTTAAGCTGTAAGCTCAAGATAGAGCTAAGAAAGCTAAATGCAGTGTCGAGTCACGAGTATAACTTGCTCCCCCCGACCAAAGAGAAAGGCAGTCATTAGACTGCCTTTTTGTTACCTGCAGCGAAATAAGCAACTGGCAAGGGGGTTAAATCTATAGAACCTATGTAGGTGTTGGACCTATGTAAGACTGGCTTTAGCCGGGAGGTTCTTTACTCAAAGCGTAAATCCCAGAAATCCTCTCCTTCTATCTATCGCAGCTAAAGCAGCTCCTACCTGGAGCTGGCTTTGACTTGCCACTTAGAACTTACTGCTTACCACTTTTCTTTTTAGCTCTCGGTTGACACTATGCCTAGGCTTAACTTATCCGGTAACGCTCAACCTCTAGCCGCATAGACTCTGCCAGACTGGCAAGCTCACGAGTAGCAACGTTACTCTGCTCCGCACCAGCGGCGGTCTGATCGGAAATATCACTGATATTGATGATATTTTGATTTACCTCCTCGGTAACCGCGCTCTGCTGCTCGGAAGCGGTGGCGATTTGGGCATTCATGGCATTGATCTGCTCGACGCTGGCGATTATTTGTCGCAGGACATCACCTGCCTGCCGAGATTTTGCCACGCTCATCTGTGCCTGCTCGGTGCCACGCTCCATCATCACCATGGAGTCCCGGCTCCCTTGTTGTATACGTTGAATCATCAGCTGTATCTCTTCGGTGGCATCCTGAGTTCGTTTGGCCAAGGTGCGAACCTCATCCGCCACCACGGCAAAACCCCGTCCCTGCTCGCCGGCACGGGCTGCCTCTATCGCGGCATTGAGCGCCAATAGATTGGTCTGCTCTGAGATCCCTTGGATCACATCCACTACGCCGCCAATTTCATCGGAATGACGCCCCAGAAGTTTCATCGACTCAGTTACCTGTTCCATTTCCTGAGATAAAGTCTCGATCATGCAGATGCTCTCCCCCACCACCGACTGGCCTTTAACGGCGGCAACATCGGCCTCCCTAGAGGCAATTTCAGCCGCTGCGGCGCTTTGGGCAACCTCTCTCACCGTCGCGGTCAACTCATTGATCGCCGTGGCAATCAATTGCGTCTGCTGTTGTTGTTCGACCACATTTCGCTGAGTCTGGGTCGACACTACGGAGTTTTCTTCGGCCGAACTGGCTAACTTAACCGTCGACAGGAGGGTGTTTTCGATCGCCTGTTGGAATCCCGCCGCAATTTTATCGACCGTAGCGGCAATATGGGCAAACTCATCGTCTCCCCCCAGCTCGATACGCCGGGTCAGATCGCCGTTCGCGATAGCATCGGCGGTATTTTCCAGTTGCGTGACAGCATGATTCATCCGTCTGATGATAAGCGTCGAGCCCAAGGTAGTAACCAGAATACTGACACCAGAAAATAGCAGTACTAACAGGGTGAAAGCGGCAAGATTCTCTTGGGAGCGGGTAAACATTCCTTCGCCCTCCGTTATCTGCAATGCCTGAAATGCTTCGGCGCCGGCCCCAATCTTGGCAAACAGGGGATTAATCTGTGTCAGAAATATCCGCTCCGAGTCTTCATAGTCCCCATCCTGCAGCGCTGCCAGCGCGGGCATGAATCCTGTCGTGGTGATGCCATCAAGGCGCGTGGCCAGGCGTTCGATCAGCACTTTTTCTTCGGCTTCTAAGGAGCCGGTAAGCAGTTTTTCATCGACGATATAATGCAGCGAGTCAAGAGACACTTGCACCGTCAGCACGTGTCTATCTAGCGTGTGGTCATGTAACGCCGCAGATTTAGTACTAGGATCATGCTGAAAAGCCAGCAGTAATTCACCACGGGCATTGCCCAACTCGTCAAGAACCTTACCGATATTGATACTATGCTGCATGCCCTGGGTGTATAGGTCCTCGATGGAAGCTCCCGCCTCCTCCATGCCGGAAATGCCCTTGTATCCTAAAAAAACGAATGCAATAACCGTCAACAGGGCTATCCCTTGCAGCTGGAACCTGATCGACTTAATCCGCCGTAGCGAACCGGAAGTTTGCTGGTGAGCAACGACGCCAGCATCGACCCTCTCTCCCTGAATAGCTAAGCCAACTGACATACAAATTTCCTTTATATTGTTATTATGAAAGCGCCTAACATATAGATAAATGTTAACCCGTTTATTGACCGCGATCCCACAGGCAACTGGATGCACTTTTAATACCTATAAATGAGTACTTGTTCACATTTAACTAACGAGATTAACAGTGGAATACTAACAAGATTCATTTCACCTATATTGGTACTCGATTTAGACATCATCAGCATGTGTCCGGCTTGGCCTATACTTAAAGCCTAGTTTTAAAAGTCTGGCTAGGTATCAGATGCTAAGTTCTATTCGCCCTCCCGCCGTCGCCGGGCTGTTTTATCCGGCAGATCCTATGGTGCTATCCGCTGAGCTAGCCAGCTATATGGATCTGGCTCAGACACCGCGAGATCAAATATCCAATACGATAGCTAAGGCGATTATCGTGCCTCATGCGGGTTATATTTACTCAGGGCTGGTGGCAGCTCATGGCTTTTCTCACATCGAGAACAACAAACATAAAATTGAACGCGTGGTCTTACTCGGTCCCGCCCATACCCTTTATCTGCAAGGCTGCGCCATCCCCACAAGCACCCATTTCTCCACGCCCCTGGGCAACTTGCCCATAGACCCTTCTGGCGCTGCAAAGTTGGCTGCATATGATGCCGTCACCATCTCCAACATTCCCCATCGAGAGGAGCACAGCCTGGAAGTCGAACTGCCCTTCCTGCAGCATTGCCTGGATGAATTTGAGATCCTCCCCATCCTAGTGGGTGACATCGCCCCCGAGCCGATGGCCGAACTGTTGGAGTTAGTCTGGGGTGGAGAGGAAACCTTGATTGTTGTCAGCTCAGATCTAAGCCACTTTCATCCCTATGATGTAGCTAAGCGATTAGACCGGGAAACTTGCCAGAAAATCCTGGCCAATAACAGCGACATATCTTCCGAGCAAGCCTGCGGTTGCCGCTCACTTAATGCGCTTTCTCTGCAGCTTATACGTCATAATCTCAACATCACTCAGCTGAGTTATCAAAACTCGGGTGACTGTGCCACTCGCTATGCGGCTGACAAAAATCGAGTGGTCGGCTATGCCAGCTTTGCCATCAGTTAACCTGACCGAGTCCGAGAAACGTCAATTGTTAGCACTGGCGCGTAGCACCTTAGTCGATTCATTTACCTCAGATCCAGCGGCCAAGCTCCCCCTGACTTCACACCATAAACTCTCCGATGAAGCCGTTATCGAGTTGAAGTTAGGCTGCTTCGTTACCCTGACACTCGATGGTGAGTTAAGAGGCTGTATGGGCTGCATAGAAGGTGATCGAACTCTGGCTAACAGCATCCCGGATCTGGCCACCAGCAGCGCCTTCTACGATCGCCGCTTCTCACCTCTGCAGGAGCCTCAGTTGAGTCGAGTCTCGATAGAAATATCGCTACTCTCACCTCTTACCCCCTTAAACGTTAGCAGCCAGGTTCAGCTTGAGGAATACTTAGCGCGGGATCACTATGGCCTAGTGCTTAAAGAAGATGGATTAAGAGCCGTGTTTCTTCCTCAGGTCTGGGAGCATTTTTCTGGCCCTAAAGCTTTTATCCATGCCCTGAAAGTTAAGGGCGGCTGGCCCGAAAATTATTGGTCAGACAAGATAGAAGTTGAGCTATTTAAGGTTATCCACTTCAGCGAAAACAGATAAAACCCGCTATCCGACTAATCTATGCTCAACAGTCAATATCATGACCCTGTCAATAAACCGACTTACCATTTGTTTTTATTGAATTTTGTTTAAAATAATTTGATTTGAAAATCGAAAGCCATCAAGATGTGAGCAAATTGTTTATGGTGTTAATAAAATGAAATGGCTCATTCCTGGTTGTTTGCTAATAAGCTTAGTTGGATGTGGAGGCGGCAGTGATGACAGCTCTTCCGCGACAGATGGGGGCTCAGGTGATAATAACGGTGGTGGAACGCCACCAGCTTCACTGCAAGCGCCCGATGTGGAAGTGGGGGAAAACCTGATAAGTTGGAATCATCAAGATATCAGCATCTCAGCTCAGGTCACGCTTTATGCCGAAGGTAATGCCAAGTACCTATGGAATGTGATCAGTGGCCCACAAATCACTCTCTCGGGTGCCAACACGAGCACTGTCAGTATAGATGCATCATCACTTCAACTAGATACGGATCTGGTGTTTGATCTACAGCTGACCGTCACCGACGGCGCAGGAAAGACTAGCCAAGATAGCCTCACCATCACATTAAAAGATCAGATAACGGCTGCCATAAAAATTGGCGATCCAGCATTAATCGATGGCTTACAAGGTCGAGTTATAACCAGAGCGCTGAACATTATTCAGCAGTATCGTGACGATAATGCCGCGATGTTAGCCTCAGTCTATCAGGGCAATGATATCGTCTATGACTCGGGTCAACACTCACAGATGATCCGCCTCAATCAAGCAGTTCATAGCTATCCGCAGGTAAAAAGCTTCGAGCTTATCCGTGGTAATGGTGGCCGAATCTTTGCCGCGGCCAGCGATAAATCGGGGCAGAGGAATGCCGCATTTGGCACCGACATCATCAGTAGCATGCAGCAAGGCAACAACTTAGCTTATCAGCAGAACTTTAAGCAGCTACTGGCATGGTTACTGGATAAGGAGCAGATCCAAGATCAGGCTGAAGATGTTCGCCTGTTTCTAATGGCTGGCAACACAGTCAATCGTATCACCAGCTGGATATCGACCCAATACCCGAACTGGAGTGTCACTTTATGTGATGATGAAGCGACGCAGACATCCTGCCTGGAAGCTGGCAGCCTCATCATCACAGGTTCCAGCGGCGGCCTGAGTGAACAAAGTGTTAGCTCACTGCTCATGAGTGCTCAGTTGCAAGGCACACCTCTGCTCTATATGCATCTTCATAGCTGGAACAGCGTGCCGCTCACCCAGACAGTGCTCAACCTGATGGACTTTTCCATGCAGGGAGCTGGCGGACCGGGGAACTTCTTCTCCCCGGATCAGGCGAGCTGGTCAAACTATACTGAGATGCTAACGGCCAAACCTTCGTTAACGGCGGAGCACCTATGGTTAAGTCTGTTCGATAGCCAGAATCCTGGTTTCAACTTAGCCAGGTGTGCCGATAAATGTGATGCCCTATTCGATGAGCAATACAGGCCGGCACTGAGTCATATTCGCGCTCAGCTGCAGTCGCTGGACACTCAGCATCTGGATATGTTCGAGCAAGAAGATCATCGACTCTATAAACTGCTCACCCTTCTCGGTGACAGCTACCGTAGTCAGCTCAAATACCCTATGGATGTCACGACTACTGATGACATGGATTTCCTTAAGGCCATGTTTGCCGATAATACGGTTTACCACTATCGCAATATCAACCCGGTACCGAACGACTTAGGTAACTTCAGCCGCAGTGACTTTTCCCATATCACCCCAACGAACAAATCGATAACTCTGAGCAGTAAAAAAGGATTTCGCTCCGCCGGTGTCTATGCGCTTCCCGGTCAAACGGTGACAGTGAGCAGAACCGATAGCAATGACGTCAGAAGCTGGATTTTTATCAATACCCAAAGATCTGGGTCTACCCATGAATTTGATAACCAAGGCTATAACCGGGCTAAATATCTGCAATCGACCCATATCGAGTTAAAGCCGGGACAAAGCATCAAGTTCACCTCGCCCTATGGCGGACCCATGCAAGTTAAATTCGACAAGAGCGATATAGAGACCAAGCTCAGCTTTAGCCATATAGGTCTTCACCCTTACTGGCGTGAAGGCATGGACGGCGCTCAATTTATGCAGCAATTAACCCAGGCTAATTTTGATTGGGCCGAACTGGCGACACCGCATTTTGAAGTCCACTCTCGACTGGATAAGATGCAGGCCACCATGTCCCATGAAACGCTATGGGATACCCCGGAGAAGATGGGGCAGGCGATAATGACCCATGTGCATAATTACCCCCATGTGTTAGCCGGATTCAAGGGACCCTTTATCGATGAAGTTAGCGAAATCACAGATTTTGCCGTCGCTCAGGGATGGGAAATAAATAATCTCGATACGGTAAAACATATGAACGCCGATCAAGCGACCTGTGGTTCTGGTTGCTCGGGTAACCCCTATGATGCCAGCTGGTCATTTAGCCCAACCGGACACGGGGATATTCACGAGCTTGGCCATGGCCTGGAGAAGGGCCGCCTTAGATTCGATGGCCATGAAGGTCATGCATCGACCAACCCCTACTCTTACTACACGAAATCTCGTGCCTATGTGGAGAGCGGTAAACTGCCATCGTGTCAGGGCTTGTCCATTGAAGATGAGTTTGAGGTACTGCAAGCCAGCATGAAGCAAGCCGATCCGTTCAAATATATGCAAGATGCTAAGCTCACCAGTTGGTCGAACGGCATGGCGACTATGCTGCAGATGATGGTTGCGGCGCAAAAATACGGCGCATTGGAAGATGGTTGGCACTTACTGGCCAGATTACATATCTTGCTGCGCGAGTTTGAACGTGCCAAAGCCAATGAAGATATCTGGCTGGGAAAACGTGCGAGTCTTGGCTTCAGTGGTTATAGCTTAGATACCGCTAAAGCTATCTCCAATAATGACTTCTTATTAATCGCCATGAGTTATTCAACAAGATTGGATTATCGTGATTTGTATCAAATGTGGGGACTTGCGACCACTCAGGGCGCCAACGATCAAGTTGCAGGATTTAACTACACCAGTATAGCGAGGCAAGTATATGTTTATGCCCCGGGAAATTATTGTCTCGGACTCGACCTTCAAGCTGTGGCAGTGGATGGCAATCAAACCTGGCCGCTAAACTAGCCAAGCGAGAATATAAAATAGTCAGATAGAAGAGGCTTGCCTAACACCAGGCCTCTTCGACTTCTTGCAGCCAAGAGCAATGGCGGCTCATTGGGCCTAAAATCCTAATGTTATAATGAGTCTTATCTCTTTAATAATTATTCGCGTCTTATCAAGTATCACGCTCAAGCTCCTTACACTAAATAATTACCAGAAAAAATCTAAGTCATATCGCAAAATAGCACATAAGGTCAACAAGACCTCACACCTTAAAAAACCAGTGATACTGCAGTTTCGTGAAGTTTATTAGATTGGTTTTGGTGTTTTGCAGTAAATTAGGTAAAGTGTCGACAGCTATCACAAGCGAACAACCTAAAAACAGTCAAGATGTGCGTTTAAAACATAAAAAACAACATAGACACATCATTAGTTGCAAGTAGGCTTAATAACAAACTAATAATTATAATATTTGAAGGAAGAAGATGAGCAATTCCAAAGATGCTTATGCAGAAAATGATCTGCGGGAAGTGAAACAGCTAGGCATGTGGGCCTCCATAGCCAGCTTAAGTTATATTTTCTGGATAGTCGGCGGCATGGAGCTCGTTGAACGTATTGCCTACTATGGTGTTAAGGCCAGTGCGGGTCTTTATGCAAAAGCACCGGTATCTGAAGGCGGCCTAGGGATCAGCCTCGGCGACTATGGTGTGATTATCGGTATATGGGCCATGATGCAGACCTTTGTCCCGGTATTTACCGGTGGAATTTCAGACCGAGTCGGCTACAAGGAAACCATTTTTGCATCAACGATAATCAAAATTTGCGGTTATTTAGTGATGGCCTTCTTCCCCAGTTTCTATGGTTTCCTTTTCGGTGCCATATTACTCGCCGCCGGTACCGGGATATTTAAACCTGGGATCCAGGGGACCTTAGTCCTCTCAACGGGGAGGCAGAACACCTCTATGGCTTGGGGTATATTCTATCAGGTGGTGAATATTGGCGGCTTCTTAGGCCCCTTGGTAGCCGTGCATATGCGCCAGCTATCCTGGGATAATGTGTTCTACGCCTGTGCAGCCATTATCTCGTTTAACTTCCTTTTCTTGCTTGCCTATAAAGAGCCGGGCAAAGAAGCCCGCTTAGAGCGTAACCGTAAGATTAAATCGGGTGAAATCCATCAGGTAGCGCTCTGGAGAGATGCCCTCCACGAACTGAAGAAGCCTATCGTCATCTATTACATGCTGGTATTTGCGGGTTTCTGGTTCCTATTTAACTCACTGTTTGATGTGTTACCAATCCATATTGCCGAGTGGGTCGATACCAGCGTTATCGTGACCTCATTGTTTGGCCCGGAAGGGACATCAAACGGGATATTACAATTCTGGCTTGGACTCGATAACACCGGGACTAAGGTCATGCCAGAAGGCATGCTCAACCTTAATGCCGGCATGATAATGACCTCATGTTTCCTGGTTGCCGCCCTCACGGCTAAATATCGTATCACCACGGCAATGTTGGCTGGTTGTTTGCTGAGTATCTTGGCTTTCGTCGTTATTGGCGCCACTAACACGGCCTGGATGATGGTATTGGCCATCGTCATGTTCTCGTTTGGTGAGATGATGATCAGCCCGAAGAAGAATGAGTTTATGGGTAACATAGCCCCGGAAGGCAAGAAGGCCATGTATCTGGGCTTTGTGATGCTGCCCCAGGGCATAGGCTGGACACTCGAAGGTTTCTTCGGCCCTAAACTCTATGAGATGTATGCATCGAAGGAGATCTTCTCATTAGACCTTCTCGCCGATCGTGGCATGAGTGCCAGTGATGTGAGTGCGATTCCACAGGGGGAAGCCTTTACAACACTCGTTGCCTACACAGGGGAGCCAGCTCAAGAGCTAACGACTCTACTCTACAATACCCACAATATCGGCATGGCCTGGTATATCATTGCCGCCATTGGCACTATTTCCGCCGTGGGTATCTTCCTGTACGGCAAGTGGTTGTTGAAATTACAGAGAAGTTAACAAGCTGAGAAGCCGAACTGATTGATAAAAAAGGGGCTAGCGCCCCTTTTTACTTTTACTGCTAAAAATAGCAATCTATGAAGATTTTTTGATTTCACCTACAGGCAAAATAGTGCGACCGTACTCGGCGTTGAGCAGCTGAGCCATTGCAAAGTAGATGGCACTAGCACCACAGAAGATCCCTTCAATTCCAGCTATGGTTCCAATTAACTCACTGCCGGTAAAATCTCTTGCAGCTAACAAGCCGAACAAGATAGTGAGCGATCCAAATACCACTTGCTTAGCCCTGGGGTAACGCAGTGAACCGACAAACATGAAAGCAGTGAAGACGCCCCAAAGTAGCAGATACCAAGCCATGAATCCGGCAGGGCTAGGCTCTGCCAGGCCAAACTTGGGCATAATCAAGAGGCCGACTAACGTTAGCCAGAACATACCATAAGAGGTGAAAGCCGTAGTACCGAAAGTATCACCGCGCTTGAAACACATCATTCCTGCGATGACCTGAGCGATACCACCATAAAAGATACCCATGGCCAAGATCATAGAGTCGATCGGGAAGAAGCCTGCGTTATGGATATTTAATAGGATGGTAGTCATACCGAAACCCATCAGGCCTAAAGGTGCTGGGTTAGCAAGTTTTGTCGACATCGAGTTCCCCTACAGGAAGTAATCAATAGAATAAGTAGCAACGGCTGTGCGTCACTCTAGATTAACTTTGGTTAATCTTAGCGCCGCGGATTCTAGAGCAAGCACTCAGGGCAAGCAAATGCATCCCCCCTATATCTATAGGGGTGTTATCTTCACACAAGAGCAACAATTACACTTTACTTTCAATTGATTAGTAAAATAAAAATCAATATTGAGCAAAAGCAACAAGCAGGCAGCACCAAGCTCACGCCTGGAAGTGAATTCGAGACAGCGATCACACTTTTAGCGGGTTATTACTTTAGTTATTACTGATATTTTATGGCTTCAGCCCTTAATTTTCGATCTTGATCACAAAATTGAACATTGCTTAAATTTTTGTTAAATAAATAGCAGAGTGAGGTATAAATAAATTGGCCAATAAAAAAGGGAGCCCGAAGGCTCCCAAATGGTTCAAGTACTATGAGAAGCAGGGATCTCATAGCGGGTCAAACTTTTATAATTTTAAGTTAGTGGGCGCCTCCCCTATGCATAGTGTCGATACCATAGGTCTTACCTTCGGCGTGACAAGTTGCACAAGACTCGACAGGAAGATTCGCTGTAGAAGATGGCTCACCATCTACAATAGCGCCGTTGCTCTTGAAATGAGCCATAGCCGCCGCATCTGAGTGAGCATGACATGTACGGCATGCTTCAGCGACTGGACTAATGAACTGAGTAGCGCCACCGTCGACGGCAATGGCACGCTTACCTGAAGTAAGACCACCATCTGCAGCGAACAAGTTAACACCGTCTTTATGACAAGCAGCACATTGGGTCGCTACTGCAGGATAACCTTGAGTTTCCATATCTGCGTTTAGATGTATTGCAGGGAAGCCGCGGTTATCGTCCCATAGACCAGTATGGAAACGGTGAGCTACCGCGAAGAGGTCGCGAGTGTTGTAGTTAAGACCTTCAATCGCTTTGAAGATTGGATTACCATCTGCATCAACTTCGTCCGTCTTGTACTCAGGTTGCACATGATAAGAGCCACCCCAAGTATCATTGTGACAACCGACGCACTGGTCAAAACGTTCATTACCGTAATGTTTAGCGATACCTAGCGAGGTATGACAAGTATTACACTTAGCCTCGTCAGCGGTAACCCGTTCAGGGTCGCTTAGGCGCGAAATGGTCGCATCGCTGCCATCGGCATTAGCTAGATTCCAGTAAGTAGGAGCCATTGTTATTGCCACATAGCCGATATCATATTGCGCTTCACCGCTTGCATCTAGACACTCAATCAGCATGCCTTTCGAGTCGGTACAGACTGAGAAACGAGGCGTAATCGCAATACTCTTACCGTCGAGGTCATAGTTGTCTAATTGAGTGACGACTAGCTTGCCACCCGCTGCGACGGAACCATTAAGGTTGACTGATGCGCTACCGTAGTAAGTGCCATCGGTGTCGATCCAACCCGTCTTCATTTCGTCATACTTAGTAAACTTGGTAAACTCGAAGCCATCAGCAACAGGCGCACCATCAATCGTCACATCAAATGTCACTACGATTTCGTCATGTATTTCGTCATGCTCAGGAATTATTGTGCCGTAACTCACCTTCTCAGGGATTGTGACGATTTGAGCATCTTCAGTATAATTCACTTGTGAAACAGAAATCTCGATAGAGTCGGTCGCCATAGCGCGTACACCAACTTTATGGGCTTGCATTGGGCTTAGGCTACCTGAGCCATGACAGCCTGAACAAGCAGCATCACTTTCTGGCACTATACCACGGTGATTTTCACCTGTAGCCAAGTCCACATCAGTGTGGCAGGACACGCAAGCTTCAGCGTAGACATTGTCGTTCCACTGGGTGCCATTGTCATGACAAGTGGTACATTCGTTTAGCTCAGATGGGAAACCAATTTCGCCAAACTCTGCTAGTGCATCACCCGTTAATCCGTCAGCAATATGATGACCAGCATGAAGCGTATGGATCATCGCGTTCCAGTTAGCATTGAAGCCTTTTTCCGGATCGTCTTCACCACCGGCATATGCTGGGTTATGACAGGCCACACAGTTTTCCACTTTCTGGTAATTATGGTGGGCACCAATATTGGCGATACGAATATCTGTTACAGCATAACCATCCATTTGGCTATGGCACTTGATACATGCTGCATTTGATACTGAGTCTTTCGCAGATACAGCAAGCTCGCCTGTGGCTGGAATAAAATCTACTGGCGTAGATAACAACTTGTCAGAGATGCCAGCACCTGAACTATCAACGACACCATAAGTACGTACCATCACGCGGAATAAGTTGTTGGCATCGCCCTCTGCGAGTACCACTGGAGCATTACCATCATGCTCCCAAGTCCCCGTGTAAGTGCCAGGATTTGCTTCATCTTCAACTAAGGTACATGCTTCGACTTCTGCGCCGCCGCGAGCCGTTGCTTTTCCCGTAGGAGTACAATACATGCTAGAGCCAAAATCATTAGCCAGTGCATTGTTTTGCCATAAGATTGGCGCGCCGGTATCGGTAGCGTTAGCCGCTTGATTCATCACATATAGCGCAACTTTCTCTAGCCCAGTAAAAGGTATTGCTTCGCCCTTACTGTCTTTGCCTGTTGCGGTAAATTTAATCGTAAAGGCATCGGTACCTACCACTACGATATCAGCAGGTGCCAGTGTTAGTACGAAATCAGCTGCACTACTAATTGTATCAACCGTGATACCAGCAGGGTTACCCGGTGTTCCAGGAGTGCCTGGTGCACCTGGTGCACCATCTTGACCATCATCACCATCACTGCAACCCACCATGCCGATGGCAGCTATCAGCGCCATCGCAAGTAAAGATTTATTATACGTTCTCATCATTGCATCCCTTTATAGGTATTATATTTCTGCTAATGCAGTAAATTAAATATAAAAGAAACCAATCGAATCTGAACAAGTTTGTACGAAAGATGTGACTAAAGATTATAGATTTTGTTAATGAAATTTCAATTGCTAAAATTAGCAATATCGTTATCTGAAATTAACTTCTGGCAAAGATACTTTTATAAGCCTATTTAGATTTTAGCAAGCCTGTCACAATACCGATAAGTATTGCCCTTCTCTCTTCGCTATATCGGCGATTTTTCAATGCTTTTTCAATAAGGTAATACTGAGGCGACATTATTTCACCATGCAATAGTCTGACCTGTTCACGGGGTAAAGTTTCAGATCTTAAACCGGGCATACTTTTACAAAAATCGGCCCCTACCGCAGGTAAAAAGGCTAAGCTTCCCATGGTCATCAGATGACAAAACCATTCCTCTCTACTAGTGACTTTATCGACATTGACTAACTCGACCCTTGCGTTACGACAATACATTTCAAGCGGATCTATTCTATCGTTAAACCCCTTACTTTCGAGGTATAAGAATGGATGTTTAGCAATTTCCTCTAACCTAATATGAGGTAAAGAGTTCCAAATTGGATGCTGTACTCTAGCGGCCAAACAGACATTTTCATGGGTCCCTAACCACTCGCAATTAAGCTCTGTTGTTTGTGAAGTATCTAACGCAATACCAAAATCAAGTTCCCCATTATGAATAAGTTCAGCCGAGTTGTTATCCCACCACTGAAGACGTACTTTGCCAATAGCCTCGAGCTGAGGATGTCGGCTAATCGCAATGGCTAAGCTACTCATAATACCCTGAGTGACAGCAACGTTAAGAATAGGCGTTAATCCTGATTCCGATTCGTCAAATGCGACTTGTTCTATGCGCGCAACGGTATGGTAAAAGTCACAGATAGGCTTATATAAAAGTTCGGCTAATGGTGTTGGCTTTAAGCCCTGCTGCCTACGGTAAAATAGTTCATCATTAAAAGTGCTACGAAGCAATGCTAGACAGCGACTAATTTTGGGTGCAGACACTTGAAGCTCACTGGCGGTGCTATTCGCATGACCGTCCTCATATAGCGTCTTGAACACTATCAGGCAAAAAACATCGAGCTCTGATATTTTTTTTAAAGAGTTGCTCAGCATAATGATAATTCAGTGTTATGAATAACTATTCATAGTTATAACATATCGACATTTTAGAAAGCGTGACGACAACTGTTAACAGCGAGTTAATACTCGAATATAAGTGATGCGTCACAGCTCTTAACACAGAATTAGTCGAAGCTTAAATTGGGATTTTCAGTCTAGTAGTAGAGAGCCAACTTGTTGCCTACAGCATTTTTAACTCCCGCTGAATGCTCACTTACTTGATGGAACTGGTATAACTCATCACTATAGCGAGATTTCTTGAGGGGTTAACGATCGACTCATTCCTGGCGCTAATTGAGAGTCCAGTAGGATATTCCCTACTGAAATTCGATGTAAGCCTATAACTGGATTGCGAAAACGACCAAACATTCTTTTAATTTGGTGATAGCGCCCTTCGACTAAGGTCACTAGCGCAGTGTGGCTATCAACAAGTGCTAACTCAGCAGGCTTGGTGATGATATCTTCGAACTCGAAGTACATACCCTCTGCAAACGCTTTAACGTAAGACTGATCAATGGGGTTTTGCAGGGTTACCCGATACAATTTACCGACCTTATGATCCGGTGACATTAGCTTTTTCGACCAACGACCATCGTTTGTGAGTAACAGTAAACCTGAAGTATTAAGATCTAATCGCCCCACTATATGTAAGTCATGCTTACTTTTATCAGTGAGTAAATCAATGACTGTTTTGTGCTTGTCATCTACCGTTGCACTCACCACCCCAACAGGTTTATGCAGCATGATATAACTTGGGGTGTTCGATTGCAGCACTTCGCCCTCTAAGCTGATAGAAGAAAACTCATCGATTATTTGATCAATATTCCGCGCAATATCACCATCAACTTCAACCAAACCTTTTGCCAATAATAGTCTAACACTTTTTCGATTAATGCCGGTTTTAACGCTAATAAACCTATCGAGCCTTGCACGTTTTGATTGCATAATTGTTACCCAACAACCTTGTCTACTTAGCCTGAGTTAATGGTGTCACTCTATAGGCGCAGCGCCTGGCTCCCTCGATGATATGCTCTTCACGGCTGACGGTAGCCTCATCGCTTAATATCGTTTGAAACAAGTTAAGCTCAGAGCGGCAGAAATTAAGACACTTGCTGGCAGCGGCGCAGATTGGACAATGATTTTCCATTAACCAGTAACAAGAGTCGTCTTCGACTATGCTAGCCATATATCCTTCACGGCTTCTCAGCTCGGCTAAGACATTAAGCTTATCGATAAGACTGGTTTTGTCTAACATGTTCTGTCGATAGAGTGACAGTGAGGCTTGCTCTCTGTGTGTTATTAACTTTTCTAGTCCGCTATCACCAAATACTGTGATAACAGAATCTATCAACTGAACCGAGAGCTCTTCATGGCGATCGGAGAAGTGGCTATTACTCTTAGCAGTCAGCGACCAAAATCGAGTCGGACGACCACGAGCCGCCTTCTTATCTTCAAAGATCACATCACCATCATCTTCTAAACCTTGCATATGCTGACGCACACCCATGGTTGTCAAGGATAATTCACTGGCTAAGACCTTAGCAGTGAGGGGACCTTGAGTCTTGAGCAGTTGAATGATTTTTTCGCTGGTTTTCATGATGCCTCTCTACGCCTTTCTTCACCCTTACATTATTACCGATCCAGACATTAAGTAAACATTTTTATTTACTTTAGGCTTTACAATCTTATATAAAGCATTTACATTACAAAACACTTAATAAAGAAAAAGGTTTATTAAATGAAGTTACTCATCGTCAGTGGTAGCCAAAGAACGGACTCACAAAGTGCTAAAGTCGCAACTTACTTAGCTAAACATTCTCCTGAGTTCGAAGAAGTGAGCCATATAGAGCTTTGCCGTTATGATCTGCCTTTTTGGGACGGTGAGCAGGAGAGTAAAAATGCCGTATCTAGCCCCTGGACCATGATTGGCCACAAGGTAAAAAGAGCCGATGCACTAATCTTAATCACACCGGAATGGGGGGGAATGGCCTCACCACTACTCAAAAACTTCCTGCTGATGTGTGACAACCAAGACACGGCCCATAAACCAGCACTATTAGTCTCGGTGGTCAGCGGGATAAGCGGCGCCTATCCCATTGCAGAACTAAGAATGAATGCACTGAAAAATAACAAATTAGTGGCCCTACCCGATCACTTAATCATTCGTAATGTCACTGAAGTACTCAATCATTCACATGAAGACGTATTAGCAGAAGACCAGCGAGAAAAAGATCTTAGACAACGTATAGATTACTGCTTGTATATGCTGCACCAGTATAGCCAAGCCTTAACTACAATCAGACATAGACACAAGCATGAGCCATACCCCAAGCAGCAGGAATATTGCTACGGCATGTAAATCTATAAATATGAGTTAGCAGTTAGAAATTAGAAATTAGAAATTAGAAATGAGTATCTAGGCACTAGACAAGCCATCGAATAATAAAGTGACAAATGAGGAGCGAGTTATGCTACATCTGGAACATTTAAATTTAGTCGTTGAAGATATCCCAACGACGCTCAACTTCTATCGAGCAGCCTTTCCCCACTGGTCAGTACGTGGTGGCGGAGAAGGTGCTTGGCATGGAAAACCCAGAAACTGGGTACACTTTGGCGATGATTATCAATATCTCACCTTCAATGATGATGGCGTCGGTCAAAATCGAGATCTCACCGGCCATCAAGTTGGCTTGGCTCATTTTGCCTTCGTTACCAGTAATATCGATGCCGTGATCGCACGTTTGGCTCAGGCGGGCTTCCTGGCTGACAAAGATGGCGCAATCGATGAATTTAGAAGAAATGTGTATTACTTAGACCCCAACGGCTATGAAGTCGAATTCGTGCAGTACCTGAGTGATATCCCGTCACAAAGAAACCGATATGATGAAGCTTAATAGCAGGAACTAGGAACTAGATAATATGGCCATATCCGATTGAAAAAGATACGGCCAAATCTTAGGCAATGTTACAGAAGAGACCTATGGAAAACATATCACTTTAACCAAATAGCTAATGCCAACAAGACGAGATAGAAGAAAAATCCTGAGATATAAGCCGAGAAAAAATCATTTCTCGCTAACCTTTTCTCACTGCTAAACACACCAGGAGCGAAAAGAGGCTTCTGAATTCGCCCAAATGACACGACTCTTAGCACCACGGCACCGGTCGAGTATAAAGCGAAAGAAAGTAAAAAATCCCAGAAAAACCAGAAGAACAGTTCGGCTATGCTACCCATTAACATATCTTCTCCTTAATCTATTATCAACAAGAGTCCAATGTACTCGGCCTTGGTGTAAATGTCATGTTAAGATTTGTTAACTGTAAGTTTCCTCTAGATATCCCCCTAATTTGTGACTCTCGACAGAAGGATTAATTCAGCCCTATAGCTTGGATATTAATTCCGTTCCGATTGATTTTCTTTCACTATTAAGGATTCCTTCTGAGCAAAAAAGTCGACCCTAAATGAGGTGTCATCGGTAAGAAACTCCACCTTATGCCAATACTCTGGAGGAGATACAGCAACGCCTCCGGCAGGAATAACCAGGGTCTGCTCTATTTCACCTCGTCGCTCAGTAAAACCATAAAACTTTAACTCGCCGCTAATCACATTGATCTGTCCATAAACGCCGGCTTTAGTATTATGCAAATGCAGGAACATTTTAGGAATATTATTGATAGTGAATACAGGTGTTGATTTATAGTTAACATAATCACTGGGAATTTGAGCCATAGGGCACCTCTGGTTTAGCACTGACTTATACCGATTGGTATTAGCGAATGAATAGTTAATGTTCAGACAAGTTACATCAATTTCAGGCTATTAACTAGAAGGTCACTTCAAACTTAGTATCTTCGATCAAAGGTTCATTTTTTTGCCCGTAGTCAGGATGAGATATCGCCGTTTCATCGGCCTTAACCAAGGTCTCTTTTTCTGCTGGTAAATGTTGACCTTGGTAACCGCAAAACTTCACCACCGATAGGCCAAGAGATTTGAACTGAAATGCGTTAGACTCTGGCTAAATTTGATAAAAGCTTAGTCTCATGACCTCCCCATTTAGCTACACGACTAAATATAGTCTCGATAAGGCCCATTTTAGTGAATGCTTCGATGAATCAGTCACTATTGACACCACGTGGCGTGCCTACACTAAAGCACTAGGCTTCTTTTTCGTCGGTGTCGCCCTATTACTTACAGGCATGAATGCCTATGCTTCCTGGTTTGTTATCGGACTTGGAGTATTGGAATGGGGAAATGTGAAGTTTAAAAAGACTTGGTGGCTCTGGCGACAAATGATGAGTAAAGCGGCCGGAAATGAAGTGACACTAACCTTAGATGAACAAGGGATCAGCAGCCACTCCTTCTATGTTAAGAGCCAGATATTGTGGAGTGATGTCTCTGAGATAATAGCCACAGACAGGGGCTTCCTCATTAAACACCCAGGTGGCACCAGCTATGTCTCTAAACAAGTACTCAATGAAACCGCACTAGCCTTTATAAGCAACAGAGTGTAGATATTTCACCAAATATGGCATTCAAAGGTTTTTATGTATCTTTAACGTTTGCCATGATAAACGCATCCACATACTCTCCAGCTCTAAAGGCGTAATCTCTGGCTTCTCCCTCTATGATGAAGCCATTACGCTTATAGAGTGCGATGGCGGCATGATTATCGGTATAGACTTCAAGCTCGATTCTTCTTATCGCAAGCCAGTTAAACCCTAATTCCACCATGGCTTTTACCATAGCCTCCCCTACTCCTAGCCCCTGAAACTTCTCATCTACCGCCATCCCTATGTTGGCAACATGCTTACGCCTTGGATTTGTCATCACCTCCATGCCTATTTGTCCCGCCACCACTCCATCGATGACAGCCACCAAGCTGTGAAAGTTATCCGGAAGTTCACCCAGCCGCTTCTGCCAACGCTGCAAAGAGGGAAAAGGATGTTGTAAGGTGCCGCTATAACACGAAGGCTGAGCATATATTCCATGTATAGCAGGAATATCAAGATCATCACTATGACGAATTTCAATGATGTTATTTTCTCGTATCTCCAAAATACCTCCTAACGGCTCACTGCTTTATTGTCCATCTAACTTACACTGTTAATGGAACATTTAAATACGTTATTAACGTCTCTCTTTGAAAAGTGAATACCTAAAGATAAAATTAAAGCCCTCTCTTACTCGGTAAGGCGAATATATCTAAAAGTGCTACGCTTATCCTATGGATAAAGTGCCGCTAAAGAGTACAAAGGATATGTACCAACAATCCCCCTTAAATCTCATCCCCTTTCCCATTCTTGTTTGTAACAAACTGGGGGGGATTTCGGGCACAAACCCGTGTTTTAGGGATACTTTTAAGGTCTCATCGAACAACTTCAATGAGATGATGGCCCACACACTCTTTAACTTTTTTGATATAGGTCTTACTTCCTGCCAACCACGTTTTTTAGAACACCTCAATAACAGAGATAACTTTCTATCTTATCTGGTGATTAATGCCAAAAAGTTCAGTGTTAGTGTCAACATTAGCTTCAATCCAGACAATCCAAACGAATACTGGCTATTAGTCAGTCCATGTTGTGAGTCTCAGCTACAAACCAGTTTAATCAAAAACAAATTACACAGATTAAATCACGCCATGAAGGGAGCTGATATAGGGACTTGGGAATATACTCCTGAAACAGAGATGAGTTATTTTTCATTAAAACTAAAGGGGATTATTGGAATAAAACCTGCTACGCAGCTTAGCTGGCATCAATTTAAAGCATTGGTCATAGAAGAAGATAAGGCTAACTTTGAGCTCCTCACTAAACAAGAATGTAAACCTGGCACTCGCCTCAGCTTTGAGTTCCGTATCTATAAAGCGGGTAAAATCTGCTGGTTTAAATTAAATAGCGAAGCATTTTTATCCGACGGAGAAAAATTCACCATTACAGGCTCGTTAATTGATTGCACCGAAGAAAAAGAAAATATGATCGCATTAAGAGATGCCATCGAGTCAAAGAATCTGGCTCTAGAAGCTGGCAATATTGGCAACTGGCGAGCAGAGTTAGATGAAAATCAACAGTGGGCATGGGACTGGGACTTAAGAGCTAACGACATGTTTGCCCTGCAACCTTCAGATATAGGCCAGCTCCAAAAATGGGTTGATAGGCTGCATCCTGAAGATTCTGATGCAGTACTAGAAGCAATACAACATTCTTTAAAAACGGGAGAGAGCTTTAGCAAACAATACCGCACCATATTACCCTCCGGCGAAATAAAATACATATTAGGAAAGGGTAAAGTCGGTCGAAATAAGGTCAATAGAATTACGCGTATTGATGGAGTCTGCATCGATCAATCCCCCATATTTAAAGCTCAGGAAGAGTTACAAAAAATTAATGATGAACTCGAAGCTAGGGTCAACTTGCGCACCTTAGAGCTACAACAGGCAAAAGAGAAAGCCGAACAAGCCAATCAAACTAAAAGTGAATTCCTTTCCATGATGAGCCATGAACTCAGAACTCCCATGAATGCCGTCATAGGCTCTTTAGATCTTTTAACTCTCTCTGAGCAAAGCCCTGAATCGACAGAGTTAATTGAAACTGCAGGCACATCGGCCATCAATTTAGTCACGATCTTAAACGACATTCTTGATATTAGTAAAATTGAGTCTGGTAAACTACAACTTGAAGAGCAAGATTATTCGATAGCCGATACTATAGATAATGTCGTTAAAATATTTCAGCCCGTAGCTAACAAAAAAAGCGTTGTTCTAGACGTTGAAGAAGATCCTTATATTCCACGGTTTGTTGAAGGCGATGCACTAAGAGTTCGACAGGTACTCTTTAATTTACTCGGTAATGCCATAAAATTCACCTCGAGTCTCGATGGCAGAGAAGGGGAAGTCAAATTAAAAGCCGAAGTTATAGAACACGATAATATTATGTATCGAATTGCCTTTACCATTACAGATAATGGTATTGGCATAGATAAAGAAACTCAAAAAAAGCTATTTACGCCATTCACCCAAGCCCAGCGCTCTACGACCCGTAAATATGGAGGCACCGGCTTAGGCTTGGCCATTTGTGGAAAACTAATTAGCTTGATGGGTGGACACATTGAGCTGTCGAGTATACTTGGTGAAGGCTCATCTTTCCGAGTCGAGCTGCCTTTCTATCATTCTAAAAAAGCCGATGAAAAATTTCAGCTGGCAAGCTCTAAGATCGCACTCATTCAGCTTTGTAATCACCTAGAACAACGCTCCAGCAACATAAAAAAACACTTAGTAGCGGAGAAAAGTCGAGTCGCTCATTACGACATTGCAGATATTAATTTAGCAATTGCTGAAAATGATGCCGTACTATTACTATGTTGTAATTTAGATGCTTACCAACAAACCCTCCTCGATACCTACCAAGATCATCAACTCGCTTCAAACTTAATCATAGGTGTGCTTTCTTCACAAATAAGTCAGACCAGAAGACTCATGCCACAGAGTTTATTAGTATCAATCGATCCTATGACTCGCAGCCAGTTAGTCGCGTCAATTAAAAAAGTCATAGATCAAGAAATATGCTTGGCACTCGATGAAATCGAAACCGATAACTTAATGATAAGTATCAATAAACCCACCAGCAAAAACAAGCACCCCGACATCTTAATCGTGGAAGATAACCCTTTAAATCAAAAACTTATAGCCAAGCAGCTAGCCGCTTTAGGTTATCAGTGTGATCTGGCTGATGATGGTCTTCATGGTATAGAAAAGTGGCGAGCCATAGACTATAAAATTATTCTTACCGATTGTCATATGCCTAACCTAGATGGCTACCACATGACCAAAAAAATCAGAGATATTGAACAGCAACAACAACAAAAATCCATTCCAATCATCGCGATTACGGGAGCCGCCATGAGGGGGGATGCCGAGTATTGCTACTCTATGGGCATGAATGATTTTGTCAGTAAACCCATAATATTAAGTGATTTAAAAAAGGTGCTAAAGAAATGGTACACCTAAGGTCACCGAGAGTGAAAAAATTATGGGTTTGTATTTTTTCCAAACAAGACTTTAAACAATGAAAATATATCTGGAGGTTTAACGATGAACGAAGGGACTCCTCACATCTTAAATAGAAATATCATGATTGACCTCATTGGAGATGAACCTGATCTCATCAAACAATTTGAGATCGAGTTTTTAAAGCAGGCCAAAGTCTCATTACAAAAGATGGCAGATATGTACAACACGAGTCGATTGCATGAAATAACACAAGAAGCCCACTTTCTTAAAACATCGGCAAAAGCCGTTGGTGCCGAACAGATATCTCATCTGCTACAAGCATTAGAAATATCGGGTTCAGCACACAATAAACCAGAATGCAGAAAACTGATTTTGAAAACTAAAGTGGCACTACAACAAATATATGGAGTGATAACCAATGACCAATAAAGCTAGGCTAGCCTTTCGGCAGCCTAAGGTGATCATGATTTATGAAAACGAAGATGACATTCTTGGGGCCGCAAGTATCATCGCCGATCAAGTTGATGAGTACAGAACCGTTATGCTTAACAGCGAAATCGGTGAAACAATAAAAATCATAAAGCCTTCGGTTCTCTTGTTCGCTCTCTCCAACGTTCAGCGCAGCATTGAACTCTATACCAAGCTCATCGCTGATCTGCATTTAAATTACCCTCACTACGGTATTCTCCTGTGTAAGAATCGAGAGTCTGGAGTCGCATTCAGATGCTGTATCAAAGGATTGTTCGATAACTACTTTGTCTACCAGCCCTTGTACGAAAAGTTTCGACTAAAAATGATTGTCCATAATGGCTTAAGAATCAGTCAATCTGTAGAACAATATAAAGGGTTCAATGAAGAACAATTTGAATTTATCGGTGATGAGTTAACGGCATTAATCGATGCCGGCGGAGAGTGTAAACAATCACTACTCGACTCAATATCCAAATGTAAGCAGCAGATGAAAGAGTCTGAATATAGTCTAATTGAAGAGCATAAACGAGCAAAAATCTCCTCCAAAGCACTCATAGATAAAATAAATAAAACTCATATTGAGCCTCTACTTGCAGAATTGGAAAGCAATATCAAGATAGGCTTAGATGGCATGATCCAGCAATTACTTGCGAAACAGCTCGGCCTCAAAGAACTAGAAAATAGATCCTTTGAGATGGGCAGGAAAAAGGCTCCAGATCCACAAGTCATCTCAGAAGTGCTATCGACAGAAAACAGCGACACCGAAGAAACCATGAATATAACCAGTAACGCTAATGTATCGAAGCGCATCTTAGTCGTGGAAGACAACCAAATCTACCGAGATATGTTAGTGAAAGTGTTAGCTAAAGAAGCCTATCGAGTCGACGCTGTGGCCGATGGTTTGAGTGCGCTTAAGAAAATAAGAAATAACCAGTACTCGCTAATTTTAATGGACCTTTTTATGCCTAATTTAGATGGTATCAATACCACAAAGCAGATTAAGACCATCAATGGTGGAGAAGAAATTCCTGTTATTGCACTGACTGGAAACAAGAATAAAGAGCTCATAAAAAAGTGGGCGGAGCAGGGATTGCAGGGCTATATACTTAAACCTTCTTCTAAGCAGGAAATTTTGGAAGCCGTCAGTCGAACGGCAATCTAAACACATAACCCATCGAAATTAATCAGTATGATTCGATGGGCTAAGTTCACTTATTTAAGTGTATCTATAATTCCGATGGCCTAAGTTTACCTATTTAAGTGTATGTGTGTATGCTTCCGATGGCTATTTAAGCGTACATAAACTTCGCTGTTCCTCATTGCCCATGGCTAGCATCTGAGGCGCTGTTTGCTGAGCTGCCGAAAACTCACCTTTACTCGTCCAATCAAACCAATTGATATCGATTAATGCTTGGGCAGTGGGCCCACCTAAGGTGTTACCCGGACCCAGTACGATAACCTTATCCGGGGCAAACTCTTTCACCGCCACCTGCACGGCCTTGGTAAAATCATAGGGCTTAGTGACCTGTTCCCCTAAGGTGTACTCCCTCAACTTAGAACAATCTGTACCATAGGGAGTCCAACTTCTGCCTTCTCCATCGATCAGGGGGATCTTGGGCTTAGAAAACAGAAACTCTCCCAGAGAGGCAAAGCCTTTCTCAGACACTTGCTCCAACAAGGGTGAATGAAAAGCACCATGATTATATAAACGCATAGGATAGCGTTCATCCACCTGAGGCAAAATCTCCTCGGCTCGTTTCAGCCCAGCTTCATTTCCCGCAAGCACCCGATAGCCTCCAAGATAGATAGAGGTAAATAGCTCACATCCCTCTTCATCACAGATGGTCTCGATTGCCCTGTCAATATGGGAAGATATTTCACTGTCACGCCGCCACTGGGCATCGATCTCGGGATAAATGAGTTGGCCGCCAATGAGGCCATCTTGCATCATTGACCCCATGGTATTGATCACATCGATGGCGGCATCGGCATCCAGAGCGCCGGCGCAGGCCAAGGCAATATACCAGCCCATGGAATTCCCGGTTACCGCAACCACCTCATAGCGCTCGGTATCGATATCCATAAAGTCACATATAGAGCAGGCATAGATGAGGGCTGAGGCATTTTCCCCAGGCGTATGTTGTTTAAAAGAGTATTTAGCCGCGCCATCGATTTTAGCTATCCCCGTCTGCTTTAGCTCCGCTCGGTATTGATCTATTGCTGCAATTAACGCCTGTTTATCGGAGTGAAAACGTTGCAGGTATCCCAACTCATCCTTGTTATAGCAACCGCGGCCAGGTGCTACGACAACGACTCTCTCTCGTGGTTTATTCACCGTCTGCTCGGCTTGATCGTTTGCCGCCACTTGCTTTTCCATATTGATAGTCATGTTACAAGGCCTCTTTAAGCAACTGATGATTAAGCTCTCTACCCATCAAGGCCAAAGCAGCCTCGACTATGGTATCTGTGCTCGGTAGGGGTAACGTTGCCGCATCGGCTAGCGGGATAAAGCAATCCTCGGCAGTCAATCTGGCCAATGGTGGGCATTCATTGCCGAGTGCCTCATGGAAACCTGTGATTAACGCCTCACTGATGGAGCCGGTTTTTCTACACTCATCGACAATCAGAATGTGATGACACTCTTTGGCACTGTCGATAATCGCCTCAATATTCAGCGGCGCCAGCCAACGAATGTCGAGTACACGCACCTTAAGACCCGTTGCCGCTAACAACTTCTCCGCCTGACGACTCAGGTAGTAACCGTTGGCATAACTGATGATGCACAGTTCTCTTCCCTCACCATGCTGAGCTATCTCCCCTAACCCAAGTGGCTCCGCTTCTTGTTCCGGCAGATAATGGCTGGACCAGAGACCATCATCTTTACTGTGCAGATCTTTGGTCATATACAGGGCGATAGGTTCGAGGAAGATCACCAGCCTCTGCTCTTCTCGGGCTAAGCGTACGCATTCCCTCAGCATCTCGACCGCATCGTGACCATTTGACGGGCAGGCAATGATGAGTCCGGGGATGTCCCTGAACACGGCAAAGGAGTTATCGTTATGAAAATGGCCACCGAAGCCTTTCTGATAGGCCAGGCCCGCGATGCGGATCACCATAGGGTTGGTAAATTGGCCATCGGAGAAGAAAGGCAAGGTCGCCGCCTCGCCTCTTATCTGGTCTTCGGCATTGTGCACATAAGCCAAAAATTGGATCTCAGGGATGGGTAAGATACCGTTATGAGCCATGCCAATAGCGAGGCCCAAGATAGAGGTCTCATCCAACAAGGTATTGATTACTCTATTAGGACTGAAGCGCTCAACCAGACGTGAAGTCACATGGTACACACCACCTTTTTTACCCACATCCTCACCACAGACCACAATATTACTGTATCTGGCCATCAACTCTGTCAACGCAAGATTGATCATCTTGCCCATATGCAGAGGCTTGATCAGAGATTGTTTATCCGCCTTCAATAAGGTGCTTCTGCGCTCCTCATCCAAGTAGGGGACAAACTCTGGCCTGCGTTTTGGCGGCACAATGGCTGCCATAGCCTGAGTCACGTCTCTGAGTTTAGGCTTTGTCACCACGATACGCGAAATGGCCTGAATACGCGCCTTGAGACTGAGATAGAGAGAAACGATCTGCTCGCTATTCATCACTCCCGCTTCAATGAGTTGCTGAGCCGTGACCAACAAGGGGTCTTGAGATTCATTATCGAAGATCTGCAGTTTCTTCATATAAGCTATCTCGGCATCACTGCCGGCATGGCCCATCAAGCGAACGGTGCGAACATGTAAAAATACAGGTTTTCGATGCATACGAGCAAAGTCGGCTGCCGCCTTGCTGACCTTGTAACAGTCGAGAATGTCTCTACCGTCACAAGAAAAATACTTAAGTCCCGGTCTCTGGCTGAAGTTAGCCGAGATCCAGCCCTTGGGAGTCGGTGTGGATATGCCGATACCATTGTCTTCACAGATAAACACCAGGGGCATGGGCACTTGTTGGTACGCGGCCCAACACGCCGAATTTATCGCACTCAGGGCACTGGCATGATTAGCCGAAGCATCGCCAAAATTGCACAATACAACGCTGTCTGTAGGCATGTTCGATGCCAATGACAGTCGCTCTGTTAACGGAATGCTCAAGGCAGCCCCAACGGCTTTAGGAAGGTGAGAGGCTATGGTCGAGGTCTGCGGCGGAATGTTGAGACGTTTACTGCCGAGCACCTTATGGCGGCCACCCGAGGTAGGATCGTCACTGGATGCTGCAAATGACAGCAAGATATCGTATAACAAGGTCTCACCCGGGACCTTTCTGCCTCGCTCCAACATGAAGGCACAGCTGCGGTAATGCAGGAATGCCATATCTGTGGCTTTAAAAGCCAGTCCATAGGCGGCATTCCCCTCATGGCCTGAGCTGCCTATGGTATAGAAGCCCTGATTGCGGCCCTTCATTTTCCTCGACTCGAGATCCAATAAACGGCTCTTAAGCTGAGACTCGAACATGCCGATAAAATCACTGTCGGTTAAACCTAGTTTATGGTGGTCCCAACCTGCACCGATATCACTAAACTCCTGCTGCTGTACTCGCTCGAGGAAACGACGATCCAAAACCAGGGCTCTATCTTCCATAATGCTTACCTATATGATGCCAATTCCAATACCAGAGACAAAAAAGGAGCCTTAGGCTCCTTTTTATTGCGTCTTATCCAAATGCCTGAATGCCGGTCTGCGCTCGACCTAAGATAAGTGCATGTATGTCGTGAGTGCCCTCGTAGGTATTCACCGCCTCCAGATTCATGAGGTGACGTATGACATGGAACTCATCTGATATACCATTACCACCGTGCATATCCCGAGACAGTCGGGCGATATCTAACGCCTTGCCACAGGAGTTGCGTTTTATCAGTGAGATAGCCTCTACCGGTAAGGCATCTTGATCCATCAGACGTCCCGCCTGTAAGCAGGCAAATAAGCCTAAGGTGATCTCGGTCTGCATGTCCGCCAATTTCTTCTGGATCAGCTGATTGGCCGCCAAGGGGCGGTTAAACTGGATCCTATCCAAGGTGTATTGGCGTGCAGCATGCCAACAGAACTCAGCGGCGCCAAGTGCGCCCCAGGCGATGCCATAACGTGCCTTGTTCAAGCAACCGAAGGGCCCCTTCAACCCCTCGACATTGGGTAATAACGCAGACTCAGGTACTTCGACATTATCCATCACAATTTCGCCGGTGACGGAGGCTCTAAGGGAGAATTTGCCCTCAATCTTAGGCGCACTCAAGCCCTTCATGCCTTTTTCCAGGATGAAGCCACGGATTTTTCCTTCGAGCTTACCCCAGACAATAAACACATCGGCAATGGGTGAGTTAGTGATCCACATCTTGGCACCATTGAGGCGATAGCCGCCGTCGATACGCTCGGCGCGCGTCTTCATGCCACCGGGATCTGAGCCAACATCGGGCTCAGTCAAACCGAAACAGCCAATCCATTCCCCTTTAGCCAATTTAGGTAAGTACTTGAGCCTCTGCGCTTCACTTCCATAGGCGTAGATGGGATGCATGACTAAGGAGGACTGCACACTCATGGCTGAACGATAACCACTGTCGACTCGCTCAATCTCGCGAGCCACCAGGCCATAGCTGACATAATTAATATTTGAACAGGCATATTTTTCAGGCAAGGTTGCCCCCAGTAGACCCAATTCTCCTAACTCATTCATGATCTCCCGATCGAAGTGCTCATTTCTGTTGGCCATCAACACCCTGGGCATGAGTTTGTCCTGAGCATAATCGTGAACACTGTCGCGGATCATGCGCTCCTCTTCCGAGAGTAAGGCGTTAAACTGCAGGGGATCGGTCCAATCGAAATGCACTCTTGCCATGATATTGTCCTTTGGTTTGTTACTGATTGCGAAAAATAGAGAATGTAGAGTCTACAAAATAACCATTTCCTAATTTTCTTAGCATAGGCATAATTGACCATTAGGAGAAATATTCTTTTTCTTTAGCATCTATAGGTAATACCTATATCTGACCTAGAGGTTAACTTGAATCTAAGATCGCTCAATTATTTTGTCGCCGTGGTAGAGAGAGGCAGCATTAGCGGTGCCGCTAAAGAGTGTTTTGTCGCCCAGCCCTCTATCTCAGCCGCGATATCGCAATTAGAGACCAGGCTAGAGACTCAACTCTTCCATCGCCATGGAAAAGGTGTCAGTCCGACAGACTCGGGGCTTAGGCTTTATCCCCTGGCGCAGAAACTACTCAATGAATCTCAGGCCATCGAATCTCTGTTCAAACAACCTCAACAACAGACTCCCTTTAGACTCGGATTGATCCGCTCTTTAGGGGTCCATAGGATGAGTGGACTGCTGAAAGATTTTACCAATGCCTGTGCCGATATGGAGTTAACACTTGTCGAAGCCAACGAAGATGCCGAAGCGAGGATCATTACCACCAGCGATTTGACTAGGGGCGAAGACTTTTATCCTATCTGGCATGATGACTATCTACTGGCCATCCCTTCCTCATTCAGTTTGAGTTTACAGACACAAATACGCCTACAGGATTTAGATCAACAAGCCTTTATTCACCGTGCTCCCTGTGAGGCTCTGTCGAGTCTGCAACAATTGATGGATCTGGAAGGGATACAAGTACAGGTCAGAGCAAGAATTCAGACCATAGAATACGCGGTTGGCTTAGTCGCAGCGGGGCTGGGAATCGCTTTAGTGCCGGCGCTTCCCGCTTTGCTTGAACAGAGAAATATTACCTTTAGACCACTGCAGGATATCGAGCTTAAGAGAACTGTCGGCTTGGCCCTGCCTAGAGATGCCCGCTTAAATGAACAACAAGTTCAATTACTCCAGGTATGCAAAAATCCCAGACATTAAGCGAGAAAACGACCAAGAAGAGCACAAACAAAGAACACGTAAGCAACACGGTTCAACGGCATGATTCACAACATCAAACATAAGATGTACTAAGAGGAAACAATAGCCCCTAGACTGTATCACTTTGCATCAAATGGAGTGAAAAACCACCCTAAAGCTACCACAGGTGATACTCTGTTACTCAATATGTTAATTCTGTGATGAGTATATAAACGAGCAAGATGAAAAACCTAAGAGTGCTGCTGCTAACCTGTATTTTCTTTCCTATTTTTGCATGGGCCGACCCCGTCGACTCCTGCGGAAGCGAATATGAGTGTATCGAAATAGGCAGATGGGATATAGGCCTGGCTCTCGGTTATGGCTCACGCAGTAATCCTCTTAAAGATTATGACGATATACCTATCTACTTAGCGCCGACCTTCGCTTATTACGGCGATTATTGGTATTTCGACAATGGTAATATTGGCTATACATTAATCGAAGATGAAAAATACACCATAAATCTGACCACCAGTTTCAGTACAGACAGCGCCTTTTTCCATCGCTGGGATCCCTCTAACATATTTCTTACAGGGAGCAATAAATTCGAGCCAAGTGCTCTTTTTAGCGAGACTCGATTAACCGTTATGGGAGAAGAGCAAAGCGTCCCTACAGCGGATGAACTCGAGACTCGCCATTTTACCTATCTTGGTGGGATAGAAGCCTATATATACACTAGAGTAGGGATACTCAACCTGTCCCTGGCTCACGATATGCTCAATGTTCACCAAGGCACAGAAGCCAAATTAAAGTGGCTCTACAACCTGTCGATAGAAGAATGGAAATTTGAACTGGCTCTAGTACTCGATTGGAAGAGTGAAGAGGTCGTTGACTACTATTACGGTATCAGGCCCTCTGAAAATGCTTACTGGAGTCAAAATTACCAGGCGGAATCGGCCATCAATACAGGCATAGAATTGACCAGTCATTATGTATTAGCGAAACATTGGGAGCTGCTTTTTCTGGCAAGGTATACACAAATCGCCGATGAAATTGTTGCCAGTCCCCTGCTTAATGAAGATTATACCAGTACCTTTTTTGTCGGCACTGCCTATAGGTTTTAACACGTGTTGAATCAGGTATTAGTGTCATTATTTAGATTATTACCCATTGGAATTCTTACTCTCTCACTGCTGAGTGGCTCTGCCATTGCCGCAGATGAGGATGAAGAACTAGGTTCCATACTCACACTTTCCCCTGAGTTTTGCATCACATCTGCAGATGAAAATGTATGCAAGCTCACCTTAGTGCTAGAGTGGGAAAATGAATTTTTTAGACCCATCTGTATCTTGTCTGACTACAAAGAGATGGCAAAGTGGTGTGCCGAGTCAGCGGAAACTCATTCATTAACATTGACCATCAGTGCAACTGACGATATTCAATTTGTGATGATTGATAAAGAAACACACCAAACACTAGCTGGAGTCAAACTCAAAGTCACACCGGCCGCAGAGCCAAAAGTGCGACGACGCTACCGCAACCCATGGAGTTTATTCTAATGACCGACCCCCAATCTACCCATAGAGTATTACTGGTAGAGGATGATATTCGTCTTGCCAATTTGATTGTGGATTATTTAAAGTCGCATGGAATGCATGTTGAAGTAGAACGCCGAGGAGATACTGTATTAACTCGGTTGATCAACTATAAGCCCGATATCATCTTGCTAGATATCATGCTACCAGGAATGGACGGCCTAACCCTGTGTGAGAAACTACCCGATTACTTTGCCGGTCCGATCTTACTGATGAGCGCACTTGGCTCCAATGAAGATCAGATCAAAGGTTTAGAGCTTGGCGCCGATGATTACGTCGTAAAACCTGTGGATCCTGCTCTGCTTATCGCTAGGATTAACAACCTACTACGCCGCACTGCTAAGCCACCAAAAGTAGAATCTCACTGTTTAAGTTTTGGTAAACTCAGCATAGACCCTCATACGCAAGCGATCCGCTTGGGCGATATCGAGGTCGACTTGACTAGCCATGAATTCGAACTTTTATGGCTACTGGCCTCTCAAGCTGGGCAAGTATTGAGCCGCCAATATATCTATCAATACCTACTCAATATCGATTTCGATGGTAAAGACAGAAAAATAGATGTGCGTATCTCTCGCTTAAGAAAGAAATTAGGGGATAATATTGAGACTCCATTTAGGATCAAGACAGTTTGGGGCCAAGGCTATTTGTTTGCCCCAGAAGCTTGGACTAGCTAACAACTGCTAATTTTTACGGAACTAAAAGTTGAAACGACTCTTCATCAGCCTGTACCTATTGGTAAGCCTTAGCTTCTTAGGGATAGGCTGGACACTCGACAGTATTTGGCAGAACAGTGTCGAAGACAGTGGTGCAATGGATGCACCACTGGTTGCGTTTGCTCAGCTACTGGCAAAAATCCCTCAGCAAGACCGTGAAAAATACCTGGTTCAACTCGATCGCAACGCCGAGTACCCACTCAAATTAGTCGATGCCAGTCAGATCGCTCTATCGCCAGAGAGCGAGTTAACGTCTGACCAGTTACTCATCACATCCCAAGGTGATGATCACGAACTCCACTTCATTAAAGTGGGCCAACAGGTATTGATCGCAGGTCCCATAGAGATCGATCCCCGAGCCCGATTAAGAGGCTTATTTACCCTCTTCTTCTATCTGTCTCTGGCCTTCGTATCCTTGATATGGGTCTGGCCCCTGTCGAGAGATCTCAAGACGTTAAAGAGTGCTACCCGTGAATTTGGCCAAGCCAAATGGGATACCCAAATAGAGCTTTCTCCACGTTCTCAAGTATTACCATTAGCCATGACGTTTAACGAGATGTCGCAACAGATCAGCACACTGATCGAAAATCAAAAGCACTTATCCAATGCCGTCTCCCATGAGATCCGTACGCCTCTGGCCAGACTTAAATTTGCTTTAGCGCTAATGCCACAATATTGCCAACCCAACTCAGATCCTGCACGCAGGAATGAATTTCTCGATGAGATGAAGCAAGATGTCAAAGAGATGGAGAACTTACTTGAAGAGCTATTAACCTATGCAAGCCTCGAGTCAAAACAGAAAAATGTTCAATTTGAACATTGCGACCTTGAGGCTCTAACCGAGCACACTGTCGAAAAACTGTCTTCGAGCGTCAGTGCGCCAATCACATTCAAAAAATCTGACAACCCTATCTTCATCATGGGGGATCCCCTTCTGGTAGAGAGAGCCATACAAAACTTGATCACCAACGCACAACGATTTGGCCGTCAATCAATTAAGGTCGAAATTAAGCAGGGCGAGCAACAAGTATCTCTATCGATCACAGATGATGGTCAAGGGATCCCAATTGAAGATCAAGGTAAGATATTTGAACCTTTCTACCGCAGTCAATCGGTTCAGAATGGTAATAAAGGCCACGGCTTAGGATTAGCGATAATCAAACGTATCATGGACAGACATGAGGGTAAGGTGACAGTTGAAAGCACCGAAGGACATACCTGTTTTACCTTGTACTGGCCAGAAATTAAGTCAACAAGAACGGCTAAATAGAGAGTGCGACTCAATCTAATGAAAAATCATCTAGCGCTAAGTTAGCTTCAGCTTCTTCATCAGAACCAAAGTCTAAAACGGGATTAATTTGAGCCTGCTCTTGAGTGAGCTGGGCTTTTCTAGCTTTGAGAATAACCAGCTTTCTACGCCGTATTCTCTGCTTACACAGACGGATCACATCAGTCTTCTTGGCATCAGAAAACTCAAGCCAATTAAATCGCTCATCTCTGCTACGTAAACAGCCTTTGCAGTAGCCTCTAGCATCGGTTTGACACACTTCGATACATGGGCTGGGGATCTCAAAAAACTCTAGTTGTTCCATCATTACGCTTATCGGCGGATCACCAGTTTAAGAGAGTGTTAGTTTAAACATAACTTATTTAGCTTAAGCTGGCTAATTTTTACACTGACTGAGATTAAGCTGGAATAAAATACCTTGCTTATAAACCCTGTTAGACTCAAATTGAAACAAAGGTTTCCTGAGGAATAACAAAATGAAAATGTCAGCCCTAACTCCCCTACTCATTACATGCTTGATGCTCAGTGCCTGTACCAGCAAGCCTAAGAGTGACTATGATACCGAATATGATTTTAGCCAACTCAACAGCTTCGAAACCGTCTCTCCCTCCAAAACTGATGATCCATTAAGCGCATCGCGCATCCAGGACTCGATCGCAGTCGCGCTCAGCAAGCAAGGATTTGTGATGGTTCAACAGCAAGCTGACTTTAACGTCACTTACTCCTTCAAGGTAGAAAATAAGCCGAAGAAGTCCGGCTTATCCATCGGCTTAGGCACTGGCACTTGGGGCAGTAGTGGTGGTGCGAGTGTCGGCACTAGTGTGGGCGTCCCTATCGGCAGTGATACGGCTCAAATCCAGACCATACAGATAGATATTATCAACCCGAAAACCAACAAGTTGATCTGGCGCGGCACAGATAAATTTGACTTCGATGCCGGCGGTGAAGAAAAAATGGCAGAGACTCAGAAGACCGTCACCAAGATCTTATCTCAATTCCCGCCTCTCACAAAATGACCCGTGGCGGGCATGACAAAGGCAAGATAACTAGCGTTTACGTTCAGGTGGCAAACTAAAATTTAGCCGAACAGCATGACATGGCAACATTTCCCCCTGATAAAGCCAAGTCGATAGGGCTTCAATACCAGCTTGATCAAAAACGCCTGCAGGAGCCGATTCTAATACGTGAATGTTGATTGGGTTTCCTTCAGTAGACAGGTCAAACTCCAGCTTTACATATCCCTCAATCCCAAGCTCTTTCGCGTTAACTGGATACTTGGGCGCTCGAATGATTTTAGTCCGTGCTGGATGATGCTTATATGCATGACCTTCATCGACTCGAGTACACCTGGAAGGATATTGTTTCACTCCCTTGTTAATCAAGAGTTCCCTCTCTAGCTGCTGACTTTCATTAAGACCACAAGCTGTGACTAAAGCCAGTGCCATACTCGCCAATAAAAGTTGAGTTCCATTCATTCATCTATCCTTAGTTAACTTATTAAGTTTCAATGCTTAATCTCATTAATACAAATAACTAGTAGATAAACAATACCTTGAATGATTAATAAGAATAAACGATAAAGAATAGAGCAAGAAGAGATATAAAATAGAGTTTGAAATTCAAGTTATTTGAAAGAGCTTATTGCCATCGTCTCCCATGACTCGAATTCAGGTATTTGAGCTAACTCGCCTGAACCGGATAACGGTTTTAACCCGGAGCTAAAATCAGTAAGTAATTGATGAATATTCGCAGATTCTGCTTGTCGGTATCCACCACAAAACGCTTTACGTTAGCTAACTTTACAACCAGAGAGATACCCATATCCTGGTACGACACCTATCCTAGGTCAAGAAATGATCATGCCCTTATTCAGAGTAGAAGTGTACTACCTGTGGGCATTCACGGTTTGGCCCGAAGCCCAGTCTCTTAATGCCTGTAACTTCTCACGCATTACCACAGACAATGCCCAGTCTTCATTAACTCCCGGTTCAAGAGTGCCTGACCGACTTGTGTCTCGGTCGCTTTGCCACTATAAATTGCCGAGATAACGGCCAGTTCAATCTCTGCACCGGAAAAACCTTGGCTCGCCTTAAAGACGTTAAACCTCGTGTCCATTTTAAAGTAGTGAATAAAAAAGGGACACTCGGTCCCTTTAATCATCCACTTTAGCTCAAATTAAATTTTTGGTTTAATGGAACACGTAGTTCAACCATCCCTGCATTCTCAATAATACCTTACGCATAATGGCCACATGGGAGAAGTGATCGGTATAGATAGCCGCTTGTCCCGAAACCCCCGCGGGGAATCGCTCTCTTATCTCATGATCATCAAGCTCTATCAAGACGATGACACGGCCACGCTGCATCAGGTGACGCGAAGAGATGAGTGCGCCGGATGATTGAATCTCACCTTCTGCCATTGCGGGTAAGATCTTAGCAACCTTGCCCTTAAATATCTGCCCGGGAGCACCATCTAAAATCACTTCGGCCTCATCCCCCTCTTTCAATCTCAACAGCGAGTTTTGCCAAAAAGCACCGGCAAACATCTTCTGCTCATCCGGGATAAAGCTCATCAAGGGGCGAAGTGGCATAGGCACGGCTACGATACCGGGACGCAAGGCCATCTGAGTCACTATGCCATCTGTTGGCGCCCTGACGACTGTCATATCGAGATCGAACTGGGCTTTCTCCAACTCACCCTGAATACCTGCAACCTTAGTATTGACGCCATCTATATTAGATTCGAAGGCGAGGCGCACTCTTAGCTCTTCGGCTCTCACTGCCGTTAGCTGAGCTTCAGAAGAGAGATAGAACTGACGTTTATTATCCAGCTCAAGTTCGGTAAATGGCGAGTTTACACCGCCCCGCTTCTTGCCCTTGGCATAACGATCGTAGGCCGACTTAGTCCTATCTTTATCGGCAACGGCGCGTGTAACGCTGGCCGTTGCAGCTTTCCATGCAGCCTCCAGTTGCGGCACTTCCTGCTCAGCGGCAAGTAATGCGGCACGTTTCTGCTTCACGATAGCGGCAAAAGGAGTCGGATCGAGTCTAAATAACACCTCCCCCTTCCTTATCGGAGTATTAGCTTTAACTTCAACACTGATGACGACACCTTTAACCGCCGGGTTAATTGGGGTTGTGACGAAGTATTCTTTCGCAAAAGGTGTGTAAGGATGGTTATAGTTCATCAAGAGCACGAGCGCGCCAACGATGAAAATACCACCAAGAATAGCCGTAGGCACAGTCCACTTGTTAAGTGGAATTTTAAAAATCTTAAATATCGCGATACAGATAGCGGTATAGGTAAGAATAAGTAATAGATCCATCTTATGCCTCCTTGCTATTAGTTGAAGCCGCTACAACAGCTTGTTCATTAGGCTTAGTTGAGCCTTGTTCTATCGACAGCAGTCGAATCTCTAATTGAGCAACTGTCTTATTAAGCTGCTTCACTTCGTCTTCCAATGCTAGCTCTCGCTGCACCACATGATTAAAGCCCCAGCCTCTGTCTTCCCGATACAAGGTTGCCCAAATCCACAAGAAAGGCCAAATAGCATGCAAGGTAAACAAACTCACCCAGCCGGCGATATGCAGTGCATCTTGCTGAGGATGATTACGCTCTTTGGCAATCTCGTAGGGAATATCATGAATGACTATGATTCCGTAGAATAGAAATATAGCGACGAAGAAAATCACGCCCAATGCAAAGTAATCCAGAAACATGACTCTCTCCTATACCTAAATATTATCCAGTATCCGAAACATTTAGGTCGTTATTATCATTAGTTAATACATGGTTACGCCGAAAAACATTCTCTCAACATTTTGTTATCAATACCAGCTATTTTGAACTCAAGAACAGCAATACTGATAACACCAAGTGAGAAATATGAGTAAGAAGTGACAATCGAGGAGATAGATTAGGCAATGAATAAATACGGATTCACTGCCTATAGAAGAGATATTTAATGAGCTGGGTATGATGAGAAAGGTAGGCCCTCGCTTTTAGCGACAATGTTAATTGACCTGATTGTCAAACTTTCCATCAGGCTTACTGGCTTCAGATAGGAAACACTCCAGGTTGCGACTCGCGATATTGAGTAAGTTTCGTCTGGCTTCAAGCGTCGCCCATGAATTATGCGGGCTGATGCTGATATTCTTAGCGCTGAGCAGCGGATTCGTTTTCTCCGGTGGCTCGGTCGATAGCACATCGACGCCGGCAGCCGCTATTTCGCCATCGGCCAAGGCCTGCTTTAAAGCAGCTTCATCGATTAACCCACCTCGGGCGGTATTGATTAAGATGGCACTGGTACGCATCTGCTTAAGGGCTCTGCTGTTAATGATCTTATCGGTAGCCTCGGTTAACGGGCAGTGCAGTGAGAGGATATCGACTGTGGAGATCAGCGGCTCCAGTTCACTCCACTCTATGCCGGCAGGAAGATCTGTTAGCAGACTGCGGGTGTTAACCATGACCTTCATGCCAAACGCCAAGGCTATATTAGCCACCCGCTGACCTATGGCGCCATAACCCATCAAGCCGATAGTCTTATCTTTTAGAGACTGTAAAGGAGACAGGATGAAACAAAAATCATCACAGTCAGACCATACGCCGTCAACGACAGCCTCATGATGAAGAGCTATTCTCTGGGTATGATGCAAAATATGGGCGAAAACCATCTGAGCGACAGCATCCGGGCCATAAGCGGGTACATTGGTGATCACTACGCCCTGATTTGTTGCGGCATGCAGATCGACAACATTGGTCCCTGTAGCCAAGACACCTATATACCTCAGCTTAGGCAATAGAGTCAGCATATTCTTATCGATAATGGTCTTGTTGGTGAACAAGATCTCTGCATCCTTTGCCCGAGAAAGTACTTGCTCGGGCTCGGTTCTGTCATAACAGGTCAAGTCACCGAATTGCGCTATCCCTTGCCAGCTTAGATCACCTGGATTTAAGGTATAAGCATCCAGTACAACTATCTTCATCATCACTCCTTCACTCTATTCTTGACAGCAAACGTCGGTTAGAAAGTGAGCTTAACGCCTGCATTAACTTGTCCTTGCCACATGATATCGGCATTGATATTCCATATGCACTGACCGCCATTACAAAAAAGTGCGTTATCACTGTTGATGAAAGTAGCATAGCCCCTGGCATCGGCAAACAGTGAAACAGCAGGAGTCACTTCATACTCAAGCCCGGCACCAAACCCCATGGAGAAACGTGACTCATTGGAAAAGTCGCCACTAGGACGCATATTCGTCACGCCCATACTCACGGTAACATATGGCTTCAAGTTTCCATTGGGGAAGAAAAGCGATCCACCGATATGAAAGTAATCGACAGTCAAATCGATGACTGAATCAGCACTAAAATTACCGCCACTGCGGAGATCTGTGCTCTGACTGCTATAGAGGAAATAGATATTACCAGGATCATCTGTGGTGACGCCCAGCATCAGGCCATAATTTGCCGATTCAGCAATTTTGACTTTCCCCTGCTCATTCGTATCTGTCTGAGTCACATCGAACTCGCTGGCTGCAAAGCTATAACCAGCAAAAGGGGCAACAAAAACTTCGGCCGATGCAGATGCTGTAAACAAGGCACCTGTGCCAACCCAAGCCGTGAGCAGTAACTGAGTATACTTTTTCATCTTGCTTCCCTTTTATTGTTATTTTCTAATTCTAAAGTAACACGGTATTAGTTAAGACTAACGCATGCCTCTGTCTGACTTAACGCGATCGTACGCAAGTTGTATATCTTGCGCCTTACGATTAGCCAGCTCCATCATCTCTTCAGGCAGGCCTTTAGCGACTAGCTTATCCGGGTGGTGTTCGTTCATCAGCTTACGATAAGCACGTTTGACCTCTTGGTCCGATGATGATTCGGCCATGCCCAAGAGATCATAAGCATCTTCGATACTCGTTTGACTGCCATTGCCTCCTTTATGGAAGTTAAACTCGGCTTGCCAACGCTTGAGCAATTCGTCTAACTGGGTTCGGCTATAGCCTATCTCCTGGGCTATGGTCAGTAAAACCGCGTGTTCCTTGGGGTCGATCTCGCCGTCGGACAATGCAGTCTGAATCTGTATTTCCAGAAACATCTGCAATAACTCTTTACGTCCCATGGAGATAATTCTAAAGGTTTTTAAACAAGCCTTAATATCGAAATCACTGGCTTTACCTTCGCTGAATGCCCTCTGGGCATCCTTCCTTGCCTCACCTTTGAGCTGCATCTGATCCATCAACATGGTCGCGATACGAATATCGTTCTCGGTCACCTGACCCGATGCTTTCGCTACATGCCCCATCACAGCAAATGTCGTGTTAAAGAAAAGCGTCTGCCTATTGGCACCTTTGCCTATGATGCCACTCAACTGAGCGCTCTTTTTATCAAATAAATGGCCTAACCAGAGACCAATCAGGCCCCCAACGATTCGACCAAACATAAAACCTATGGCGAAACCAAAAAACTTACCCCAAATACGCATCTAAAAACCTTAGCTATTAAAAATAAAATTATCACAGTGACCAATATAAAATACAAAAATCACCCTAGTTTGCTTCTAGTCGACGCTCCAGAGCCTCGAGCCGCTCTATGGTACCTACATCGCACCAATAGCCAGAGTAATGACTACCCGATACCAGAGACGATGACATCTTCTCCCGCAATAAGGGGGCCAATGGGAAGCCGGCTTCGGGGGTGTCATCGAAAAGCGAAGGATGATAGAGACCCAGTCCGGAAAAAGTCAGCGCCGGCTCGGCAGCCGTTTTATGCGCAGCAACCAAGCCATGATGCAAAGGAAAGTCACCCAGAGGATGCTGACTCGGATTATCCACTAACCAGAGGTGAGCCAATTTACCGGCATTTATCTGCGCCAGAGCAGCCTCAATATCTTCAGGCAGCTCATCCATAAACACATCGCCGTTTATCACCAAAAATGCTTCATCACCCAGCAGATGCAAGGCACGCTTGATGCCTCCGCCAGTCTCTAATGCACTCTTTTCCGCACTATAATGCAATAGAATGCCCCAGCGATTGCCATCACCAAGCTGCTCGACTAGCTTCTCCCCCAGCCAAGCGTGGTTAATCACTATCTCATCAAACCCAGCGGCAGCGAGTCTCTCTATATGATAAACGATCAAAGGTTTGCCACAGACACGTACCAAGGGCTTAGGCAGAAAATCAGTTAGCGGCCTCAACCTCTCACCTCGCCCAGCCGCGAGTATCATCGCCTTCATTGTTTGTCCTCAAATGCGGGTATTAAAGTAGTAGCCACCCAAGCGCTAAAGTCCTCTAGCTCAGGATAACGTGCCGAAATGTCCCCGATATAAGTCAGTGTCATGGGAATGTCAGCCATGTAGGCAGGCTTGGCATCTCTATAGTTCAAACGGGCAAAGATACCTGCCGCCTTAATATGCCTCTGTATCCCCATCAGGTCGAACCATCTGCGGTATGTCTCTAAGGTTACCGAACTGTCGACTAAACCGGCTTGTTGCTGATTAGCATAGTGCTTTTCCATTAAGCCCTCTACCAGCGCATCGGGCCAACGAATATAACAATCGCGTAATAGTGACACGGCATCATATGTCACCGGACCTATAACGGCATCTTGAAAATCAATCACACTCAGCTGCTCAATGCCAAATTCATCGGCAGTAAGCATCAAATTGCGGCTGTGATAATCTCTATGCATACCCACTTTCGGCTGTTCATCGGCGTTTGCCACTAACAAACCAAAGGCCTGCTCAAGCATCTTTCGGGTATCTGTATCGATAACTAACTTCAGATGATGTTTTATCAACCAATCGGTAAAAATATCTAACTCTCTGTGAACGAAGTCTGAATCATACAAGGGTAAGCCTACTTCAGCGTTTTCCTTGAAGGCAGCAAACTTATCTAAAAGCGTTAATGCACGAGAGTAATATGCTGCGACACTGGTATCGTTTAACCGAGAAATAAGCTGAACATCCCCTAAATCACTCAGGAGAAGAAAACCACCTTCAATATTTGATTCAATAACTTGGGGAACATTAATGCCAAGATCGCCATAGGCTTTGGCTAACTTTATAAATGGAGTCACAGGGATAAGCTCAGGTGGCGAATCCATTATTATGTAACTCTTCTCATCATGAAACACCCTAAAGTAGCGCCTAAAACTCGCATCTCCGGAGATAAGAGATGGGTGTAATTGCGTCGCAAAAACTTGGTTTAGCCATGTATTTAACTGAAGAAATCTAAGATCTGACAAGGGCACCTCATGGCTCTTACGTAAAAATTGCTTTATTATAAAGCAAAATGGAATTAGCTAAAAAGCTCATTGTTGATATTTAGCTGAGTTGCCTGGTAAAAGTGCAACTTTTCTCACCAATATTTGTCCAGACTAAGAAATCATAATAAACGACTTAAGATGCATATCCGATATTTTTTGGCATTAAGCCTACTTCCCCAATTAGTCTTGGCTGAAGAAAACACCTCCGAGCCCGATGCCAGCATACAATGTCTGGTAGAGCCTCCTGTGCCTAGAATGGCCAACTTAGATCCCAACGCCTCCGAATTAGCGCTGCAAGAGATACGCATAGTCTCAGATCGCTCGGAAGCTCAGATGGGTAAGCAAGCCAAATTTAATGGCAATGTCTCATTCAGCCAAGGCGGCCGTCATATAGCCGCAGATGAGGCCATACTCGATCAAGAGAGTGAGCGTCTGGATGCAAATGGAAATTTAGTCTTCCAAGATCAGATGTTCACCATCACGGCTGATTCACTTGTGGCTCAGATGCGAGATAATAGTGCAGTCCTTACCGGTGCCCAGTACTGGCTTCATGGTCAACAGATCCACGGTGATGCCGAAAAGCTCGAAATAACGCCCGATAACAACTTGCACCTCACGAAGACAAATTTCACCACCTGTCCTCCGGGAGACTCTTCCTGGCTGCTCGAAGCCGAAACAATCAAGATCGACAGTAAAGAAGAGTGGGGGGAGCTTTGGAATGCCAAGCTAAAAATTGCTGGTGTACCTGTACTTTATATCCCTTACATGACGATCCCGGTATCGGATAAACGTAAATCCGGTTTTCTTTTTCCGACATTTAGCACCAGCACCACTAATGGTGTCGAGGTTGCGACGCCCTATTATTGGAACATAGCCCCCGAATACGATCTGACTTTTACGCCTCATTACATGTCGGCTCGAGGCCTGTTTCTAAAGACTGACTTCAGATATTTAGCCGGTGATTCACAGCAAGGCCAGATCAATGTCGAATATTTGGGCAACGATAACATGTTGAGCAACAACGCAGATCGTTATCTCTATCATTGGCAGCACAAGGGCGCGATCAACGAAAATTGGCGAGTATTAGCCAATTTCACCCAAGTTTCCGATAACAACTATTTCAACGACATGAATTCGGATATCCAATCTGCAACCGATAACCAGCTGTCGCGCGTAGGTGAGATCAGCTATTTCGAAAGAAATTGGGACTTTAGCGCCAGAGTACAGGACATCAAGGTATTGGGAGAAGATGAGATCCCGTATCAGGTCATGCCGCAATTGAACTTTAACTATCGAGCACCATCACTCTGGAATGGCTTAGATTTTGATTTGATGAGTGAAGTTACCAACTTCAAGCACCAAGAAAATGAATTTTCCACCGCCACTCGTCTCCATATTGAACCGAGTATTTCATTGCCAATCCAGGGGCCTGCGGGATCAATCACCAGTGAAGTCAAATTACTGCAAACCTATTATTGGCAAGATAACCGAGGCAATCCCCAAAACGATGAGCTAGACGATCGGGTCACTCGGTCTCTGCCTCAGGTACGTATCCATGGTCAGGTGAACTTTGAGCGTTTTACAGATTATTTCAATGAAAATTATCGCCAAACCTTAGAGCCACAGTTCCAATACCTCTACGTGAGTTATGAAGATCAATCTAATATCGGCATCTATGATACTGCGCAACTGCAGGAAGATTATTACGGCCTGTTTAGAGAGAGACGTTTCTCTGGCCTAGATAGAATCGCCGATGCGAACCAGATGACCTTAGGTTTAACCACTCGTTTATTTGACGAACATAATGTGGAGAAATTTAAATTTAGTCTGGGACAAATATTCTACTTTCAAGATAGCCGCGTCGGTATCAATGAACCGGGAATGTCGACTCAAACCTTCACCCAGGAAAATACCTCTAACTCAGTTTTAGCGGCAGAATTGAGTACTCAGCTTTACAAAGACTGGTATATGAGCGGTGCAATTCAGTATGATACTAAGCAGAGTGAAAACAAGAAGAGTGAAGTTAGCTTAGATTTTCGTCCCGGGGCGAACAAGTTACTGCAACTGAGTTATCGCTATGTGCCGGATCTGCTCAATACCAACACCAATGAGTCTGTCGACATCTCTCAGGCTGGCATGCGAGGTGCTTGGCCTGTGAGTGATAATCTATATTTGGTAGGAAACTGGTATTATGATCTCAATGAGAGCCGTAATGTAGAGACATACGCTGGCTTCCAATATGAATCCTGTTGTTGGGCTCTACGTCTAAGTTATCATTACCGCATCAAGACCAATTATGAAGATGATTTTAACCCACTTGTGGATGACAGGGAGCTATTTGAGACAGGAGTTTACCTTAACTTCGTGATAAAGGGACTCGGTGGTTCCGGCCCATTGGGTGTGACAGATATGCTAGATGATGGATTGTTTAACTATAGAAAACCTTTATACCTTAAAAACTAGTTAAACAATTAAATTGATATTGTTATGAACCATGAGAAAGACTTATAGTCCAATCATGAAATAGATTTTCTAGTCAGCACTAATTTACGTTGCAGCTGATATTAATATGCCAAGGATTTTTGTGGATGAAACCCTGTAAACATTTGATTATTGCGATTCTGAGCTTGGCTATGAGCCACATGGCTCTAGCTGAAAACACGACATTAGACCGGGTATCGGTGCAGATAAATGAAGGCATCGTCCTGGAGAGTGAAATCACCAACATGGTGAAAACGGTTAAGGCCAATGCCACTGCGGCGGGTCAATCTCTACCTTCGGATCAAGCTTTACGCACCCAAGTTATCGAGCGTTTAATCATGACACGCCTACAGATGCAGATGGCCGATAGGATAGGCCTTCACATCGGTGACCTTCAACTGGACCAGACCATAGGTAATATCGCCAAGGAGCAAAAGCTCACCGTCGAACAGATGAAAACAAAAATTAGCAGCGAAGGCATGAGTTGGGGTCAATATCGTGAGCAATTAAGGGAAGAGATCACCTTAGGTGAAATTCAGCGCATTCAAGTACAGCGCCGCATTCAGGTGTCACCACAAGAGATCAACAACCTGGTTACCATGATAGAAGAGCAAGGACTGAAACAGATTGAATTCCAAATTGGCCATATTCTGATTGAGATCCCTAATAATCCCACTAGTGAGCAACTGGAAAAAGCGAGTAAGCGTGCCAATACAGTATTGGAGCGTGTTGAAGATGGTGGAGATTTTCGCCGTACGGCTATCGCCGCTTCTGCCGGCCCTAAAGCTCTCGAGGGAGGGATCTGGGACTATATGAACATCAACGAGATGCCGACTCTTTTCGCTGAAGTGTTATCCGACGCTAAAAAAGACGATATAATAGGCCCTATCAGAAGTGGGGCAGGCTTCCATATCATCAAGGTGATGGACGCTCGAGGCCTACAGACCAAAGAGGTTGATGAAGTTCGCTCTCGTCACATCTTAGTCAAGCCCTCGCCTATTCTTTCAGAAGAACGGGCTAAGGCCATGCTAGATAAATTTGTTAAGCAGATCCGTGCAGGTGATGCCGACTTTTCAGCCCTTGCTCGCCAGTATTCGGAAGACCCGGGTTCTGCGACCAAAGGCGGTGAGCTAGGTTGGGCCGATCCGACCGTTTATGTTCCTGCATTTTCTCAGGTGCTAAATGAACTTAAGGTCAATGAGATCAGTGAGCCCTTCCGCTCTAGCCATGGCTGGCACATCGTCCAGTTAGAAGAGCGTCGTACAACAGATGCAACGGATAAATTTAATACCAACAAAGCACATCAACTTATCTTCCGTCGTAAATTTAACGAAGAATTACAGACTTGGTTAGACGAGATGAGAGCAGAAGCTTATATCGAAGTTTTTGAAGCTGATTTCAATAGAGGTTAAACGTATTGACGACTAAACGTATTGCCATAACTGCGGGTGAACCCGCAGGTATTGGTCCAGATTTAGTTATTCAACTAGCTCAGCAGGCTTGGCCTGCTGAGCTAGTTGTTTGTGCTGATCCTGATTTATTAATATCGAGAGCCAAGAATCTCGGCCTGCCACTTCAACTGCGGCCCTATCAGCCAAACCAGGCGCCCAAGGCGCAAGAAGTCGGCACCTTGACTATCGTGCCATTCTCCCTAGCTGTTGCCAGTGAATGTGGCAAACTCGACGATCAAAATAGCGCTTATGTCATCGATACATTACGCTATGCTGGTGAGAAAAATATGAATGGCGAGTTCGACGCCGTGGTGACGGGTCCCGTGCATAAAGGGATCATTAACCAGGCAGGGATCCCATTCAGCGGCCATACCGAGTTTTTTGCTAATCAAGCAAATTGTCAGGATGTGGTCATGATGTTATCGGCTCCGGGTTTGCATGTGGCACTAGTGACTACGCATATCCCCTTGGCCTACGTCTCTAAAGCGATCACTCGTGACCGCCTGCACCAGATAATAAAAATATTGCATACAGATCTCATCGATAAGTTTGCAATAGAGCAACCCAAGATATATGTATGTGGACTCAATCCCCATGCAGGAGAAGATGGTCATCTGGGCCGTGAAGAACTCGATACAATCATCCCGGCACTCGAAGAGTTACGTGAGCTAGGAATAAGTATCGTAGGTCCGCTGCCTGCAGACACCATTTTCCAACCTAAGTATCTCGAAGATGCAGATGTGATACTCGCCATGTATCACGATCAAGGCCTTCCGGTACTTAAATCTCAGGGGTTTGGTAGTTCGGTCAACATTACCTTAGGACTCCCCTACATTCGTACCTCCGTCGACCATGGCACAGCGCTAGATCTTGCCGGAACGGGTACTGCAGACATAGGAAGCTTCGTCTGCGCACTAAACAAAGCCATAGATTTGGCAGTAAAAGCTGGATAATAGAATAGCAGATGAGTAATAGAGTACATTTAGGCCATACAGCCAAAAAACGTTTCGGGCAGAACTTCCTGACAGATCATAACGTCATTAATCGTATTGTCGGCGCTATAGCACCTGACAATGATCATGTCATGGTCGAAATCGGCCCGGGTCTCGGTGCGCTAACTGAGCCCGTTGCCGAATCCATAGATAAGTTGACTGTGGTTGAGCTAGATAGAGATCTGGTTGCTAGGCTACAAGAGCACCCGACCCTGAAACATAAATTAGAAATCCATCAGGGAGATGCCCTAAATTTTGATTTCAGCCAACTGATAGAAGAAGGCAAGGAACTTAAAGTTTTTGGCAACTTGCCTTATAACATCTCTACTCCCTTGATGTTTCATCTGTTCGAATTTGCCGAACACATCAAGAACATGCATTTTATGCTGCAAAAAGAGGTCGTATTAAGACTGTCTGCCTGTCCTGGTACTAAGGCCTATGGTCGCTTGACCGTGATGGCTCAGTATCATTGCCAGGTTATGCCTGTACTCGAAGTCCCACCTGAGAGCTTTACGCCAGCGCCTAAGGTTGATTCTGCCGTGGTGCGATTAGTGCCTTACAAACAGAAACCTTGGCCATGTAAAGATGTCGAATTTCTTAGGCGCATGACAACGACGGCTTTCAGCATGCGTCGCAAGACCTTACGTAACAATTTAAAGCATATGATTTCTGATGAAGAGTTCTTGAGTCTCAACATAGATTCATCATTGAGACCCGAACAGATAACTGTTGAACAATACGTTTCCATGGCGAACATGCTCTTAAACAAGAAAGCTGGAGAGCAAACTTAATTCATTCTCTCCGGACTCTCGATTGCGAATGAACACAAGAATACATAGAAATAGAATAGGAGGGCTTGCCCTCCTTTTTTTGTCATTAAAGGTAACTTATGTCTGAGCTCGGGTCGACCATCAAGGTTGAAGTCACAACTGAATATATTGAAGAGCAATCATCTCCCAAAGAGGAGAGATACCTTTTTAGATATACCATCACCATCATCAACCAGGGACAAGCTGCGGTCACATTGGAAAGTCGCCATTGGCGTATAACCGATGCAAATGACCATAAGAGTGAAGTCCAAGGTGCCGGTGTCGTTGGTGAAACCCCGAGAATAGAGCCTGACACCGCATACCAATATACCAGTGGTACTGTGCTGGAGACACCGCTAGGTGTCATGCAAGGCACCTATACCATGGTGACCGATGAAGGTGAGCAATTCCAAGCGACAATTCATCCATTTAGATTATCCGTTCCAGGTTTACTTCACTAATTTAAAGGCGCTGTATTAGATGGCTAACTACTTTGTCGGGGATATTCAGGGTTGTTTTGCAGAGCTGGAGTTAGTGCTAGCCAAAGTTGACTTCAACCCTTCCAGAGATGTGCTGTGGGCCGTCGGCGATCTCATTGCCAGAGGACCGGGTTCACTTCCCACCCTAAGATACTTCAAGCACCTTGATGGTTCCGCTAAGGTAGTATTGGGCAACCACGATCTCCACCTGATGGCGGTTGCGGCAAAAATTAAACGTGTAAACCCCAAAGACCAGCTCGAAGCACTCCTGGAAGCGGCCGATTTAGGCTCATTGATTGGCTGGCTAAGGTTACAGCCATTAGTGCAGGAGCTCCCCGAGCATAATATCGTGATGAGTCATGCGGGCGTCCCTCCCCAATGGGATATTCAGACCCTAAGAAGCCAGGCTCAACACGTCAGTAATGCCTTAACTGCCCAAGATTATATTCCAGCCTTGATCGAAAAAATGTACACCAGAGACGCTAATGCCTGGGACCCTAATGCCTCAGAGTTACAACAAAACATATATTGTATCAATGCCCTGACTCGCATGCGTTTTCTACACCTTGATGCTAGCCTGGATTTCGATTGTAAGCTATCTCCCAGTGAATGCTCCGATCCCAGCCTGACACCTTGGTTTAACTGTGATGGGTTAATCAAGCAGACGCACACCTTAGTCTTCGGCCATTGGGCCGCCGTGATGGGTAAAGTGGAAAGCGCTAACATTTATGCTCTGGATACGGGCTGTTGCTGGGGGGAGCATCTGACGTTATGGCATCTGGAGTCAGATCAAATAATTACCCAAAATAAGTTAAAAAAGAGTTAAACTAGCCGATAAGTTGGCCGATATAACAAGAATGAAAACACTTATCTTCTGCCAACCCTTGATGTTAAAGACCTTTTTATTAGGGGATAGTAACTTAATTGTTACAAGAAAATATAATAATAATCGGAGTACCCTATGAAAATGAATGTCGCTACCCGAGTCATCGGCGGGTTTAGTATCGTCACCCTGTTACTCATCGCTTTAGGTGGAGCTTCTTTATTCACCAATAGTAAACTCAAAACAAGTACTCTGGTACTACAAGAGCTCAGCCTGCCGGCACTCGAATCCAGTGGCCACCTTACAGAGAGCCTTTCTCTACAAGAAACACAGCTCCTAACCGCTTACCACAGTAACAATTCGAGTCAAATTCCGGCTATCGAAGCCAAGTTTTCAAAATATCGTCAAACATTTGTCAACGAATTAGATACGCTATCTAACATCGTCAGTTCACATAAACAGGCTGACTTTACTCGGGTTATCTCAAATTTGCGTCAAAGCTATCTTAGCTTTGAATCCGATGCCGACAAGATGATCCAAACCAAAGAGAGTACGCTGGTCAGCCAAGAGGAATTAGCCTCTAAATTAGAAATACTCGAAGAAATGGCCGACGATACAGCCTCTCTTTTACTGGACCTTATCGATCTTGAAATAAGTGAAGATCCCGTTGAGCAGCTAATTGCTGCGACAGCTGGAGATATTGATAATAGCTTAAGTGGCATTATCAGTACCAGTTTTGACTTGGTGAATAGCCGTAGTAAGCAACAGCACGAAACCATCACCGGTGAATTAGACTACTACATAAGAAATATTAGCTATAAGCTTGAGTATATCCAGACTAACTGGAAGGATGACATTGAGGCAGGGTTACTTACCGATATCAATAATGAAGCAAAACGAGTCTTCTCAATGCTTGAAGGCAAAGACTCAATTCAGACCTTAAAGGGACGTCAATTAAACTTTGAGTCTTCTACGAACCAGATGTTAAAACGGGTAGAAGATAACACTCAAAACCTTAATCAGAATATGAGAGCCTTAACCGATGCTGTAGAGTCTTTCTCTAAAGAGGTCAGTAGCAAGGCAATCAGTGATATTGACTCTGCCAGCATCAATACTATGGTCTTGGTCCTCGTTGCAATTTTTGTCTCAATTATTGTCAGTATCGCGGTGATTCGCCCTCTCACCCAATCGCTTGCTAAAGTGAATAATGCACTTACTATTCTGGCATCGGGTAATTTGACCCATAAATTAGATGATTCCGGTCACGATGAGTTTGCCGAGCTTTCTAAAAACTGTAATCGCCTGGTGGATAGCTTAAGAGACCTTATCCAAGGGATCTTGGACCGCTCGAATCAACTTGCAGCCGCCGCAGAAGAAACCTCGGCAATAACGGCCCAAACCACCGCAGGTATCCAGGAGCAGAAGAGCCAAGTCGATCAGGTTGCCACGGCGACGACTCAGTTAAGTTCGAGTGCCGAGCAGGTGACTAGAAGCGCCGATGATGCGCTAATTCAAATCAAGCAAGCCGATGACGAAACGCAACATATGCGCGCCATGGCAGATGAAAATAAGCAGACGATCTTAGCTTTAGCCGATGATGTTGCCAAAGCGTCAGTTGTCATCAATAAGTTGCATTCCGATAGTGCTTCTATTGGTTCGATTCTCGATGTGATTCGTGGCATCGCCGAGCAAACCAACCTATTAGCACTCAATGCAGCCATTGAGGCTGCACGTGCAGGTGAGCAGGGACGAGGTTTTGCCGTCGTTGCCGATGAAGTCCGCAACCTGGCATCGAGAACGCAGGACTCGACCCAAGAGATCCAGCAGATGATTCAAGTCCTGCAAGAAGGCGCTCAAGAGGCTGTTGCCGTAATGGATCTAGGACGCGCTCAGGCAAATTCCTGTGTAGAGAAAACGGAACTGGCTAACCTAGCATTAGAAAGTATCAGTGAAGCCGTTCACAAGGCACATGACTCAGGGACTCATATTGCCAATGCAGCACAAGAGCAGAACTTGGTTAGCCAACAGGTGTCAGAGAAACTCGAGCATATCGCCTCCATCTCGGAAGAGACGTCGACGGGTGCCGAACAGACGGCTCAGTCTAGTCATCAAGTGGCTCAACTGGCTGAAGAACTGCAAGCATCGGTAAGAGAGTTTAAGGTTTAAGTTCCTAGTTCCTAGTTCCTAGGTTCTAGGTTTTAAGTTTTAAGTTTTAAAAATACCAATAAAAATGCCGGATACTTGAGTATCCGGCATTTTTTTTAACTTCTTCTATTTTTTATCAATTCTACAATGAGAACTAATTAACCGCCTGCGGTTCTCTCTTTTATCGCCGACGTAATGGCACTAGCACCATGGCCATTAGCCTCGGCCCAATCTGTAATGGTCTTACCATCAGCTTCGGCAGCCGTAAGCTCTGATACTGAAAGGCGTTTAGCGATGAAGGTGCCCACTTTATCTGAACCACTGTTCATTGCGGTTCGCAGTAAACTGTTTCCATCACATGTCACACCCGAATAGATATTACGCAGCTTTACGCGATTTTCTTTTAACTTTTTGCGTAAGCGGTTCTTATCGTTTGTTTGGACATAATTACAGATATTCGCAGCAAGTTGATCTGAATTGGCTTGTACTGGCATAGAAAATGCCGATGCCGCGATAATTGCAGCAATGCTTATAGGTAACAGACGCATCTGATACTCCCTCTTATTATTTATTTTTATACTGTAGAGCATCAAACTAGCAAAATTTTACATGCCCCACCCTAAATCTGAAACATAACACTGACGCTAATTTAACATTTTTTCACCAAGTTGATAAAGCTATATTCTAAACCTTTATCATTTATTGCTGTTTCTTGGCTGATCCGCTGCCAAGATCCATCATCCCACCGGGGAAAATGAGTATCGCCATCGACATCTAAATTAATCTCGGTGAGATAGAGTTTATCGGCTTGGCTTAAAAGAGCGGCATAAAGCTGTCCACCACCTATCACCACGAGCTCTTCACATTCTCCAGCCGCTGCAACTGCGCTTTCAAACGAGGTCACACAGGTCACTCCTGCGATGCTCAAGCCTTCTTGGCGGCTAATGACTATATTGAGTCTTCCCGGAAGAGCGCGACCTATGGATTCATAGGTCTTACGCCCCATGACTATTGGCTTACCTAAGGTCATGGCCTTGAAGTGCTTGAGGTCTTCAGGGAGATGCCAAGGCATCTTATTATCTTTTCCAATGACACGATTATTAGCCATCGCAACTATCATGGCAATTTTCATAGTTATCTCCGGGAGATCTGTGACCCACTAAAATTAAATAATGGGTCGACTTCTAAAGTAGAGCAAACCGGGCATGGCTAAGCCTACCGATAAAGCACCAAGAATAAACACCGTTTTTAGGCCATTACTGATCACCTGAGATGTGAGCTCTGGACTGATCTCTGATTGTGCCGTCAGCTGAACCAAAGCGATAACGGTATTGAACGCATAGGTTCCAGGAACCATAGGAATAATCGCTGCAACAGCGTACATGAGAGGCGGTGCCAGATGACGTTTGGCAAAGCCTATGGTGATAAGTCCCACCAGAGCCGCTGCCGCAAATGTCGCCCACTCGATGGGCAAACCGATATAGAGCAGTAAGGTTCTGCTACTGTGGCCTATCGCTCCCGCTAACGCACAATAGGGAAGGAATCGTTTGGGTACATTAAATACCATGGCGAAACCTACAGCCGGTATCGCCGAAAACAGCGCATCATTAAGCAAAGAAAAAACGAGTGCAATGATTTGTTCCATCAGAGAAATAACCCACCGAGTTGCATCGCCATCGTAATACCTATCACAGACGAGACGGTCAACAGTGTCGCATGTCCCCATCTTGAAATACCGACATTAAGATGACCCTTAACCATATCCGAAATCGAATTTATCATGGGAAATCCTGGTACTAACATAAGCACACTCGCAGCCATTGGCAGTTTTGGGGTTTCAGTAAAGGGAATTTGATAGCCAAGCTGGGCAATTAACGTTATCACGAAAGCCGTTACGGCAAAGTTTATCAATAAATTGAAATGATGTTTGGCAATAGAAACCCTGACGAACATGCCCACCGAAGACGCACAAAAGGTCAGTATCGATGCGGCAAGATCACCACCGAATAGATGACAGAAGCTCGCACATGACAAGCCAATCATAGGTACTAGGTAACGTGTGGGGTAGGTTCGAGGCTGAATCCGGGAAACCCGTTTCCTGACTTCATTGAGGCCATATATGCCTTTCTCTGTGAGTAAGCAGATCCTCTGCAGTTCACAGATAATGGTCATGTTAATACCATGCTCACGGGTGCGCCGAGTTGTAGTGATACAGCGGCCATGAACCAGGCTGGTTAATACCAGGGAGTTTGAAGAGATAGAAATTTCGACACTGGCGAGACCCAATGCATAGCCCAAGCGCTGACTGATCTCTTCAACCAGTTCAGAATCAGCGCCATAGGCTAGTAGGAGTTGAGCAACCCGGACAACTTGCCGGGTTATTTCATTTTGAGTATCTGCGTACACATCAATCCCGAAGAATATAAACTCAGAATGGGGCTCCGATTTACACTAAAACCAGTAAGACTTACCTTTGATAGATCACTTTGACATCGTAGTCATCGTCATCGAAATCATCATCATCATCTAAGTCATCACTAACGAAGTTTTCATTTAGTTCATCACTATCTGTATGATAGTTATCCCACTTAAATTCAACTTCTTGGTCTTTATCGACGATCTCTTCTGGAGGAAGGGCGTCAATGAAATCCATAAGCTTGAGGCTTAACTCTTGTGTACCTTCACGGTTATAAGCCGAGATGGTGAAGACTTCACCCTCCCACTTAAGCTCTTTCACTATGTGGGCAACACGTTCTTTAAGCTCTTCTTCGAGCAGCAGATCTATCTTATTGATCACCAACCATCTAGGTTTGCCGGCAAGCTTAGGAGAATGCTTCTCGAGTTCACCAACAATGGCACGCGCCGACTCAACAGGGTCACTGCCATCGATAGGCTCGATGTCAATAAGGTGAAGCAGCACACGACAACGTTCTAAGTGTTTCAAGAAACGAACACCAAGTCCGGCACCATCGGCAGCACCTTCGATCAGACCAGGAATATCGGCAATCACGAAGCTCTGACCATGTCTGGGATTAACAACCCCTAAGTTAGGCACAAGCGTGGTAAACGGATAGTCGGCCACCTTAGGTGTCGCTTTGGATACAGAACGAATAAAGGTCGACTTACCCGCATTAGGCATGCCTAACAGACCCACATCGGCTAGCAACATAAGCTCAAGTTTGAGACTACGTACTTCGCCTGGTGTGCCCAAAGTTTTCTGCCTTGGCGCTCGGTTAGTACTACTCTTGAAGCGAGTATTACCCAGACCGTGGAAACCACCTTTGGCCACTAACATTTTCTTGCCGTGAGCAGTCAGATCACCGAGAGACTCTTGAGTCTCTTCATCGATAGCTCGGGTTCCAACTGGTACTTTAAGCACCAAGTCTTCACCACCATGACCGGTACAATCACGTCCACGACCATTTTTTCCGCGCTCAGCGCGATGAAAACGCTCAAACTGGAAATCGATTAATGTGTTGAAGCTTTCATCTGCTTGCAGATAAACATCACCACCATCACCACCATCGCCGCCATCCGGGCCACCATCGGGTACATATTTTTCGCGTCTGAAACTAACGCAACCACTACCACCATCACCAGCTTCAACTCTGATCACAGCTTCATCGACAAACTTCATATCTACTCCTGGCACCACAGATTAAACGAATTATACTCGTTTCTGCTTGGGGTCGCCAAAACAATTCTTAAATATTTAAAACAATAAAGCCCCACCAAAGGCGGGGCTTTCATAAGCAATCTTAGCCGAAGCTAAAGATTAGCCTTCGATGCTAATGAACTTACGGCTCTTAGGACCTTTAATCTCGAACTTAACTTTACCGTCAGTCAAAGCGAATAGAGTATGGTCACGACCCATACCTACGTTAACACCAGCGTGGAATTTAGTACCACGTTGACGAACGATGATGTTACCAGCAAGAACTGACTCACCACCGAAACGCTTTACACCAAGACGTTTGCTTTCTGAATCGCGGCCGTTACGAGTAGAACCGCCAGCTTTTTTATGTGCCATGAGTTAGACTCCTAATTAAGCGTTGATAGCTGTAATTTTAACTTCGGTAAACCACTGACGGTGGCCCATTTTTTTGTCGTGATGCTTACGACGACGGAACTTAACGATAGTAACTTTATCGTGACGGCCGTGGCTGATAACTTCAGCAACAACCTTTCCACCTTCGACTAAAGGTGCACCAATGTGTACAGTCTCACCGTCGGCAACCAAAAGAACTTGGTCAAATTCAACAGTATCGCCTGTAGCGACTTCTAATTTTTCTAAACGTAATGTATGGCCTTCAGCAACACGATGCTGCTTACCACCACTTTGAAAAACAGCATACATAGCTATTTTACTCCGGTATTCTAACACGCCGGCTCATTTAATTGAGGCAGGGGTGTTATAAAAGCTTTAATGACAATGGTGGCGGATTCTACGCTAAGAAGAGTAAGCTGACAAGCCCTAATCACTAAAGAATAAAAAAAGATCATAATTACCCGCACTATTCTCCTCAAGTGCTGTTTTACGGCGCTTTTTTAGGTAGAATCCCATGATTATAACATTAAGCATTAATTTTGGGCCGACAAATACTTTTCAGCCCCACGAACCAGAGCCTCTTTATGGATTTGAACGCCATCCGTCAGTTAGCTGATAGCGACATGCAAGACGTCAACAAGCTTATATATGCACAACTTGAATCTGATGTTGCCCTGATCAATCAGTTAGGCTTCTACATTATTAATGGCGGCGGTAAACGCATGCGTCCATTACTCTCCATCTTGGCTGCACGTGCGATCGACTACCAAGGAGTGGCTCATCTGAAGCTAGCCGCTATCGTTGAGTTTATCCATACTGCGTCGCTTCTCCATGATGATGTCGTTGATGAGTCTATGCTACGTCGAGGAAGAGACACGGCCAATGCCCTGTTTGGTAACAGTGCCAGCGTGTTAGTCGGCGACTTCCTTTACACTCGTTCATTCCAAATGATGACCGAATTAGGCAGCATGAAGGTATTAGAGATGCTTGCCGACGCAACCAACGTACTGGCCGAAGGTGAAGTGCTGCAGTTAATGAACTGTAACGATCCTGACACCACTGAAGAAAGCTATATGCGTGTCATCTATTGTAAGACCGCCAAACTGTTTGAAGCCGCGACTCGACTCGCCGGCGTACTCGCCGACAGCCCGATAGAAATACAGACTGCACTGGCGGATTACGGCAAATACTTAGGCACCGCATTCCAGTTAACCGATGATCTACTCGACTACACGGCCAATACCGAAGAGTTAGGTAAGAACATAGGCGATGACTTAGCGGAGGGGAAACCTACGCTACCGCTAATCTATGCGATAGCTAACGGTACCGAGAAAGAACAAGCATTAATACGTAAGGCCGTCGAGCTCGGTGATGGTACACAAAACATCGAAGAGATCCTCGTAGCACTGAACAACTGTGGCGCATTAAAATATACCCATAACAGAGCCTTAGAAGAGTCTGATAAGGCCATAGCAGCGTTAGCTTGCATTCCTGATAGCGAATACAAACAAGCCCTTATATCTCTGGCTAAAATTGCGGTAGAGAGAAACCACTAGAATAGATTACCGAGAGTTAACCTTTCAATAGGTAAAGGTGTAGTTTGGTATAAGATTCTGTTTGCTATAAAACACGGTTTTAGAGAATCAGCACCTCCATCTTCTTAGAGAAGAGATCAAAAAAGGAGCCCTAGGGCTCCTTTTTTATTAGGCTTAATGCCAGAATATATTAAGCTTACTTAACAAATTCTACGCCTAAGGTGATATCAGCTTTCAATGTATCTAGCATAGCATCACGGGCATTAGCTTCGAACTCACTCACGTCACCGTAAGCCAGAACTTTCTCTACGCCATTCTTACCCAGTAGAACTGGCTGAGCGAAGAATTCTGCATGCTCACTGCCACCATCGACATAGGCACACTCAACAACATTCTCTTCACCTTGAAGACCGCGAACCAAAGATAGACCGAAGCGACATGCAGCCTGGCCCATAGAAAGTGTCGCGCTGCCGCCACCGGCTTTAGCTTCAACCACTTCGGTACCCGCATTCTGGATACGAGTCGTCATTGCGGCAACTTCTTCATCTGTAAAGCTTACGCCTTCTACCTGAGATAGTAGTGGAAGAATCGTCACACCACTGTGGCCACCGATAACACTTACTTTAACATCGGCAACGTTTAGTCCTTTCGCTTCGGCGATAAAGGTCTCAGAACGAATAACGTCTAGTGTCGTTATGCCGAATAGACGGTTCTTGTCATAAACACCGGCAGCTTTTAACACTTCAGCGGCGATAGCGACGGTGGTGTTGACTGGGTTAGTAATAATACCAATCAAAGCTTTTGGACAAGTTGCGGCACATTTCTCCATCAGGTTTCTCACGATACCTGCGTTGATGTTAAACAGATCTGAACGATCCATGCCCGGCTTACGTGCAACACCAGCAGAAATAAGCACCACATCGGCACCTTCCAGCGCAGCAGATGGATCTTGACCAGCAAAGCCTTTAACTTCGACTGCTGTCGGGATATGGCTTAAATCGACCGCAACACCAGGTGTTACAGGAGCAATATCATAAAGGGATAGTTTTGAACCGGCTGGCAATTGCGTTTTGAGTAATAGGGCAAGAGCCTGGCCAATACCACCAGCGGCACCAAGTACAGCAACTTTCATAGTTATCTCCGTCAATTCTTGGGTATTTGTGATATAGATCTATCTTTCCAGATGGCGCAACATTACTGGAATAATGAATAAATTTCAATTATCCCTTGGTCTTGATTAGATTTTATTTCTAATTGCCATCGAGAAAACGTCTAAGCTGGTGAGCTATACAGGCATTAACCTGCACTATCCGAGCTAAACAGATCGACTTCAGCTGTCAACTTAGTCCAAGTCTGGCTACATTTAGACGAGATAACAAATCTCACCCCTTGATAACTTGCATTTTTATTCAATTTACTCGGGTATTTGTTGACAAAAAAGCCTGAAATATTCAAAATAGAGAAGATTTTTGAATAAAAGAACACAAAAACTATGCAAGCAAATAAAAATCAAGACGAACTTGTTAAGACCTTTAAGTTGATTTTGAAAGAGGAGCGTTTTGGCTCCCAGAGTGAAATTGTTATCGCCCTTCAAGGCGAAGGCTACAGCAACATCAATCAGTCGAAAGTCTCCAGAATGCTAAGTAAGTTTGGCGCGGTGCGAACCCGAAATGCCAAGCAGGAGATGGTTTACTGCTTACCCGCTGAACTGGGTGTTCCCACGGCGGGAAGCCCGCTAAAGAACCTGGTACTGGATGTTGACCATAACCAAGCCATGATAGTCGTCAGGACGAGTCCGGGAGCGGCCCAGCTAATTGCACGCTTGTTGGATTCTATAGGTAAGCCAGAGGGAATTCTTGGCACCATTGCCGGTGATGATACTATCTTCATTACACCGGCTAATATAGACGAGATAAGCAGGACTTTAAATACGGTCAAGTCTCTGTTTAACTACACGGATTAATCAAAATCCCGAAGGGAAAAGTGAGATTCCAGGCCTCGGAAGATCATCAATCCCATCATCGAAAAAGGGACGCTTATGGCGTCTCTTTTCATTTCATTATCAAAAAAACACCGACTCCAGGTACAACTAGCTCGCCCCCCCACACGCTTAGTTCGGCAGTTCCCTCCATACTCAAACGATAATTAACCGCAGAAGATATTCAATATATTGAATCACACTTTAATTCGTGCGAGAGTGAGTCAGACGATGAGAGGCAGCTTCAGGCTAAGGATGTATGATGACAATAAATAAAATAATTAAAGTCGATGATGTTTGTTGGGAATCCTGGCAACATTCAGAACAATATACCAGCCAACAGAAACATATCGGCGATGCTGCAGGATGCGAAAAAATAGGTGTGACCATGGAGCGTCTCGCCCCGGGCAAATTATCAACCGTAGCCCACTATCACACCAAGGAAGAGGAACACCTTTACGCCTTAGAGGGCGAAGCAACTTTGCTCATCGATGGCGAGCCTCACTCCTTTAAAAAAGGTGACTATATCTGCTTCAATGCCGATACAGCCGTAGCTCACACCCTCAGAAATGACTCAGAAAAAGAGTTTGTATTCCTGGTCATAGGCAACCGAGACAAGCACGACGTAGTGGTCTATCCGGAAAACAACAAGGTCTTGGTCCGGGCAGTCGATGAGATCTATGCCAAGCGTCCAACCAATTACTGGGATGCGGATACTAAAGACTGATCAGGTTAATCTCAACCCCAGCACACCCGATGGGCTAAACCGAAACTCCTAGTGAGTTTAGGTCTAGCCCATTCAGCATTTAACGACTAAGTGATACCTGCACAAAATTGCTCTCAGCGAGCCAAATAACAGCGTTCTGTAAAACAGATTCAAGCAGCCAAATAGTTCAGCTATATAGGCTTATCAGCTATGTCCCTCCATGCCCTCCGCCATGATGTCCGCCATTACCGTCACCACACACGTGAACATTTTCCTGTCCTCCGGCACTACCAGATTCGACAGTGATCGAGCCTGCGTCTTTAAACATCTTAAAATTGCCACTGGTTACGTTATCAGATATCGGGTCATCAACATGGCCTAAGCAGCTATAGCCAATTCGGTAATCTCCTTCTGGCAGGTAGCCCATTGAAAAAAACCAATTACCATCACTGTCTTGCATCATACGAGTAACCGCTAACGGAGCCGTCATGTTATCTGGCGGGGTTATCCCCATATCTGCCATATGTTCCAAACGGGTGACATTATTGGGATATAGATAAGCTAAATGGCTGAATAGGCCGCCGATAGGCGCTTCATCTGCATGAGTCGCTTCACAATCAGCAATCCACTGAGCGTCGACCTCTCCAAGCAGATGTCCCATATAGCGGTTGTCTACCGACCACATGCCTTCATGATGAAGCTGATACTCACCTTGCTCATATGAGAGGCCACGGTATAGATCTATCTCTAACGTCATAGAGTGATGTTGACCAGCGACAATTTCAAAGTCTTCGACAGGTAAGTGGCCATCGGCGATACGTAGACCATGGCGGCCTTGACCGTTTTCCACATAACAGCCTTGGTTACCGTCACCCTCGACGATATTGAGATGAACATCCTGGTAGTGTCCCTCTGGTAATTCAATATCTGAAACGACCATGTGGCTATTCGCCCCCTGATAGTCGAGAAGGTTGAATGTCATTCCCCCTAAGTCGTACCTATGAACCTCTCCAGACGAGTCGGTCATAACAAGCTCACTCATTACCATGCCCACATGAGAAACCCCAAACATGGGCGAGTCAGATACAGCTAACGAAAACTGGCCATTAGATGGCTCAGGGACGGGATCTGCACTGCCACCTCCACATGCCACGATCAAAAGCGATGTAGAAAAGAGTATTGCTGTTTTATATGCTTTCATAGGGTCTCCACTATCCATCGTGTTTTTCTAATAATACTACTATATAGGTACTTACCGGGTAAAAGTAGTTAAAGTGTGAATGGACTGTATGGAAAAAATAGAGGCTGATCACAAATCGAGCATAAAAATAACAAGCTCAGTTAAACGAGTTCTAGATTTGATTGGTTACTGATGCTTCCACTGTCTGGTTTAACCCAAATAAAGGTCAGCTACATTTTGGCTGGTTAAAGACATCGCCATGCCGAAGGCCACACGCATAGCACTCATCATGAATTGACACTTATAGCTGCAACGGCTTCATTAAACTTGTGGCTAAGCGTAAGCTAGTCCACAAACAAGTGGTGACCGATATCGAGCATGAGTGGCACAGTCTCGATATCATACAAAGAACAACGACCACCAGTAAGCAATTGATTGTAATAGACATTGTTAGCAGCTATTCTTTCCCCACTCTTTGTGACGGGAATATATTCCAAAACGCACCCCATCATTTAGATGTAACCTTGGCCAGTACTGTTAGTTAGTTGCTTTTTCGGTACTGCAAATGAAAAAATGAAAAAATGAAAAATAACTCTGTACAATTTTTGATTATAAGGTAATATTTGCCTCGCTCAGCTGTTTAGAGTTATTAGAGATAAAGTAAAAAGTAAACCTTAGATTCTTCGTTATTGTTGTTATTCTCAGATTTCCCTTATCTTCATCGTCACATTCAATAATTCAATTTCAGCACATCGCATACTGCGATATTTTTTATGAATTTAACTATAAGGGACACATCATGTCTAATTCAACAACTGGTCTAGTAAAATGGTTTAACGAAGAGAAAGGTTTTGGTTTCATTACTCAAGACAATGGCGGCGCTGACGTATTCGTTCACTTCCGTTCAATCACTTCTGACGGCTTCAAGACTTTAGCTGAAGGCCAGAAAGTATCTTTCGAAGTAGAGCAAGGTCAAAAAGGCCTTCAAGCAGCTAACGTAGTTGCGCTTTAACTTTGTAAGTTGACGTAAATGGTTTTAGGACCATTTACGTCATATTTCATTCTCAACTTATTCATTTATACCGGTTCTACGAAAATATTAACATTTCAATCATCTGCTTTATGTGTATGTCGTTACGTTTCTCACTTTCTTCGTTATATCATTATAAATAAACATTAAACATTTACAGCTTAAAGCTAATTGTAAGTTTGTACTTATAGTGCATTGATCTTGCTTATAAAAAAGTAAGTCAAAAAATATCATGCGCAGCAGATCAGACACAATTTAGGTATCAATATTGGTTCAACACCAAGTAAGCCAGCCAGCAGCTCCCTCCCCCCAATAAACAACAAGGTAATCAATGACAGTAAACTTCAATATTTTTAAGGGTAAGATTTCTTGGAACGCACTAATCCATCAGTTAAATAGTGATATATTACTACGCCATATTTTAATGAATGGTAATATAGACAACAGAAATATAGAGTTATCCTATTGTGATGAAACCTGCCAAGGTAAGATCATTAATAGTAAAAATCAGCTTATCGGTAACTTCTCAATCTCCTGCTAGTACCATAAAGCTGTTTATATCGCAGTTAACGATGAAGCACAGGTTCTTATGGCGGCAAAACCAGAATGAAGGGGTTCATTACTATATTTTGAAACAAGCGAAACTCCCCTCGCAGCTAAACACTATGCTGCTCATTGCAGAACTCCGCCAGCTATACAATAACAACTCTTTGGTAGCCAACTCATTAATACCATGTAAAACCAACAAACAGTCTAGGTTTACGTGAATACCAAGGGAAGCAATTAAGGCAAGAACGAGTAGCTTTAATGGTTTTTTATGGCTCATATCAATTTCCTTATGTTGAAGTAGAAAACAATATGAGTTTCAATTTTTAGGATGTTATGACAATTCTATTTTTCTCTTAAATACAGAGAAAATAGAGAAATTCTAGATTTTTGATGAGGGCGACAGGTGACTCTACTAGCAAAGTCACTTATCAGTTAAAGCATATCGCCTGGAAAGCTTGATATAGAGAAACAGCGACAGAAAAATCACACAACCGCCCAGCGCCTTTCGTAGCTCCAACGTCTCATCCAACATAGTGATACTCAGCATCATGGTCCAGATAGGCTCTAGAATCATGATTAACGCGGCGGTTTCCATCTTTACAGAATATTGCCCCATAGTTTGCAATAAGTAACGTATCGAAGTCGCAAAAATGGTAGAAATAACAAACCAAAAAATTAAGTTTCGACTAAATTCAAAAGTATATTCTTGAGTAAAGCCAACATAAACTACACCCACAATACCTACCGTAAATAGCTGCAAACATATTGAAACTAACGGAGTGAGTTGGCTGCTGATTTTCTTATTCAGCACGAAGTGAATAGAAAGAAGTACCGCTGCAAGCAGAAAAGACAGCTGACTTGTATCGACTTGCCAGCCATTGCCTAACGTCAGCAACATCATACCCATCATGCTGACAGGCAAGGCTAACCAAAATGCTTTGTTCGGCTTAACCTGAAAAAGCATCCATGAGGTCACCGGGGCAATGATCATAGCTAAGCTCATGATAAACGCCCCTTCAGACAAGCTGCTGCTAATCGACACGGCATAGACCCAAACTTGCAATGCGAGCCCGAGAAAGACACCGACGCCACAGGCCAAGAGAACCTGCTTAAGGGTTAACTTCACCACATGCTTATAGCAGAACGGCAGTAAGACAAGACTGGCAAGCAGGAACCTTATCGCAATAAACGCCTCACCAGGCATCTCCAAAACCACTAATTTAGACGCTATCCAACCTAGTGCAGCCAGTAAGGTGGCTATAAATAGGTACAACTCTGCACGCATCAACGACTCTCTTCTCATTGTGTTGGCTTGAAATCAAGAAACTGACAGTTAAATTTGAGCGCATCAAGCGAAATGATACAGACTCAGCTCAGGCTCTAGTTCTGTAGTAAAAAACAAAAAAGCAACCACGCGCGATTGCGGGGTTGCTCTCTATAGTATCGAGCCGATCTTAGCGTACCTTGGCAGGTATAACTACAGGCTGGCTCACAATAAAAACTAGGTTTGATTTACTACTGATGCTTTTCAGTTTCCCGCATAACCAGAATAAAGGTCAGGTACATTTTGGTTGGTAAAGACAATGCCATGCCAAAGGCCACACACATGGCACTGATCATGATGCCTGTTACGCCCATAGCTTCGATCGTCTCGTTAAAATTGTGCAAGTAAATACCAAGCAGGATTAAACAAATACCGACGGTGATACTGATTTTTAAGATTAGAATTAACTTATCATCTGTCACTATTGCTCCTCCATTATCAGCATCATGTTCGACTAATATATTGAACCTATCAGCCCTGTTACACCTTGATTAAGATCAAAGACTCAACTTGTCCTCAATCACGGCAAGCTGTTTAGTCTGATACCAATGCTTTCTTAAACTTTGATAGAACTTTAGATCAAGCTTGTCTTCTGTAGAGACTATCAACAAAAAGTCGCTATCGTCATTCAGCAGCACGGTAATATTCGTTGCTTGATCTACGCCCTCGCCAAACTCCACCTTAAGATTTTTTACATCAACGAAATCAGCTGTAGCGACCTTAAGCTCGCCGTCTTCTTCCCAATAAGAGAACACAGATGAATGGGTAAACCCGTTACCATCTTCTTCGTAACTGATGATCCCATCACTATAGAACATCAAGATATCTTCATTTTCCTTTAGGATCTGATTATCATGCATAAAGTTGATATTACTTTGCCAAACCTCATCGCCGGTCATGATTTTACCCGGCGGAAAAATGGTTAGATCACTGCCAATATCGAACAGTATCCAGGGGATAAAGAGCAACGAAACCACTGTGTGCCGTATTTTCCAGGCTGAATTATCAATATAGGCTTCAGAGTTTCTGCCATTGAGCTTAATGATATAATTGATCAAAGGAAACAAGAGTATTGGTGCTGCTAACACGCCAGCTAGATACCAATCATCTGAATTATACGTGTAATTAGCAATGAAGAAGAGAATTGCAGCCACAACACCAATGCTCATTGGCATTATGCTATTTCTGTTATATCTCTCCTTACTATCTTCGACTAGATGAGCAAATAAGCCGTAGTACCAAAACGGACTAAAAATCCCCCTGGCGATTGGCATGATCCCTAGCTGCTCGGTCTGATTGACATATTTCCAGTTTCTATACATCCAATAGCTGATGTATATTCCTCCCGTAGAGAGTGACAAAAAGAACAGTTTACGTCTTGATACTGGATAATACTTTTCATCCGAATACTCGAGTCGACTTTTTGAATCAAAGCGCCAAGTCACAATGGCGTATATTAAACCTAAGATGTACAGCAACACACAAAGTAAAATCAGTTTTTCTTTTTTATCAAGAGTATCGCTAATAACAGAATCTAACTCGCTGGCTTCACTCACTGCTGGAGTAGCGATCCCTTCGCCATATGTCATCACAGAGTAGTACAGCGAGCCTTCAACCTGGTTAACTGAGTTAATGTAGTCGCCTATATTCATCGCAGCGATATATTCAGTTTTAGACTCATAATTAAACGTTAGCGTTAACGTTTTCTCTGCATCGTTGAAGTTGGATGTAAATTCATAGATAAAATACGGGTTGCTCTCCGTTGTGGTTTCATTTGGAAACTCCCAATCTCCATTTGAGACCTTTATATGGATCTTGTGAGTGATTTTATTAGGATATCGGGTGACAAATGGCGATTGGCGATTGGCATTTTTTGGTTTTCTTAAGGCATTCTCGATCGAGTAACTGACAAAACCGACAGTAAAATCGTCCCCATCAGGCTGCCATGCATTGTCTATCTGATAAGCTTCTTGTGTGTTAAGAACCCCGGTTTGCTCATTGTCATCGATGATGAGTTTATTGGCCGATGTTATGTCTGGAAAGTCTTTTCGATAATAATCTTCATAACGAGTCTGAAGGGCTTTTAAACCTATATCTTCGAGCTGATAACGAAGTGATTGAGCCCGATCACCTTGATACTGACTCTTAACAGATAATGACGCCGGCCCCTTAAAACCTGCACTTAAATCATATGATTCAGTCACGATTAGCTGTGATTTAGGATCTCGCAAGCTTAGCTCAGTCAGAGCACTAACCCCAGATTTAATCACCAGCCCATAGTGATAATTGGCCTGATAGATATCTTCTAGCGGCCCTTTTTGATAATTTATAGTAGGGTCTAACCAATACGTTTGCCCCAACACTTGTACTTTGGCAATCACATGGTTAAACGCATTGATCGATACAGGCAGATCGAGCAAGTCATGACCATAATCGGTATTGACTAAAACCGGATAGGCACCGATATCGAGTCCGTTAAGCAGCGCGGTAAACAGCATCACCTTATCTTTGCAGTCACCATAACGCCTGTTTAGCGTATCTTCGGCCAATGATGGCTGATGAGAATTGACGCCCATTTCAAGACCTAAATAACGGATCTGATCTTGAACATAATTAAGCGCTAACATCACCCGTTTATTAGAGTCTCTGGTTTGTAACTTAATATCCTCAATGACTCGACTCACCTCTTCACCAGCCACAGAACCTTGGCTATAAAGCGGTATAGCCCAATCGACAACTTGATCCCAGGAATTCAATTCAGAAAAATAAACGGCAGCGAACGGCTTGTACCAGGAGGGAGTATTGTCATCCTGTAAGAGTACGGGGCTATCAGTACGTACAATGGCATATTCAATATAAGCGTCATTATCTATAGTCAGCTTGCTCTCGATGACAGTGTCTTGAGTATTTTTGACATCGACATATAAAGGATTTTGTTTCCCCCAAAGCACTCTTAGGCTCTGGACATTAATAGGGAAAGACCACTGTAAAGGTCGCTGGAAGGAGAATATATTCTGATAGACAGGGTTAGCGCCACGAATAGAATAACTGTACTCGATAATGTCACCCACTCGCACATCATCTAAAATAACGTGAGCCGTTAAACGCCCATCATAGAGCCCTTGTTCGATACGACCCTCTTGCTTTAACAAAGATATATCACTGACTAATAGCTTATCTATGATTTCAGAATGTCGAATGATCTGCATAGAATGAAACGTCAGTGATTCATATAGCGGATCGAAGTCCACTGCTATCTGAGCGATTTTATCTAAACCTCTTTGATTAACCACTAACTGGCGTAAACGCGTAAAACGAACCTGAGGGCTAGATTCGTCAACCTTCAATTGATTATCTACCAGTAAGTAATAGTTACCTGAGCCAATGTCTTCTACCGGGATCTTCTCCGGTGTCGCAGTATCCGTTATCTGTACCCAAGCAGGAACGGGGCCGATTTCAAGGGTATATTCTGCCGCAGCGAATGACACTTGAGGTAATAATACCAGTAGTAACATAGCCTGGAGATAACAGAATAATCGGCGAGCTTGAGACATACAGCTTGTGTAGAAATGAATAGAAGTGAAGATTGAAATAGACAAGTTCAGCATCCTTTGCTGTTGAAGAACGAATATAGATCGTTATGGGTTCATACCCATAGGTATTAAGCACCAAATTTAGCATTGAAAGCAACATTCTATATGAAAATCATTAATATATTAAAGCGACTTACACTCAACTAACTTTACATTTACTTAATTCGCAGACAATTTGATTGATGCGTTCGCTTTGCACCAGAGATGCGAAGGCTCCGGAATAATACCAATAGCTATTCCAAAACGGCATCAAAATGCAGGACGACATGGTTTACTGACCCAGTTTGTCTAAACCCGAATTACCAAGAATCAGCATAGAAGCGTGCTGTTCTGGCTTCGGCCGTGGTGCAATCGGTAATGTGTATCAGTTCAGCCAAGGTGATGTTGGGGTTGTCTGTGATCATACGAGCGAGTTTTGTCTCTAAAGGTTCTAGCTTGTCTGTATGATCAAGCAAAGCTGTGTCAATCTTTTGAATAAGGTAACGAAAACCACCTGCATTTTCCGTTTTCAGTAGCTCAGTTTTCAATCCTGCTGAATAGGATTGAATCTTGATAGCTTCACCTGAGACACTCCAATTTCTGGAGCGACGCACACGCTTAAGCTCGCAGTGATATTGCCGTGCAATAACTTTGGCTTGGTTAACATCTTCCCTTCCTATGCGATGAATTAGGGAGGGAAGTGAGATAGTAATATTTTCAATCATAGACAGTTGAAAGCTTTTCAGAATACTCTTTTAATAGTGCCTCTAGCTTAAGAGCTCTTTTGATTGAAGACAATGGAACGGTATTAGAAATACACCATAAAATTAATCACCATAGCATTAACTATATCGATAAAGAAACCGCATACCAAGGGCACGACAATGAATGCCTGACGAGCAGCACCGTACTGCTGTGTTACCGCCTGCATGTTTACAATTGCGGTTGCAGTTGATCCAAGCGTTACACCACCAAAACCAGCACAGATAACTGCAGCGCCATAGTCTTTTCCCATCATACGAAACACGACAAAAGTAGTAAATAACGCCGACATCAAGATCTGCAGACCTACAACGGTACAAATATAAACAACGCTGCCCTCGAGCTTCCAGATCTGCAAGCCCATCAATGCCATGGTCAAAAACATCCCCAAGCAGAGATCAGAAATGAGTGTTAAACCTTGCTCAGCCTCTGTAGCATAGTTATTTAATCTGGGCCTATTTAAGTAACCTAATAACCAGCGACCTAAGTTACCGACTAAAATACCTGCCAGTAAGCACGCCACAAACAGCGGTAACCTAACGCCGGCGGCTTGTAGGGTTTCATTAATACTATAACCAAGCATCATAGATACGTTTAACCACAACCACGCACGTAGCACACCAAAGTAAGTCACACTGATACCAGCCGCTTCCCCGTGGCGAGCGCCGATAGTGAGGTCATCACTAGCGCTGACTTCAAGCTTATGGCGCTTAATCAAATAAGCGGCAATTGGCCCCCCAATGCAGCAAGCACCAATCAGTCCTAAGGTATTAGACGCGACTCCTAGCTCTGTCGCATTTGCAATACCAAGTTCGTTTACAAAGGTCGGGGCCCAGGCCATGGTAGTACCTACACCACCCGTTAATGCTACCGATCCAGACATCAAACCAGCTTTAGGATCGAGTCCAAATAAGCTGGCGATTGTCACCCCTAAAACATTTTGCATTACAATATAACTAGAGGCCAAAAACAACAATATGAGTAGAGGTTTTCCCCCTTTCAACAATGTTTTAATATCCGCCCGCAAGCCAATACCCGTGAAGAAATAAACCAACAGCCAGTCCATGACTTCCAATTTAAAAGTCAGTTGGTAGTCGAAAAAATAATACAGAACGCCAACTAACACAGCACAAGAAAAACCACCCACAACAGGCTCAGGAATGCTGTATTTACGTAAAAACTCGTATTTAATGGTAAGATATTTACCGTAGAACAGCACCATAATCGCTACAGTAAAAGCTACAAAAGGTGGTACATCGACTATTTCAATCTGCATTTATGTTTCCTTTGTAGTGCGTTCTGACTTACTTTTTACTTACCATGTCCTTAGGAATAACCTGAGATATAGCATCTATATCAGTCACCACCTCAAACCTGTCGAGTAAACGGATAATGCTAAGGCAAGTGATAAAGGAGCTAAGTTAACAGGGGGTTGCTCTATTTGAGATTGTCATTACACACTTCCTAGTAATTTACAGGAACAGTGTAAATGTTTACTCTGCCTAGATAATCAGCTCAATCCACACAACATCGTCATGAATTTCATGACAAACATGGCAATGCCAAGAAACTCATAACTTTAGGACATCCAAATAAACTAAATAGGTGCCACAGTTAATTTCCGTTAATTTTTATTTTGTCAGTGAAATTAGCAACAGCTGACATGAGCAAAAGTCTTTATGAAAGCGTATTGTTCTCGCTTCAGCCTGGGGGCTATCGGTGACGTGTATGAATTCGGACAAGGTGATGCTGAAGGGGTCACGAATCAGACGTTCCAGCTTGACCTCTTCCCTGCCTACTCGGTGAATAAGCGAAGGAAGTGAGACACTTATATATTCAATCATGGCTGTATGCCATACATTACAAACAACACAGTCAAGAGATGACACTAACCAACAAAGATACATGCCACATCATTTATCACTTCAAGCTCTCAACCTTAACCAATTTCACTATTTCAAGACCCAAAACGTGAACCTAACCATAGATATCTTTATTGCTCTTAAGAAGCTGAAAATTTTACAGTTTTTGAAAAAACAGCGGTGATACCTTTAATTTATCGTTTTAAAGAACACCAAATTGGAGTAAACAATGTCATTTTAATGAGCGGCATTGGAGTCACTAGCCTGCTGTTTATTTATAACGATATAGTCAGCCATTGTTATTTCACTTTGCTAGAATTAACAAAGCCAGCGGGTTAAAGAACATAAAGTCCCTAGCCACAAACACATCGTTAAGCGTAAATTCATTGTCAACACCCCAAACATCGCTGCTGTTAGCCTATAAATAAGCAGCTTTGTTAAGCGCTATCTACCCATGCGCAATAATAAAAAGGCATATATTCAGAGCTATCTCACTAATGGAAAGGGTTGTAAGGGTTGCACGGGGACTAGGCAATGACATCCATGTAAAAGGCCGGTTAGCCATTTGATAGGCAGGCAGGACAGGACGCCTTAATACTTTCAATACAGGAATGAGGGATGCGTGAGAAAGGTCATACATCCCGCTAAAGAGGTCGCTCGAGCTTCACTCACGTCTCTTAAAACATCCAAAATCGAATATGATAAGGATGGGTAAAACTCAAGGACTCAAGCCACGATTGCCGGGCTTATTGGTTTACAGTTCCGATTTTTGATAACTAATATGTTGATGGAACCGCACAATGAGTTCTTCGCGTGATTTATCTAACCCTAATTCAGACGTAAAGCTCTTTAACGCATCTTCAACTCGATTCAAATAACGCCCAAGACCGCCATCCTTACAGTCTTTTACTCCTGCGGCTATAGTAAAATTCACCGTTTCGACTAAGCGGTTACCGTCCCAATGACGAATAAATTGTTGCTCTTCTACATTGGGATCGAAGCCGAGCATTTGTACTTCGTCGGTACCCTCAACTTGATCGTATTTACTGTTACGTACAAGTGGCGTTAGCCCATTAGCCACCATAGCAATTCGCTTAAGTTGCTTAGCCGATGTAGCTTGGATAAATGCATCCTCTAGCTTCTGATACAGTGGCGTAAAGTCATTGGTATGTTCTGCCAATATAGCTTGTTTGAGCTTACGACTTAGAGGCAGTTTTACCGTGACATAGCATAATGAACCGTGTCCTTCTGGGAGCGGACATTTTCTTGCTTTATATCTGTCGCTGATTGCTCTTAGCTTGTATCCATAACTCTCTTTGTTGCCTTTAGCTTTGGCGAACAGATCATAAGAGAGATGTTGATGATCACGGATTTTGATTGTGAGATCTTTTTCTGGCAATTGAGGCATCAGTTTAGTGAGGAAAGACTGCACTTTTATATGAAAATTAGCTGAGTTAATGCGGATGTCTTCACCCGTCGCTAAGAATACAATCCTTATTTTGCGTGCTCGGTAATCATCCTTACTATGGAGACTTTGCGCTTCATGATACTCAGGATTATAGAAAAATATGATCTGTTCTGCAGTTGGGAAGCAATACGCTTCGGTGTGAAAACGCACTACGGGTAACTTATCGTTAGTGATCACATGCACGTTATATAACTCTTCTTGCTCGGCAAGATTGAAAATAACGTGACTAAGCGTCTGATAACACGTGTTGTGATCGGGGTAATGGGCCAACAACGCATCCGTTACTTTGATTTCTGCAGTGATGTATTGATTGCTTCGAACGTCCTTGGAGATGTACACTTTTTGCTGATGGCTAAGGGACATATATATTCCTTGTGATAAGTTAACCATGTGCAGCTTGGTGCTAATGCTAGCAATAAGCTGTTACGACAATTTGTTAAGAGAGCCCTGCGATAAAACATGCTTTACCAGCTAGCAATATTATACCCTTCGAGTATGATTTGTTTATTAAAATCAATATGCAAAAAACTCAAGTTAATAAACAAGCCCCCCTTAAAGTTATAAGTACACTTATATCATGAATTAGGAAATACTTGACTAGGTCTCGATTTTTATCTCATACGACCTTGTATCGGCAAAGTAGCTAAAAGCTCCATCTCTTGCAAATTACAATACTCAAGCGATTGATTTATTGCACCTAAGCTAATACCAATCGGTATAAAGGTGTGGTCACTCAGCGAGAGTTTAGCGCTTCAGAGGCAAGGCAACGAGTGAGGAACATAGTTATTCTACGTTTAAGCTCGTTAACGCCGTATCGGAAGTGCTAAAACTCGCCTTTCAGGAGTGTTTTTGGCAGCCTACTTCTGTGTTGAATGAGTTCAAAAGGGATCACCATTCCCTCACTCATCCGCCTTGAATTATGCAGCCAAAAATAACTCTGAGTTGACCACGTTCTTATACCGATTGGTATAATACCCAGATCGTCCAAAATAAGCTGATTGATTAACGCTTCCTTAGTATATATCCCAGGTTCGGCGTTAATCACGGCTAAACGCGAAGCAACATAAAGTAAATGCTTTAGAAAGACAGTCTATCTTTCTTGGCATACTGAACATCGCACTATTGGCGATTTTAAAAATCGATGCGGCAATAGCAGGCTCATAGGCAATGACGTCGGCCAACTCCTCCATGCTGCAACTATCACTCGATCACATTGGGGGCACCGTTAATGCCCATCCCCCCGATAATTATTTCACCTTCTGGGTTTACACGCTACAATACACAGCTGTATACTCACATCGATTTTAAATACATCAAAATATATGAGTTCAGAATGAAAAATCTAGTATTAGTGGGTCTTATAGCTTTATCAATAACCGGTTGTGCAGTTAAAACTCCACCTGTTGCAATGCAAGCAGCTGGCGGTAGTAAGGCCGATGGAACAGTAAAAATGATGCACCAATACAGCCCAATGTGGGGCGCTGTAGCGAATATTGATAAGCCTGCAACAAAGGCTGTGGCTCTTAAACGCTGTGAGCGTTGGGGCTATAAAGATGTAGAAGCTTTCGCAAGCTTTGAAACTTGCATTTCCCGTGGTGATTACGGCTGTACCAACTCTAGAATCACCGCTGAATTTCAGTGTATAGATTAATGGTTTAGCAAGCTTTGCTAACCCTGGTTGCCAAGGATGGCGCACCTTAGATTTCGAAGATCCCCTCTCTCTTTTGCATGAATTCAGAACAGAAACGCCCTCCTCACCATGCGACTCATATAGTTCAGCAGCACAATGATAAAGGGCGTATCTTCAAAAGCCTTAACAGTGGGTTGTTAAGTCTGTTTATTTATAAAAAACTTCAACCTTGCCTTTTATCGTCATCAGAAGCGGTTGTCCGCGACGGTCCAACGCTTTGTGTGACGGGACTTTTACCCAACCTTCACTGAGGCAATATTCCTCGACATCAAAACGCTCTTTGCCATTGAGCATAATACCTATCTGGTGCTCAAAAATTTCTGCCACATGATGTGGGCTACGGGGATTACCGGAAAGGCGATCTGGTAAAGCTGGTTGCGATTTAGTGTCGTTCATGGTCGTGGCCTGTAGTAAAAGTGGTAGTGAATAAAGCGTGCGCTATTGTAGGCAATACAGGCCTTATGCTCAAGAGCAGCAGTGATAAATGTGAGTGAACTTCCCTCTTTTATCTAAGCAATAGATAGAGATTTTATCGCGACCCCAACTGTTAGCGAGTTACCCATTCTAATATTGTTTCCAAGTAGCAAAAACTAAAAACAAAAATGCCAGTCGACTTACATCGACTGGCGTTGGATTTGAGAGGTAATAGTGGAGAGGCTATTTATTTCAAATCAACAGGCCATTCTTTTTCAACGCGCTGCTCGATAAACAATTCTTTCGAGGTTTTCATCGCTTCAAAATTAAGACCAGCTAAAGGTTGAACCTTAGCCTTAGTATCGTATTTGCTGCCATCATAAACATAGCTAGGCGCATACCTGGTTAATAACGTATCAGCTTCTGCAATCGCTTCATCTAAAATCGCATTCGATTTTTCTAGCAAACGAACAGCTTCTTCTGGGTTGTGAGCATGGATACCGTGAGAGGCTGTTGCACTATCCCAGAACCACTGTGCATGTCTGATTTTGATTAATAAGCTATCCATTTCTGTCGCTAGCGGTGTACCTGCTTTTAATGCCGCTTCGTAGTTACCTTTTGCTTCACCAATACTCTTACCAGCTTCTAGACCTTTAATTCCATTCGCAGACCAAATGGCCTGCGCTTTAAAGTGTGCTTCAGTTAAACGAGGATCGGTGCCATTGGCATCAAAACGCAGCTTTTTGATTTCAGCTTTACGCTCATCAAACATCTCTTTAAAGTCTGCACCGTCATGACAAGTTAAACAGCTTTCCGGCAGCTTTTCAGCTTCGAACGTCACTTTATGATTTGAATACTCAACCCCTTTATCATTGGTCGTTTTAGGCATATGACAAGTGGTACATCCAAACTCTAAGTGGTTATCCATCGCATGCTCAGTTCGATCTGACATGTTTTCGAACTCAGGATGTTGAGCCTTTAGTGATGGTGCGCCAGAAATCGCATTGGTCCAGTCTTTGAAGTTATGCAGATTAAAGAAAGCAAGCTGTGCTTCAGCCGCAAAGCCTTCATAAAGGCCATCGGTACCCGTGTAGCTCACCACGTCTTTATAATTGGTTTTCACACCTGGCACCCAATGATCCCAAGGGTAGCGTACTTTCTTACTGTCAGAACCGTCGAAGTAGTATTCAACATGACATTGAGCACAAGTTTGGCTTGCTTGCATCGTCGGAGTTTGATCCGCAAAGTCTTTGCCAATTTTTTTCATTGCACGGTCGGCATATGGACGGCTGATTCTAATGTCTTCACTGCCTAATTCATGACAATCAGCACAACCAATCGCATTAGAAATTTCGTGGCCCCAAGTTGACCAAGTATTTTTGGAGAAGTTAGCTTCACCAACTTTGTCATACATGCGAACAATATCAGGAGACTTACATGACCAGCAGTTAGCAGCCATTGCCTCACCGACGACTTCACCATCATGACCCACTAACGGATGACCAACACGCAGAGTTTTTGTTATGTCAATTAACGCAAATTGATGACCACGAGCACGATTGTAATCTTTTGCAAAACCGTAGCCAGCCCAAGCGCTAACAAGGTTTGGGTTAGAAGCTAATAAGTCATCCAACTTGCCTGACTCTGGAGTGCTTTGCTCAGTTTCAGCCCAAGTAGTGTATTGCTCAGGAAACAGGTTTTTCCAATTTTCGCTTTTATATAAATCGACTTCGCTTGCTACACTATAACCAGTAAAAATGGTTGACAGCATGACAGCTATTGCCAGTTTTTTAACTTTCATGTTCATTCCTCATCGGTATTTATATTTTTATTAACCACGAATCAACCAACGACAAGTTTAGCTTTATAATTATTCGTTGAATGACTTCAAAATAATTAATACCACATGAAAAAACACCAAGCTTATATTTAAACCATTAATGTGACAGAATGCAAAACAAACACAATAACCTTGTCACAAATCAAAATTACAACACCAACCCAATACCCAATTATGAGTATTCAAAAACATGTAAATCACTCATGAATAACATGAAATATCGTCTTACTTATAGTCAACAATACTTATATGAGAACTAACACCTTACGAAGGTAAAGTTAAAAGCCATTAATAACAATAGCTTATTTTATCTTTAATAATTTCATTAAAATTTAAAATCAAATTAACTTTATAAATAATCTATGTAATCAGACTTCACAGAACAACACAAAAACCCAAGCAAGATCCAAATAAACACCCCGTAAAACCTTAATTAAACATCAAACTAAAATCACCCAACACACGAATATTAACTGAATATTAAATATCTATTAATGGCAAAAACAATTACAACAGACAATCAGCATGATTAAAATCACAATTATTAAAAACTCAACCAAGTATAAATCTAAATAAAATATTTATTAACACCTTAACCTGCAAGAATCACTAAATTAGCCTGCATCGATTAACCCTACAAATATACTTATGATAGCTATGACGTTAGATTAATAATCTAACTTTAAAAACCCGACACTAAATAACCAGCAACTTATTTAGAATAAGATAAATTTATCAACAAATGGAATAAATGAGAAATAAACGAAAATAATAAACGGGCTCAGAATAAAGTAAATTCGCACATGAGGCCTCTCAGCGACAAATCAACTACAGGGCATAGTTCAAACACTACATAAGCACCCAGCTGATCACCCAGCTGATCACCCAATCATGCAAAGCAACCAGCACATGTATGGCAACTGTTAACAGGCCACCCATTCAGATCTCTAAAGCGAGTTGGCTAGAGGTTGATTTATCACTGTTCTCGATAGAGAATAGCACTTAGTTAGACTAGTTTATTCAGTAGCATAGAATTGGAGTTCTTATTAGATGATGACAAAATGGGCGACACGTTTTCTACAGATGGCAGAGCTCGTTGCATCTTGGAGTAAAGATCCCTCCACTCAAGTTGGGGCGGTAATCACCGAAAATAACCGTATCGTCTCTTTAGGGTTCAACGGCTACCCTCACGGGATCTCCGATAGTGCCGAAACCGATAACCGTGAGATGAAGCTGCTAAAAACCCTCCACGCAGAAGAGAATGCCATTCTCTATGCTAAGCGTGATCTCAGTGGCTGTGAGATCTGGGTTACCCACTTTCCCTGCCCTAACTGCGCTGCAAAGATAATCCAAACGGGTTTGAGCACAGTGCATAGTCCACAACCAAGCGAAGATTTCCTGTCACGCTGGGGAGATAAGATTAAAATAAGCCAAGACATGCTCGACCAAGCCGGCGTTAAAGTCGATTGGATGCAGGTAGAGCCTGTTTGCTGATACAGCTTATTTCATTGGCCACATCGTCCATCGCTTTAGCAAAGCTTGATATGCCAGAAGAGGGGATGAACAGGTAACGCTTATTATGTTGCTTACAGAAGCGCTTCAATCGGTAGTAGGCGTCGTGACTGATGCAGTCGGAGGCACAAATAACCGCATCGGCAGACCACAACATGGCATCTAAGCGCTTACTACGGTCTTCGACGCCGCCATCGTGATGGCTGAATTCGCCATTACAGCGAGACACCAGCTCCCTGTATTGCTCAGTCATGCGCTGCTGGCCACCAACACATAAAATTTTCAGCCCCTTAAGGTCTGGACAGTCGATACAGGAAGCTACGCTGCAGCCATTACAGGGAGACAGACTCTGCTTTACTAACCCTTCCAGGGCTCGGGTTTCCTGCTGCTGTTGCTGCAATTTCTGAGTTAACCCCAAAATGTTATCTTCACTGTGTTGCAGCTTTTGCTGCCACTGCAGTTTCTGTTTATCCAAAATCTCGAGCGAGATGTTTTTACTCGCCAGTTCGTTGTGCAGCTGCTGCAGTTGCGGCGCTGCTGCATTAATACCCCCTTCCCGCTTTAGACGCTGGCAGTGCTCTTTGAGGTGCAGATTGTCCGCCTTAATTTCAGCCAGCTGCTGTTGCAGATCACTTAGCTGCCGCTCTTTACTAGAGATAGTCTGATGGGCTTTTTGCTGACTTTTTTCTAACGATTTTTTCAGCTCTAACAGCTCCTTTTCAACAGTGTCTAGGCGTTTCAGATCGGCACGTTGGCCAGCCCCAATCTGGTGGGACAACATATGAATGGTTTCATAGGCCATATCCTGAATAGTCAGATTACACAAGGGGTGCGTTAACAGTGCCCATAGGGCTTCGGCGCTGGCTCCTCGATCAATATGTTGCTGCCAGGCTTGCTTGAGCTCATCGCGACATTTAATCTGAGCAAAACGCTTGATGGCGGCTGCAAACTTTTTATCCAGATGCTTCTGTACCGTCAAAGACAGGTGATGTTTACCGTCACAGTTGGAAACGATCCAAGTGTGTAGCCAGTAATCACTTTTTCGAGCCTGTTCTTTGTCGACAATCTTCTCTGCCAGCTTACGGATCTCAGATGTCGTCAAACAGGTACCTATGACCGGACATAGCAGATTAGCGCTTAACTCCCACAGTTTGCGTTTACCTTTAAAGTGATTAAATACCTGTGTTCCAGTGGCTGGGGTATCGCACATGCGGTCTTCCTTAATCCTGTCGCGGTTAAACTTGCCCTTAAGCAATGATTGAGTCGTCAGTGGCATCAGTGTAATGACACATCCAAATGATAATAGTTATCATTTAGGCGTTTGGGAAGTGTTACTTGAAAATATTTTGCGCGAAACAGCCAGTCAGTTAAATATTAATCAGGCCGTATATGGCCTGATTTACAATCATATGAGACGGATCTTTTTATTAATTCAGAAAAGTGTGAGATTAATCTGAGATTTCAATTACACATTAATTAGGATGCCCTCATTGAGTTAAACCTAATAGAGCTAATGGATATGGCGAACAAAATTTTAGAAGTAATACTCGAATGGGAGAGGGCTGGAAAATCAGTGCACAGATCCGAGAGCATCTACTGGTGATTGATCAGCCTACCGCAGGAAATGAAGGAGATAATCCACTAGAAACCTTTATATTTTCACTGGCCGGATGTATCTCGAGCATAGCTAAAATGGTTGCTAGAGATCAAACAATTGATCTTCAAGAGTTTGATCTTTCGATGAAAGCACAGCTTAATACCGCAGGATTATAAGGAAAGTTTTCAGATAACCCAGTTGGTTTTAAAGTGATAGATATCACCGCCATTATGGATGCAACGATTGATGATATTCAACTTAACCAAGAGCAAAAAAGTGCTTTTTTAGACACTGTTTGCCACCGCTGCCCTGTTCACGATAATTTACTTAAACCTACATTGGTAACCAACAGCGCTGCATAGCCCTATTAGCAAAAATGGCACCTTAATCAGGCCACCCACAATAAATCATCAACATAACGAGACTATGGCTAGCCTTCAACTTATCAGTTTGAAACTTTGCGATTATCGATACAAACGCAATTTTAGCCTATCACTATCGTTAAACCGGGGCATTTTTAGCGTCAACAACGAATTTAGGGCAAAGTTTGTTAACTCAAGCTGTTGAAGAGGGGAAGTCTGGAGAAGTGTAAATAAGCTAAGTCTGACTTATCAGCCATCTTCTAGGTACTTACTGCATTTATCAAAATGACGACGCCGCTTCTGTAAGTGCTCACAATAGTTAGTAAGCTCAGATAAAGTGCCAACAGGCCCATGGAATATCTTACCAAACTCAGTGGTAAGTCTTATCCAGTTACCGGCAGATATGTTCAATCTTGTTAATATTTTAGATGAACTGGCAGAGATACTCCCCCCGCTTATCTTCACGAAGTATTCGACCTGTTATTGGCTAATTCAATATCGATTCTCAGTACTAGATGCAGGTGGTTACTCATCACCGCATAAGCTGCAATATCAATAGCAAAAATATCACCCAGCTTAAGTAATTGAGATTCAACCCAATCTCGTCGATGCTCATAAGGTTGGCCCGTATTAGGATCGACTCCTGTTAGCCAGGCTTTGCGAACACATCTTGCGACTGTGTGGTACCAAGATACTTATGGTTAAATTAGAAGTTCAATACTGATTTGAGTTCTTCTGGGACGGGGCATAGCAACCACCTACTTCAACCAATAACTAAAGTTTAGTAGGAAGATAAAAATCTTTCCATTAACGATGGGTGTCACGATTTACTTTCGATTTACCTTAATAATCCCATTAACAGTTCGACAAAAAACACATAGATCATTAAAAGCAAAACCACATAACTCATTCCAGCGTATATTTAAAAATGATAGCTTGTCATTAAGCAATTATCATTTTACCAGCATATTTAAAGAACACATTAAATATTCACCAAGTAAAGAACTCTAATACAACAATTAATAATAACAGCGACAGATAACAGACTAACTCATAAGTTAAGTCAACGCCAAAGCTTAAAATAAACTTAAAAATAACCAGAAACTAGCTTAACTTAACATAAATATAAACTTAATTATTCTATCAGCAGCATCAAACAAGCATCAACCACAAAAGAAAAATACATTAAAAACAATGATATAACTGGACACCTCGTGATTCCCGATGAATAAAGTAACAATATTCGAGTTTACACTAACTAGCCATTTACTCTTAACTATACAAGGTCAATGAGTGACTATGCATAACAATCAAAATAAGTTCTAAGTAGAAACTAATATAAATTCAATAGTGATGGACTCTAAAAACTAGTAACAACAGCAATGTAGTTAGGTTAGAAGCAGACAAAACAAACACCTGAGCACCGTAAAGCACATTAAGTGTCAGCATTGATAATTAAGACGTTAGGCTTGTCAATAACATATAACTGTCCTTGCTTACCATGCATTTATTACACTCGAATTACTTACATTCGATTAAGTAAACATATAAACAAGGAGTTTAAATGAAGAACCGCCAGTTATTAATGCTATTGACATTAACTTTATCCTTTTCGGTATTTTCAGGCACTAGTGGTCCTACAGATAAGGAACGAATGGTACTTGAATCTTGTATGTCACTTAAGAATGCCCCTGAAGAGCACTCTGCAAACTCCTGTGTTTACTATATTCAGGGATTTCTGGCTGGTTCCTTAACCACAAAATCAGATTACGTATTGCGTGAAACAACGGGAGTATTTTTGGATAGAACCTATCGAACACGGGTAGGGAAACTGACATCGAGGGAGAAACCAATCCAATTATGCCTACCTCGGAATGAAAATGTTGAGCACTTAGCAAAGCGCCTCGTTGGACATTTTTCATATCCAATCGAATCTATGCACTTGCTACACACTCAAATTTTCAATGCGCTTGTTGTGGAATCTTCATGCTCATAAATCACCGCAAGCCATAGATAAAATTTAATAGCAAAGCCATGTATTGACCCTTAACCAACCCAATGAACTTATTGGTAACGGTGAGAAATGACCATGAATAACAGCAAAATTTTAGACAAATTAACATTAGATGAAACAAACAGGTATTTGCCGAGCCACAAACTCTGCCTCTGCTTGAGCCTGTCTCTTTTTTGGTGGATTAATTCAAACTACAGCAACGCACTTCTGCTGTCATTGGGGGCCGCTTCTATCCTGCTCGTGCTCTTTATTGCGCACCGGATGGATGTGATCGACCATGAATCTCAGCCAGTTCATCTTTCAGTAAAACTGCCCAGCTACATGCTATGGCTGGTCAAAGAGATCATTCTCGCCAATATTAGTGTGGTCAAGCATATTTGGCTCGGCAATGGCAGCATCTCCCCAACTCTTGTCACGATAGACGCCAGTCAACGCACAGATCTCGGCAAGGTTATCTACGCCAACTCCATTACCTTGACGCCGGGTACAGTCACTGTGGACATAGTCGGTAATCGCATGACCATCCACGCATTGATCAAGGAAAATATCGAAACCTTAAAAGCCGGTGAGATGGATCGCCGAGTCACTGAATTGGAAAACAAATGTTAACAGCAGCCACAATCGCAATTCTTGTTGTCATGCTCCTCGCGATTATTCGATGCGTCGTGGGACCAACGCTATACGATCGAATCCTCGCATTTAATATGTTTGGCACTAAAACGGTGCTGCTGATCTCGATACTGGGCTTTTTGATGGGACGACCCGAGTTTCTCGATATTGCCCTGGTATACGCACTGATCAACTTTATCAGTGTTATCGGCGTACTGCGCTTTTCTGACTCTATTGAGTTCAAGCACCCTCTTCAACAGCAGGCCTCACCTAAAGAGGATAAACAATGAATCTCATACTCGAGATCGGCAGTGGCTTGTGTTTGCTGCTCGGCTGCTTTCTATGCCTATCCGGTGGTGTTGGCATCTTGCGCTTCCCAGATTTCTTTACCCGCATGCACGCGGTAGGCGTCACCGACACATTAGGTGCGGGGATGATACTCATTGGCCTGATGCTACAAAACCCTGAGGGGCTGGTGCTACTTAAGTTGATGATGATTCTACTGTTCACACTATTTATTAACCCTACTGCAAGTCATGCACTGGCCAAAGCTGCCCTGCGTAACAACTTGCAACCCGTGCTTGACGAGTCAACTAACAAGGGAGGGGACAAGCCATCGAAACCTTAGTTAATGTCGTTCTATTAAGCTTTCTCGTCGTGATCGCTATCGCCATTGTGCGGACAAAAGATCTGTTGGCCGTGGTGATGTTGACCGGGATCTATGGCTTACTATCTGCAAGCTTCTTTGTTGTACTAGATGCTGTAGATGTGGCCTTTACCGAAGCCTCTGTAGGCGCAGGAATATCAGGCTTACTGATGCTGGCAGCCATCACCATGACTGGCCGCGCCGAGGCACCTAAGCGTCATAAGCCTCTGCTGGCTTTACTGGTGGTATTTATCACAGGTGGCATGCTGATCTACGGCACCTTGGATATGCCCTATTTTGGCAGCTTCGAAGCGCCGGTTCATCAACATGTCGCCCCTCGCTACATTAACGACTCTATGCAGGAGGTCGGTGTACCCAATATTGTCACCTCGGTACTGGCTAGCTACCGTGCTTTTGACACCTTAGGTGAGGTCGCCGTTATCTTTACTGCCGGTATTGGTGTGTTGTCACTGCTGTCACTCCCCCTACGCCGCAAGTCACTTCAATTAGATGAGAGCAGTAAAGATCAGATGCATGAGCAGCATATGGTGCTGCGGATCGTTAGCAAAATATTGATCCCCTTTATTCTGTTGTTTGCACTCTATGTGCAGTTCCACGGCGACTTTGGCCCCGGAGGTGGTTTTCAGGCGGGTGTGATCTTTGCCGCAGCGATCATCCTCTATGCCATGTTATTTGGGCTAGACACCGCAAGGCGTGTCTTTAATCAGTCCTTGATCCAACTGATCGCTGCTATCGGCTTGTTGCTATACGCCAGTGTTGGCGTGGTCTCGCTATTTAACGGCGGTAACTTCTTGGATTACAACGTACTAGCTGACGACCCAATTGCTGGCCAGCACTTAGGCATTCTGCTGATCGAGCTGGGAGTTGGCTGCACAGTCGCCGCGGTGATGATCATTATCTTTTTCAACTTTGCAGGCCGCAGAGAAGCACAACAGCACGCTACTGAGCAGAGCAGCCTTGAGCTAATAAACAGTCCTGAACTAAACAGTACTGAACCGAACAACGGCAAGGGGGAATAATGCTACTAGGACTCTATAACTACTGGATCGTGGTACTGCTGATGATGATCGGTTTCTATATCGTTATCGCCCATGGCAACCTGATCAAAAAATTGGTTGGCTTAACGATTTTTCAGACCTCGGTTTTTATCTTTTACATCAGTATGGGCAATGTCGATAGCGGTAGCGCACCCATCTTGGCTGAAGGTGTGGCTCGCTACTCTAACCCCCTTCCTCATGTACTTATTCTCACCGCGATTGTAGTTGGTATTGCAACGACGGCTCTGGGTCTCGCACTGGTCGTAAGAATCAAAGAGTCATATGGCTCTATCGAGGAGGATGAGATTCAAATTCAAGATCAGCTCACTGAGGATAAAACATCGTGCTAGCCCATCTGCCTATTTTACAAGTTATTGTGCCGCTGATGGCAGCGCCTTTATGCTGGTTCCTAAACCGCTCTAAGCTAGTGTGGCTATTTGCCCTATTGGTTTGCGCTTTTACCTGCCTCAATAGCATATTTCTACTGCAACAGGTGATGTCCTCTGGCACCATTATCTATCAACTCGGCGGGTGGGATGCCCCTTGGGGGATCGAATATCGCATCGATGAGCTCAACGCCCTTTTACTGCTGATCATCTCAGCCGTCGGTACCGTAGTCCTGTTTGCAGCACATACCAGTATTCAAAAAGAGCTGCCAGAAGATCGCCACACGCTCTTTTATAGCCTGTACCTGCTATCAATAACGGGTATGTTCGGCATCGTCTCCACTGGCGATGTGTTCAATGTATTCGTATTTCTGGAGATCTCCTCACTATCAGCCTACGCCCTGATTGCATTGGGCAAAGATAGACGCGCCCTTTGGGCCGCTTATCAATATCTGATCATGGGCACTATCGGCGCCACCTTTATTCTGATCGGCATCGGCTTGCTGTACCAGATGACAGGTACCCTAAATATGGCAGATCTCGCTAATCGGCTTGAAGAGGTTAACCAAACGCGCACCGTATTTGCCGCATTTGCCTTCTTAATCATCGGAGTCTGTCTGAAGCTGGCACTGTTCCCACTTCATCTGTGGTTACCTAATGCCTACGCCTACGCCCCCTCAATAGTGACCGCATTCCTCGCTGCTACAGCGACTAAAGTTGCAGTTTACCTACTGATCCGCTTTAGCTTTACGGTATTTGGTATCGAGTTCTCCTTCTCCACCCTGCCGCTGCAGAGCATATTTATGGTGCTTGGGCTGGTCGGAATATTCGCGGCCTCAACGGCGGCGATATACAAAACCAATGTCAAACATATCTTCGCCTATTCGAGCATCGCTCAGGTTGGCTACATGATTATTGGCTTCGCGATAAACACCACCACAGGACTTATGGCTACCTTGCTACATCTGTTTAACCACGCCCTGATGAAGAGCGCCCTATTTTTGGCGTTAGGCGCTGTGATGTACCGCATAGGCAGCGTACAACTTAGCCAGTTCCAAGGGCTAGGACGACAGATGCCGCTCACAATGGCAGCCATAGTGGTAGCAGGTTTGAGTTTGATTGGCGTGCCTCTGACGGTTGGGTTTGTCAGCAAGTGGTACCTGCTCGTCGCCGCGGTTGAAGCGGGAATGTGGCCGGTAGCAGTATTGGTGCTACTGGGTTCACTACTGGCAATCATTTATATATGGCGAATCGTTGAAATAGCCTACTTCAAGCCCCCTTTGCCGGGTCGTGAAGCGGTGCAGGAAGCGCCTTGGACCTTCCTCGCCCCAATTTGGGCACTGGTACTGGCCAATATCTATTTTGGCATCGATACCCGCCTTAGTGTGCAGGTAGCACAGGCGGCTTCTCAAAGCTTGTTTGGAATTAACCCATGAATCTATCTTTGGAGCTGTTGTTACAGCTAACCATTATCTTGCCTCTGATCGCCACATTGGCGATCTTGGCAACGGGAAAACACCCCAACCTACGTGAGGCTATAACCATAAGCTTCAGCCTCGCTGTTCTCTATTGTGTGATAAACCTATATCAAGGGCTCACTGCTGGCGCATCTATCGAGGTGTTTTGGTGGCAGCTTCTGCCTGGCCTAGAAGTGAGTTTTGTCATTGAGCCCTTAGGGATGCTATTCGCCCTAATTGCCAGCTTTCTCTGGCTCATCACCACCCTTTATGCCATCGGTTATATGCGTGGCCACGGAGAGGATAATCAAACCCGCTTCTATATCTGCTTCGCGTTAGCCATAAGCGCAGTGATGGGGCTGGCATTTTCGGCCAACCTGTTCACGCTATTTATCTTCTACGAAGTGTTGACCCTGTCCACCTATCCTTTAGTTACCCACGCTGGTACTGAAAAGGCCAAGCAGGGAGGACGAGTATATTTAGGTATCTTGCTCGGCACCTCTATCGCCTTTTTCCTTTTAGCGATTATCTTGACCTGGTTTGTGGCCGGCACCTTAGACTTCACCCCAGGTGGCGTATTTGGCTCCAATGTTGATACCAGCTTGGTGGGCGCAATACTGGTACTGTTTGTATTTGGTATTGGTAAGGCAGCAATCATGCCATTCCATCGCTGGCTACCCGCCGCTATGGTCGCGCCAACACCTGTAAGCGCCCTGCTACATGCGGTTGCAGTCGTCAAGGCTGGGGTATTTACCATATTAAAGGTCTGCGTATTTATCTTTGGTATTGAGCTATTGCCCACCCTGCCGACAACCGAGTTTCTGCTCTATTTAGCGGCTGCATCTGTGCTGCTCGCCTCAATAGTAGCGATGCGTCAGGACAACTTAAAAGCGCGGCTTGCTTACTCTACGATAAGCCAGCTGGGCTACATCACCATAGGCGCACTGCTGGCCACCTCATCTGGGGTTATCGGTAGCTCGATGCATATCGCTACCCACGCTTTTGGCAAGATCACCCTATTCTTCTGTGCTGGCGCTATCTTGGTAGCCACCCATAAATCGAAAGTCAGCGAAATGCGCGGTCTGGGCTTTACTATGCCAGTCACCATGGCAGCCTTTTTTATCGCTAGTTTGAGTATTATTGGCGTTCCCCCCGCAGGCGGCACTTGGAGTAAGTGGTTCCTGTTGATGGGCACTATTGAGACCGAATATTGGGTCATTATGATGGTGCTGATGGTGAGCTCACTGCTCAATATCGCCTACCTGCTGCCTATCCCCTACCATGCGTTTTTCCCAGGCAAGGGACACCCAGCAGCAAAGGCTGGCATCAAGGAGGCGCCGCTAATCTCATTAGTCGCGATATCTGTCACCACCTTAGGTTGCCTTATCTTGTTCATCTATCCACAGCCCCTCTATGAGTTGGCCAAAACCATCTTAACTGTACCTGGAGTCAGCCATGGACATTAACAAGAGCAATAACGAGAAAGATAACAAGCAGTACTTCTTTGATAACCCCAAAAATACCAAGTGGGTTATGAATATTTTCTATGCCTGCTGTGTTCTCGTCGTGGTGCTTGATTTTGTCATCAATCGCCATGTCTATCATAGCTGGGAAAACCTACCCGCCTTCTACCCCATCTATGGCTTTGTCGGCTGTGTAGTCTTAGTGGTCATCGCTAGCTGGATGCGCACCTTTCTGATGCGCTCAGAAGATTATTATGACCATCCTGATGACAACTATAGCGACAACCCTGATGACAAGCATAGTGACAATAATAGTGAAAACAGTTTAGAAAAAGCGACTGATGAAAACACCCACAAGGGTGCAAACAATCAGGCTGAAAACAAAAAAATAGGTGATCACGATGTGGATGCTTGAGCTACCGCCCTTTACCCTGTTCTTTATAGGCGGGCTTATTGCTGCAATGACCCGGGGCAAACTACGCGGTGCGATAATGGTGGCCATTCCTGTCATTAGCGCCATGCACCTGTGGACTGTGCCTGAGGGCATTCATCTGCAGCTGACATTTTTAGATTATGAGTTGGTGCCATATCGCGCCGACAAACTGAGCTTAATGTTTGGCTACGTGTTTCATATAGCCGCATTCATCTGCATTATCTACTCGCTCCATGTCAAAGATACCGTGCAACAGGTAGCAGCCATGCTCTATGCAGGTAGTGCACTGGGCGCGGTATTTGCCGGCGATCTGCTGACGCTATTTGTATTCTGGGAGCTACTGGCATTTACCTCGGTATTTTTGATCTGGGCGCGCAGAACCTCTCGCGCTTATCATGCCGGTATGCGCTACCTGATCATTCAAGTGCTATCGGGCGTGATCTTGCTGGTAGGCGCACTATTTTATGCCGCCGAAACAGGCTCACTGGCCTTTGGCTACATCGGCCTAGATAGTATCGCTGGCTGGTTGATATTAATCGCCTTTGGCATTAAATGTGCTTTTCCCTTTGCCCATAACTGGCTCACAGATGCCTACCCAGAAGCGACGCCTACGGGTACTGTGCTCCTCAGTGCATTTACCACTAAGGTGGCCGTTTATGCGCTGGCGCGCGCCTACCCTGGCACCGAGCTGTTGATTTACATTGGCGCAGCCATGACCTGCTTCCCAATCTTCTTTGCGGTGATTGAAAATGATCTCCGCAGAGTACTAGCCTACAGCCTAATAAACCAAGTGGGCTTTATGGTGGTCGGTATCGGTATCGGTACTGCACTGGCGATAAACGGCGCGATTGCACATGCTTTCAACGATGTGATCTTTAAAGGCCTGCTGTTTATGAGTATGGGCGCTGTGCTACATATGACTGGCAGAATAAACGGCTCTGATCTGGGCGGCTTGTATAAAACCATGCCCAAGACCACGATACTCTGTCTCATTGGCGCCGCCTCTATCTCAGCCTTCCCGCTGTTCAGTGGCTTTGTCAGTAAATCTATGGTGATGTCTGCTGCACTTGAAAACGGTTATGACTGGATCTGGTTGATGCTACTGTTCGCCTCCGCCGGAGTGTTCCATCATGCAGGGATCAAGATCCCCTACTTTGCATTCTTCGCCCACGACTCAGGCCTGCGCGCCAGCGATCCACCTCGCAATATGTTGTTCGCGATGTTTATCGCCGCCAGCTTGTGTGTTGCCATCGGTATCTATCCTGCGGCGCTATACTCGCTGCTGCCATATGATACGGGTTACAACCCTTATGATGCGACCCATGTATTGGCGCAAACTCAGTTGCTGCTGTTCTCAGCCTTGGCGTTTGTTTGGTTAAACATCAGAGGGATGTATCCGCCAGAGCTGCGCTCGACCAACTTAGATGTGGATTGGATCTACAGGCGCGCCATTCCCAATGTGCTGCAAAATGTATTCGCGGTAATATGGAAGGCAGACGGGGCGCTGCGCAACGCTGTTCGCGGCAGATTAAACCAATGCCAGTCCTTTATTGCTAGCAAGCATAAAGGCCTAGGAGGCTTGCTGTCAGGCTCATACCCTTCAGGCAATATGGTGCTATGGGTAGCCGTGCTGCTGGCGTCCTACCTGTTTATCGGTTTTGTGAGTAAGTTGACTGCTTAGGGAGTTTTTACTTAGAGTTCGAGAAGAGAGTAGTGAATTGAGGCGGCTTGCATGGGGATGCGGGCCGCTTTTTTTATTTGGGGTTAAGAGTCTGAGGGATCCCGATTTATCATGGATGGCCATATTAGTTGTGTAAAGGTAAAGCCAGCAGCAATGCACTCCATCACCTTAGGATTACGTATATCTAAACACCGCCGCAGGTTACAACCATCCTCCGTTGGCAGGTGAATAGGCGTAGCCATAAGCTCATGAGCGAGAGCATGGATTTGTGATTCCATTTGCATCAGACAGCAGTCCTCCTTGCCTTGCCCTACTCTTGATTAGAGAAGGGAATGGAATTCCACGACTTTGGTGGCCGCAGGCCATAAGAAACAAAATCTGGTCGATAATGTTCCATACATAATTCGACATTCCCTCCGTCCGTGGAGGTCAGATTCCGGCCAACAAGCATGCCGGAAAGACGATTGAAGCCATAATTAATATGTGGGGTCAGAGTCTGAGGGATCCCCACATATATGGGTAGCACCGTTAATTCGATGACTATCTCTGTACCAGATCACCTATGCTCGAGGCATTGTCCAGAGTGAGCTCACCGTTTAATAACACTCGGTTGTCAATGTTAGTAGAGATTAGCTCTAGGTCACCGCGGATAATGACACTCGTCTCGCCAGTGTCACCAGTAAGACTTGAGTGACTGATGAGTACATGTCCGGACTGAAAAGCTGTTGTGCCCTGAAGTGGGGTTTTAGCGACACCAATATTGGCGGCGTTAGCGGCTTTATTGCCTGTAAAGGTGCTATCCGTTATGGTTAAAGTTATCGCCTCTTGCAACGCCTTAGCATAGTTGTTAGGCGAGCAGTAGCCATCGTAACCCCGGATGATGTCGGTTTCACAGTCATAGAATCCAAGGTCTATGGCACCACCTGTATCCGGAGCCTGGTTATCCTTAAAGATCGAGTCTTTGATGGTTATCAAGCCGCCACCAGGAAACCAGTTATCAATAAATAGCGCTCCACCTGATTGACAGTCCATGGTGTAGTCGTTGCATTCCTGTTGATCATCGAGTACTTGGTTGCCAATAAACTGGCTGCCTATGATAGTTAGATTTCCATGACGGGTCAGTACTGCGGCGCCGCCGTAGTCTTGGGTGCGATTATTTTTAAATACTGAATCTATGATGGTTAATTGTCCTGGAGAGGTGCCACCGAGTACCTGTAGGCCTCCGTGTCCTTGGGCAAAACCTTTATATCCAAAATTATCTTCGAAGGTTGACCTGATTATGTTGACGTCATAGTCGGCATAATTACCTTCCAAACAGATACCACGATGGATACCACCACCGTGGTTATTTGAAATTATCGAATCGGTCACCGTCAAGCGACCACAAACGCTAATGGCTGTGCTACCTTCATTACCACTCACCACTACTTCAGTGAGAGTCGTATGGCCTGTTCCATTGAGCGCACTGCCTTCATTGAGATCATAGTTGTTGAGCAAGTGTACTCGAACTAAATCGGTATCATAGCGTTGCACATGTGCTGCAGCGCCGCTGTTACCGTACCCGTCAGAGCAATCACCAATGCATTTACCATTTTGAATGGTGAGATCCTGTATATGTAATTTTGGATTTGGCCCTTGATGCACTTTAGCTTCATCGATTTTAGGACCATCTTTATAGAAGTTAAATATTCGAGTTAAGTCACCACCATCAAATATGGTTTGATCGACGCCACAGCCGTATAGAGAAAGCTTTTCCATCGCTTCGCCATTGTGCGTTTTAAAGTCATAGGTTAACGGCTTAGTCACGCTATAGGTGCCTGCGGCAATATAGATGATGTCATCTTCACCGTTGTTCGCCAGAGTATTAAATAGTGCGTCGAGTTCTGCTACAGAGCTGACGAAATAGCCATCGGAGGTATCTTGAAAAGCACAGATTTTCTCAACTGGCTCGGTCGGGACTTGTGGTTCTGTAGGCACCACGGGATCGATCGGGGCAACAGGCTCAGCGGTGTCACCGTCACCGCCGCCACATCCACTCAGCAGGGAGATCAAAATCACAGGAAGTATATAGTGGGTGTTCATGTCGGTCCTTAAATTAGTTAGAAAATCATTGGGCCGGTGTCCAGCAATGAGCAATTCCCTAACATTAGAGTAACTAAATTTGAGGTCCGGATTATCCATGAACAACAATAAGAAGAATGTGATTAACATCAATTGTTTTGTTTCCACATTCATGTTCTCAGTGCACAAGTTCAAATAATCTACATACTTCTACTGGTGTTTAGTGATTTAGTATTTTTCTTGGCCTGTTATTTATTAAGTTGATAATCTTGTCTACCTGCTCACTTGAGAGGTTGAGAGGTTGAGAAGTCTTCTCCCTTAGGAAAGTAAAAAAATGGGACAGCCATATCTTTTATTGGATGAAAATAGAGCCTTCTACGTCTATTTAATAAAGAGCCCTTTGCGTCGGTTTTAAGGCATGGGATCAAAGTGTGACCCTATTTATCTATTGCGCTATTTACTGTGAGTGGCCTGATTTACAATCATATAAAACGGATCTTTTTATTAATTCAGAAATGTGTGAGATTAATCTTAGATTTCAATTACACATCCATTAGAATACTCTCATTGAAATAAATCTAATGGAGCTGCATGGATATGGCGAACAAAATTATAGAAATAAATACTCGAATGGGAGAGGGCTGGAAAATCAGTGCACAGATCCGAGAGCATCTACTGGTGATTGATCAGCCTACCGCAGGAAATGAAGGAGCTAATCCACTGGAAACCTTTATATTCTCACTGGCCGGATGTATCTCGAGCATAGCTAAAATGGTTGCTAGAGAGCAAAAAATCAATCTTAAAAAGTTTGATCTTTCGATGAAAGCACAGCTCAATACCGCAGGATTACAAGGGAAGTCTTCAGATGACCCAGTTGGTTTTAAAGTGATAGATATCATCGCCGTTATGGATGCAACGATTGATGATATTCAACTTAACCAAGAGCAAAAAAGTGCCTTTTTAGACACTGTTTGTCACCGCTGCCCTGTTCACGATAATTTACTTAAACCATCATTGGTAACCCACAGCGCTGCATAGCCCTTTTGGCGAAAAGACGAAACAGCCATATCTTTACAATGATTTTAAACTGGCGCTAATCAATAAAGTTACTACTCCAAATACCGTCGAAGGTTACAACCATCCCCTGTTGGCAGGTGAATATGGCGTAGCCATAAGCTCATAAGCGAGAGCTAGGGATAGCGAACTGGCTAAGTAAATGGATTTACTTGCCGACGACTGCATGGATGCTGGAGGTAGAACGAAGCAGGATGCCAGAGTCGAAGGGCTTCGCAGACTCTTTATAAACCAAGAATGGATCCCGGCCAAAAACATCGCCGGGATGACGGCTATAAAAAAACGAACCCTAAGATTCGCTTTAATCACTTCGCGGCTGAAGCCGCTCCTACATAAAAAGAATGGAAGCCAATAGTTTTCACCACATTATCCCGCCCAATAAATCCCACTCCATCGCTTTCCCTGCGATCGGGGATAACTACCTCCATGTACAAGCCCCCTCATTCACCATCCATGGCGATCACGGATAAATACCTCCATGTACAAATCCCCTCATTCACCATCCATGGCGATCACGGATAAATACCTCCATGTACAAATCCCCTCATTCACCATCCATGGCGATCACGGATAAATACCTCCATGTACAAAAAACGCACCTCTAAGGGTGCGTTTCATCATAATTGCGTCGCTGGCGATGATAAGACAATGAAGTTTTGCGTTTTCGCCGCGGAGTTGACTCCAGTCAATGAGCAGCGAAAACGTTAAACTGAGGCAGTATTATCAAGCCCAAGCAGCAATTATTATTCGTAGTCAGCGATTGGGACACAAGCACAGAAAAGATTTCTGTCACCAAACACGTCATCAATACGGTTAACCGTAGGCCAGAACTTGTTTAGCTTCACTGCTGCCGTCGGGAACACGGCCACTTCACGGCTGTATGGACGTGAGTCAAACTCGCTGTCCATGATGTCGGCCAATGTATGCGGTGCATTGCTCAGCGGGTTGTTGTCTACCGGCCACTCGCCAGACTCGACGCGGGCCGCTTCGCCGCGAATAGAGATCATCGCTTCGATGAATCTATCCAGCTCAACTTTAGACTCAGATTCAGTTGGCTCAATCATTAAGGTTCCCGCAACCGGGAAGCTCATGGTTGGCGCGTGGAAACCGTAATCGTTAAGACGCTTAGCGATATCCATCTCAGTGACGCCAGACGCCTCTTTAAGCGGACGCAAGTCGATGATGCACTCGTGAGCCACGCGGTCGTTACGACCGGTGTAAAGCACAGGATAATGCTCAGACAACTTCTTCATCACGTAGTTAGCGTTAAGCAGTGCCATCTGAGTCGATTGTCTCAGGCCTTGCTTGCCGAGTAACTTGATGTACATCCAAGTGATAGGCAGAATCCCTGCGCTACCGTATGGCGCCGCAGATACTGCGCCGTTGTTGTCAGACTCTAGACCGTGCTTAACCACAGCGTGACCAGACAGGAATGGCGCCAGATGTTTCTTAACACCGATTGGGCCCATACCCGGTCCGCCGCCACCGTGTGGGATAGCGAAAGTCTTGTGCAGGTTAAGGTGAGATACATCGGCACCGATTGAACCCGGCGATGTTAGACCTACCTGAGCGTTCATGTTGGCGCCATCGAGGTAAACCTGACCGCCGTGTTGATGAATCACTTCACAGATCTCGCCAATCGTCTCTTCGTACACGCCGTGAGTCGATGGGTAGGTGACCATGATACAAGACAGGTTATCGGCAACTTCTGCCGCTTTCGTCTTGAGGTCTTCCATGTCTATGTTGCCGTCTTTATCACAGGCGGTAACCACGATTTTCATGCCAGCAAGCTGAGCAGAAGCCGGATTAGTCCCGTGTGCAGATTGAGGAATTAGACAGATGTTTCTGTGTGCGTCGCCGCGAGACTCGTGGTACTGCTTAATCGCAAGCAGACCGGCGTACTCGCCCTGTGCACCTGAGTTAGGCTGCATAGAGACGGCGTCGTAGCCTGTAATGTCCACTAACCACTCAGAAAGCTCACTCACAAGTTGTGCGTAACCTTGCGCCTGATCTTGTGGGCAGAATGGGTGCATGTTACCGAACTCAGGCCAAGTGATAGGCATCATCTCGGTGGCTGCGTTAAGCTTCATGGTACATGAGCCCAATGAGATCATTGAGTGGTTAAGGGCTAGATCCTTGTTCTCGAGACGCTTGATGTAACGCATCATCTCGGTTTCACTGTGGTAGCGATTGAATGTTGGGTGAGTCAGAATCGCATCTTCACGGATAAGTGTTGCTGGTACCGATGTGCTGCCATTGGCAACTATGTCGCTATCGAGCGCAGCAACATCCAGACCATGACCTTCGCCAAGTAGGATGTCGAACAGCTGAGCCACGTCTTCACGAGTGGTGGTCTCGGCTAAGCTGACGCCTAAGAGGCCATCAGAGTCGATGCGCAGGTTAACGCCTTGGGCTTCAGAGCGAGTCTTGATAGCCGCAACGTCTAAGCCTTTAATCGATAATGTATCGAACCAGGTATTGTTGACCAGAGTTACGCCCTTGACAGTTAGGCCAGTCGCGAGAATGTCAGTCAGACGATGAATACGCTCGGCGATAGTCTTAAGACCCTGTGGGCCGTGGAATACGGCGTAGAAAGACGCCATGTTCGCTAGTAATACCTGAGCGGTACAGATGTTTGAGTTAGCTTTCTCGCGGCGGATATGTTGCTCACGAGTTTGCATAGCCATACGTAGGGCGCGGTTACCGCGAGTATCTTGTGATACACCGATAATACGGCCAGGCAGTGAACGCTTGTATGCGTCACGGGTGACGAAGAAGGCGGCGTGTGGACCACCGAATCCCATAGGGATACCGAAGCGCTGTGAGTTACCCAATACGACGTCGGCGCCCATGGAGCCCGGCGACTTAAGCATGACCAGAGACATGATGTCGGCAGCAACTGCAACCACGGCCTTCTTCTCATGTAGCTTGGTGAATAACTCGGTGAAATCTGTAATTTGACCAAAACGGTTGGTGTACTGGAACAGGGCACCGAAGATGTCGTGGTTAGCGGCATCAGCTGCCGGGCCCACGATAATATCGAAACCGAAACACTCGGCGCGGGTCTTGATAACATCCAGCGTCTGCGGGAACACGTCATCGGCAACGAAGAAGATGTTGGCTTTCTTGGCTTTCGATACACGCTTGGCCAGTGCCATGGCTTCGGCCGCTGCAGTCGCTTCATCCAGTAGCGATGAAGACGCTAAGTCCAGGCCAGTAAGGTCCATAGACAGCTGCTGGAAGTTAAGGATAGCTTCTAAACGACCCTGAGCGATCTCTGGCTGGTATGGCGTATAAGCCGTGTACCAACCTGGATTTTCGAGCACGTTACGCTGGATAACAGTAGGAACTTCGGTACCGTAGTAACCCATGCCTATGTAGCTCTTATAGACCTTGTTCTTATCTGCGATAGCGCGGATATAGGCCATGCCTTCGGCTTCGCTGACGTGATCGCCAACGGCTAAGTCACGATTAAGACGAATCGACTCAGGCACTATCTGCGCGGTGAGATCTTCTAAAGATTCTGCACCGACAAAATTCAGCATCTCTTGCTGCTGTGCGCTATCCGGGCCGATATGACGGCTGAGGAAGAGATCGTGCTGCTCAAGCTTAGTAAGCGTTTCAGTGGTCATGATAACCTGATTCCATATTTGCCAGTATCCGCCTGTAGGGGCGGCTAAGGTACCGGTCTAATTGTATTATTGAGTAAAAAGTTTTCTTATTTTGTGAATAGCTAAACGTATATATAGCTAAATAACTTCCATCGATTGATCTTTTTAAGCTTTAGGCTTTAGGCTTTAGTTCTAAGTCTTAAGCTGTAAGTACTGAGTTGTAAACTGCAAGTCTTAAGCTATGAACATCAATCGTCTTTAAAGTCACTTAGCTATATAACGAACAAAGCCTCATTTTTAAGAAATGAGGCTTTGTTTTCGACGAGGTTTTACTCTTCGTCGATAACCGCTTGATAGCCTTCGGCATCAAGCAAGTTTTCAATTTCTGCGGTATCAGAAGGCATCACGCGGAAGAACCAACCGTCACCAAATGCATCGCTGTTGACCAGCTCAGGAGAATCTTCAAGGGCTTCGTTAACTGCCAGTACTTCACCTGAGATGGGGGCATAGATGTCAGAAGCTGCCTTTACAGATTCAGCAACGGCACAATCTTCACCAGCAGTTACAGTATCGCCAACATCTGGAAGCTCAACGAATACCATATCACCCAAAAGCTCCTGGGCGTGCTCACTGATACCAACGGTATAGCTACCGTCTTCTTCTTTACGGATCCACTCGTGTGAAGATGCGTACCTCAATTCAGTCGGGATATTGCTCATTGTTCTTGATCCTTATTTATATTGTTCTAATTCTGTATTAACTCGTAAAGCATTATATGGCGAATTTTTAACTTCATTCACCCTGTTTTCTGAGGTTTATACGCAGGAATTTCGTTCTAATTTTAGGAGCCAGCGCGATACTTATAGATAAAAAACTATAAGTATCAATGAGCACAGGCGACAAAACCCTTTACTAAAATCAGGGGCGAAATAACCAGTATTAACCCAGAAAAACTAGAAAGCTTGTTTACCATTGCGCACAAACGAAGGCTTGATCACTTTAACCGTGACGCGCTTCTTACGCATTTCGACTTCAGCAGTGTCGCCAATACTTCTTGGCACGCGCGCCATGGCAATAGAATAGCCTAATGTTGGCGAAAATGTACCACTGGTAATAGTGCCTTGCTGCTCATTGCCGTCGCTATCGGTGAAGAAGATCGACATACCCGGACGGATAACACCTTTGGCTTCCATAACAAGGCCAACCATCTTCTCGGTACCGGCAGCCTTGATTGCTGCCAGAGCTTCACGACCGTTGAAATTACGATCTTCCGGCTCCCAAGCGATAGTCCAGCCCATGTTAGCCGCTAACGGGTTAACCGTTTCGTCCATATCCAGGCCGTAGAGGTTCATGCCGGCTTCGAGGCGTAGGGTGTCACGTGCACCTAAGCCACATGGCTTGACGCCTGCTTCGAGCAGAGCCTGCCATAGCACTTCGGCTTCGGCTTCTGGCACTATGATTTCGTAGCCCGTCTCACCCGTGTAACCGGTAGTAGCGATAAACAGTGAGTCAGCTTGCACACCGAAGAAAGGCTTCATGCCTTCAACCGCTGCATTTTGATTGGCATTGAATACGCTAGCGGCCTTGGCCTTAGCGTTAGGTCCTTGAACGGCGATCATCGCCAGCTCTGGACGCTCGGAGATCACCACGTCGAAGCCTTTGACTTCTTGTGCAATCCAAGCCAGATCTTTTTCACGAGTCGCAGAGTTAACCACGATGCGATAATGAGTATCGGTAAGATAATAGGTGATGAGATCGTCGATCACGCCGGCGTTATGATCTAGCATGCCGCCGTAAAGCGCCTTGCCAGGTATTTTAAGCTTAGCGACATCGTTCGCTAATAATTTACGCAGGAAAGCACAGGCGTCGGTGCCAGTCACATCGACAACGGTCATGTGAGACACATCGAACATGCCAGCGTCTTGACGAACCGCATGATGTTCTTCGATTTGAGAACCATAGTTCAGTGGCATATCCCAACCGTGGAAATCTACCATCTTAGCGTCTGATTCTAAGTGCTTGTTAAAGAGTACAGTTTTATTAGCCATTATTATCTCGTTATTATGCCCTTTTCGGGTCTAACCTGGCGTAACTACACAGCTATCTGTTCGGCTTAGCTTCTGTATAAGAAGAAATACAGAACAGAAACACCTAGCGTAGGGTACATACGGCCAAAGTGTGTCTGCAAACATATTACTCCTGTCACTATTTACTGTTTAAATAGTCGGTCGTAATACATGCATCAATTGCGTTAGATAAAATTGCAGCGATGAGTTTCCTTTAAGAAACAAAATCTCATCGGTACTAAAATGCGGCGAAATTATACCTCGCAACACAGTTTTGTATACAAGAGAATTTTCTAATCCGAATCCTTTCGTCATTACTTTTTCTCATGTTGAACATGTCGTTTTTTAACACATGAATATTGTTTACACATTCACTGAGATTAACTCACTGAAATACTAGACTTAATAGTCATAGTAGACTCAAGTGCCTAGTCTAGTTTGCATAGCTTTGGCAGGTTGTTTTTGTTACCCATGGCCTGCTGTATAAACAGTGTTTTCACAGGAGAAAGGTTATCGACTAAATTTAAGCCGAAATCCCGTAATGCTTTCTTAACAGGATTGCTACCTTCGAATAAACGCTTGAAACCTTCCATCGCGGCAATCATCTCCAGCGCATCAGCCTTACGCCAGCGTTCAAGCGCACGTAAATTACTGTAATCACCGATATCTTTACCGTCTAACTTAAGCTCGGTTATGGTCTCGATAATCGCCGCCGCGTCTAAGAAGCCAAGGTTGACCCCCTGCCCCGCTAACGGGTGTATGGTGTGCGCCGCGTCGCCTGCCAGTAACATGCGATGGCGGGCGAAATGACGGGCGTAACGCATACGCAGCGGAAAAGCCTGGGGCTCACACTCGAGCTGACACATGCCCATGCGGCCATCGAACTCCGCGGTGAGGGTGCGTTCAAACTCCTGCTTGCTCGCTGCCAGCAATTGCTTCGCCTTGGCCGGCGGCACCGACCAGACGATGGAACATAAATTCTGTTCATACAGGGGCAAGAAGGCCAAGGGGCCGTTTTTGAGAAATACCTGACGGGCGGTATCTTGGTGTGGAATTTCGGTGCGAATGCTGGCCACCACCGCATGATGGCCATAATCCCAGAAGGTCATGGGGATTTTACACTGCTCACGCACCCAAGAATTGGCGCCATCTGCGCCGATAACCAAGGCGGCGCTGATGTTGTCGCCATTGTCTAAGGTCAACCAAGCTTCACGTTCACCGAATGCAATTTTATCGAGTCTATGGTTCTCAAGATAGGTTATCTCATCGAACTCAGCAGCCCGCTTAGACAGGGCGAAACGTATGTTGTCATTTTCGATGATGCTGCCGAGATACTCTTCACTGAGAGAGTGAGCGTCGAAACCTATCTTGCCCAGGCTGTCCTTGTCCCAGACCTCCATCTTCTGGTAGGGGCTGACGCGCTCATCGTCCAGATAACTCCAGGCACCTAAGTTTTGCAGTAAGCGCTGACTAGCCTTGTTGATAGCGCTTACCCTGAGTTTGGCGGCGCCCGAGACGGCTTGAGCCTCTCCCGCGTCGATAACCACTACGCGCAGTTCATCCATCGCCAGTCCGATAGCGGTAGCTAATCCCACCATACCGCCGCCAATGATCGCTACATCATAGGTTTGCATTGCACTTGAGTTTGTGTGCATCTCACTTCCTTCACTTAGGTCTAGAGCGTTATATGTAAATTCGTATAAATCTTTTAAATAGCCCTTCCCTTATACAGAGCAAGAGCCATCTTTATGGGAGCCTTTTAAACATCTTTTATAAGAGCCTAGCTTACCGACTTCCAGCCCATGGCGGTCCTGGCTACCGGCACTTTCAGTGGCGGCAGCCAAGAGAGTAGCCTTAAGCCCAGGCTACGCCCGATCACTAATGGCCAGTGGTCATTAGAAAAGCCGCGCACTAGGAATTCGATATTGGTCATGGTACTGAATCTGTCTTTCTCGCGGCTCTTAAGGTAAGTGTGGGTCAGCTTGGCTGAGCCAAGATCCACTGTCTCACCTTCAGCGAGTAAGCGCTGCTTAACCACGTCAAGCAAGCTGACTAAGTCCCGCAGGCCTAAGTTAAAGCCCTGACCGGCAATGGGATGCAGAGTCTGCGCCGCATTACCGATAAACACGGTTCTGTGATAGATGGGTCTGGGCATGTGTGACATTAACAAGGGGTAGGAGAAACGCTCACCCACTTGGGTAAATCGTCCGGCGCGAAAACCAAAGGCCTGCTGCAGTTCAGCTAAGAACTCGTCTTTGGGAGCCGACTGTAAACGCTCGGCTTCACTTGGAGTAAGTGCCCACACCAAGGACACCCGCGGATTCCCCTTGAGCGGCGCCATAGGTAACACAGCTAAGGGACCGGTATTGGTGAAGCGCTCGAAGGCCCAATTATTGTGAGGCTTATCGGTCTCGACATTAGCGACTAGCGCTACCTGTTCGAAGTCTACCTGCTCTAAGGGTAAGTTGAAGGCTTGCCTGACTTTGGAATTTACTCCGTCGGCGGCCACCAGCAAGGCCGTTTTGATCTGAGTGCCATCATTGAGCGTGAGCAGCTGGCAATCGGTTTGTGCCTCTACATTGGCCAGTGTTCCTGGGCAATGGAGCTGGATATCACTGGCTTCAAGCTGCTTAAACAGCAGCTGACCGACCCGCTCTAACTCCACAACCTGACCTAAGTTCTGCAGATGAAAGTCTTCGGCATTGAGCTCTGTCATGCCAAAATGTCCGCGGTCTGAGATATGTATGTTTTCAATGGGCGTGCCAAGATGGGCAAGCTTAGACCAGAGTCCCAGGCGTTTAAGCTCGAAGATAGAGCCGTGGGCGATGGCAATGGAGCGCGCATCGAAACCCGGGTGTTCACTGCCGGGTTTATGTGCCTCTATAAGGGCTATCTTGAGGGGTCTGTTTAACTCCTCGCTCAACTTTTTTAAGCCCAAGGCTAAGGTCGCACCAGCCATAGCGCCGCCAACAATGGCAACATCGACCAGTTTAGCGCCCTGATTTTTCAGGATATGAGAATTTGTTGTATTGCTGTTTGTTTCTATATCAGCTGTCATTGGTCTTCTCTAATTTGCCGCAACCTATGTATGAATCGCGGCAAGTCTAGATACAATAATGAGATAGGGACGAGTTTAATGGAATACGTTGGCTTCTTTTTGATTTGGATCCGTCAAATCTGGGCCAAACTCAGAATAGCAGAGTAGCGCCGCCACCTTGGCAAACTCCATCAGCTCTATATAGGCCGATTCTGACTCCTCATCTTCGGCCACATCGAACTCGACCAGGGCAATATCTGCCAGATCTTTGATGACTTCTTGTAAGTCGGCGGAAGCCTTGTCGATCTTAGGCTGCACCATGGCAATACCGGTTAAGAAACTTTGTACCCATAGCGACAGGGCCTCGACGCGCTTAGTAAGAGGCTCTTCCTCTTCCGGCAACATGGGCGAGAAGCCAAATTCGATATCTGAAACTCTGGTCAAGGTGTCTTGGTAAAGCTCTTCGATCAGCAGGTGCAGTGGATCTGGCAGAGGCTGACCATCATTCATCAGCTCAAGCAGAGGTTTACACCAGGTATCTTTCGACAGCTCTACACCACCACAAATAATCCCCACTAAGGCACCATGAACCTCTACCGGTGTCTGGCCAATTTCGGCTGCTTCTAAGGCTGCTAATAAATTATCTATACGTAGAGAAGGAGGGGTTGCCATAACTGTTTCCACAGGCTGAAAATACTTAGTCCATGCTAGCAGAAGTGGGACGCTCGGCCAAATTAAACAAGGTGCTAGTTTCTAGGCCCTTGTTCCTAGGTTCTAGGACCTAGGAACTCGCAGCTTCAAAATACGACTAAATGTTTATAAATTGCCCAAGCCTGTATATCTAAACAACATTTAATCCAATATGGCTCACCTTAGCGCTTACTCATGTTGCACTTTGCGATTTAGACCGATATAGTCCGCTCAAGAGACAATAATCAGGACCCTTCGCCACATGAGTAGCCATGCTATAGAAATTAGCTTGCTAGGCCGTACATACTCCATCGCTTGCCCGCAAGGACAAGAGAAAGCATTGCAGCACGTGGCGCAGCAGCTCGAAATGCAGTTGATTTCGCTTAAAGCACGGACTAACAGTCTGAGTCGCGAAGAGATAGCCATCATGGCTGCATTAAATACGGGTTATGAATTGCTGGAAGAACAGCAAAAGAATCAAGATTATAATAAGCAGATGGATGATAAAATCGGTCTGCTGCAGGCAACTTTAGAGAACGCACTCGTTGAGCGTTCGGTAAAAGAAGATTAAACTGTACGAAGTTAATCGAGTCTTTTTTACTTTTACTCGTAAAATAAGTACTCGCTAGTCAGTACCCAAATTTAAATCCGAAAGGCTTCTCATCGCAATTGTAGATGAAGGAAAGCCTTTCAGATAACCAGTTTTGCTCCCTGGTATACGCGTCAGTCGGCAATGTCCCTGTGCCGATATTTACATACCCAGGATGAATGCTTTGATGACATTGAGCAGGCTCGGCTCGTACCGAGAAGCCTTAGGAGTTAATCATTTACCCGCCTTGAACCTACGGTTCAAGGGCTACGCCGGCAACGGTATTTTGGGGAGCAATTTAATAAAGAAGGTTCTAGGAACTAGGCCCTAGCTACGAGTCGCTAGGCTCCTCACTAGAGCTGCTAGCAACAAGAAGCCATCATCTAACCGTGATGGCTTTTTTGTGTCTGCCCCTCCCGTCATTCCGGCATGCTTGTGGCCGGAATCTAGTTTTAGCTGGAAGACTGTAAACTGTAAGGTTATAAAGCTAACTACGAGTCGCTAGGCTCCTCACTAGAGCTACTAGCAACAAAAAAGCCACTGCTTATTAGTAGTGGCTTTTTTGTGTCTGAAAAACCACGGTTCAAGGGACTCTTTATAAAAAGCATGGCGGCAACGGTATTTTGGGGAGCAATTTAATAAAGAAGGTTCTAGGAACTAGGCCCTAGCTACGAGTCGCTAGGCTCCTCACTAGAGCTGCTAGCAACAAGAAGCCATCATCTAACCGTGATGGCTTTTTTGTGTCTGCCCCTCCCGTCATTCCGGCATGCTTGTGGCCGGAATCTAGTTTATAGCAGGCAGGCCCCCTAATTGTAGGACCGGCTTTAGCCGGGATCGATGTAAGACCCAAGACTGGGCGAAGAAAGCGATAAAATTTAAAACATCCAAGCTAGATACTCAATGGATTGCCTATCTGTGATAAGAATTGATTCCCCTTCCCTTGCAAACTTTTCCTTTTCCTTATCCCTATCCTTATCTTAATTGAGAAAAAAGACCATGAGGCATCATCCAACATTGCAGGGAAAGATGAACGTCACTCTTGCCTCATGGTCCATATCTAATACTTAAGATATTAATAATCATAATGGGGAATTACAAAAACCATTTAAGACTACCCCTTAAAAAAGACACCTGTCAATGCAATCAAGACGTTTCATCACCAATTTGTTCTGCCGATCATAAACCCATATATAAATGTGACAAACCACCGACTAGCAACTAACACCCTATAACTAAACGATTTTAATTATCGCTCAGAATAAAGACCCAGTTCACAATAAACACCATTTTCCCAACCAATGCCTGAATATTGACAACAGAATACACACCTGTTCACGCAGTGAGATCCGCATCACAATTTAAAGCGACACTTGTAAATACAATTACTCCGAAATGAGTACAAAAATACTAATACCGTTTCTATTTGAAACTACGAGTGTGAGAGAAGTGATGAGAATCTTACAAAAAATCGGGCTGTTAACTGCGTTTATCGCCGCTACCGCCCTCTCAGTGCCAAGCGCACTGGCAAATGAAGCCGCTACTCCTTTAGAGCAGCAACTGGTTAATAAATTTACGGAGGCTAACTACTCTAAGAAAGGTGCGGACACCTGTCTTATGTGCCACAAAAAATCTCAATCCGTCATGGCTATCTTCAATACGCCACACGGCAATACCAACAAGGGCCCCATGGCCGGTCTTCAATGTGAAGCCTGTCATGGACCACAAGGTAAACACAAAGGTAACAACGAACCCATGTTGACTTTCGGCGATGAATTCTCTGTCGAAGGTCGTAACAGCGTGTGTGAGTCTTGCCATACCCAAGAGCACACCCCCTTCCATGACCAAGCCTGCAGTGATTGTCACAACATTCACCAGGCTAAGCGAGTTGCTGAGCAACCTCAGGCTCAGTGTGCTAACTGCCACAGCCTGCAAGCCACAGCCCAGTTTAAGCGCTCGACTCACCTCGACACCTTAACCTGTAGCGATTGCCACAACCCACATGAAGAAGCGCCTTTATCTGTTAATGACACCTGTTACTCCTGTCATGCCGAGAAGCGTGGACCCACTCTCTGGGAACACTCGCCTGTCACCGAAGATTGCACCACCTGTCACAACCCACATGGCTCGGTGAACGACAACCTGCTTAACAGTCGCGCACCTCAGCTTTGTCAGAGCTGTCACAACCAAGCTGGTCACCCAGGTGATGTTCACAACAGCTTAGATGGCTTCACTCAAGGTCAATCTTGCATGAACTGCCACAGCAAGATACATGGCTCGAACCACCCTTCTGGTCACTTGTTTGAGAAATAGGAGTCAATGATGAAGGCTAAACTCACGTTAGTAGCACTCGCTGTTCTCTCAGCCAATGCTACCGCAGCGAACTTCGCTGTACCGCAAAATATTGACAATGACTATGCCTGTAAGCGTTGTATTGCGCCCGAGCACAGCAACACTGTCGGTCTGATGACCGAGCAGCGTACCCATTTAGACAGCCAATATGGCGCTAATGCAGATATTAAAGGTGCTAACTACACCTTATATGCTAAAAATGCCGGTGCCGATAATGGTCACCTTAAAGCCGCCGCTCACCTAGGGGATTTCTCTCTGGAGCTTGCTTACATTAATCGCTGGAACCTCGACGATAACGATATCGGCGCCGAGCGTCAGCAGTTATCCGCCGGGGCTAAGTATCAGACTCAGCTTGTCACCGCGTTTGTTAACGCAAGATCCGAAGACAAACAGGGTCAACGTATCAGCTCTGTGGTTAACCCAAAACCCACTAACTACCTAGAGACCATCGACCACACCACCCAAGTGATGAACGCCGGTGTGCAGCTGCATGGAAAGTTCTGGAATGTCGGCCTTGCTGCCGTTAACTCTGACTTTACCGACAATGCCGGTATCGATGCCGATAACAGGGCTCAGCAAGCCAGCGTTAAAGCGGGCATTAACTACGGCACAACCCGTCTGAGTGTCAGCGCTGCTTCTGGCAAGATGATCCAAGATGGCCCTATCGAGCAAGAAAACTCGCTAGTGCCTATCTCAAACTTCGACGGTGAAGTTGAGACCCTAGACTACAGCGCCCGCATCAGCTCTCGCTATGCAGGGTTCAAGGTTGCCGGCTTCTACAGCTACAGCGACCGCGACAATGTCAGTGGCTCCTATGAGTTTTTCGACGCCATTAACACCCCTATCGATACCAGCAAGACACGTTACGGCGTCGATGCCAGCTACCGTTTAGCCGGGGCTAAGTTCAGCGCAGGTTTCGAACAAAATGACCGTACTCGCTCCGATAGCGACCGAGAAGAGACTCAAGAGAGTGAACTCTTTGGTCGTATCGACTACCGCTATCAGCAGCTCAATGGCCATATTAAGCTCACCAGCAGTGAACGTACCGGCTCTGAGTACCGTATCGGTGACGATATCTTCCAAAAATACTACCTCGCCGACCGCGACCGTGTCAGCACTGAGCTAGGTCTAGGTTATAGCCACAACAAGTATGGCGCCAACCTTAAGGTGACGTTAGCCAGTGACGAGTACAGCAACAGCTCGGCGCTGCAAGAGTCTGACGAGATGACGGTTAACCTCGACGGTTATTACCTTATCAGCGAGCAGATGACCCTCAACGCCTTTGCCGGCACTCAGACCATCGACAGCCTGGAGATACACAACACCACAGTCAGCGATGAGTTCACCTACTTTGGCTTTGGGCTGAACAAGTACCGAATCAATGAGGATATGACGCTAGGCACCTCTTACACCTTCTCATTTTCCGGCAGTGACACCTCGGTGGACAGCACAGATATGGGGGATTACTACCAGTACCAACACCTTGCTGAAATCCACATGGATTACCGCATAAATGAGCGTATCTCGACCCGTTTTGCTTACAGCTATGAGCGCAATTACGACACGAACTACGCCAACCAAACGATTGAAGCCATCAATAGTATTGACGACCTCAATCAAAATTACACCGACCATAAGATCGGTGTATTTTTCACAATAAAGCTGTAAGGGACAACTATGAAACGTCGCGACTTTCTCAAAGTCAGTGCAGCATCAGCCGCAGTAGCTAGTGTTACGGGTTGTAGCTCGGATTCGGCAGAACCTGCCAAGCCGATTGAACAACCGATCACAGATCCAATAGCGGGTGAAAGCCATGCTTGGGCTCAGTGTCAGAGTAACTGCTGGGCTTGGTGTCCACTGAAAGTCATCACCAAAGATGGCAAGATTATTCGAATAGAACCCCATACCGAAGGTGATGATAACTTCAATACCGGCCGTATTCACAACAAAGCCTGTGCTAAAGGCTTGATGCTTAAGGAGCTAGTCTACTCTCCAGAGCGTCTAACTAAACCACTTAAACGTACAGGCCCTCGAGGCTCTGGCCAGTTTACAGAGATCAGCTGGGAGCAAGCGGCTCGTGAAGTAGCTCAGTCAATCCGCAGTACTATCGACACCTGTGGTAACCGCGCTGTCATGCTAGGTAATGGCTCGGGTGCCGCCCATAGCTCATACCCAATCATGGGCCCCCATGTTCGTCTGCTCAATATGCTTGGTGGATTCCAGAAGACTTACGGCTACTACAGCGCAAGTATGAAAGAACAGGCCATCTCGTACACCTTCGGCGAAGGCACAAAAAACTTCGCCTATGGTCAAGGTACCGGCTCATCATCGGTGACCGAGATGAAGTACTCAGATTATGTGCTGTCATTCGGTTACAACCCGGTTGAGATGTTTATGACCGGGGGAGGTGAAGGTCATCACTTTATCCAGACTTTAGAGAGAAATGATCTTAAGTTTGTCTATATAGATCCTCGCTATACCGATACTTGCCTGGGCCGTGAAGATGACTGGCTCGGTATCCGTCCAATGACGGATGGTGCGTTTATCGAAGCCTTGTTCCATGAGATCTTAACTGAATATTACATTAATGAAGCTTACGGTGATAATCGTGAATTTGCCGAAAGGTTCATCCTAGGTTTAACCAAAAAAGCCCTTACAAAATACAGAGATGACTTAAAAACAGGCGAGATTGTTGATGGCAATGAGGAATACGCCGATTGGATTAATCCAGAAGAGAATTTAAAAGATTACATTCTTGGTCTTGGTAAGTTTGCCGATGAAGATGGCGGTATCGCTAACGCTAAGACTCCAGAATGGGCTGCGCCAATCTGTGGTATTTCTGCCGGTAAGATCCGTCAAGTTGCTCAAGATCTGTTAACAGCCAAAGCTCCCTTTATCTGTTCAGGTCAAGGTATTCAGCGCTCTGCACAGGGTGAGCAAGTGATGCGTATGATCTACACATTACCTGTATTGCTCAATGCTGTCGGCCGCCGCGGAACCAACAACGGTGACCTGCCGATGGTGGCTTCGGCAGGGCCAGGGGCTGCACCTGTTCCTATGGCGGCTTGGTCAGATCCAACCTTCCCCGGCTTCCTTGGTGGCACTGCGCCATCGACTAAGATCAAGGCGAAAATATCTACCTATAAGACATTCGAGGCCATGGAACGTGGATTCGAGATGACCTACAGAAGCGACGGCGTCAAAGGGCTTAAGCATGGGATGAAACCTTTCAACCCAGAGTTGCCCGAAAGTGAAGATAACGTCAAGGATGAAACTTACGGCACCAACATCAAGTTCCTGATGACCATTGCCGGTAACACAGTAAACCAACACGGTGATATCAACGAAGTTAAACGCATCTTGAGTATCGAACCAAGCTCAGCGGGCCAAGCGGAAGAGCCAGGCCTGGATATGCACGTAGTTATCGATACACAGATGACACCAACGGCGCAATGGGCCGATATCGTTCTACCTGATACCACCTGGACTGAACGCTGGGATCTAATTTCCTCAGATAACGCCACAGTGCTAACCGTACCTAGTATCGAGCCTATCGGTGATAGTAAGCCTATGTTCGAGTTTATGGTGATGCTGGCTGATAACTTAGGCTTGAGTGGTTTTGCAACCAAGGGACGTACTCAAGAGGAGTTGACTAAGTCATTCCTCGATGAAGCCATCAACGGCATGCTAGGTGATCCAGAACTTCCTCCTCTCGAAGGCCATGAAAAGACGGGGTATGTCTATATCCATCCATTCGATGAACCCGCTATCGGCATGGAAAAAGAGTTTAACGGTCGCAATGGTGCCCCCGCACTCAGCACGCCATCTAAGATGGTTGAAACCTTCTCTCCAAGGTTGGCCTGGATCGCGTCAAACGATGGCTGGGACAAAGATACTCAAGCCTATGGTGAAACAGGTGGCATATCAGCAATACCTAAATATGTGCCGACATGGGAAAGCTTCGAGTCAGATGATGAAGACTACCCGCTACAGCTAGTGAACTACCACACCAAAGGCCGTGCCCACTCAACTTTCCATAACTGCCCAACACTGAGAAAAGTGTATGAGGATGCCATTTGGGTTAACCCCTATGACGCTAACAACCTAGGCATCATCTCAGGAGAAATGCTGGATGTGACCAGTAAACGCGGCACTATTCTGGTCCCCGCTAAAGTCACCCCAAGAATCGCCATGGGCGTTGTGGCTTTAGGTCAAGGTGCCTGGAATAAGCTGCGAAATGGCAAAGACATCGGCGGCTGCGCCAACACGCTAACCCGCCAGCAGACGACGCCACTCGCCAAAGGCAATCCAATGAACACAGTTCGTGTTCGTATAACTCAAGCGTAAGGAGCTAAATTATGACTCAAGTAACAGAAAACAAAGCCTTTGCGTTTTATTTCGATGCATCTCGCTGTAACGGCTGCAAAGGCTGTCAAGTGTCTTGTTTAGATGGCCGAGGCTTATCACTAGACCGTAACTTCCGTCGTGTCTACGAATATGGTGGCGGTACATTTTCCAAGAATGCCGACGGCACCATGGATCAAAGCTCCTTTGCTTACTACGCCTCTGTCAGCTGTAACCACTGTGAGAAGCCCGCTTGTACTGCAGCCTGCCCGACAGGTGCCATGCACAAGAAGGCTAACGGCATTGTTGCGGTACACGATGACATCTGTATCGGCTGTAACAGCTGCGCAGAAGCCTGTCCTTATGATGCACCTCAGTTAGATAAAACACGCGGCAAGATGACTAAGTGTGACGGCTGTTTCGAACGCCTGGAGTTTGGTCTCAAACCTTTCTGTGTCCAGTCTTGCTCACAGCGAGCCCTGGACTGCGGCACTGTTGCAGAGCTGCAAGCCAAGTACGGTGGAGCACCAGGCATCGGCCATATTGCGCCATTGCCCGATGCGGGAATTACCCAACCTAACTTGCTTATTCGCGCAGCTAAATGCTCTCGCCCAACCGGCGACACCAATGGCAGCGTCTTAAACCCTAATGAAGTTTAAATAAATTTCTAGCAGAGCTTAAAAACTAAATTGAAATCCGTGGGTGGACTCAGGCAAAGCTTTAGCCACTCACTATATAAAAGGTAAAAATGATGACTATGATGAAGAAGTTACTCGCTGTATCTATCACTACAGCATTAACCCTAGGCATGACTGCTTGTAGCAGTGATGACGATACAGAAACGGTTGAAGTGCCGGTTCCTGCAGCACCACTCGAAGTTAACTTTGACCTTGCCTACAAGGCAACACCAGATGGGGCTTGGTTCGGTCTGCACGATGAACGCAACGAACTGAACTATCAAGAATACAATGCTGGCCGCCCTATGCCTAATGGCGCCGAGCCTTGGGTGAACTCACAGTATGTTTTAGCCAGCACAGCAACTGAAACAAAAATCTGGTATGGCGCTGCCACCTCTGTTTACTGTTACTGGCCTATGGTTTCGATGGCTATGCCAATGGCACTGATGAACTATGAGACTGAACGTCAAGCCTGTCAGCTGATGGCTCCTACTGGTCAGATGCCCGATGCACAAGCTTTCGTATTCGATCCAGCCACTGGCGAAAACATCCATATTAACGATAAAACGGTTAAGAATGGCGAGCAGTATTGGGCTGACATGATGGACTTCCACGGTAAAGAGATCGGCATTCAGAATGCGGTTAAAGCCCCTGAAGGTACACCTATAGACCTTATCGATCCTGATGGATGGTTACTCGATGAAAATGGCGCCTTAGTTCTAGAAGAGGATCAAACTCGTTACCCATTCAGCTTCCGTGGTAACGGTGAGTCACAAGGTCTTGTGTTTGTGATGGGCTACTTAACCACGCCCGATCCAGATGTGGTTAACAAGGGTGAGTCTGACAAAATTGGTTATAACCGTCTATTCGTGTTCAACGAAGCCGAGATGGAATACCTAGGCTACGCAGAATTTACTTACGATACAGTACGTAGATTTATCACTGTAGACCATAAAGATGGCTCTGAAGGTATGTATTGGTTTGGTGGTCCTGATCAATCAGGCGGGCAAGCCGGTGTGGCTAAAAACCAAATGTTGCGCTGGGTAGGCACACCAGAAGAACCATTGAAAGGCGGCTCTTTGGGTAATGGCTTCGATATCGTTTCTGATGATACCTTCCTAGATTACGGTGTTGTTGGCGATGTCGATATGTTCCAAGATGCAGATGGTGACAACCGCCTGGTAATGTCTAGCTGGTATAACCCTACGGGTAATGCCGCAGCAAAACCTTACACAAGTAAGATGCCAGACTCAGGATTTACAGCGGAGAATAAGGCTAGCTATAGCGACTTCTTCCGTTATGACCAATACGATCCAGATACAGTAGGCGCACACGGTTCTAAACTAGCGGCTCAAGCTTTTTATGATGGATACCTGTATTTCGGTTCATACCATCAGGGTACTTCTGGTGCATACAATCACTTGATTAAAAAGCACTGTGTCACCGTTGGCTTTAATGACGATGGAACACCGGTTGAAGAAGGTTCTCTGTGTGAGCTGAAGAACAGTGTTCAGCAACAAGACGAGCTAACCATAGCCAAGCATGACGAGTTCATGATGAAAACATGGCGTGCACTTTCACTGTTCCGCATTAAAGCCAAAGACATAGTTAACGGTAACGTTGATGATGTAGAGCTACTTTACGGCAACGAGCAAGATTGGGTATTCGTTGATGATGGTAAAGATGGTTATCACTTCGAAATGCAACCAAACTTAATGGGACAGAAGCCATTATTTGGTAAAGAAGGTTTCGGACATGAAGGTTTAGTCTATGCCTTCACTATGACGGAGCATGACGGCAAGCTATTCCTAGGTACATGGAATGCGACAGCTGGTCTGTACGATATCTTCGAAAATGGTATTGAAGGATACAAGCATCCTGATAGTCATAATAAGATTGCATTGGGTGATGAAGTTCTCAATCCCAACGATATAGCGGCTCAAATTGGCAAAGACACTGAGAAAGGTATCTATGATGATATGTACGCTAAATTCATTGCCGATGGCATGACAGAAGAGGAGGCTCATAAACAAGCATTAGTTATGTCTAAGCTACTGAACCCAATACCTACCGATGGGGGCATGATTGGTGAAGAGCGTGTGGTGCATAACAACCCGGCATACTTCCTATATAAGGCAGTTAAAGAGCAAAACCAAGCAGATGACCTCGCGGGTCGCGGCGGTTGGTTAGCAGTGTTCGAAGACACTAAGTCACCTGCGACGATCGTTGACAAGTACGGTTTCGGTAACTCTTGTAACAATGGTATTCGTAACTACTCAAAAGTGGGTGGTGAGCTTTACTTTGGTACAACGTCTTACTGTAACTTAGGTGAGGAAGCGGGTCTTGAGTTCTACAAGTACACAGGTGACAACCGTTAATCATTAAAGAATGTTCCCATACTAAGCCCGGCACTTGCCGGGCTTTTTTATTTCAGCTAAACAATTGGAAACTTAAATAAAATAAAACACAACTGGGTTCAAAGTTTCATTGACAACAGGTTTCTATACAGGTGTAAAAAGAGAGATAATAGTAAGCAGTTAGAACCTAGTTAGGCAGGCAAGATGAATCTGATTCAACGTCAGTATAAGATAGTAAAACTCTCAGCCAAACTTGAGCCGTTTATTAGCCAAGAGCTCAAGATCACCCAGATCTTTAGCCAAACCTCTCTGACTAAGGTGAGTAATTATATCGCCACCTGTGCGCTGGAGCAGGCTGAAGATTATGACGATTTGACTCAATGCCTCATCGCCCTCGCCTATTGCGCCGAGCAGCTTCCTGTCGAGAGAAATCATACTCAAAACATTGCGCTTTTTATCATTAAAGCTGCAACCGAAAAATACCCACTATTGCAGCCAATGCTAGATAAACGCCCGAAAGATAAAAACAGTTTAAGTATGTTGAGCTAGCAAGCGATCATGCTCTCACGCTCAAACTTACCTATCGCTTTCAATACCTTGTCGTACTCGACTGACTTGTGATCATCATGCCACTCCAGCTTATCGGTATAGAGCATCAAGTTTTCATACACATCGAACAGTGAACGCTTGATCTGATTCCCTAAAGTCATAATGCTTTGAGGGATAAGCACACAGCCCCTTTGATAGGGATATACAGCCGCCATCACCTTAATAAGCTGATCTTGAGTCGCAATCAAGGTGCCCTTTCTCATTGGTGTCATCCAGAACTCCATATGGATATTTCTCAATTGCTCGATGATCCGCTCCAACTCCTCCTGCCGACTTTCGCCCGCAAAAAGGTAGATGCCAGGATTAGCACTGAGAAAGGTAATACCTAAACAATTCTTGGTCCCCGACGAGATAGACACAGGTGCGAGTAGTGCGGTGATCAATTTCTCGCGATCATTTAAAGGCTCGTGATCTTGAATATCCACCAACATCTGCCGAGTATTACCTGCATCACTAACAAACAGACTCACTAACACATCTTCCTTACCTGAAAAATGCTTATAAAGGGTGGCTCTGGAAACTTCGGCTCCCTTGGCAATGTCCGTGAACTTAAAAGAAACCATACCAGCTTCAAGAATCAGTTCTCTGGCTACTTCTAATAATCGTGATTCTCGCTCTAGTTTTGTCATTGCTTGGTTTAGCCTCATATTTAATACATGTCTAAACTAGCAAACTAAGAACATTTAAACAGAGGCTATAGAGTAGAGTGTGATCTTATCCGTGATTATTTACATAAAATTCAGATGAATACACACACGTATAGCTTATCGCTCAATACCCTCATAATTTCGATGTTACGTTTATCACACCTCTCAAATAAAGCTAACGTATTGTGAACGCTGTTAGGTTTTATTTTCTCCTTATATGACACGATCAGTTATTAATCTATGCTCAATTAACAGCACTTTTGATTTATAGCGCCAATGCCAATATCAGATAGCACTCAACAACCACTCTCAATCAGGGCCATACTTACCGGGATGTCGCTCGGTAGCCTGCTTGTGCTGTGCAATATCTATATGGCACTACGCATTGGTTGGTCAATTAACATGTCTGTTTTAGCATCACTTCTCGGGTTTGTGCTCTGGAAAGCCGTAGAAACGAGTGTCGGTTGCCGGGCCTGGAGCCCGAGAGAGACCAATATTCAACAGACTGCAGCTTCGGCCGCTGGAGGAACAGTCTCGGCAGGCCTAGTCGCTCCGATTCCCGCTTATCTCATTATCACAGATACGCAATTTGAATATTGGCCCATGGTGTTTTGGATGATCGCCATCAGCTTGCTTGGGATCTGCGTAGCTTCTGCAATCCGTCCCGCTATGCTTAATAATGAACGCCTCAGGTTCCCTGCTGGTATAGCAACAGCTGAGGTGATCACCGACATGTTCAGCAGTGGCAGAATTGCCCGTCACCGAATCATTGCACTACTGTCTGCCATGGCTGTCACCATCAGTCACCGTATATTTATTCCCGTCAGTTATAAAATCCCTCTAGGTTTCTCAATTCCTGGCCAGAATGCGATGGCAGGCACCAGCATCAGCGCTAAAAACTTAGGCTTCATTATAGATCCTTCATACATGCTATTAGCCTTCGGCACGATCATAGGCACTAAGGCTGCGATTAGCCTCTTTGTTGGTTGCTTGATTGCTTGGCTCGGCTTAGGTCCCTATATTCTCGGTCAAGGTTGGGAGCAAGCGGGCCCTATCGATGAAAGCTGGTTTAGTTACATCATAGATTGGTTAGTCTGGCCTGGCGTTGCCATGATGCTGGCTTCTGCCATCACTACAACGGCGATAACCTTATTTAAATCTGATAGGAAAAACCGACTTTTCCTGATATGGGGTTGGCAAGAATTTTTACTGTTAGGCACATTAACACCTGTCATCGTTATTCTTCAGGTCTACTTATTTGATATCAGTTGGTTTGCCGCCATACTCGCCGTCCCCCTCGCCTTTGTGTTTGCCATCGTCGCCGCACAAGTAGTAGGTGAAACAGGCATTCCACCTATTGGAGCGCTAGGAAAACTGTCTCAGCTGTCCTTCTCCATAATCAGCCCAGGTAGTGTTACCACCAATTTGATGACAGCGAATGTAGCTGGCGGCGCGGCGGGCCAGGCGACCGATCTACTTAATGACTTTAAAGCAGGACATATATTGGGGACCAACCCAAGGCATCAAGTCGTTGCACAAACTATGGGGATCATAGTGGGCTGCTTAACGAGTGCCGGGATATTCATGTTACTTATTCCTAACCCTGCCGAGCAGTTGATGACAGAGCAGTGGCCGGCGCCAGGCGTTGCCACTTGGAAGGTCATAGCCATTGCTCTGACAGATGGGTTAGAGGCGATTCCCCAATCGGCAAGATATGCCATGTTTATAGGGATTATTGCCGCGACGGTTAATGAACTTCTCCTACTGGTAGTGAAGAAAAAGTGGCACAAATACCTACCGAGTATGTCGGCAATGGGATTGGCCTTTGTACTACCCGCCCATATCAGTATCATGCTATTTATTGGCGCAATTATAGCTTGGTTCCTACGCCTATTAGTACCCAGGTGGTCGCAAAGGTTTATGATCGCTATTGCTGCTGGCTGTATTGCGGGTGAGAGTATCGCCGGAGTATTGGGTTCCATCTTCTATATATTTCGTTAGGATCATTTCAATTGTGGCAGTGTGACCTTTACCAGACCAAACACGCAAAGTAATACCTTGCCCCTGAATAGACAGGAGTCTGTCCTATATGAATACCAATCCTATTAATAATCAGTTAATGACTCTTAATGGTATATGGTTCAAGGACTCTTTATAAAAATCGTGGCGGCAGGGTATTTTGAGAGGCAATTTATCTGCCTTGGTATAACTATCCAGCATGAGGTTAGCGCCCACTTTACGACCAATAAATATAACCTGATTAGCATGAATTTCAATCAGACGTTTACCCACACCCCATCGCACACATAAATTTTGTTAACAACATTGTCTTAAAGTGTGCACTAATGTATAAAGTCATTAATTTTTAACGATTTGTACCATCTTTACTATGATAAATGTTTCAAAAAAGTCTGCTGATTGTTTTATCATTTTGTTTGTTCTGATATTGACTTTGGCTGGCTGTAAGTCAACTCCAGAGCCGATAGTACCAGAGCGCGTCATTCCCCCTGCTTTACTCCATTTTCCCCAAGACGTAAAAGTTGATGGTTCAGATATCGTCGACATTCAGCAGGCTTTGGCTGACCGAAACTTATATCTTGCTCATAATGGCAACATTAAGATGCTTTCAACCGCTCAGTGTAAATTAGACATTTCTGCCCATCGCGGTGACTTTCGCTTTCCTGAAAGCAGTAGTAGTGCAATCGCTAGCGCATTAAATGACAATTTCAACAGTGTTGAAATTGATGTGATGCTGCTTAAAGATGGTACCTGGGTCAATCATCATGATAGCCAAACAGGTCGTGCTACGGTTCACTACACGGGAAAACGCTTTAAGCTTGAGCGTATGAAGCTCAATGAGTTTGCTCAACTTAAGCTTCGCGACAAAAACAACAACGACTTACTTGATCAGCGACCCATCACAGCTTACGAAGCGTTTAGCACTTTTGCTTCATTTCGCAGCGCTAACCAAAAGCTTAATGTAGAAATAAAATCAGACACCTACGGTGAGAAACTGCTCGAGCTGGATAATATGCTCAGGCAAACTATCGGCCTTGGGGGCTATTATTATTCGTCTGGTAATCTAGAGACCCTATATAAATTACGCGGGATTAATCCACTGGTGTATTTAGGGTTTATTCAAGGCGGTCATCCTAGCAGCATAGAAATCCTGAGAAAAAACCTGCGTAATGGCGTTAAAAATGATGCCTATTACTTAGATAATCAACACAAGCTTGAGCTAGCTGCTGGGTACGGCACTCGACGTTACCGCTCAACATATAAAGACTACACCTCCTCCCAGGCGATTGGCACCTTGGTACGTAAACTGGGCAGCAACTCAGGTTTGCATTTAGACATTCGCAGCTACACCCAAAACCTGCGGGTAAAATCACGCGCTAAGACGTTTGGTATGAAGCTATATACCTACTCATTAAATGGTGCTGATTATCATCAGTCACAATTACGTAAACTTAATCAGGCACAATTACCCGATGGCGTCATCGTCGATGCTACGCCTTATAAAGTGTGTCAGCAGCTATTTACTGCATCATTACCCAAGCAAAGATACCAAGCCATCTCAACCATAGGCAGATATATCACATCATTACCTGTTGATGCTGATTTTGACCAATTTGAACAGATGCTCGGCTATCGCCATGAAGGCTATTATATTTCATTGGCATCAGGATTAAGGTCGATTAAGCGGGCTAAACCTAAGGCCGCTGCTGTCATTAAAACCTCAAGTAATATCGATGAGTATGGATTTCCAATCATAATCGATGAGCGCGTCGACACAGGCACTGGCAAAACCATCATTTTAACCCTACCAAGTAGTCAATATGACAGATAACAAACAGAGCCCTTTTTCAACGAATTTGCTCAATACCGCTCCGACACAGCACAAGATGGCCTCGGCTAAAAAAGAGCTAAGCAAGATACAGAAACAGCAGCAAAAACAAGATTGTAAACAGCAAAAGCAAGATGAAACAGACAGTCAAATAGCCGCCATGGGGAAACCATTTTGGTGGATGCTACTCATGTTTATCTGCTCTGTGGTTTACCTGTTCCCAGAGGCGGTATTTAATGCTGCGTTGACCGATGTTGCTGGCGGTCGAAACTCCAGTGAAGCAGATTTAAGGGCTGTTGAACTGTTCGGCCGAACTATCAGTGGTATCGGTGTGACACTGTTACTGGCCGATATGCTCTTAAAAGGTAAGCAAGTGGCTAAGGTTAGCCGGGCTTTTGGCTACTTCGCCCTGATTGCCATCATGGTTTGGCCTACTGTTTTCTTTGGTCAAAAATGGCTTGTAGATCAGTTTATTATTGACGCATCAACCTCAGAAGAACGCCAACAGGCGTATCTTTCGCAAGTCTTACGCAGCGCATTAATACAGAAGTCGATTCAGTTTGAAGGTATCGCATACGACCCGAGTAGAGCACACAACGCGACAGAGAAGACCTTTTTGTCGGTGTTTGGTGGCTTAGTGTATGCCGATGACAAATTAATCAATGACTTAACCGATAAAAAACGCATGATCATGGAGAAATTCGTCCGCGATCGCGCCATGTCAAAATTCGATGAGCATTATAATAATTATCATGATTTCCGTTTGAATTTACGTGAAAAATACAAACAGTATAGCCAAGGTTCAAAGCAATATAATCAAGCTCTTGCAGGGACTCAACAACGCTCTGATGATTATTGGTTAGACACCCACAACCAAGTCAAACAGGGCTGGTCAAAGTATCAACAAGGGGTAAATGCTTTTGAGGCTCGAGTTGAATCGAGAGCACAAAAGATCGCTCCCAAAATTCACGACTACTTTGAGCGTCGCAATAAGTGTGCAGACAAGAAAAAGGGCAATAGCCGAAACCGCTGTTTTGAACGCTTACAGAAGGGTTACGACAAAGAGATCAAAAAATACAGCATCCCCTATATACCCGCAGATGACTGGCTCATTCGTGAAGAGATCTCTACCGCCGAAAATATCGGTAATTCATTTATTACTGGTGTGATGACTTTCGGCTTATTCACCGCAATGCAAGCCGTCGATGCCGTCACTGGTGGCGATGCGGGCTTTAAAGACCATCGCATGGTTTATACCGATGACGTCAATCATTACAAGAATGTGTTAATGGTAAAAATGGAGCCTGATTTCATCAAGGAGTCAGGGGGGTACCCACTTGGCATTAGCTCAATTCATCAATTTAGAATTCACGAGCTGACCAGTATTAAAGTGAATAAAAAGCTCAAACAGAAAGGATTAAACCTACCTGCCAGTTGGTCAATAACCGATCGCAATAGCTTTGATATCGCTGTGAGTAAAAAAGTACGCCAGCAAGCCGATTCGAATTGGCGTGCTGAAATGAAAGCCAAAGGCAGCAATATACCACCTAATTTATCTTGGCAGAAATTTCAGAAACACGCAGATATTCAGAGCCGTATCAGAACAAAAATGGCTGACCTTTATGTCAATCCGACGTTGGCCGATTGGAATAACCGCCAATTTAAGCAGCACATCATAGAGCCAAATATTCAACGTAAAACCACAGAGTATTTGAATGTATTAGAAGCTCAAAAAGCCGAGTTCGCTGATGGTGGCGCCTTTGAAGCCGCGGGTAAATCGGCACTGCGCGCGACCATTATCCCGCCGATTTCCATGTCTATCAGTTTAGCCTTGGTGTTATTAACGGTGCTTAAACTGCCAGTTAAAGCATTGGAGCTAGTGCAGGCTAAACGCGCAATATTGCAACCCAAATCGGCCAAGAGCACTTATATTAAAATGGCAATATCAGTCTCGTTAATCATCGCTATTTTTGTGGTGCCCCTGTCCGTGGGTGGTAACCACTACACCATGAAAGACTCAGCAATCAATTATTTCTTTAAGCAGATGAAAGACAATGATTCGGCCACCATATCCTTCGCACTTAAGTGGCTACTCATCACCCAACCTTGGGTGCAACCTATTGGTGCATCCATCGATCGCAGCCTTAAGATCACCCAAGGATTCAATGCGATCAGCGGTCCAATAAATCGATTTGATTTGGCCGTGTTGCCTGAGCATGATGCAAGTCAAACGAGTCGTTCTAGCAGCCAATCAAACGCTTTTCTGCCATTGACCATCACCACCAACCCAGCCAATGCGCGCGTGGCGGTGATGAATATCAAACCTAAGTACAAGGCGGGGATGCCACTCCCAGCAGGCAGATATGACATTAAAGTCACAGCACCAGGGCGAGAGAGTGTCAGGCAATGGATACATTTAACCGCCGATAAAACCAGTTTCAGCATCACACTTTAACCCGTAGTCAATAGGACATATAACGTGAGTAAACTAGAACAGTTCCAAGACTTCATCAGAAGAAACGGGAAAAAGATCACCGGCGAAGACGTGCCCGTAGTACTCAGTAACGAAGAGGCTAAGTATCCCCAACTTAAATTTACCTTTGGCTGGAGAATTGAAATTGGCGTGGCCAGTCATGAACATGGTCCCCATTGCCCATCTGGGGTGAATTGTGGCCGTTCAGCCAGTGCCAGTGACGCCGCCCATAAATCGGCACAAGATTATGTTAGCGGCCGTAATCCGCTATTTAATAGCCGCTTTAAAGAAGAACTCAGTAGTGACGTCTCGAAAAACTTCATCATAAAAAATACTGATCTTCGCTCGGCACCCGATACTTTTGTGGGCTCAGACCCTTGTCATAGCTGCAACGGATCGGGTCAAGACACGTGTTATAGCTGTCATGGTAACGGCAAAAGTAGTTGTTCCAGTTGTAATGGCAGTGGCCGCGTTAGCGTTTCTAAATTTGATAGTTATAACAATAGAACGGTCTATACCACAGAATCTTGTTCATCATGTTATGGCAGGGGAACCCAGACCTGCTCAACCTGTGGCGGCTGCGGTAATATCACCTGTAGTACCTGTAATGGTGGCGGTAATTTGTATTATAGCTACACCATTGACGGCGACGCTAAGCGCAGCACTCAATGGGCGTTTGAAAGCAATGATTACCATCAATGGACCAGTGACTATGTTAAAAAAACCGGTCTGAGTCTCATCCATGGAATGACTGAAGTAACCGAAGTCGACGTAGAAGGCGATCTCGACGGCTGTACATTTATCTATGCCTTTACCGCTAAACTACCCACGCTACAATTTACCGCTACCGTCGATAAAGTTGACACTAAAATGTGTTTTGCTGGTAGCCAAAATAGAACCCATGATGCCGGCGGCGTTTACGATCCAGCGGTATGGAGCATTGCTAAAAAGCTTGGCTCTGGTCATCAAGCACAAGACAAAACGGCACTCAACACAGCCGCAATAAAAGACATCCTTGAAGCAAACGCAACCAACACAAGCATTGCGCTACTGGATGAAAACTGGATATCGCCTGCGATTAAAGATGCTGTTATTTCTAATTACCAGACACTAGTGACGCAACTAAAGAAGCAAAGTGTTAAAGGTATTGCGCCTAAAATGATCAGCGGGCTAGTTAAATACGGTTATTTATTATTCATGGTGGGTCTATTGCTCGCACTGATTTTCCCTGATTTTGCTGAGCAAACGGATCAGCGCATGGGACTGACGCAATACGTTATCTGGTTTGTTTCGTTACTTTGTGCTGACTTCGGATTATTTGGCTTGCCGCCTTTTGCCAATTACGCCATCGTACTGGGACTATTTTTAATCAGTTATCATTCGATTAAAAAGTGGTATTGGAAACGCATTAGCAAAGCTAAAACCATCATACTGGCATTAGCAGTGACTTTCTTTTTCCCCCATATCGGCTTCAGTGTGTATTACAACGCATTAGAATTAGTGCAACACTCACCAAAACTAGGAAATGCACTGCTTAGTGGCTCAATTTTTGCTGGAATCTACCTATTGATATATGGCTTTAAACGACCAAATAAGTGGTATTTGAAACCACTAGGCTTGATCTTGGCTTTTGTAGTATATCTGGCTATTCAGATTGGCATGTCTATGCTCAACGACGCTGTGGAAATAGTATCAAAAGACGGCAACTACTTTGATCATGTGTTCGGGCTCATCACACCAGCCATTGACTTTATCGCGTTGAATATCGCTGAATTAGTGGTGTTATCTGTGTGCTTATCCTACTTTATGACACGACGGGCATTCTGGCTTAAAGCTAAAACCGCTGTCGCCGACTATGATAGCCCGGTATTGCTAAAGTCGATGAACATGGAAAAGTAATGCACTCATCCTGAATAGAATTAGCGACAGTCAGTGAATGGTTAATGGTACTGTTAACTGCGCCTTATCTTGGTGCAGTTAACCTATTATCAATGGTATTGAGGAATACGCTATGGTGCCCCCCTCGGCAAACACCGGCTCGCGTCGGCTGATACGTCAAAAAATCCGCCAAGCTCGCGGCGCACTAATCCCTGCTGAGCAAGTCGAGAGTTCTCTACAGGCATTGACTCAAATGATGCCATTATTAACTCGACTGAACGCAAAAAAAATCGCCTTATACTTAACCAATGATGGTGAGCTCGACACTAAGCCGCTCATTGAGGCACTTTGGCATAAAGGGATTCAGGTTTACTTGCCACGGCTTCATCCTTTTTGCAAAGGCAATCTAGTCTTTCTCGCTTACACACCCTCGACACCGCTGGTGCAGAACTCATTGAACATATGGGAGCCTAAGCTGGATATCACTCAGATGATCTTACCGCATCGATTAGATGTGGTGGTGACGCCTCTGGTAGCCTTCGATTTATCGGGTAATCGTATGGGCATGGGCGGCGGTTTTTACGACCGGACTTTAGCTAACTGGACGACTCGAGGAAAGCCCTTTCCTATCGGTTTTGCTCATGATTGCCAGCAGGTCGAAAGCCTACCCTGTGAACACTGGGATGTGCCTCTGCCTATGCTGGTGACGCCGACACAAGTCCTGACTTTTGATTCTAAATCCTAGAGACCTAGTTCCTAGGATCTTCTTTTAACTCTTGTCACCAATAGGCATTAGTCTCGACGCCGTGTAGCTTCAAGGTACGCTGACGCTGGCGTCAAGTTTCATCTCAAATTAGCGAGTAACAAGCCATTTACCCTTTGATTATTTAGGCGTTATGCCATACAGAGCTGGCTCACACTATAATGTAAAAGCCTAATGCAAGGGGCTAATTTGAAGGTTTATTATGCTAACCTTGGCTGCTGCACTTTTTCAAAGACTCATAAGGATTATGATGAAACTACAAATCATCGCCATATCTCTACTCGCTCTCACCCTTAGCGCTTGCTCTGAGCAAGAGACGACAACACAAGATAGCGTGCAACAAACTCAGGAAACTCTACCAGTAGGTGATACCAGCCGAACTTCATTGGACTGGAACGGTACCTATTCAGGTGTGACCCCTTGCGCCAGTTGCTCAGGCATAGACACGACTCTCACTCTGAAACTGGATAATACCTATGTGTTAGAGACTCGCTATCTAGGCGACGAGAATGAGGCTAAAAAAGTATTTACCGAAGCCGGTTCATTTGAATGGAACAGCGAAGGCAACAAGATTAGCCTGCTGGGCGATGCCAGTAGAAAAGATGACCCCAAGCAATATCAGGTTGGTGAAAACCAGCTGTTCATGCTGGATATGCAAGGCAGTCGCATCACAGGTTCATTAGCCGAACTCTATCGTTTAGCTAAGCAAGACTCACATTTAGAACAGCAACAAGATTAAGCTTTAGAGCCGCAATACTCAGCATAAAAAATGGAGCCAAATGGCTCCATTTTTATGATTTAGGCTCATTGCCTTATGTTACTTTTAAGCATGAATCTCGCTTAATCTTTAATCTTTGCCTTCAATCTTATCTTGCTAAAGTCACCATCTCTGGCTTTAAGCATCACGTAGTAGAAGTCTTCGCCTTCAGGCTGCTTGATGATCACTCGCTCACGGCCCAGATCTTTGGTATCGGCAAAGTCATACTCTTGAGTCGTTGGAATCGCACCGAAACGTACATACATATCCGCCTCACCTTTACCGCGAGACATGATGAATTTAACCTTCTTCATATCACCGGGGACGAAGATCTTGAAGTAGAGTGCATCATTGCTGGCAAGCTGTTTAACGCGAACACCTGACTGCAACTCAATAACCTCGATAGGCTCAACCGGGTCGACGGGGTCGGTTTCAACATTAAACTCGGCGAGCAAGTTCAAGCCATCGAACGCTTCGCTACTATCGAGTGTCACATAATAGTAATCGCCGCCAACAACCTCAGTGACTAGCACTGACTCATCATTACCCGCATTTTCTGATGCCTGATCATAATCACTGCTAGTCGCCCAAGCGCCAGCCTTAACATACAGGTTCGCATCACCGGTTCCTGCCGTAGAGCTAAACTGTATGTTCTCGGTTCCCTCTGGTACCCAGATGTAGTAGTAAGCCGTACCGCCAGAAACGCCTATCTTAGCCACGCCATCGACTAGATTAGAGTTTGTAGGGTCACAAGCTTCATCAGTACACTCCTCAGGAGGACAAGAGTTGGTTTCTTCACATGGTTCAACCGGGCAAGTATTGGTTTCTTCGCATGGCACCGGCGGACAGGTATTTGTCTCCTCACATGGCGGCGGCAGGCATTCATCACCTTCACAGCCCGCTAACGGTGCATCGTTACTGGTAACTGTCGTCAACCAGGTATTCCACTCGGCATCATAGTTATTGCCTATCTGAGTATCGATATAATCGAGCCAGCCACTAGCCTCACCACCGCGGGCGAGTACCAACAACTGATCCACATCGGCTCTGTGGTTTTCAAACAAGAAGCGCACGCCTAAGTAACCCCAACGGTAAACACGCTCGCTACCACTGTCGTAAGTGTTAGACAAGATCTCACTAAGAGAGAAACTCTGACTACGGCCGATCTCGACGGCTTCGTCGTAGCGATTCTGATGGGAGATATACTCGGCTAAACCTTCCGACCACCACACAGACTTACCCGTGTCGATATCGAAATAGTTGAAGGCACCATACTGGTTAAAGCGGCCATCCAGATAGTGAACATACTCATGACGTAGGTTCCACACCAGAATCTCATCGGTCCAGGTCGCTTCGTGGGCGATAAATCTCGCCTGATTATCCACATCCGATGGTGTGCCTTCCAAATACATACCACCGTTATCGGTGCCTATACCGAAGATGATGCCAGCATACTGGTTGTAGTCATCGTAGCTGTCGAAGATATTAACTTCTAAGTTAGTGTTGTTATCGTCGGCAACCGGTTGGTGAGCGGTAGCGAGCACTTGATGGAATAACACCTCTTCGCCGCCCATCAGATCACATGAGGCTTGAAGCTCTTCATTAGTAAGCTGCTGTGCGCGGATATCTATGGTGTCACTACATGAGTAGTTGATTGAAAGAATCGTCGCCTCTAGCTCATCGGCCCAGCCACAAATTCCAAATTGCTCACACTCACCCGGGTTATACCAATCTAGATAACCTGCGGCATCGGCCCACTCACTGGACATACGCTCGAAGTTATTCATATATTCGACAACGCCTTCATTGAGGCGTGTCTTTAGGGCAGCGGAAAGTCCCCAATACTCCTGATACTCGAAGAAGCGGCCAAATTCATGGAAGGCATCGGTCGACTCATAACTATAATCTGAGTTATAGATATATTCAGAGGTCGCTATCTTAAGCAAGCCATTAATCAGCGCGGTATGCTCTTCGGCAGCACCCGTGTAAGTCGCATCCCAGCTACCGTAATAAAGCGTGGTCAGTGCCTTAGTTAGTGCATATCTATGATCGGCATTGGCAAGATGCTCAGGACTGAAAACTTCAAGATAGTTAGTGATGGCCTCAACACCTTCGTAATAGCTGCCAGAGCTATCCCAGGTGATAAAGAACTCGGCTAAAGTGTTGCCCTGAGACGATGAAGTATCGGCAAAGTTAGGGTTCTTAGTGTACTCAACCAATAGATCACGAACCGCATGGCTGGCCGTATCATCGCCATAGGTCAGATCGTCATTGTAGTATTCGATATAGAAGGCGCCGCGAAGAAAGTAGAACAGATTCAGCATCTCTGAACCTGTAGTACTGTCGTAGCTGGCCGCCATCGCCTTAGCAAGGTTTGCCACTTCGGCGACATTTGTCGCCTGATAGGCTGCCACTGCCGTCGCGTCATTTTCACGATATAGATCTGAGATACAGTTAAAGTCGGTAGTGCGAACAAAGTCGAACAGGTCTTGGCCCGTTAAAGAGGCAAACTCAGTGTATTCAACACATGCTGCTGCAGCTGGACCTTGATTGCCTTCCGGGCCGACCATGCCGGTCGCACCTTGAATGGCACTCTTGTTAGTATTGCCTTGCTTAATCTGACTCAGGCTCATAGAAAGGAATGAGCCTTGTGTTTTTCCTGGCTGGCTTGCGCTGGGCTTATTGGCTGTTTTCGCGCTATCACTTAGCGCGTTGGCACCTATAACACTAGCGCTTAAGGTATTAGCAGCGACAATCGAAGTGGGCGCTTCGACTGGCAATTCTTGCTGCTGAGTGCTGGCATAGGCTGGCGCTATCGCTAACGAGCAAGCCAACATAATGAGATTCTTCTTGAACATGTGTCTCTCCAATTTGTGCTAGCCGACAGCAAACTGGCTAAACATCTGACATAAAACTTATTTATTAACAGGTTAACTAATTTATTTATGGTGATTTATGAGCGTTCACTCTGCTTGCCTAGTACCGGATCACACTAAAAGCAGCACCGCTGAATAAGCCCTTGTTATAAATTTGTTACGACACAGTTATATTTTATACAATATGCAAGATCAAGTTAATTCTGTTCATATACAGTTTATTTCAACAGAAGAGTTGGCATAAAAGCCTGTTTTTACAGACCAATAGACTAGTAGGAAAGTATGAAATTAGAGAAGGAGGCATCGGGAAGATATGAAGGATCCTTTACCATTCTAAGCATGTTTAAGGATCCAGATTTTATGTAGGAGCTGCTTTAGCCGCGAGGCTTTATTGGTATAATCTCTCCCGGCTGAAGCCAGTCCTACTTTCTATACCTGCCAGTTAATCGGCTTGGTGCCGAGTGATGCTAGCAGCGCATTGGTCTTGGAGAAATGTTGGCAGCCGAAGAAGCCACGGTATGCAGATAGTGGTGAGGGATGTGGGCCTGATAGAATATGATGATGCTGTGATGTGATCACCTTACCCTTCTTGATCGCATGGGCTCCCCAGAGGATAAATACGATGGGCGTTTCTTGCTCGTTTAACTGCTTGAGCGCATGGGTGGTAAAGGTTTCCCAACCCGATTTAGCATGGGAGTGCGCCTTACCCTGTTCAACGGTCAATACTGTGTTGAGCATCAATACTCCTTGTTCCGCCCAACTGGAGAGATGCCCATGATCGGGTGTTTTAAAACCAGCAATATCTGTCAGTAACTCCTTATACATGTTCACCAGAGAAGGCGGAGTTTTCACACCATGCTTAACCGAAAAACACAGGCCGTGGGCTTGGTTCCGTCCGTGATAAGGGTCTTGCCCAATGATCACCACTCTCACCTTGTCTAAAGGTGTCTTCTCGAATGCGGTGAACACCTCTTCCTGAGGGGGAAATATGGCCTTACCAGTATTGCGCTCACCCTGAATAAATTGTTGAAGTTTTTGGTAATAGTCTAAGCGCTTCTCGGCTTCAATAAAGGTGTTCCAATTGGAGTGTACAGTCATAGTGTCCTCATCACAGGCTAGTGCGTATATCACTCAAAAACAGCCCTGAACTAGCGGGTCAGCCTTAAGTCGCAATTCAAGATAGATAAAAGTGTTACAATAAGAATATCGAATAAGATACGGTTTATATTAAAAAAATGCCCCCTTTCTCCCACAAGATCCACACTAGGGCTAATTCAGTCAATAACAAAGACGCAGGTTTTACCTTGATTGAGCTCGTGGTGGTGATCATTATACTCGGTATACTCGCAGTGGTCGCCCTGCCTAAATTTCTTAATCTATCTGTAGATGCCCATGTGTCTACGGTAAAGGGGACTGGTGGTGCATTCAAGTCGGGAATTAATCTGGCAAGAAGTGTATGGGCCGTGCGGGTAGGTTCAGGCCCCGCCGATGACCTGCCCACCTTCGGCGATGCAGAGTCTGGTGAGATGGACTTTAACGATAATGGCTGGCCGGCGCAGCATTGGGGGACAGCAGACTCAGAGGGTGACGCACCTCAACTGGATAACACTGATGACTGCATCTCTGTTTGGGTGACTCTTTTTGCGGGCGATGAGCCCAGTGTTTCAAATGACATCAGTAATGAAACTGATTATGTGGCGACCTATAATTTTGATAACTCATGCACCTATACATATTCAGCCAATACCAATCTCAGTATCACTTATGACTCACTCGACGGCAGCGTAGTTATCGATTCGGATCCAAGCAGTTAAATGCTGTGGCGAGCTATAGATACGCGAACAAGATGACGAGTCGCGAGTAACTGCGCGTAGCGAAAAGTAAATACAGCCAGAAATAAACAGGACGAGTAAGCACAATGAAAAGAGTCGCAGGCTTTACCCTTATCGAGCTTGTCGTGGTGATCATCATCCTGGCTATTTTGGCCGTTATCGCACTGCCGAAATTTATCAATATCAAGCAAGATGCTCAAGTCTCTGGGGTACAAGGCACTGGCGGCGCCTTCGCTGCGGGTATCAAACTGGCCAATATTAAGTGGGCTTCTAAGGGGCATTCGGGTCCCGTGGATAACTTACAAGTTTACGATAATGGGCGAGCTGGACAACTCGATATCAACTTCTGGGGCTGGCCCGCTCAAAACTACCCACCATTCGAAGCTAGCCCAAGATTGAATAACACCAATGATTGCATGTCTGTCTGGCGCACCGTACTGCAAGATGCACCCAGTATTTCTACCTCAAACGATGTCGCCGATTCAGATTATCGCGTCACCTATATTGCACCGGATCAATGTCAATTCTTCTTCAATGAGTTACCGACTCTGTCTATCTATTACGATTCTCGTGATGGCACAGTCATTACAGATTCAGATCCAACGACATAGAAGTTTTAAGTTGTAAGGCCCAAGACAGGGCTAAGAAAGAGCTGTAGGACCGGCTTTAGCCGGGAGAGCTGGCACCAATAAAACATCGCAGCTAAAGCAGCTCCTACATAAAAGCATTTAACTGATCCCGACCCAGATCCCATATAGATGATAAGAGAGCTTTATTAATGGCTAATTTACGTTAGTATTCGGCCACTAAAATTACGATTTATTCATATTAACTTCTTATTCGAGAGTGAGAGCACCATGTCAGAAGCAAAAAAAGAGACCACAATCTTTCAATTAGCCGATCAATTCATTGCCCTTGCCAACGAGATAAACACTACAGAACAAGATGTGAGTAAGGTCGGTACCGCATTACGTTTCGCAGCATCTCGTTTCAATGCCTTCGAAGCGGCATTAAAATCAGCCGATTTAGCAGCAGAAAAAGCCAATGCACTCGAGTGGTTCACTAAAGAATATAGAGAGATGCTCACCGATAACCTTAATGATCATATTAACAATCCTCCCATGTCTAAAGAGCAAGAGCCTAAAGCACAAGAGCCAGCTAAAGATGATGCTGTGCAGATATTTTCTAAATAAGAAGTTTTAGCTTTAAGCTCAAGACAGAGCGAAGAAAGGCTCGTAAAAAATAATGCCATCGTTCAGTGGGGTCACTGCGATGGCATTTTAATATCTAAGTTCTAGAACCTAGGAACTAATCCCTCCTAAATCGTCACTAGCACCCGCACGGCTAATAAGATCAGTACGACTCCCGATAGCTTATCTATCAATGCCGCCTTCTCTCTGAGCTTGGGCAGCACTGACTTATGGGAAAGCACCATGGCGATAATCGTATACCAAAGGCCGTCGATAATTAGCGGCGTAAATATGATCAATGACTTGCCCCATATGCTATCGGCAGCCATGACGAATTGACTGAATAACGCCAGGAAAAATAGCAGGATTTTTGGGTTAAACAAAGAGATAGCCAGGCCATCTCTGGCGGCCGTGAATGAATCGGTCGACTTCCCCGCCGCGAGTTTATCTGACATCCCCCCCTTGGAACGCAGCGCCTGAACACCCATCCAGGCAAGATATAAGGCCCCGGTGATGGCGATGCCATTAAATACCATGGGCGCCTTCTTAAGCACCACGGCCAGACCTAACAGGGTCACCAAGGCATAGACACCTATGCCGATAGAGTGAGCCCAGGCGCAGATAATACCCTTGCCCCTGCCGCCACCTAAGGTGTGTCTGACCACCATGGCCAGACTCGGGCCCGGCGACATGGCACCTAAACAACAGATGGCCACTAAACTCAGCCAAGCAGTAAAACTCATACTATTTCCCTAATCATTAATTATTTATTCGCCGAGCTCTTTGCATGTTAGCCCTTTGTTTTGTCATTTTGTGCATGATAGAAGTGACGAATGTCTTTAGCCAGCTGTTTCAATGACTCAGGCTCGATATACATCATATGACCCGCCTTGTAATAGCTCATGGTGACTCGGCTGTTATCTATGCCATTATCGGCAAAGGTATTCTCGGTCGCAAAAAATGGCGTCGCAAAATCGTAGTAACCATTGGCCACAAATATCCTAAAGTCCTTATTCTCACGTTGAGCCTTACCTAAATAGGGAGCCACGTTCACGTAGTGCATCTGCTTGCCACTGATGTTCCAGTTCCAGCCACGATTCACATCGATAGAAAGTACATTGAAGGGACGGGTGATCTTAACATTGAGATCTTGATAAAGGTACTCGTGGATGGCGGTGGTGTAGGCACCATCTATACCATAGCCAGAGGGATCATTATCGCTACGCTCACCACCACTGTCATAATCAACACCGGTAAAGCGACTGTCGAGTCGTCCCACTGTCAAATCCTGATCTCTGAGTAGCTGCTTGGTATAGCGACTGCCGCTGACACGCAAATTCACTCTATCCAGATAGTGTTCAGTGAGGCCGGTAAAACGCGCTAAAGATTGTCGGGTACTGGCATAGCTTGCTGCATCTAAACGACTACCCTGTAGCAAGGCAAGGGCATAATCTTTAATAGCAAACTCCCGAGCCTGTTGCACAAATGCTTCTAACCCCAGCGCCTTGTCTTGCTTGCTGACTTTATTATGATAAAAAGCCGTAGCCGCCATAGTCGGTAAGAAACCGATATAAGGTTGGTTATTACCCGGCTGATAGCGGGCATGGCTAAAGTCCAGGATAGATGAGATCAACATGACACCATTGATAGAAATATCCGTCCAGCCTCCCTGGAGCTCATCGACTAGCGCCGCGGCCCTGGCGGTGCCATAACTTTCACCGGCAAGGTACTTAGGCGAGTTCCAGCGGCCATGCTCAATCAACCAGCGGCGCATAAACTCGGCGATGGATTTAGCATCTTCTTTAACGCCCCAGAAATCTTCACCCTTATTCTCCCCCAGTGCTCGGCTAAAACCAGTACCCACAGGATCGATAAACACCAGATCTGACTCATCGAGCATAGAGTATTCATTTGCAACTAAGCTATAAGGGGCAGCGCCATCATCACTTGCATCACCAGGTAAGATGACTCTTTGAGGGCCAAATAACCCCATGTGTAACCAAAGAGAAGCAGAGCCTGGCCCACCGTTGAATACGAAAGTCACCGGACGTTTACGCGCATCTTTGACCTTAGTTCTCAAATAGCTAATAGAGAAGATGCTCGCCAGTGGCTCGCCTTTGTCATCTTTTAAGATGGTCTCACCGGCGATCGCCTTGTAACTGACTCTGTCACCATTAAGCTTAATGCTGTGTTCTGTGATGGCCACTTCGGCCTTAGGAGTGCTTCGAGTTTTGCTCTCTTCACCTGCGCTGGTTTCCGCATAGGCGTTAATTGCCGCCGGTAAAGTGAAGATAGGCAATAGAATCAGAGCGAATGTTGCGAGTTTAACTTGAGTGAGTCCCATCATACTTCCTTTATTATTGTTATGAGTTAGCTTGGTTCTGAGCTTATGGTCTGAGCTAAAATGACTGAGATTGAGCTGCAATCGCTTGAGCCATATCACATGAGCGACACCAGCTCGGAATATTTAATGTTTGAGTCAGTCGAACAGCTTACAAAGTTTATCTGATGCGAGCAAAACTCAATTGCAACAATTCTTTATACAAGACTTTATCATCCCTTAATTAAAGGATGGGTTGTTATGACTCTATTATTTAGCTCAAATGATTTACAGTGAGTGATTTAGATCTTTGCTTTAAGAGGAGTACCAGACATAAAAAATGGCTGCAAAGCAGCCATTTTATCAAACGTTTACTAATCTCAATCGGTATCAGATGGAATATTAGAAGCTGTAATTAACACGTCCATAGTAGAAGCCACCGTTAAAGCCATAGGGGGAAGTCACAGGATATGCAGCCCCCGCTTCTCCGGCCCATGGGTTATCGTCCGGGTAAGTATCTAAGATATTTTGTGCACCGAGTGCCAGGCTCCAATTTTCATTCACATCGTAGCCAAGCTCAACATCGAAGGTCACAGCCGAGCTCACATCGATGGGCAGATCGCCATTTGAATCTAAGTGATCTTCCCAGTAAGCACCGTAATAGTTCATACGTACCAGAGAGCGGAATTCATCGGTCAAGTCTTGATTCCAGGTCAAGGTGCCCTTGTGATGCGGCAAAGCTTCCTCCAGAGATTTAACCTTAGACTCACCTATGTTCTCCGGGTTATAAGAATCGACCTTAGTCTCAGTCCAGTTATAGGCCAGTGAGAAACTCGAGCCTTCGAACCACTCAGGCGTGTAGTTAGCAACCAGATCCACACCTTGAGTCGTGGTATCAAAATCATTGGTAAAGTAACGCACCGCCGAGAAGCTACCCGCATCTAAGATGCCTTGGTCAACCAGATCTTGCTTATCCTGATCTGTCAGCTCAATGGGTGAAGTCTGAGAGATACGGTCTTCCAAAGTAATGTGGTAGTAATCCACCGTTAAGAAGAAATCACCCGCCGTTAACACTCCACCTACCGACAGATTCACCGAGGTCTCAGGCTCTAACGGCTTACCTCCTTTCTGTACTGAAATAGGATTCGTCGGCGGCAGAGTCGCCTGATCTTGCAATCCGTTAGCACCAAAGGCTGTGGTCACGTTACGCACATTGTTTTGACCCACAGTCGGCGCACGGAAACCCGTACTCGCCGCGCCGCGAAGGGAAAAATTATCAGTCGCATTCCAGATGGCACTCAACTTACCATTGGTCGTGCCCCCAAAATCATCATAATTCTCATAACGAATAGCCGCAGTCATCAAGAAATCATCGGTGAGCTCTTTCTCAACATCGGCGTAGATACCGATATTACTACGAGTCCAAGATCCGGCATCTTCCGGTTTAAAACCCGGAAAACCGTTGGAGCCGATACTAAAACCCTGAGCCGCAAGAGGACCAATTTCAAATGATGCCACATCGCCGTTATAGATCTCGAACGTCTCGCGGCGATACTCGGCGCCCCATGCGAAACTCCAGGTATCGACTTCGAAGTAAGTAAAGTCCAGGCTTGCGCCCGTTTCCTGCTGCACGTATTTACCCGGCGAGAAACGGGTTGGAGTATCCGGCCCCAATGAGGCATTGACTGTGTTCTTTATATAGAATTCAGCGGTATTTTGACCATAGGATAAGGTCCCGTCATAGCCTATACCATTGCTAAGCTCACCACGCAGACCCGCCACCAGAGACGAGTCTTCTACGACACCGCCAAAATTAGGTGTGAAGCCACCGGGGAACATCTCCTGAAAAGACCAACACTGATCTTGAGTCATTGCCGCTTCATGAGTGGTACAATTACCCGACATGTCACCGGTAAGATCGCCGATTAATGGGTTGCCATCACCGTCAGCATATACACCTTCACGAGTTTCTGGATTACGAAAGTAGAAACCGCCTTCGACATCACGGCGAGCCCAGTTACCGAACATATAGGCATGCTGATCGTCGTTGAGATCTAAGCCCATATTGAAGAAGAACTTAAAGTCTTCCTTAGTTTCTGGTGCCCCCCAAATTTGAGCAGGATTGGCGACAGCTGTGTTACCCGCGGCAATCAAGGCTGCAGCATCATCACGCTGTACGCTGCGGGAAGTCGCATCGGCCTCTTTATATTCGAAACTTAGATTAACGAAGCCATCATCGGTCAATGGCAGACCTATGTTACCGGCTATCATAGGTGTAGAACCGTCGCCTTCGTAATACTGACCATAACGGGCCTCGATTGAGCCCCCTTCTGACGCATCTTTTAACTGAAAGTTAATCACACCGGCAATAGCATCCGAGCCATATTGCGCGGCTGCGCCATCCCTTAAAACTTCGATTTGTTTGAGTGCGATGGCAGGGATCACTGAGATATCAGGTCCCTGAGCACCATCTGAGATACCCGCCCCCTGAAATGCGATCACAGATGCACGGTGACGACGCTTGCCGTTAACCAATACTAAGGTGTGATCCGGAGCCAGGCCGCGCATGTTGGCGGGACGAACTAAGGTCGAGGCATCGCTGATTGGCTGTACTCCGACATTATAGGAAGGAACGACCTTACTCAGCAGGTCATTCATATCGGTTGCGCCATTCCTGGTTAACTCATCACCATCTATGATATCGATAGGTACCGGAGACTCACCAACAGAACGCGGGGCAGCCCTTGAGCCAACGACTGCCATCCTTTCTACATTTTCTACTTTTGCTAATATATCTTGATCCTCTGCTGCTAAAGCTTGTGTGCAGGCAAAGGACCCGGCTAGCGCTATCGAGATAGCTAAGCTCAATGAGCTTATCCCGAATTTATTATTGTTACTCATGGTCATTATTCTCATTTAATTATTATATTTTCACGGTGAGCCTTCACTTCATATCTCAGTTGAAATATCACTCAAATATGAAGTAAAAAAGACATCCACAGTCAGAAACGATAAACACCCCCAACACTTTTTTATAACAAACGAGAAACAATTTCCAATGTTAATTGATTAAACCCTAAAGTTAATTTTAATACTTATGCACAAAAATCGTCGATTAAGCGTCATTATTCGCATATAACTGAATAAAAACTCTAACCTTAATTTTGCGACTTAGTTTCAAACAGTGAAAAGAAAAACAATTAATTAACAATTCAAGATCGATTCAATCCAGGACTAGAGTCGAAAACCTTTGCAGATAGAGAATAATACCAATTGGTATAAACCTCCCACATAGCCATCATCATGCTAATCGTTCTATAATGACATTGACGATATATCGCGCATTTTAATTTTTATAATATAATGGTTTAAATATGACTAAATATAGCGATGAAGTATCCAGTTCTACTCAGCTCAGTATCGATAGTCATGCGGATTTTTTACCAGAAAATAAACTCCTGCTCAATGCGGTGGGGGAAGGCATCTACGGATTCGATCTTAAGGGCAATGCCGTGTTCATTAACCCTGCCGCCGAGAGAATGACCGGCTGGATGAATGAGGAGTTATTGGGACGTAATATTCATGACTGCCATCACCATAGTCATGCAGATGGTAGTCACTACCCCCAAGAAGATTGCCCTATTTACAATACCTTACATGACGGTATTGCCCGAGAGACCAGCCAGGATGTGTTCTGGCGAAAAGACGGCAGCAGCTTTCCGGTTCACTACACCTCTACCCCAGTCTATAAAGATGGCGAGCTCGTCGGTGTGGTCGCGATATTTCGTGACATTAGTATTCAGAAGCAAACCGAAGACTCTTTGAGGCAAGCCTTAGAGCAAGTTCAGGCCCTGTCGGAGAAACTAACCAATGAAAATCACTATCTGCTAGCCGAGCTGGCCGACAGAACCGGCGATGTGGGCATATCCGGAGAGAGCCAGATCATTCAACAAATGATCCAGCAAATAAAACTGGTCGCCAATACCAAGAGTACCGTACTTATCTGTGGTGAAAACGGTACGGGTAAGGAGCTGGTAGCACGCAACCTGCATAGACTTAGTGATCGCAGCGATAAGCCCATGGTGAGTGTTAATTGCGCCGCATTTTCAACGTCACTGCTTGAGAGTGAACTGTTCGGTCATGAGAAGGGGGCTTTCACTGGAGCCACTAGCCGTCGCAAGGGTCGTTTCGAACTCGCGAATAATGGCACCCTATTTCTCGATGAAGTCGCCGAATTAAGTCTGGAGGCTCAGTCTAAGTTACTCAGAGTCATACAAGAACATGAATTTGAGCGGGTCGGCAGCAGTACAAGCATCAAGGTAGATATCAGGCTGGTCGCAGCCACACACCATGATCTGCTCAAGCGTGTAGAGTCAGGATTATTCAGGATGGATCTCTATTATCGTCTCAATGTTTTTCCCATCAAGGTCCCCCCTCTGAGAGAGCGCCCAGACGACATTCCCCAGTTAATCAGCGATATCGTCACCGACTTGAATAGAAAGCTCGGCAAAAAAATCAAAGGCGTCAGTAAACAAGGTCTCAAAAACCTGCTGGCCTACTCCTGGCCGGGCAATGTCAGGGAGTTACAGAACGTACTCGAGCGATTCAGTATTCTGAGCCATAGTCCCATACTGCAGATCCCTAAGATAAACACCCAAGAACCCGAAAATCTTGTTAAGTATGGCAAAAAATTAGATCAAGTCGAAGCCGAGCATATCAGACAGACACTGCAACAGCTTAACTGGCGCATATCAGGCCCTAAAGGCGCCGCGGCCATACTGGGTTTGCCTCCGAGTACCTTAAGATCCCGCATGAAAAAACTCAATATAATACGCGCGGTATAGAACTAATTCACTCATTCAGGCCCCCGAGTACACTAAGATCTTGTATGAAAAAAAACTAAACATAGTACGTGCGGTGTAGACCCAACTCATTAGGGCTTGCCATCGAAAGCTCAGAAAACAAACCGCCCTCTTTACACGATATATCACGATATATCACGATAACGTGATATATCGTGACTCATAAGTTAACCTGAAAATTTAAACAACTAGTTTTCAATTAGTTAAACACGTCAAATTCTGGCCTTACTCTTGCTATAGCTAAAGTACTTTATGTGAGAGTAAGTTGTCGGAACCAAACATGAAAAACAAGATCCATTCATCATCTATAAACCCAATATCGCTAAAGGCTGGGGCCGAAGTGCAAATATCTCCTGCTGCGGGTAATACCAGTCAAACTATTGCCATAAAACAGATCCCATCCATATCAAAACCAGTAAATAGTAAGATCTATATCAGGGAACAGAAAGGATATTTCCAACGACTGAGAACCAGCCTAAATAGCCTACTTATCGCCGCATTTTTTCTGCTGCCCTTGATTCAATACCAAGGCCGACAAGCCGTGTTATTCGATCTCAATGAACAACAATTTTATTTTTTCGGTACCACACTCTGGCCACAGGACTTTACCCTTTTGGCCTGGATATTTATCACGGCGGCATTTCTGTTATTTTTTATCACCGCCTTTCTTGGGCGAGTCTGGTGTGGATACCTCTGCCCACAAACCGCCTGGACATTCATCTTTGTCTGGATAGAGAACCGTATCGAGGGTGGTCACAATAAGCGCCGAGTGCTGGACAAGAGTCCCTGGACCCGGGACAAGATAATCAAACGCACCAGCAAGCATCTTCTTTGGGGGCTGATAGCCCTGCTGACAGGCTGTGGCTTTATCGCTTACTTTGTCCCGGCTACTAGCGTCTACCCACAGATATTCGGCTTCAGTGCCAGCCCTATGCTCGCTGCCTGGGTATGGTTTTTTGCTATCTGTACCTACATCAATGCCGCTTGGATGCGAGAGATGGTATGCCTGCACTTATGCCCCTATGCCAGATTTCAATCTGCCATGTTTGACGCCAATACGATCACAGTAGCCTATGACCCCAATCGTGGTGAGTCCCGTGGACCGAGAAAGCGTAAACAAGCCACCGATCTGGGTGATTGTGTCGACTGTAACTTGTGTGTCGATGTCTGTCCCACAGGAATAGACATACGTAACGGCCTCCAATATGAGTGCATCAACTGCGGCGCCTGTGTCGATGCCTGTGATCAGACCATGGACAAATTTGGCTATGCACGCAATCTCATCGGCTATCGCAGCGAAAATCATCTGAAGGGCCAGAACAACAAGCCTCTGACTTCACTTAAGTTCTTAGGCTACGGCATCGCTGCTATGATAATGCTCTCGGTGGTTTTTTTGGATATTTACCTGAAGAAAGATATTCAGCTCAACGTGATAAGAGACAGGCAGAGCCTATATCGTGAGACTCTGGATGATAAAATTGAAAACAGTTACACCCTCAAGGTACGTAACAAGACCCAAAATGAGAAACACTATCGTCTGTCGCTGTCAGGTGACAGACCCTACAGCCTGCAGGGAAGCGTAGAGCTCAAGGTCAAGGCGGGTGAACAGCTTACCTATCCTCTCACTGTGTATAGCCAGGCTAACCAAGTCATAGACCAAGGTACACCTAGTGCGCGTCAGATGAGCTCAGGAATGGCCAGAATCGTGTTTCAACTCATAGATACCCAAGATCCCAGCAACCAGATATCTCAGGACTCAAATTTCTTCACCCCATAAAAACCAACCAAATATCAAGCTTAAACGCAACAAAATACCCGCGAGCCGAATTGGCTGGCGGGTTAATACCCCGCCTAAAACCCACGCCAGCACACCGCACTAGAGCTATAACTCTAAATTTAACATGCTGTTAGACTAAATTAGAAACGTGATCTGTTTCACGTTTTTTGTTGACCTGAGGCCATTTTTAGCACTAATCTAAACGCATGTTTGATTTTTGAAGCTGCCGGGGTTAGCCAATCATAGCCACCAGCATTCGCTTAATTCATAAGGGCTCAACCTATGGCATACGATTCAGATTCAACACTCGACCTCACTCAATACCCATCACTCATAGAGCTGATAGAAACGGCAAGTGAGAAATATGCAGATAAAACGGCTTATGCCTGTTTAGGTCATCACGCGAGTTTCAGTGAAATTGAACGTGACTCTCGCTATTTTGCCGCCTACCTGCAGAGTATCCCGGGTCTAAAATCCGGCGATCGTATTGCCATACAGCTGCCCAACCTTATCCAATATGTTATCGCCGCTTACGGTGCCATTCGCGCCGGCATGGTGTTAGTAAACACTAACCCCATGTATACTGAGCGCGAGCTGACCCATCAATATAATGATTCGGGCGCTAAGGTGTTAGTGGTGCTGTCTGATCTGCTGCCAAGCCTGGAGAATGTGATTGCCAACACAGCAATCGACACGGTAATTTCGACCCATGCGGCGGATCTACTGGCACCTCAGGCCCAGCCCCTAGTCTCATTTACGACCCATAAATTCTTAGATGTTCTGGCCCAGGGCCAAAACCTGCCATTCGAGCGATTCAGCACAAGTTTAGCTAGCTTAGCCGCCCTGCAATACACAGGTGGTACTACAGGTCTGTCGAAGGGTGCCATGCTCAGCCACTGCAATCTCATCGCCAATGCCATGCAGATTAAGTCACGCTTAAGCGATAAACTCGTGGAAGGAGAAGAGATATTTGTCGCCCCGCTTCCCGTCTATCATATCTACGCTTTCATGATAAATCTGGTGCTCTATTTCGAGCGCGGCTGTTGTTCTGTATTGGTGCCTAACCCCAGAGATATTGCCACTCTTATTAAGACACTCTCTGACTATAAATTTACCGGTTTCGCCGGACTCAACACCCTGTTTGTCGGCCTATGTCATCAACCCGAATTTAAGGCGTTGGATTTTAGTCACCTCAAGGTCACCATCTCGGGGGGCACCGCCTTAACCCAATCCGCAGCAGGCATGTGGAAAGAGACTACGAACTGCACCATATCCGAAGGTTACGGTCTATCTGAAACATCTCCCGTCGTCTCACTCAATGCTCCGGGTCTCGAACAGCTAGGAACTATAGGTAAACCCGTCATAGGCACTAAAGTCAAAATTCTCGATAATGATGATAATGAAGTGCCTCAGGGCGAAACTGGCGAGCTGGCAGTAAAGGGCCCTCAGGTGATGAGTGGCTACTGGAACAAGTCGCAAGAGACCGCCCTGGTGATGACAGATGACGGTTACTTTAAGACTGGCGACATAGCTCTGGCTACCCCAGATGGTCTGCACAAGATAGTCGACCGTAAGAAAGATATGATTATCGTCTCAGGTTTCAACGTCTACCCTAACGAAGTGGAAGATGTACTGGCCAACCATGAGGCTGTGCTCGAGTGTGCCGTCATAGGCGTAGCCGATGAGCGCAGTGGCGAAGCAGTCAAAGCCGTTATTGTACTGGCGGATCAACATAGTGACCCAGAAGCTGCGAAAGCGGTCATCATCTCCTACTGCCGTAAGCAATTAACCGCCTATAAGGTGCCTAAACAGATAGTGTTTATGTCTGCCCTACCAAAGTCTACGGTAGGTAAAATTTTAAGAAGAGAGTTAAGGAAATAAGACCATAGGTTCGAGTTCCTAGGTTCTAGAACCTAGGAACGAGGAACTCAAATCCCTTCTAACCACTGCTTGATAACGGGCCTGACATCCGGGTTAACCACTATGCCCATATGACTGATTCCGGGTAATACCTTCACCTCAGCTTTATCGTTATCCGGCAAGGTGCTCGAGATAAGCGCTTGGTACTTATCGGCGAACATGGTTTCGTCAGCACTCCCTGCCAACAAGAGCAGTGGCTGAGTGATAGCACTGATATCTTTTGTATAATCCCGCGGGGCAAATGAGCTATTGAGGCGATAGGAATAAACTAGCGTCTCGGTGCCGTTGCGAACGGATTCGGGCATATTGAACTCGATACTGGTGAGATAATCAAAACGATGAATGCCTATATTATTGAGCATACTCAAGCCTATGATCCTGGCGGTATAAGGCTTGGCCCAACCTCCGGCATTTGGCCTGGTTGTGGGGGCATTGTAGAAGATGAAAGGTGCCAGCAGCAGGTAGGCATCGGCCAAATCTCCATACTCGCCTCCGGCGAAACGTATGGCTAAACCACCGCCGGAAGAATGCCCCCCCATGATAATCGAGGTTAGCTGAGAGCCTTGCTTTAACTGACCAATAAGATCCGCCAGATCATCTTCGAACTGACCTAAGTAATCGATATCTCCTCGCCTTTTAGGACTCACGCCATGACCCCGCAGATCCGGCGTCACCACCTGACCCAGTCCCTGCTCACTAATATATTTGGCCAGAGGGAAAAACTGCTGACTGTGCCAGCCAGAGCCATGGAGCAGAATCAACACCTTGTTGGAGTCACTGGGATAATAACGGTAATCCAATTGTGCCCCATCGCGAGCCGTATAACTCTGCAGCGTTGGCATGTCGCTATAGTCGAGCTTCATCTCGGAAAAATCGATACCTTGGTCCACAATATCCCCTTGTTCTATAGAACCAGCTTCATTCATAGCAGAGGCAGCATCGGGCCCACCAAAGTAGGTAAGCCCTAAGGCAATCCCTAGGTAAATGACAATAGAGATCACCACAGAGGTTAAAATCCGTTTCAATATTCGTGACATAGTTTTCACTCTTTGGGCTAACTGAATTTAGCGTTATGTGTACATTGACATCATGTTCCCATCATCAGACAAGTTCAATCACAAGTTTGGTTCGCTTCGAATGAAGCTTGATGACATTTTTTGTGTTTAGCTTCTGGCTGAGTTGGTATTGGGTAGTGTGTTGGAGGTTTAGTCTTCATTGGAATCTATCGCCTACCCGGCGAGGAATGTGCACTCTTTATTTTGAGAAGGTTCTGCGAGTCGCTGACTCTTGATTTCAAAAGAGTACATCTGACCTCCATGGTCTTAAGCGTTCCAGACGCTTTTAAGACATTTCCCATATCCTTATGGGTCAGCGGAGGAAATGCCAAATTTTGTATGGAACAAAATTGGCCCTGAGGGCTCTGCCAAATCAAACAACGTCCATGTTTAACGGCCAGTTCGGCATCCCAGCCTCTCGTTCGAAGAGTATCACTTCGTGATACCTCACCCTGAAATCGAAGCTCGCAGCCGTATCTACACTGGGTTTTCACAAGCAGTCTATCTCTTCGATTTATGCTCTATTTCAGAAAAAATTATGCCTGCAGTCCTATTTATTCTGTCTTATTTAATTTGCGAATGAAGCTTGATGACATTTACTGGTTTAGCTTCTCTCCGTGGTCCTCTGTGTTCTCCGTGGTGAATAGCCTTTGTTATCCTCGAAGGTATGACAGTCCAATCTTTTCTTATGCCTGTGGCATAATGGCATTCAGTAGATAACAGAGTAGTGATCATGGACAACCAGCAAGAAAGCTACATGACTAAAGAAACATTAATTGAAACTGTCGAGAATCAAATCGCCGACGGTGAACCCAAAAAGGTAAAAGAAACCTTGATGCGTTTAGTCATGACAGGAACACCGCGTGAAGAAGCGATTCAATGGATGGCCTGCGCGCTGGCTGTCGAAATCTTCGATATCATGAAACATGAAGCCTCTTTTAACGGAAAGCGTTATGACCAACATTTGGATGAATTACCTAATATGGACTGGTTAGACGATTAACACCAAAGTTAGCTAGCCTTCGAATGAAGGCTGATTACATTTTCTGTTGGGTTCATTGGGCTGTCGACAACTTTATCTCGTCGTTCCGGCAGCGCTTTTTAGCCGGAATCCAGCAGTTGTTGGGGAGTGTGTTCGAAGGCCTTGCCTTCATGGCTATCTATCGCTTGCTGCGGGCTTAAGTGCACTCTTTATTGCGAGAAGGTTCTGCGAGTCGCCGGCTCTTGATTTTATAAGAGTACATCCATGGAGGCTCTACCAAAAAATCTGACGTGAATGGATTCACAAATGCCGTGGTGACAGGGATGTCATAGAACGGCCTTGTTTTGGAAGCTCGTAGCCGCATCTACACCGAGCTGTTCTACAAGAATGGGGTCTCTTCGATTTAGCTTTATTACTAGGCTTCGTAACTCACTTTTGCCCCTTTTCGTGTTAGAGCTATTATGATTCCGAAAGCTTCTAGTCAAGATTTTCGATACTAAAGCTTATGTGAATTCACGACTCTACGATCCATGTTATAGCACTCCCTTTCAGTAACAAAGCTGCTCAGACTGAATGAAATTTAGCTGTAATTATATACAGTTGTAATTAGGCTTGAAGTTTATCGTATAAAAAATATGCAAAAGAAGTGCTTTTGACGCATCGATAATTCAAAGGTCTTATTTTATCTCTCATAATATCAATAGGTTGAATTTTCATAAACAGTGTTATGCAGACCTCATAAACACCCACGCATCTTTTTATAAGACAGTGTTGAGTGATCTCCTCTGCGAAATTAAAAATAATCCTTTTGCAGCAATGAGTTGTAGGTGGTAGATTAATCTAAATGATTGAGCAGCCAAGAACGTTATCATGCTGCTATTGAATAAGACGTTATACGGCAAAGCGGACGTTGGTTCCTGCGATAATAATTTTTATAAGGAAAGCCCCTTGTTAGTTAGACCAAGGTTTACAGAGTTCAATAATGTTCATGTACCACAGCATGAGCTAGATTTTGCCATTCCTTTTTTAAATGAAGATATCCCACTATATATCGATCCATTTTTACTATGGAAGAGCCCGTCTATGCAAGATAAGGGGCTGCATCAAGTTATTATTGCCGCATTCAATAATCTTGGTGTTTTAGCAAGAGAGGGGCGCATTGATGAGGCGGCTGAACAATTAATACTTGCTTCAGAATGTGACGAAGTCGGATTGGGGAATTCTGCTACTCGTAGAGGCAAGCGCATAGGAAAGAAATGCGCTCTAGATGTATTATCCTTATTTGACAGAATCCCCTTTTATAAAGATCATGGCTTTAGGCATTTTGAAGAAATTCAACTTTTTGTTGAAGGTATTGGTAAGGATCGAATAAGTGACATTGCCTGCAACTTCATGAAAAGTTTTCTTATTGATTATACTCACCAAGAATGCACTAATTTAGGAATATCAATGCAGGAAGTAACGGTCCCTGCCGTATACAATCCTAACAAAAAGGAATTTGAGGAAACCAAGACAACATTGCCATCTCACCCTGAAACGGGAGCACCTTTATTACTTATACCGAAGAGGTGGCTAAGGCATGTTCCTTGGTTAAATTATGATAGTTATTTTCGAAATCATTGTCCGCAAGATGATATAGCTCATGAAGGTGAAGAGCTTACTAGGGTTAAAGTTCTAACTTATAACCGTGACAATTATGGTGTTGTTGATGCTTACGTTAAAGAAAGAGAAAGGACTGTAGCAGACTGCGAATATGATCCATTATTTACTCAAATTCCCATATTATCGGCTCGACGTAAATTCGCTGCAATTAAGAAGCTCCCAACTGGTAAAGCAGGCAATGCAGATATCAAATATGAGCGCGCCATAGGAGAGCTTTTGCCTTCGCTATTTTATCCGTATTTAGATTTTGCTCAAGAGCAGGCAAGAACTAATGATGGGGTTAGTATCCGCGATTTAATTTTTTATAACAGCAGAACGCATGAGTTCTTGCGCGAGATTATGAATGATTATGGATCAAAGCAAATAACATTTGAAATGAAAAATGTGGCCAAAATTGGTAGAGAACATGTAGATCAGCTTAATCGCTATCTTACTGATGATTTAGGGAAGTTCGGGGTTTTTGTTACCCGTAACCCACTACAAAAAGCAGAATTAACACGAATCGTTAATTTGTGGTCTGGACAGCGTAAAGCAATCGTTGTGCTGACAGATGCAGATTTAGAGCAAATGGTAGAAGTTTTTGATAGTAAGCAAAGACACCCAATTGATTTTCTTGCTAGGAGTTACCATCAATTCCGCAGGCTCTGCCCTTAATGGATTAGAATTATGAAGACAGAAGATGAAGTAGAGAAATTAGAAAAAATAATAGGCCAGCTTAAAGGGGCTCATGGGGAAATTTCTATTCTAGCCAAAAAGTCTCCAGCTGACTCGCTAAACGCTTTTAAGCTAACTTTGATTAATAATGTTATCAAAGCATCAAATGAAGTTCTCGGTGAAAAGTACAAGCCATTTGAGCATTTTGATCAGTTTGAAACTGATGACCTTCCAAGTAACAGCGATGTAACGATGATATTAGCGCAGTACATGGAAGAGGCTGAAAGATATAGGTCTGATAATGTTGTGTATGATCAGTATACGGGATGGAGCTATAGAATTAATGGTAAGGCTAGTGGGGTTCGATCTGGCCCTCCAAGTAAAATAGGGAGAAAATAATGGATTTAACAAGGGTGACAACAGAGGATTCCGTAGAAACTTACTTGGCTACTAATGATATTTTTGTGGCTTAATTAAGGAAATAAGAGAGCTTTCAAAGAAGAAGCCTGATGCCATAATGAGTAAGGGAAAAGTTAAGATAATTAATCGCGTCTTAGAAGGTATAAAAGATATTCTAGAGGTCGAACCTGAGGGGAAATTTCTTGATTTGTTAGATGATGATGAACTACCGCAAACAAGTGATGCTGTATTAGTTATGGTTCAGTATGAAACAGCATTAATTGCATTTAAAAAGAAATATTTCCAACGTTATAAGACAGGACCGTATGATTCTAAATTTTCTTGGGTCACCCCTGAGTTTGTAAAATCATATGAGGAATATGAATAAATCTATCGAACCAAAAGCGCTTTTGTAAACAGATGTGAATGTCTGTTTTTGTCCGCATGCAGACAACAGGAGACAGATCCAAGTGCCGTACAACAAGACCAAGCACATCGACAACTTTTTCGTTGCGGCTTCGCCTCCACTACAAAGCTGTGCGTGTTGGCAGCGTTATAAATTCTGATAAGAGTTGTGGTAGTAATCGAAAATGAATAATGAAGCTACGATGTCAATTCTAACCGCTATGCTAGTGTTGGTTGGAATTGTCCAATTAAAAATGTTATCCAGTCAAAAAAAGCAGAATCAATTGAGTTTGCTTCAAGACTATAGAAAAAGATGGTTTGACTCTAAAGAGCATTGGTCGAAATTGATATACGTAAGTAGATTTAATGAAGATTATTATCAAGTTGCAAGTGAGAAATTGATTGCGGAATTAAATGAACTACAAAAAGAGCAATCAATGAGCAGACCTACTACCTGGGCTTTGGAATCAGTTCGGATAGTATCAAGTTTGCTTAGTGATATTTGCATTAGAATTTTGCAAGGGCATTTGGAAATAAAAGATGTATATCCCATTTTTGGAAGTGAGTTATTGAGGCAAAGTCGTCCTTTAAGGGTTTTGCTGGATGTATATTATCCTGAGGATTATTACCCTTATGAAGATAGACAGCATGTTTGTATTCGTAGAGAAGCTCAAACATGGTTAGTGTATCATTCAGGGATTAGGCGACGTTGTTTGATATTGTTGGACCTTCTATGGGCGGAAGGCGTTCGCCTTGATGATTTATGTCCAAGTGATATTAAATCGGCGGCAAAAGCTAAAAAACACTCCCATGAAAAAGTTGTCAAACGTCTCGAGAAAGAAGTTAAAAGCGTCAATAACTCACCTAGTTTACTTAAAATAAGATGTTTGAAATCTCACTTAAGGCACTCTACATATAGAAAAATCTTTTGGGAGAATGGATTAGACGAAGTGGAGCTGGATGAGCGGGAAGAAAAGTGGACAAAAGTGCTGTTGCATAAGTGATGAGGAAGGGATTTATAACAAGGCACTGCAGGCGGGTTTCAGCCAGCCAGGCTCCAGCTCGTTCCTCGCAAAAGTTTAGCTGGGCAAGCTGCTCCCGCTGAGTGGGGCGTTACCGTATATCCGACTGCCATACTTTTCCTAATCAAAATTTTATGAGCTAGAGCTTTGGCTCTAGCTCATTTCTGTCCATAAATGTTTTAGCTGGCACATTAATACTGCAATCGAAGAGATGAATTATTCGATGTGGATGCGGCTGTGGGCTTCGGTTTCAGGGATGAAACCGCAGAGCGTATAGGGACATATTTATAGCGTCCCACAGAAGTAGCTACATGTGAGCCTGCTGCAAGCAATAAACACCAATGAAGCTATGGTATCCAGCAAACTAACCAAACACCAAAACCGCTAAACGAACCCAACCAAAGATACTGCCACCTGTTATCAGACAGGCTAAGTTTCTGTTATCAATTGCAAACTGGCAAACTCCCGATAAAGCTCACTGCTCTGCATCAATTCTTGATGGGTGCCGCTCGCCACTAACTGGCCTTTCTCCATCACCAGAATACGATCGGCATTGAGCACGGTCGCTAATCTATGGGCGATGATCAAGGTGGTCTTACCCACCATTAAGCTATCCAGCGCCTGTTTAACCTTGTGCTCACTGATGGCATCGAGCGCACTGGTGGCTTCATCGAGTAAGAGTATCGGCCTGTCGGCCAAGATAGCCCTGGCGATGGCGATTCTCTGTTTCTGACCGCCGGATAACCTCACTCCACGCTCACCCAAATAAGTGTGGTAACCATCCCTAAACTCAGAGATAAACTCATGGGCGCGAGCGGCCTCACAGGCTTTAAATACCTCCTCCTCGCTGGCATCTAACCTACCGTAGCGCACGTTTTCTAGCACACTGGTAGCGAAGATAACCGACTCCTGAGGCACCAAGGCGTACTGTTGGCGTAGCGTCTGCGGCTTAAGTTGAGCGATATCGATACCGTCTAGCTCTATGGTGCCGGCATTTAAACAGTAGAAACGTTGTAACAGCTCAAACAAGGTGCTCTTGCCCGCACCACTGGCACCGACCAGGGCGACCCTCTCACCCGCCTGGATATGAATATCCAGGCCTCTGATCACCTCTGCATCGATAAATGGTGCTGACTTGTCGGAAGCGTCTTGCTTCTCTGTTTGCTTAAGCTGAGAGTCCTGAATATCTTGATAACTGAAACGCACCCCAGTGAGCTTTAGCTCACCTCTGACCTTTGCCGGAAGCTCGGTCGGATTATTTACGGTGGGAATATCTATGGGAGCCTCGATAAGCTCAATCAAGCGCTCGGATGCACCGGCGGCCCTCTGTATATCACCTATCACTTCACTGATGGTGGCGACTGAGCCTGCGACCATCACGGCATAGAACATAAATGCCGACAACTCACCGCCCGTCATGCCACCGGACATCACATCATGAGCACCGACCCAAGTCACTAAGGCGATAGCAAAAATACTGAGAAACATCACCAGGGCGATGAGAATCGAGCGATACCAGATACGGCCCCTTGCCGCATCCATAACGGCTTCAACTCTGTTGCTGAACAAGGCCCTGTCCTGATCTTCATGTGAATAGGCCTGCACCGTATGGATCTCGTGTAGCGTTTCGTCGACATAGGCACCCAGGTCGCCGACTCTGTCCTGGCTCTTGCGGGATAACTCTCTGACCTTACGGCCAAAGAAGAAGATAGGAACCAATACCAAAGGCACAGCCAACAAGACCAGGCCCGTCATCTTGATGCTGGTGAACCCCATCATGATTATGCCACCAATCACAGTCACGCTGGCACGCAGCGCCATGGAGAGGCTGGAGCCCACGACAGACTGAAGCAGCGTCGAATCTGCGGTAAAACGAGAGATCACCTCACCCGTGCGCAGCTTGGCATAGAAGCCCGGCGACAACTTGAGCAGGTGGTCATACACTTTTAGACGAATATCGGCGCTGACCCGCTCTCCAAGCCAGGTCATCAGATAGAAGCGGCAGAAGATGGCTGAACTGCTTAAGGCTGTGATGCCAATCACCAGCATGATGATCTCGTTAAGACGATTGCCATTTTCCTGTAAGAAGCCTTCGTCCACCATAAGGCGAACACCTTGGCCTAAAGACAGCCAGGCCAGAGAGCCGATAAACAAGAAGACGATGGCCGCGATAACTCTGGTCTTATAGGGTTTGAGAAAGCCCGCGATCCAGGGCAACACGGACTTTCGGTGAGCATGGGGCTTGGGACTCTGTGGCGCCGAGGTTGATGTAACCGGTTTGTTCGCCTCAGTATTCATGGTCGAGGCTGAAGAAGCATCTTGACTCAAGGGGCATCCTTAATGGAGAAGTAGTCTTAATGGAGAAGCAATAACGAAAGATTAACGTCTTTTATTAACTTAATAAATCAGAATAACAAAACCCGCGTTAAAACGCGGGCTTTGTTTGTATCAGGAGGTTTTAGTCTAGCTAATGCCTCTCACTAATGCAGGCTAGGCCGTTAGGACAAACTAGGCAGGCTCGGAAATCTCAGATTCGGTTCTGGTTTCAGTTCTGGTTTCAGTTCTGGCTTCACTTGTGGGAGCGCCTCCATGATGGCCATCGCGCTTCCAGTTCACATCCAGCAATTCAGAGCCCGTTAGGCTAAATGCCTGGCCGAAGCCTTTCACATAGAGGCCATGATGAGGTGTCAGCTTAAACAGGTTAAAATCTTTCAATACCGATAGATTGTCTATCATCTCACCGAAACGAGCCGACAGAGCCGCAACCCCTTTGGTAAAGACCTCAGTCTCTCTGTCTACGATACTCGCATGAGCATCGAAGGTCAGGCGTTTACGGGCGAAGATGGTTTTCGCTTGCGACTCATCTTCAACCAGCATGACTGAGACTTCGGATGACTCTTTCAGGTTAGTGCCATGTCTCGCAAGATCGCTGACTAAGATATAAAAGCCATCATCGGCGAGTGCGAATGGGGCGTAACTGGCATTAGGCACACCCGCTGCGCTTTTAGTGGCCAGCTGTAATGAACTGCGACTCCCCTTAAACTCTTCGATTTCAGGCAGTAGTTTTTCGCGTAATCTCTGCTCTTTAACCTGTGAGGTTTTTTCTGGTGACACTTTTTTTTCTTCTGACACTCTTGATTTTGACGCTCTTGATTCTGACGCTCTTGATTTTGACATAAGGATTCTCTCTACACTCTGTATGTTAAGGCCAATATCAAACAGCAGCTAGCTGCTTCAAGGCTTTGAATCGACTGACCTGCTCAGGGATCAGTACTCGCTTCTTGTCTCTGCCCAGATAAATCTTGAATACCACTTCGCCCTTGGCGCCGAAGAAGTTGATTGCATGACTCTCCTGGCCTCTGAACGGTCGGCTAAGTAGTGCTATAGCACTGATATCATCTAGCTTGAGGTGACCATGCAGGCCATCGCCCTTAGTGATCAGGTTGTAATAACCGTGGGCATACTTTCCCTTAGGAAAAGCACCTTTAAACTCGAAGATACTGCCAGAAACCGAGATTATTGTGGTCATCGGCCCCCAAGTCGGCAGCTCTTCCAATAAACTGTCTTTTTCACTCAATGACAAAAGGGCAAACTGATCTTGAGGAAGCTGAGACACGACCTCTAACTCAGTGACGCTCAGCTCGGCTGCAATTTGACCTGCCATCAACTCGGGTCTGTCGTTTAACATGGAACGAATAGCGAGTTTGATCTCGTCGGTAAGTTTCTCTGCGATTATTTTTTCCATTGAGTTTCCCATCAATAAATGTGTTCTTTTAGTTTCGAATGTTTTGGGTACAATTTAGTACAATGCTGACACCATTCGAAACCCTCTTAGGCTGGCTCAAAGAGGAAGGTGTCGAACTAAGCCACTTACTCAAGCGCTTTAGCTCGAGCATTTAGTTGACCCCAACACCTCCACCAGCAAGCTGAAACGTTTAAATCCATTTAAAAATAGTGTGTTACCTTTTTACTGCCAACTAATAAAATTAGAAATTATATCTGGCCGACAGCTTGAAGTTACGCCCCTGTTCGTACAAGTTCTGCCACGCTTGGCGATACTCTTCATCACCGATATTTTCGATGGCGAAATCGACACGTAAGCCTTCAAGCGTACCCATGGCCGGCTCCCAAGCCACATACACATCCCAGAGTTTGTAGTCTTCATACTGAGCTGTATACGAGTCAGGCATCTGCTCTTGATCGGCCACATAAGTGATACGGGTACCGAACTTAACATCCCCTTCCATCACAGCCTGAGACAGATCGGCAACCAACTTCTTAGCCGGAATGTTAGTCAGGTACTCGCCGCTGTTTTTATTTTTACCTTCTGTCTGACCATAGTTGAGCGTTAAGCGGGTCTGCTCATAGCGGTAACGGGTACTGAACTCGAAACCGGTCAACTTAGCTTCATCTACGTTGTCCCAAGAAGTGGTTTGCTCAAGACCCGGGATCCCCATTAACGGGTTAGAAACCGATTGCTCGATGAAGTCATCCACATCGTTACGGAACACGTTCAATGTGATAGCCAACTCGTCGTTACCCGCCAAGTTGCTAAAGCGCATATCCGCCTTAATCTCTTTGTTCTTGGCTTTTTCCGCTTGCAGATCTGGGTTGATCTCGAAGGTGTTGCACAAGCCATTAGGTAAGAAACCCGGGATCGGTGGGATACAGTAATGGGTACCGGTGGAGTACATCTCTTCTATGCTTGGCGCTCTGAAGGCTTCATCGTATCTGGCACTCAGGGTCAGCCAATCTGTGGTTTTCCAAACGAGCCCCAACGAGGGAGACAGTGCGTTATCGTCTGATGACTCACCTAAGTTAATACTCTCATTCTCGAACGTATCGTAACGCGCCGCAACTTCGAGAGACAAGGTATCGGTAAGGCCAATATCAGCCTTAGCGAAGGCGCCCCAAACCGTGGTCTTACCATCGATATCTTCGGGACGTTGACCCGCTTGTCCCGAGTCATCACGTACAGTTTTGATGGTGTCCTGATAGCCATCGATACCATAAACGAGCGTTGTCGCACCTAAGATTGAGCTGTTATTGACGCTGAAACCTATGGTTTCATATTCAGTGCTGTCAATCTGCCCCTTAGTGACCCTGTCTTCGTCGTAATCTGTACCGTTCCAGTAAAGGGTGGCATTGAGATCCAGATAGGCATTCTGAGTTGGATTCAGGCTGTAATCTAAGGTGAGATTTTTATCTTTAGTCTTACGCTGGATCAGAGGCACTGAGCTGCCCACCTCTGCAGCCGGATTGCTCGGCACCAATTCATCGGTATCGGAGATACGTCCCGATAATTGCAGGCGCTGACCTTCGCTTGGCTCCCAGCCAAATTTCATCAAGCCACTGGTTCTCTCGGAGCCACTGTTCGCCAAGGTTTGATCGTTACCCATCTTGATGTTATTGCTGTCGTTGTAGCTGCCGTTGATCAACCAATCAAATTTATCGGCAACGCCATAAATGGCGCCGCTGGTCTTAATTTTATCGCCATTAGTCTCGAAGCCTTGCTTAAGGTAACCACCGAAGGTGTCCCCCTCGTCGAGCATGTCTCTTGCCGACTTCGTGTTCAGTGCCACCACACCGCCAATCGCGCCGCTTCCCCATAAGCTACTCGCAGGTCCACGAATCACTTCGACAGATTTGAGCAGTTCAGGATCCATGAAATAGGTACCACGGTGACCCGAGTTAGTGTTTTGACGCGCACCATCTATGGTCTGCAGTACACGTTGTCCGCCCAAACCACGGATCTCGATCCCCTGAGAGGAGGCCCGAGGACCATTCGAGACATTGATATTGGCTTCATTTTTAAGTGCCTGAGCAACCGATGCAGGTTGTAACTGCTGAAGTTCCTCTTCACCAATAACGGCTAGGCTTCGGCTGGTGTCCGACGCTTTCTCGCTGATACGGGTTGCAGTAACTAAAACCTCATCAAACTCAGCTACAGACTCAGCTTGTTGAGCAAACGTTTTAGCTGATATGGCCGTAGAACTCAGTGCTATCGCCATAGCTATCACTAACGGCTTCTTTGTCATCGATCATTTCCTCAGGTCTTTTTTTATTGACACATTGGCAGCCCAAATAGCCAACAAGATCTAAAATGAGATCGTTAGCGACTTGAAATTTCAACATATGTAATGGGTATTTTTGGCACTTTACATGAGTAAAAGATTTAGATCAAATGCAAATCATTATCATTTGCGATCTTGTTAGCGTTCGTATATCTTACATGGGTAATATGGATTTACGTTGAACGTTCATGGTTGAAAATTGTTTATCAGCAGCTAGTTACATCATATTAACAGGGTACTCACTGAGCAGTGACTCAATGTACCTTCGAGAAAGAGAAGCGTAAAGACAATGACACCTAAACGATATTTAGCATTCGGCTGTATCACCCTATTAATCCAGGGGGGGCTTATTGCTGCCCAGGATATGCTGCCGGTTAATGTCGAAAAATTCAAAATGAACTCAGGCAGTGCCATGGGCCAAGCCCAGGCGATCAATCTGTCGATCGCGATGCGATCCACCGTCGAAGCAAAGCAAACACCCCAGAAAGAGCCCGAGCCTAAGCAAGAGATAGCGAAAGCTCAACAGCCAGAGCCCATCGAGACAGCAACTGCAGTCGCCAAAGCAATGGCTCAACCGATAACTAAATCAAGCACTAAGCCAAAGCCCACCAAACTGGCCAAAACAGAGACGAAGAAGCAGGTTAAACAGACAGTCGAGCAAGCAATTAAAGATGCAGACAAGGAGGCGATGCCCACAGTACCAGCCGATGTCCTTGTACAGTCGCAGAATCAAGCCGAAGTCACCGCCAAGCAAGGCGTCAGTCAAGAGGCCATCACCCTGAGTAGGCCAACATTTTCATCTCCACCAGCCCAACCTAGATACCCTAAGCTTGCCCGCAAGCGAGGTTTCGAGGGCACGGCAATGATAGAGGTGATGTTTAATCATATTGGCGAGCAACTGTCACTCACACTCATCAATAGCTCAGGGTTTTCATTACTCGACAGGGCGGCAATCACAGCGGTTGAGCAGTGGCAATTTTCTCCGCCGTCACCGCAAACGGCCTTCGCTTATACGGTTAAAGTACCGATCAAGTTTGCCCTTAATTAGCGTTTAATTTTCCCAGAGAACTAGATTGATGAATAACTACCAGCCCATTAGGCCACTCGAGTCAGTGACAGGCTTTTATCAATGTGTGTTCAATAATAAGGACCCCAGATGTCTGTTAATTTGTTTACCTCTTTAAGCGAGCAACTCGGCCCCCTCACCTGGCCCATGTTCATCTGCGCCTTTATCGCCCTAATGATCATCTTAGAGCGACTCGCACTGGTGATATTCGAGTTGCCTAAACGCGATACCTGGTTAACAGGCCTGCGCAAACAGAGCAGAACGTCTGATCCCGAACAAGTCAAAGCCTTGATAGCTCAATTAAATAGCGGACGAAGCATGCTGTCTAAAGGGACGTATCTGCTGCTAACTCATGCAGGGCAAAACCGAACCATGCGAGAGGAGATCATCAATCTCTGGTTAACTAAACAGAAACAAGTATTGCGATCCGGCCTCAAGGTATTGCAAGTGATCGGCATTATCACCCCGCTACTTGGTCTACTAGGAACCGTACTTGGCTTAATCGAGATGTTTAACCAACTCGGCGCTTCCGATGGTCCTGTTACTCCTTCCCAGTTGGCATCCGGCTTGGGCCTGGCGATGAATACCACAGCAGCAGGCCTCATCATAGCCGTCCCAGCTATCACCATGGCCCATCTGTTTGGCATTTGGGCGGATCAGCGTTGCAGCAACATTGCCTATGCCCTCAATCAGATCAACTTATGGCTCGAAGGATTGGAGCAGGCCATGACCTTAGGCTGTGATCCACAAGCCAGCGCCTTTTGCACTCAGGCCAATAAGGCCCAAACCAGTATTACTCTAGCTAAAGAAACCCAGACGAATAAAGATCAGGTGGCCATATGATTGGGCTGGAGCAAGATGATGCAGGCTCCAGCATAACTGGGTTAGACCTGACGCCTTTAATCGACATCATCTTCATCGTCTTAGTGTTCCTCTTACTGACCGCTAATACCCAGCTACTGAGTCTCGCCATCGAAGTCCCAACGGAATCGACATCTGAGTTGCAGGCCCTGTCTCAGGATAAGCACCTCACCATCAATGTGATGGCTTCACCGCCTTTTTGGGCACTGGATGGTAAGGAATATCAGGATTTCAAACAATTTGAACAGGCCTTCATCAGCAGCTTCAAGGAAAAACCAGACGCTAAGGTGATTATTGCAGCCGATAAAGAGGCACAAGTTCAGCCCTTGATGACCTTACTTGCGCTCATGCAGAGGCAGCAGATCAGCAACACTCAGATACTGATGGAACCATAAACATTTATTGATACAAGAATAATGAACCATTACCCTATTTTCGGAGCCGCATATGTTCAATCCATCACACGTTTTTAATAGACAAGTTAGCTCGAAGTGCCTGCTGTTATCTGCCAGCCTGTTACTGACATTCAATGTATCGGCCCATGAAGGCGTTCATTCTCATGAGCAAGTACAGCCACGCTTGGTGAGTGCGGGCGCCGGGGTGACCGAGTTAGTGTTAGCACTCGAGGCAGGAGACGAGTTAGTGGCGGTGGACTCCACCAGCTTACTGCCTCCATCTATGACAAACATAGAGAAATTGGGCTATCACAGAATGCTGTCGGCAGAAGGTATTTTAGCCTTAACCCCGACGCTGGTTCTAGGCACCGATGCCATGGGCCCGGAAACGACCTTGGAGGTGCTCAGAAGCGCCGATGTCGAAGTTGTCAAACTGCCTACGGCCAATGATCGACCTCAGTTGCTGAGCAATATCGATACGATGGGCAAGCTACTGAATCGTCAGGCGCAAGCCAAACAGTTGAAGCTTAAGCTTCAAGCCTCTCTAGATGCCATAGCCGCAAAGAAGAAGCAAGTTGGCAGCGCTGAACAGGCACCTAAGATCTTGTTTATGTTGTTGCAAGCCGACAGACCAGCACGGGTCGGCGGTGAGGGCACTGCAGCCGATATCATCATCAAGCTAGCCGGCGGCAACAACATCGCCGACTTCTCCGGTTACAAGAGCCTGTCTCAGGAGGGAATTTTATCCCTGCAACCGGATCTTATCCTGATCTCTAATCGCTCACACGATCAAGATGAAACACCAATGAGTGATGCGGACAAGGCTGCTAGCGACGCCGCAAAAGTGCTTAAAGCCATGCCACTGCTTGCTCATACCCCAGCTGGGAAAAACAACAAGATACAGTCAATCAAACCCCAAGCCTTGTTAGGCGGATTAGGCCTAAGTGCCATAGAGGCGGCCGATAAACTTGCCAGCACTCTGATTGAAATTAATCGATATTAATCACATACCCACACCTTGGATAACGTTATGAATAGCCAACGTTGGCTCTGGCCTGGACTTATCGCCTTGCTGGTCATCACCAGTGTATTGTCGATAAGCACGGGACCGCTGAATATCAGCCCGTCTACCAGTCTCAGCGCTGTGATCTCCTGGGCGACTCATTATGAAATCGCCAATGTCGCTCCCCATGAGCAGCTGGTGATCAACAATGTTCGCCTGCCAAGAACGCTTCTGGCCATGGCCGTGGGCGCAATTTTGGCACAATGTGGCGCCGTGATGCAGGGGCTATTTCGTAATCCCTTGGCCGATCCCGGCATCATAGGTGTCTCTTCCGGGGCAGCTCTAGGCGCTGCAATATGCATAGTCATGTTTCCTGCGGCTGCCCAATATTGGATCGCCTTCAGTGCTTTTCTCGCAGGCTTAATCACCACTCTTCTGGTATACCGCTTAGCCACTAGCCCGACAGGAACCTCTGTGATGTTACTGCTACTTTCCGGCGTAGCCGTCGCAGCCTTAGCTGGGGCAGGAATAGGCGTGTTGACTTACATGGCCAACGATATGGCCCTGAGAGATCTCACCCTGTGGCAGATGGGCTCTATTGCCGGTGCTCAATGGCAATATGTCATTCTCGCCTTAGTCGCTCTGGTGTTACTTAGCTGGCACTTCAATCGCAGCGCCAGGGCGCTCAATGCGCTGCTGCTTGGGGAGTCTGAAGCCCGTCACTTGGGCATAGACGTAGATAAGCTTAAATTTAAACTCATCATACTCTGTGCGTTAGGTGTGGGGATCTCTGTGGCTGCAACCGGCATCATAGGCTTTATCGGTCTGGTTATTCCCCATCTGGTTCGTATTCTCATCGGCCCTGACCACAAGCAACTATTGCCACTGAGCGCCCTGCTAGGTGCGGTAATATTGGCCCTGGCCGACATAGGTGCCCGCTCTCTGGTCGCGCCATCTGAGCTACCCGTTGGCTTAGTGACGGCGCTGCTTGGTGCCCCATTCTTTATCTTCCTGCTGTTAAAACAGCGGTCGAAATTTATCTAGGTGACAGGCACATGATTGAAATTAAACATCTGTCGGTTCGCATAGATAACAAGCCGGTATTGACTGACATTAACCTCACCATCGCAGCCGGCAAGGTCACCGCCCTGCTGGGCCCCAATGGCGCGGGTAAGTCGACACTGCTCAAGAGTCTCTGTCAGGAAACGGACATCGAAGCCGGTAAGATTTTGCTCGATAATCGGCCGATACATGAGTGGGATAGGATAGAGTTGGCCAAGACTCTGGCCGTTCTGCCCCAACACGCCAGCCTCACCTTCCCCTTCAAGGTGAGCGAGGTTGTCGCCATGGGGTTATATCCCTTAAGTGTTAGCCGCAGCCAAGGAGCGGAAATTGTAGATCAACAGCTACACAGGCTAGATCTGCTGTCACTTAAGCATCGCAGTTACCCAACACTGTCTGGCGGAGAGAAACAGCGAGTGCAACTCGCGAGAGTATTGACACAGCTACAGCAGGCGAGTCGCCCACCTATCTTACTGCTGGACGAGCCAACTTCGGCACTGGATCTCGCTCAGCAACACAGGGTGTTAGCCTTAGCCAAAACCTTGGCTCACGAGCAAAACTATGCCGTCATTTTGGTGCTGCACGATCTCAACCAAGCGTCACGCTATGCCGACAACTTAGTGGTTTTGGAGCAAGGACAGATTGTCAGCCAAGGGCCTCCCGGAGTGGCTCTGTCGCCCGAGACTATCCGTCAGGTGTGGAAATACGACCCTCTCGTGGTCAAGGCTCCGGACAGTGATATCCCTCTGCTTTTTTAGGCCCTTGCTCCAGAACTAACTGCCTGGTAATCATCGAGTCTGCCAGGCAATCTTTACAATTCACTTCATCATATTTTGATCGAAAGCAACAAACCTTAAGATGATAGTGATTATCATTATCAACAAGTAATCCTTGTCGAGTCGCCCTCAGAGAATGCCCAGTGAATAACATCCATAACTCTCTAAACAATGACGTAAACAGCCCTGTTTTAACCCCCTTGATGACTGGGATATCCAGTCCCGATCCCCTTAAATTTGCCTTCACAGTCAAGAGTGCCCCCCATGCAGGACGAGGGGGAAGTCATCCGCTAAATTTAACTCCACAGCAATGGCAAACCTGGTGGACAAGCCCCACATCGGCAACACAAAGGGCCTTGTATATACACCTTCCCTTCTGCCGCAAACGCTGCAGCTTCTGTAACTTCTTCGAGAATGGCTCCAACCCGGCCCGCATTAGCCACTATGTCGATGAGCTGTCGAAACAGCTTTATATCGCCTCTAAAACCCCATTCGTCCAAAGTGGTACATTCGATACCGTCTATGTGGGAGGTGGCACGCCGACGGACATGCAAGCTAGCGAAATAGCCATCATAGGCGAGGCGATTCAAGCCTTCCCCTTAGCTAAAGACGCTGAAATCACCTTGGAAGGACGCATCAATGGCTTCACCCATGCTAAGTTCGATGCGGCACTATCCTCCGGCTTTAACCGCTTCTCCTTCGGAGTACAGAGCTTCAACACTCAGGTTCGACTCGCCGCTGGCCGCTTCGATGACAGAGAAAACCTGATCGAGCGCTTGCAAGAATTGAGCGAGCACCCGAGTGCCACGATCGTTGCCGATCTTATCTTTGGTCTACCGGGTCAAACCATGGAGATATGGCAACAAGATTTGCAAGATGTTATCCAGTCCGGCGTCCACGGAGTGGATCTCTATCAGCTCATCGGTCTACAGGGCACAAGGTTGAGTCATCAGGCCGAGAAGAAGGCCACGAACAAACAAAAGCAGCAAACACTCGCCCCCGCCGTCGACAGCCAGACTCGGGCACGTATGTACGCCGCTGGTGCCAGCCTATTAGAGTCATCAAACTGGCAACGCCTGTCCAGTTGCCATTGGCGCCGAGATAAGCGGGAGCGTAGCATCTATAACTCCTTAGCCAAGAGTGGCATAGAGATTCTTCCCTTTGGCGCAGGCGCTGGCGGGAATATTCATGGCCACGGCATAATGAATGCCCGCGACCTGTCACATTGGCACCAAGCTCAGTCACAAGCTACAGAGGCTGGTACACAGAGGTTCCCGTCACAGGTACCAGGCATGATAATGTCACCCAACCCGTCGGCCGCCCTAGATAGTCAGTTTAAGGCTGGATTAGACAGTGGAGTGCTAGCCTTAGCTAACTTTGATACTGAACTTGTCAGTCACTTAATGCCCCTTTTTTCCGCCTGGCAGACTCATGGCCTGGTCAAGATTAGCGGCAAAATCATGACCCAAACCCTGGCAGGACGCTTCTGGAATGTGAATCTGCAAACAGGCTTGTTTGCCTACCTGAAACAGAATCCCTTCGAGTCATGTGCTAGCTGAATCACACGTGATATAGTCGCAGCCAATAAAACACCTTGAGATTCTATAGATGGCTGCGGCGAAAAATGTCTCCGACGAAACAAAAAATGAAGCGATAAAGGTGGCCAAGGCCACTCAAAAGCCAGGGCAAACCAAAGAGCAGACTAAACTGATTGCCGCAGGTATAGAGAAAGGTATCGCCGAATATAAGAAACAACACAAGAACAAGGCCCGCGACCGAGACAAGGCCCGCAAGCAAGATATCAAGGCCAAGGCTAAAACGGCTAAGACAACAGAGAGTGAAATATCTGAAGTAGCAAGTAAGCCCCACCTGCTACCTTGGGGCTTACTTGTTATCAGCTGGATTGGATTTATCTGTTTCAGCTTGATGAAGTAGAAAGTCGTAAGCGATAAGTTATAAGTTCATGCCTTGATATGCCCCGGGTTTTGACTTTACTTACAGCTTAAAACTTATCGCTCCGAGCTCTGAGTTCCTAGGAACTCGAAGCTTTAACCTACCTTCTGCGCTCCTTGCACACTCTGCATCAACATACCTTTAAGCTCGGAAATCTGGGCCTTAAGTTCCGCCACATCGGCTGCACTGGCAGGTTTGTCATCATTCGTTGGCTCAGCCAATGGCGCGAGCTTCTTAGCCTCTTCGGCTTCTTCTTCGGCTCGCATCGCAGCAGTTTCCTGAGTCATAACATCCAATACCGCGCCTACCATCATGTTGAGAAACACGAAAGCTGTCAGGAAGATAAAGCTCAGATAATAGATCCAGCTGAGCGGATAAACAGCCATAGTTTCATACATCACAGAGGTCCAGGATTCGAAGGTCGATATTCTAAATAAGGTCAACATAGCGACCGAGACATCGCCCCAGAGGAAGTCATTAATATGAGCGAATAGCATGCTGCCGATAGCACCATAGATATAGAAGATGACAAACATCAGCAGTGCGATATAACCCATACGGGGAATCGCTTTGAATAACGCATTCACCAACATGCGAAGCTCGGGGATCATGGAAACCAGTCGCAACACCCTGAAAATCCTCAACAGGCGCGCGATAAGGATTCCTGCACCGCCTGCCGGAATCAGGCTGCCTATCACGATCAGGGTATCGAAGATGTTCCAGCCATTACTGAAAAACTTCTTTGGTCCATCGCAGGCAAGGAAACGAATGACGATTTCGACGGCGAAGAAAATGGTAATACCCACATCGAGCGCAAGCAGGCTCTTCTCCATCCAAGATGGCAGATGATAAGTATGCGCGCCGATAGAAAGCGCCGAGACTATGATGACAAAAATCACAAAGCCCTGAAACGCTTTGCTGTTATCGATAAGTTTAAGTTTGCTCTGTAAAACAGACACATTCGCCAGCACGGCTTTCTCCTATAAATATGCTCAGATTCTAGCTACTCGCTATATTGAGTAGTCAGATGTAATAGCTACTTAATAAAATAACTACCAGTGCGATTCTAAAATGTGGATTAACACTCGGGTGTTCTGGGGAACAGGGAATAAGGGGGGGAGTTTAGCCACAGTCGCAGCCGACGGAGAATAACAGCACAAGCTTAAGCATTTATTAATGAGTCGCTAACATTGAAAATACGAAAATCTCGCTAAGCGCATTAAAAGCAAAGGACACTTGAGGTGCCCTCTGTCGAAGCCAGCTGCTAACTAGATTAGTTAAACGTGGCTATCTCTGCTAACGCCTTTTTCTTGGTAGCATGCTCGGGAATAGTCGCACCTTGGTCTGGATAGCCAACGACGATAAGCATATAGGGCCGGTCCACATCATTATCCCGGCCGCATACTTTACTCAAAAAAGACATAGGTTTAGGGGTATGGGTCAATGTACCCAGTCCTGCATGATGTAACGCTTGTAATAGGAAACCTGTGGCTATGCCGACCGATTCGTGAACATAATAATTGATCTTGCTTCCGTCATTTTCTATGCCACCACGTTTCTGCGAAAATACAGCAATCAGCCAGGGAGCACGCTCAAGATAAGACTTGTTGGCATCGGTTCCCAGAGGCTTGAGTGCATCGAGCCACTCCTCACCCGCTCGCCCTTCATAGAAAGAACGTTCCAGAGCCTCTGCTTCATGGCGGATCTGCGCCTTCACTTCAGGGTCACTGATGGCGACAAAATGCCAAGGCTGATGATTTGCGCCACTGGGCGCCGTTGCAGCGGCTCGAATACACTGCTCGATAATAGCTTGGGGCACAGCTCGGTCTGAAAATTGGCGAATACTATGACGTCTCTTGACCTCCTGGTAATTGTTCTGTGCTCGTTCGAGCATCTCCTCTTCACCGTACTCGATAAAATCGATCAGGGGCAGATGGGCTTCAGTCTGTTTCATCGCTTCAATAAACTCCTTATTTTTATTCTTTGTCTAACCTAGCAAACCAGACAGAAAACACCAGTGACAGCTAGCACTAAAAAATAGAAGTACACTTGAGAAAAGCTAGATGAAAGCCTCATCAAGAGACTCTATAACGTCTGTATTTATAGCCTTATCCGATATCGTTTTCTCCGATATAGTCTTATCCGATTCAAGCAATAATTTGAGATTGCCTAATCCCTGGCTGAGATCATTCTCAATCAGGGTTTCGAAATCGATAAATAGGAACATCAGATTCATTGGATAATTCATGTGCCCATGAAACCCCCAGCTCACCATAGTTTTATCACTACCAAGCGCTTCTGTGGTCATGTATGCAGGTTCGGTTGCTTCGAAGGGGGAGATAAACCTCAGTTCAAAATCGACTCGCTTACCTTCATCAATCTTAATAATTTCCTGCTCACCCACGCCCACCTCTTCGTTATTGCTCTTCCATGCCGAGACAAACCCCACAGTGCCATCGACACCTTTATAGGTTTTCTCCATTGTTGGATCCATTTGAGCCCAGACACTGAAGTTATCCTGATTTTTAAGATGCTTCACATAATCGAATACTTCGGCGACAGGCCTATCTATGGTGACGCTGGAGATCACCGAATAATCTTTCTGCACAAAAAGCGCCAAGATGAAGGGAATGGCTATGATGGCAGCGACTAAAATAGTAATTTTCCGGAGCATAGTATCTTCCTTAACTGGCTGGCTGGCTGGCTGGCTGGCTGGCTTAAAAATTAATTCCAATCGTTATAATATACAAGTTGTTTACTACTTGTTCAAAGCCAGCTGTGATCCCTTGAAAAAATATGGCTCATAACTTGGTAGCGAGTAATATGAAACGATTAAGGACAGCTTAGCTGTCCTTAATGAGTGCGGTATGAGTACAAGATTAGCTGCTTACTTGGCTAGTCGTGCCAATAACTTTTGATTTTCGGCTTCGATATGCTTGTAGAAATCACGATCTGACAGCTTAGAGGCTGCCGCTTCATCAATCACAAGCACTGCATTCTTGTGTAACTGTAATGCCGATGCCGGGCATGCTGCAGTCAACGCCCCCTCCACCGTCGCCAGAATCGCATCGGCCTTTTTCTCGCCAGTCGCCAGTAAAACCACCTTTCTAGCATCCAGGATGGTGCCTATGCCCATGGTGATCGATAGATGCGGTTGATATTCACCTTCTGAGAAGAAGCGGGCATTGTCGTCGATAGTCGCCTTAGTTAAGGTCTTGACTCGCGTGCGTGACATCAAGCCAGATGAAGGCTCGTTAAAACCAATATGACCGTTTCGACCTATGCCTAAAAGTTGGATATCTATGCCTCCGGCCGCTTCTATCTGCTCTTCGTATCCTACACAGGCTTGAATTGGATTTTCTGCATCACCCGGCGGTACATGAGTCTGAGCCTTATCGATATCTAGATGATCGAACAGCTGCTGGTTCATAAAATAGCGATAGCTCTGGGGGTGAGAGCCTTTCAGGCCCAGATATTCATCCAGATTAAAGCTGGTCACACCTTTAAATGAGATCAGCTGCTCTTTATTGGCTCTGATCAAGCTCTGATATAGAGAGACAGGTGTAGAGCCAGTAGCGAGGCCTAACACTGAGTCCGCTTTACTTTGCAGCTGCTTGATAAAGATATTGGCGCCATATTCGGCAACTTCAGCACTGTTTTTTAAGATGACTATTTGCATGATGTTCGACTCACTTTGACTTAGAGCTAAGCTCAAGACTATGAAATAATTGATTTGTAACCAGTTAAATTAACATTACTATAACGCCAAATGACAACGCTGTCATTTATTATTGTATGAGGCTTTATTCTGCAGCATCCTCGAGTCTACTAATCATCTGGTATTAGCTGCTGTGATGCCGCTTAACGGGTATAATGACACACATCTTTGACCCATTTATGACATACAGCGATGCATGACAGTTCTTCTCAACTTGACTCCAATCCATCCAATACCCCAAGCCCAAGTGAGCCCCATCGCCACTTCAAGATATTTAAGCCACATGGATTTCTGAGTCAATTTGTCCCCGAAACCAGAAAGAGCAAGAAATTGCTCGGTGAGTTGGACCATTTCCCTACGGGGATCATGGCGATTGGGCGTTTAGATCATGACTCTGAAGGCCTACTGCTACTGACAACCGATGGCATGGTCAGTCATCGAGTCCGCAGTAAGAAGGTAGAGAAAGAATACTATGTCCAGGTCGATGGTGATATTGATGATGAGGCGATAATCCGTCTTCGACTGGGAGTCGAGATAGGCATCAAGGGGGAGAAATATCTCACACTCCCTTGTAAGGTTTTAAAGCTAGATGGAGAGCCAGAACTTCCTAGCAATGGCAGAAAAATAAGAGACCCTAGACATGGACCTATGAGTTGGATCTCTATCACCATCAGCGAAGGCAAGAACCGCCAAATTCGTAAGATGACCGCAGCCGCTGGCTTTCCTACCATGAGACTAGTCAGAGTACGTATTGGCAATATCATGCTAGATAACATGCAGCCAGGAGAAGTCATTGAGCTTTCTGAAATAACTAGTGTTTTATAGCTAAAATCAGAGCCCCCAGGCACGGTGCCATCAATAGACTTGGATCTCTATCACCATCAGCGAAGGCAAGAACCGCCAAATTCGTAAGATGACCGCAGCCGCTGGCTTTCCTACCATGAGACTAGTCAGAGTACGTATTGGCAATATCAT
>JAKVHY010000003.1 GCA_023284085.1 Shewanella benthica
AATTGTAGTAATCTTCATGGTGGACCCGTCCTCTTTCTGATGAGTTGTAGCAACTTAATCGTGGCCCATTGTGAGGCCGATTAAAAGGGGATGGGTCCATTCCATTATCTACACTGGATGAATTATTCTCTCGATTTAGCTTTTCTAATTGTCGATAGTTTCTCTACGGCTCGTCATTCCCGCAATGCTTCTGGGCGGGAATCCAGCCTCTTTGGCGTATGATGATTTTTTGAAGGTCTGATCTTCATCGCTATCTATAGCGTGCCCGGCGGGGATGTGCACTCTTACTTTTACAAGAGTCTGCGAGTCGCTGGCTCTTGATTCCATAAGAAGCATCCCAGGCCGCTCTGCGGTTTCTTATGACTTATCAATCAAAACAGCAGATTGCCATTATCGCGCTATAATTTCGCCACAATTGATCGATATATTGGGGACATATTTACCGATAAGGTTTTGTTATGTCAAAATATCTAGGTTTACTCGTTTCAATGTACCATTTCGCTCTCTCTTATATTCGTCACGTCTCCTCTAATCGTATATTCATTATTCCTACCTCCATTCTCATACTTCTGATTAGTATAAGTTCGAGTCAGGCTGCTCTGCACAAGATATCGAATCAGGCTGATTGGTCTTCTGAGGTTATTGAGATAGAGATGGTGTTACCGACGCTTTACGTGGTGAGGTCCCATCAAGAGGTACAGCTTTTTGCTGATAAACCTGCTGTCATGATGGATGCAAACTCCTTTATCTATATCGACGAAAAGGATGCTTATCTTATCGACACTCCTTGGAACGCATCGGATATGCCTGATTTAATGAATTGGCTGCAAGTTCAGGGGTTAACGCTAAAGGGGGCTCTCGTCACTCATTATCACGCTGATAGCGCGGCAGGCTTGGGCTATCTGGATAAGAATGGTTTCGTCACGTATGCCTCAGATATGACTAATACTTTACTGGAGCAAGATAGCAAGCCCACTTCGAACCATATATTTTTAGGTGATGAATTCGAGTTGCTTAAAGGCAAGATTAAGGCGTATTTCCCGGGTTCCGGCCATAGCATGGATAATTTGGTTGTTTGGCTTCCGGATGAAAAAATACTCATAGGCGGCTGTTTCTTGAAGTCAGCTAATACCAATAGCTTAGGTTGGACTGGAGATGCCGACTTAGCAAACTGGTACTACTCAGCGCGTAAGGTGAAAGCCAGATACCCGCAAGTGAAGCTAGTATTCCCTGGGCATGGGGATGGAGTCGAAGGCTCATCGATAATTGATCATACTATGACTCTCACCAAAGGTTTAGCTAGCTTGGAATGAAGCAGGATTACATTGTTTGTTTTAGCTTCTGGCTGAGTTGGTATTGGGAAATGAGTTTTAACTTTTACCTTCATGGTTATCTATCACCTGTGGCGAGCTTATGTGCACTCTTTATTTTGAGAAAGTTCTGCGAAACTCGGCTCTTGATTTTATAAGAGTCGTCCATGGAGGCTCTACCAAAATATCTGACTGCCACGGGTCTGTGATATTCCTGATATCACTAAGACATTCCCCATATCCCTATGGGTCAAGGTGGAAATTCCTAAAAATGTAGGGAACATTTTTAGGCCTTGTTTTGGAAGCTCGCAGCCGCATCTGCACTGGATTTTTCACAAGATGATTCTCTCTAAGAATCAGAGTCTATATGCTGGAATTCTTTACATTGTTTCAGCAAGTTAATAAGGTTCTCTTTGTTGTTTATCTTGGCTTGGAGGCTGTGTAGTGAAAATTGAAGTGATTAATGAAGAAGATACTGATGTTTTTGATGCGCTCGTTGCAGGTGTTCGAGAACATAAATATGAAAATATGGGGCCGGAAGATACGCAGCCTCTGTCTGTGGTTGCTCGTGATGAGGATAATAAACTCATTGGTGGTGTCTCGGGACAGACTATTTATAGAAACTTCTTAATTGGCGTTGTCTGGGTAGATAAGGACACTCGAGGAACAGGACTTGGGCGCAGATTAATGGAACTCGCAGAAGTTGAGGCAAAGAAACGGGGCTGCCTTGTTGCCCAATTAGATACATTGTCTTATCAAGCCCCTGTTTTCTATCAAAAGCTTGGCTTTGAGATTGTGGGAACTGTACCTGCATTTCCTGGAAGTCCAGAACGGTATTTTCTGCTGAAAAATTATCAGTGAATGGAGAGAAGAGGGTTAATCTTCCCCCCACTTGTTCAGCAGCCGATATTAAAAAATCGGTTATGTATGTGTGTCCGCTGCAAGCTTTTTAATTAGCTCGGCTATCGATGTCATAGATTCCTGTACTGGTCTGGCGGGCGAAATCTTGGTCTTTTTGAATATTCCCGGACAGGCGATACGCCACATGTTGACTACGTTTGATACATCTTCCACATTAGAGGCCTCGACTAAGGTCATGCCCCAGAGATCTGGCGTACTATCGAATCTGATCACGTCGACATTTTTAGGTGGAAACAGCTCGGCCGCAGCAAGTCTTTCAGCTGCCTGTAGTCGAGAAATTGCATCAATTTCTTCATTCAATTCCCAGTATATAAGAAATAACATTTTAGACTCTCCAGAGGGGACAGTGCCAATCAAGATAGGCGTAATATAGGATCCATAATTATAGCTCTTGATGGCGATATTAGATTAAATCTAAAACTAGATTTTAATAAACTGATACTGCGAGATCTCAGTTTTCCTCTGCGACTAGTGTTTTCAACTCGGCGGGACTTGGTTGGTACCTGAACACTAACTTACCCTCGATGAAAATATTTGGGGAGTGTCTTATATGATAGGCATTCACCTGCTTAGGATTATCCTCGATATAATCTATCTGGTATTGGATGCCGACATTATCTAATTCTCGCTCCAGATTATGTATACAAAAGTCTGTATGTGTCACTAGCAGTTGTACGTGCATGAAGCCCCCTAATAAACCACACGTTATGTGTGATTCGATACCCATCAGTACAAGTATAGTGGCTGGATATTAGTTGGTGCTGCCGAATCCTCCATCGATAAATTCACCAACCATTAGTGATATTGACTAGGCATAGGGGGAATATGCAGCTTGTTTCTTATTTTTACTCGGCTAATCAATTGAAAATATAGCAAATTAAATTTTGGCTTAGGTTTTGCTTTGTCTATGTATACCTCAAGGGATTTCAATATCAGGATGGCGAACATGAATAAGCTAATAAAAAAACTTCTTACAGCAACTTTCAGCAGTATCATGGTTGTTTCAGCTGCGTTTTCTTCTTTGGCTGTGACCTCTGCATCGGCCGATAGCGCTAAATCACTGAGTCAGACGTATGCCTATGATGGTCAAAAAGTATTGCTGGATATGGATATAGGTTCGGTTAAGTTTATAGCCACCGATGAGCAAGAGATCCGTGTCGAAGTGATAGTCACTCCTAGCGAGAGTAGCTGGTTCTCCCTTTGGAGTAGTCTGGATATCGACGACGTTGAACTGGATGTTATTGAGGCGTCTAAAGAGATTGAACTTAAGCTAACCGAGCAAGATGATGTTAAACAGGAGTGGCTGGTTTACCTTCCTCGTCAAGCTGCGGTAAACCTGAATGTCGGTGTCGGTCAGGTTGAAGTGTTATACATGGAAAACAGCATAGATATCGACTTAGGTGTTGGCCATGCAGAAATCAGGCATGAAATTTTATATCGCTCAGTGTCATTAGAGTCTGGCGTTGGGGAGGTCTCGGTTGACTTGCAGGGACAGCAAGTAGAGGTTAGCAGACACTTTGTAAGACAGACTTATCACAATGAAGATCAAACTGGTTTTGGTCAACTGAATGTCAATGTGGGAGTGGGTCAGATAGATGTACACCACAAATTTTAGTCAAAAGTGTTTTTTGATTAAAATAGAACTAAATAGCGTTAATTAACAACATAAAGCCCACCTTTCAGTGGGCTTTATTCTATGCAGAATTTAAGTTTTAGGCTGATTCTCTGCTGTCTTTTCCTTTCAGCTTATTCAAATGAGGCAGCAGTTGTTGCAATGCCAGTGCCGTTAAGATCAAGGCTAGGCCTATATAGGTAGATCTGGCTATCTGTTCTTGCAAAATCCAGGCGATAAAACCGATAGACATGACGGGGGACATGAAGACTAAGGTGCTGATGCTTGCCGTTCTTTCCGCTTTTTTAAGTGCCACTAACCAGAGTACGAAGGTGACTCCCATCTCGAACAGGCCGACATAAACGCCCGCAGCGAACGCTTGTGGGTTCCAGCTGGGGAGTTCCTGAGTCCATAATAGTGTGACCAAAATGAACGGGAAACCCACAAGGAAGCTGAGTAGTAGACTCACGACCGGATCTCCTTTGTCCTTGGTGTTGACTATCCAATACAGAGACCAAAGTATTGTGCTGGTCAGTGCTAGGATGACACCAGTGCCACTCTCGAAGGAAAAATTGGTGAGATTTCCTTGGGTAGCGATAACGAAGACCCCAAAATAGGCGACGATGGCCGCAGTCATGTCACTTTTTCTTAGTTTTTGGGAAAGAAGTGGTACCGATAATAGCGGCAGCAAGATAGCCCAAGTGTAGTTAAGGGATAGCGCCTGTTGAGCCGGTAACAGGTCATAGGCTTTGAAAAGCACCAGGTAATAAAGGAAGGGATTGAGTAAACCTGTCTGTAGGTAAAATAGTGGCTTGACCTTAAATTGCGCTTTTATCAGGTGTAGCTTTCCTTGGATCAGCAGAATAATGCCCAGGGCAAAGATAGAGGTGATGGTAGCGACAAACACTAACTGAAGTGGGCTGAAATGGGCGAGTGCCAACTTAAAAGCGGTGGCGACCGTTGACCAAAGGCAGATGGCACCAATGCCGTACAGATAGGCCTGATTTGATTGTTTCAATGATTTTACTCTTAACTACAGCAGAGACAACGACACGATTTCCCGGCTGTTTACTTAAGCCAAAGAGAACGCACTCTTAGATTGCATGCATTATACGGTATTTTTTGTGCTGAGTTTGAGCCGAAGATCAAAATAATGCACCGGTGGGCAATTTTTATCTATTTACACTTGTAATCAATGTAAACGGCCCAATATAGAGGTTAAGGCAAGATTATGGGGTCGGTTAGCGCCAAAGTGAAACCTAATATAGCAAGCCATTCGCTGAGACCAAATTCTTAAGAACTATTTCTTACTAACTTAATTTCAGGCTTGAAATCGTTTTTACTAACCCCATATCTCCATCAGATAACAAATTTAGCATCACTTAAGAAAAGATTTCAGGAGCACCCCATGGGTAGAATTATTGGTATCGATTTAGGCACAACAAACTCTTGCGTAGCTGTATTAGACGGCGGCACACCACGTGTACTCGAGAATGCCGAAGGCGATCGAACTACGCCTTCTATTATCGCCTACACTGGCGATGAGATTTTGGTTGGTCAACCTGCAAAGCGCCAGGCAGTGACAAACCCGACTAATACTTTTTACGCCATTAAGCGTCTTATCGGTCGTCGTTTTAAAGATGACGAAGTGCAGCGTGATGTTGACATCATGCCGTTCAATATCATAGCTGCCGATAATGGTGATGCATGGGTTGAAGCTCACGGTAAGAAGATGGCTCCTCCTCAGGTTTCTGCCGAAACCTTGAAGAAGATGAAGAAGACTGCCGAAGATTTCTTAGGTGAAGAAGTCACAGAAGCGGTTATTACCGTTCCTGCATACTTCAACGATTCACAGCGTCAAGCGACTAAAGATGCTGGTCGTATCGCCGGTCTTGAAGTTAAGCGTATCATCAACGAGCCAACTGCAGCTGCACTGGCTTACGGTATCGATAAGAAGCAAGGCGATAACATCGTTGCCGTATACGACTTAGGTGGCGGTACCTTCGATATCTCTATCATAGAAATTGATAGTGTCGATGGTGAGCAGACGTTTGAAGTACTTGCGACTAATGGTGACACTCACTTAGGTGGCGAAGATTTCGATAACCGTATGATTAAGTATCTTGCCGATGAGTTCGAGAAAGAGCAAGGCATGAACTTACGTAAAGATCCATTGGCTATGCAGCGTCTAAAAGAAGCCGCTGAAAAAGCTAAGATTGAGCTTTCAAGCACGACTCAAACAGAAGTTAACCTGCCTTACATTACTGCTGACGCATCAGGCCCTAAGCATTTAGTGGTTAAGATCACTCGTGCCAAGCTTGAGTCGTTGGTTGAAGACTTAATTACTCGTACCCTTGAGCCGCTAAAAGTTGCTCTTGCGGATGCAGACCTTAGTGTCTCTGATATCAACGAAGTGATTCTTGTTGGTGGTCAGACTCGTATGCCTAAGGTTCGCGCCGAGGTGTCAGAGTTCTTCGGTAAAGAACTTCGCCAAGATGTTAACCCGGACGAAGCGGTTGCTATTGGTGCAGCAGTTCAGGCTGGTGTACTTTCTGGTGAAGTGAAAGATGTACTGCTACTCGACGTTACACCTCTGTCTCTGGGTATTGAGACCATGGGTAGCGTGATGACTAAGCTTATCGAGAAGAACACCACTATCCCGACTAAGGCACAGCAAACGTTCTCTACTGCCGATGATAACCAGAGTGCAGTGACTATTCACGTACTTCAGGGTGAGCGTAAGCAATCGAGCGCTAACAAGTCTCTAGGTCAATTTAACCTGGAAGGTATCGAGGCTGCCCCTCGTGGTGCTCCACAGATTGAAGTTGCATTTGACATCGATGCTGATGGTATCTTGCATGTATCGGCTACCGATAAGAAGACAGGTAAAGAGCAGAAAATCACTATTAAAGCCTCTTCTGGTCTGAGTGAGGAAGAAGTAGAAGCTATGGTACGTGATGCAGAAGCCCATGCTGATGAAGATGCTAAGTTCGAAGAGTTGGTAACGGCTCGTAACCAAGCCGATGGTATGGTTCACGCAACCAAGAAGCAGATCGAAGAAGCGGGTGAAGCACTACCAAGCGACGAGAAAGAGAAAATTGAAACTGCCATGGCTGCTGTTGACACCGCGGTTCAAGGTAAAGACAAGGAAGCAATTGACAAGGCAACTCAAGAGCTGATGGAAGCCTCTTCTAAGTTGATGGAAATTGCCCAGGCTAAGGCCCAAGCGGAGCAGGGACAACAAGCACCAGAAGGTGAAGCACAAGCGGCTAAGCCTGACGAAGATGTTGTTGATGCAGAGTTTGAAGAAGTTAAAGAAGACAAGAAATAATAAAGGCTAACCCCTGAATTATTGAATACGGGCGTTAGGGGAAACTCTAATGCCCGTAGTTGTGATTTGAGCTACAAGATTAGCGACTAGAACAGCTACCACATCAGCAAAGAAAGCGTGAGAATATGTCGAAGCGAGATTATTACGAAGTATTAAGTGTCGGTCGTGAATCCAGCGAACGTGAAATTAAAAAGGCTTATAAGCGTTTAGCCATGAAGTTTCACCCGGATCGCAACCCAGACGATAAAACTGCAGAAGCCAAATTCAAAGAGATAAAGGAAGCTTACGAAATTCTTACCGATAGCGATAAGAAGGCTGCCTATGATCAATTCGGTCATGCCGGCGTCGATCCTAATCGTGGCGGTGGTGGTTTCGGTGGCAATGCCGATTTTGGTGATGTTTTCGGTGATGTGTTTGGTGATATCTTCGGTGGTGGCCGTCGTGGTGGCCAACGTCAGGCTGCTCGTGGTAGTGATCTGCGTTACAACCTTGAGCTGTCTTTAGAAGAAGCGGTTAAAGGTCTGACTAAAGAGCTACGCATACCAAAGTTGACCACCTGTGATAGCTGTGATGGCAGCGGCGCTAAGAAAGGCACATCGCCAACAACCTGTGGCACTTGTCATGGTCAAGGTCAAGTGCAGATGCGCCAAGGCTTCTTCGCGGTGCAGCAAGCCTGTCCTACCTGTCATGGACGCGGCAAGATCATTAAAGATCCTTGTAACAAGTGTCATGGTGAAGGTCGTGTCGAGAAGAGCAAAACTTTATCAGTTAAAATACCAGCCGGTGTCGACAACGGCGATCGTATTCGTTTGTCTGGCGAAGGTGAAGCGGGTGAGTATGGTGCTCCTCCAGGAGACCTTTACGTGCAGGTGAGCGTTCGTGAACACTCAATCTTCGTTCGTGACGGTAATAACCTCTACTGTGAAGTGCCCATTTCATTCGGTAAAGCCACACTCGGTGGTGGGATTGAAGTGCCTACACTCGATGGTAAGGTGAACCTTAAGATACCTGCAGAGACGCAAACGGGCCGTATGTTCCGCATGCGTGGTAAGGGTGTTAAGTCTGTACGCAGCCATGCAGTGGGTGATTTGTTGTGTAAGGTTGTCATGGAAACTCCAGTCAAACTTAACGAACGTCAGAAAGACTTGTTGCGCGAATTCGATGAGACACTCTCGGATGCTTCCAAGAAGCACAGTCCGAAAGCCGAAGGTTTCTTCGATGGTGTGAAGAAGTTTTTCCAGGACTTGAATACCTAATTTAATTTCAAAGTGCTATCGCTGAAATTAAATTTATAAAACCTCGCTTCGCGAGGTTTTTTTGTATAGGGACCTCCCTTTAACAAGAGTTATCCCCGATCGCAGGGCACTTGAAATGCTCCCTGCATTTCTTGGCATTCCCTCCCTGACCCATATGGACATGGGGAATGTCTTAGTGGTGTATGGAACATCACAGACCATGTAGGTCAAAGTGATGGCGGGGATTTATGCAAGAACAAAAATCCCTCTTTAACTAAAAGCACTCCTATTTTGAACATTGGGGTATAACTTAATTGTGATATTTGTGTCTGGAACACTTATGCCATAATCCAAGGATGGTTAATTGTGGTATTTGTGTCTGGAACACTTATGCCACAATCCAAGGATGGTTAATTGTGGTATTTGTGTCTGGAACACTTATGCCACAATCCAAGGATGGTTAATTGTGGTAGTAATGTATGGCTAAAAGTTAACGAAAGTTTGATAGAATCTTGTTAGAACTTAGAACTTAGAACTTAGAACTTAGAACTTAGAACTTAGAACTTAGAACTTAGAACCTAGAACCTAGAACCTAGAACCTAGAACCTAGAACCTAGCACCTAGCACCTAGAACCTCTTTACCTAGTCACTTCTAAAAACAAAGGACCATCTCCTGATGAAATCTATACCTGCATTACTCCTCTGTGCATTAATCATTTCAGGCTGTGCCACTCATCAATCTCCTACGGGCCGTAGTCAGACCTTGCTGTTTTCATCTCAGGAAATTAATCAGATGGGAGACAAATCTTTTGAGCAGATTAAAAAGCAGGAGAGGCTGAGCACAGATAGCAAGCTGGTGAGTTATGTAGACTGCGTCGCTAATCGAGTGACTCGAGTCTTACCCGATAAGTCGCTTAAATGGGATGTGATTGTGTTCGAGTCCGATCAAGTTAACGCGTTTGCTCTGCCTGGTGGACATATCGGTGTCTATACCGGTTTGCTAAACGTTGCCGAAAATGAAGATCAATTGGCTACTGTCATTGGCCATGAGGTGGCTCATGTGCTGGCAAATCACAGCAATGAGCAGGTGTCCCGCGCGCAGATGACCGGGCTTGGTATGCAATTGGCTGATGCGGCGCTAGGGGCTGGAGGGGTCAGTAATAAAGACCTGTATATGGCGGCGCTTGGTTTAGGTACTCAGGTCGGCTTTATATTACCCTATGGTCGTGAGCAGGAGAGTGAGGCCGATATCATGGGAGTTGAGTTGATGGCGCGAGCGGGATTCGATCCGAGTCAAAGTATGTTGCTTTGGCAGAATATGGCCAAGGCGGGAGGGGAGCAAGGCCCCGAGTTACTGTCTACCCATCCATCCCACAGCCACAGAATCGATGACCTAAGCCAAATGCAGGCGCAAGTTATGCCTCTTTATCTGGCGAGTAAGGACAAAGTAAAGAATCGCTGTCAGATTGCGAAATAAACTTGAGCTTATAAAGATCACAGTTTTTAACTATGGTAAACTAGCGCGCGAAATTAAATTGAATTACTGAGAGTAGAATCATTATGTCTGACAAGTTCACTAGTATTGAAGAGCAAGCAAGTTACGGCGTAGGTCGTCAACTTGGCGAGCAGTTGGCTGCTAATTCTTTCGAAGGTATCGATATCTCAGCTGTTCAGCTAGGCCTTGCCGATGCGTTTGAAGGTAAAGAGAGCCAAGTTACCATGGAAGAACTTCAAATTGCGTTTACTGAGATCAGTCAGCGTATTCAGAAAGTTCAGGAAGCGGCGGCTGAAGCGGCATCTGCTGAAGGCGAAACTTTCCTAGGTGAGAATGCTAAGCGTGATGGTATCGTAACGCTTGAGTCTGGTCTTCAGTATGAGATTCTGAATGAAGGCGAGGGCGACAAGCCAAGTCTTGACGCCACGGTTCGTACTCACTATCACGGTACTTTCATCAATGGTGATGTATTCGATAGCTCAGTCGTTCGCGATCAACCTGCCGAGTTCCCAGTGTCTGGTGTGATTGCTGGTTGGACCGAGGCACTACAACTTATGCCTGTGGGTGCTAAGTGGAGGCTTTATGTTCCTCATCACTTGGCATACGGTGAGCGTGGTGCAGGTGCTTCTATCCCGCCATACTCCGCATTGGTATTTGAAGTCGAATTACTCGACATACTTTAATTCAATATCATTAAATGCCTAAGCTAACGCTTAGGCATTTTTTTAGAATCAGAATTAACAGTTCCTCTTTTATGACTATAAGAGCTGGGCTGCCCGTTATATAATTTAGCTAGATAGCATTAGAGGAATATTACGATGACAGAACAAGTAAGAGTGGCTATTACTGGCGGCAGTGGTCGTATGGGACGTACTCTTATTGAAGCTGCACGAATTCAGCCTGCTATCTATCTAGGTGCTGCGATTGAAAGAGCTGGCTCGACTCTGATAGGCGTCGATGCTGGCGAGCTTGCTGGTGTGGGGGCGATGAACGTACCTATTACTGATTCGCTCGATAAAACCGTGGATGATTTCGATGTGCTCATCGATTTTACCTCCCCTGAAGCGAGTGTCGTTCATGCCGGTTGGTGTGCCAGACATGGTAAGGCTATTGTTATAGGCACTACAGGCTTCACCGATGCTCAAAAAGCACAGATCTCTGCTTATGCAGATAAGATACCTGTTGTGATGGCGCCAAATATGGCCGTTGGGGTTAACTTGATGTGGAAATTGCTCGAGTTAGCGGCAGAAGTCATGGGTGATTACACGGATATAGAGATCATCGAGGGTCATCACAGATATAAGAAAGATGCACCTTCAGGCACGGCACTCAAGATGGGCGAAGTGATCGCTAAAACTTTGGGTCGTGATCTTAAGAAATGTGCTGTTTACGGCCGTGAAGGGATGACCGGTGAGCGTGATCGCGAAACCATAGGCTTCTCAACCATACGTGCAGGGGATCTTGTTGGTGAGCATACCGCCATGTTTGCCGATATCGGTGAGCGGTTGGAGATCACCCACAAGGCATCGAGTCGTATGACTTTCGCCAATGGTGCTATGAGAGCAACGGTCTGGTTAGTCAATCAAGATGCCGGGCTCTACGATATGCAGCAGGTATTGGGTCTCAAATAATTACTATTTTTTAAAACCGCCAATTAGGCGGTTTTTTTATACACGGAAGTATTTATCCCCGAACGCCATGGATGGTGTAAGAGGGGATTTATACATGGAACTACTTTGTAAGAGTTATCCCCGAACGCCATGGTACCTGAAATGTTCCTGACATTTCTAGGCAATCCCTACATCCTTGTAGGTCATGGTGTAAGAGGGGGTTTATACACGGAACTGTTTTGTAAGAGTTATCCCCGAACACCAAGGTGGTGTAGGAGGGGGGTTATGTTTTATCAAAATGTGTTGATAATTTAATTTTTTAATCTGTAGACAAGCTAAATAAACACGTATATAGTTGTCCGAATTTGCCAAAATTTCGTATATTTTGTAAATATTGGTATTATTAAAGCAATAAAAAACATTATATTTTAGTGGCTTGGCTCTTTATGGAGGTCGCGTTGACAAAGTCTGCCTTACTCGTACTCGAAGATGGAACTGTATTCTCTGGCACTGCAATTGGTGCCGATGGACATGCTGTTGGTGAAGTTGTTTTTAACACTTCAATGACAGGATACCAGGAGATCCTGACAGATCCCTCTTATTCTCGCCAGATCGTAACTCTAACTTATCCTCATATTGGTAACACTGGAACCAATGATGAAGATACAGAATCCGATGCAGTCCATGCTTGTGGTCTGATCATCAGAGATCTTCCTCTTCTCGCCAGTAACTTTCGTAATCAGCAATGCTTGAGTGAATATCTAATAGCTAACAATATTGTTGGTATTGCAGATATTGATACTCGAAAGTTGACTCGTATTTTACGAGAGAAAGGTGCTCAAGCAGGCTGTATCTTAGTCGGTGAGGATGACATCGCTAAGGCATTAGCCGCAGCGAAAGCGTTCCCTGGTTTAAAAGGCATGGATTTAGCCAAAGAAGTCACCACAAAAAAAGCCTATCAGTGGCGTAGCGGTAGCTGGCGTTTAGTCGGTGGTTTACCCGAAGATAAGCCTGAATCAGAGCTTAAATACAAGGTCGTTGCTTACGACTACGGTGTGAAGCGTAATATCTTACGTATGCTGGTAGATCGTGGTTGTGATGTCACTGTGGTTCCGGCCCAGACACCTGCATCTGAAGTGCTGGCGATGAAGCCTGATGGGATATTCCTATCGAATGGCCCAGGTGACCCTGAGCCATGTGACTATGCTATCAAGGCGATTCAGGAGATCCTCAAGACAGAGATCCCTGTGTTTGGTATTTGTCTCGGTCATCAGCTGTTGGCTCTCGCTTGCGGTGCTAAAACCCTTAAAATGAAGTTTGGTCATCATGGTGCCAACCATCCGGTGAGTGATCTTGAGAAAGGTAATGTGATGATCACCAGCCAAAACCACGGTTTTGCTGCTGATGAAACGAGTCTACCCGCCAACATCAAGGTGACTCATAAGTCATTGTTTGATGGTTCATTGCAAGGTATACATTTGACAGATAAGCCTGCATTTAGCTTCCAGGGACACCCTGAAGCGAGTCCGGGTCCACATGATGCAGCGCCTTTGTTCAATCACTTTATTGAACTTATTGAGCTATATCGTCAAAACGCCAAGTAGTCAGGAGAAGGTTTAAGCAATGCCAAAACGTACAGATATAAAAAGTATTCTTATCCTGGGTGCAGGCCCGATTGTTATCGGTCAGGCATGTGAGTTTGATTACTCCGGTGCCCAGGCGTGTAAAGCGCTACGTGAAGAGGGTTATCGAGTTATTCTGGTTAACTCTAACCCAGCCACTATCATGACAGATCCCGAGATGGCCGATGCGACGTATATCGAGCCAATTCATTGGGAAGTTGTGCGTAATATTATTGCCAAAGAGCGTCCCGATGCGATTTTGCCTACCATGGGCGGCCAAACTGCACTTAACTGTGCGCTGGAGCTTGAAAGCAAGGGCGTGCTGAAAGAGTTTAATGTCGAGATGATTGGCGCGACAGCCGACGCCATAGACAAAGCCGAAGACCGTGGTCGTTTCGATAAGGCGATGAAAGCCATTGGCCTCGAATGTCCACGTGCGGGTTTTGCCCATACGATGGCAGAGGCATTCGCAGTGCAGGAAACTTTGGGTTTCCCGTGTATTATTCGCCCGTCTTTCACCATGGGTGGCAGTGGCGGCGGTATTGCTTATAACATCGAAGAATTCGAAGAGATCTGTACTCAAGGACTGGACCTGTCGCCAACCAGCGAGCTGCTAATCGATGAGTCGCTCATCGGTTGGAAAGAGTACGAGATGGAAGTGGTGCGTGACAAGAATGATAACTGCATCATAGTCTGCTCTATTGAGAACTTCGACGCCATGGGCGTGCACACCGGTGACTCGATCACTGTGGCTCCAGCTCAGACACTGACGGATAAAGAATATCAGTTGATGCGTAATGCTTCTATTGCGGTTCTGCGTGAAATCGGTGTGGAGACGGGCGGTTCTAACGTACAGTTTGGCATCAACCCGAAGGATGGCCGTATGGTTATCATCGAGATGAACCCAAGAGTATCACGCTCTTCGGCATTAGCGTCTAAGGCGACGGGGTTCCCGATTGCTAAAATCGCAGCCAAGCTGGCGGTTGGTTACACTCTCGATGAGCTTAAGAATGATATCACAGGCGGAACTACCCCTGCTTCATTCGAGCCTGCCATCGATTATGTGGTCACAAAAATGCCTCGCTTCAACTTCGAGAAGTTTGCCGGTGCAAATGACCGTCTAACCACTCAGATGAAGTCGGTTGGTGAAGTGATGTCCATTGGCCGTACGTTCCAGGAATCACTGCAAAAAGCATTGCGTGGACTCGAAGTCGGTAAGAATGGTCTGGATCCAATGATCGATATCGAAGACGCCGATGCGATGAAAAAAATTCGCCACGAGCTTAAAGAGCCTGGCGCAGACCGAATTTGGTATATTGCCGATGCCTTCCGTGCCGGTCTTTCTGTCGATGATATCTACGAGCTGACTAATGTCGACCCTTGGTTCTTGGTACAGATACAAGATCTGCTTAATTTTGAGACTCAGGTTAAAGACGCTGGCATGTCGGGTCTGAATGAGGTCTTCTTGCGCCAACTTAAGCGTAAAGGCTTCTCCGATTTACGTTTGTCGGACCTGCTCGGTGTCAGAGAGTCAGAAGTTCGCAAGTTACGCCATAAGCATGAGATTCATCCTGTGTATAAGCGCGTCGATACTTGCGCCGCCGAGTTCTCAACCGATACCGCCTATATGTACTCTACCTATGAAGAAGAGTGTGAGGCGAACCCATCTAATCGTGACAAGATCATGATCTTAGGTGGCGGACCAAACAGAATTGGCCAGGGTATCGAGTTCGATTACTGCTGTGTACATGCGGCAATGGCATTGCGTGAAGATGGTTATGAGACCATCATGGTCAACTGTAACCCAGAAACGGTATCAACCGATTACGACACGTCAGACAGGCTCTATTTTGAATCTGTCACTCTGGAAGATGTGCTCGAGATTGTTCGTATAGAGAAGCCTAAGGGCGTTATCGTGCAATATGGTGGTCAAACACCGCTTAAGTTAGCCCGTGAACTCGAAGCTGCCGGCGTACCAATAATCGGTACCAGCCCAGATGCTATCGACCGCGCCGAAGACAGAGAGCGTTTCCAGCAGGCGATTCATCGTCTGGAGATGAAACAGCCAGAAAATGACACCGTGACTACAGTCGAAAGTGCCATTATCTCGGCCGAGCGTATCGGTTATCCTCTAGTGGTGCGTCCATCTTACGTACTAGGTGGTCGTGCGATGGAGATCGTCTACGATGAGCAAGATTTGCGTCGCTACTTCAACGAAGCCGTGAGCGTGTCAAACTCCTCTCCTGTATTGCTTGACCGTTTCTTAGATAATGCTATTGAGATCGATATTGATGCCATCTGTGATGGTGAGACTGTGGTTATTGGCTCTATCATGGAGCATATCGAGCAAGCTGGCGTACACTCAGGTGATTCAGGTTGTTCATTACCTCCCTATAGCCTAAGTGAAGATGTTCAGAATCGCATGCGTGAGCAGGTGGGTAAGCTGGCCATAGAACTTGGGGTTATTGGCTTGATGAATGTGCAGTTTGCCGTGAAGGACGATGAGATCTATATGATCGAAGTTAACCCTCGCGCCGCACGTACTGTGCCATTTGTTTCTAAGGCTACTGGTGTACCTTTAGCTAAGATAGCCGCTCGTGTTATGGCGGGTCAGAGCCTCAAATCGCAAAACTTTACCAAGGAAGTGATTCCACCTTTCTTTTCGGTGAAAGAAGTTGTTTTGCCGTTTAACAAGTTCCCGGGTGTCGATCCTATGCTTGGCCCTGAGATGCGCTCTACTGGTGAGGTGATGGGCATAGGTGATACTTTCGCCGAAGCGTATGCTAAGGCGCAACTGGGTGCCACAGCCTCCGTGCCTAAGTCCGGTCGTGCCTTGCTATCGGTTCGTGACAGCGATAAGCAAAGGGTAGCGGACTTGGCTTCTAACCTGATTGCTCTCGGATATGAAATCGATGCAACTCATGGTACTGCAATAATCTTAGGTGAGGCGGGGATTAACCCGCGTCTGGTCAACAAGGTACATGAAGGGCGTCCGCATATTCTTGACCGTATCAAGAATGGTGAATACACCTATATTGTTAACACCACCGAAGGTCGTCAGGCGATTGAAGACTCTCGCCAGCTTCGACGCGGTGCATTGCGATACAAGGTAGATTATACCACGACCTTGAATGCTGCATTTGCCACATGTATGGCGCATGCCGCCGATGACAGAAGCACAGTGACTTCGATACAAGAGTGGCATAAACGCATTAAGTAAAACTCGTTACTTAAGAAAAAGGCCGCATTCGCGGCCTTTTTTATTGTTTTAACATTTACAAGCATCATTTTTATTCCAGAAAGGTCCTTGGGAAGCTTAAGACTTTTACTGAGCTAAATTTATAACTGAGAAAGTGGGATAGCATCTGAGGTGATGAACGTATAGAATGAGCCTATTCCCGAAATACTTTACTTTATTGGCTCAGCATGTGCCGATAGAGACTGCTTTTGTTTTAAGGAGACGAAAGAGGATTATGAATAAGGTTCCTATGACAGTTGTTGGTGCCGAGCAGCTGCGAAAAGAGTTAACACATCTAAAATTTGAGCAGCGTCCCAGTATTACTCAGGCGATAGGTACAGCCAGAGAGCTTGGCGATCTTAAAGAGAATGCCGAGTATCATGCCGCGCGTGAAGAGCAGGGCATTTGTGAGGCGCGAATTCGTGATCTCGAAGGTAAACTGTCGAATGTGCAGATTATCGACGTGACTAAGATGGAAAATAACGGTCGTATTATTTTCGGTACGACTGTGACTATCTTAAATGTCGAGACCGAAACAGAATCGACCTATCGCATCGTGGGTGAAGATGAGGCGAACATCAAAGAGAATTTGATCTCTGTGACTTCACCTATTGCAAGAGGGTTAGTGGGTAAGAATCTCGATGATGAGGTGAATATTCAGACTCCAGGTGGTATCACTGAGTACGAGATTATCGCCGTAGAGTATATCTAAGCAGATCTTTTCGTTATCCCATTCATTGCTAATTATGGGATATCTAGTGTAATACTGCGAGATGTAAAAAGCCGCTAATAGCGGCTTTTTGTTGCCTGATTTTCGCTATTTGATGCAATACCTGAACGGCTTGCTCCCTAGTTTTTCGATTTATACCAATCGGTATTATTTTCAATCAAAGCCTGCAAGATGTTTAATTGTTAATTTGTTTTTTCGATTTTTCTGGTTACAATTAAAAAATTGAATAGCATGGGGATTAATGTGTCAGGACTTTTTCGTATAGGGCTAATGCTGATCTTGCTAGGGGGAATATTTCTCTCAGGCATGAGTGCGTCTGCTTCTGAGTATATGAAAAAGGATACCCCTATTCAGTCCGTTCACAGCTTGTGTCAGGACTCTGGGTCTCAGGAAGCATTTAAATTGACCTCTTGTGCATCGACAAACACTCTCTTTGGGCACTTAGATACACCAAGCACTCACTCAGGACTCGAACATCATGTTCCAAGTGATCAAGAGTTTGTTCCTCTTATCTCGATGCGTCTGTTAAGTTTTGCCCAACACGATCTACAACAGATAAAGCCTAGCTATCTGTTGGCCTATGAGTTTGTTTCACCTCCAAGTCCCTCTTTTTCCATCGGGTATCGGATAGACTTTGTCCGGAGCCTGGATTGGTCCCTCCATGCTAATGAAAAGCCTTCCAGGCTTTCGGGCTGGAAGGAATCGAATCTGCTCTACCGCTTTTCTCAGCAAAAATCCGTTAGCTAACTTGTTATCGGCTGGCATCGAAGGCTAGCTGGCTAAATATCTCTTTCTCAAGAAGCATCTTCCCATTGCCATTTTTGGGGCAGCTTCCTTGGTTGAGCCATTAATATCAATGGGTATTAATGGCGAGTTTTGAGAGAAAGAGTGGAAAAACTCGTTAGAAAGCAAGGTGCCTTCACGGCAAATTACGCTATGAAAAGACAAACAAGAAAAAAATTACTCAATCACAACTCTCCATGGAAATATGGGGTGTTAATAGTCACTATTATCGTCATGCTATTGAGTGCACTGCCGTCTCTGTTTGGTGAGGATGCGGCTATTGAGGTCAGTAATAAGGCTGGTTTATCAGTGTCCTTGATAGAGCTGCATAAGCAACTCCAACTGGCCGGGATAGATATAAAACGCATAGACCAAGCCGATGGCCAAACATTGGTCGTACTCGCTAAGCAGGCTCAACAAACGCAAACAAAGCTGCTGCTGGCTAAGTTAGTCGCTAAACCAGAACATCTCACTCTGGCACTCGCTCCGGCAGCACCATCCTGGTTACTCAGTCTGGGAGTTGCGCCCATAAAGTTGGGCTTAGATCTCAGGGGAGGTGTGCAGTTTCTCTTGGATGTGGATCTTGAGCCCGTTTATCGACTTCATGGTGAAAGCTTAGTCGATTCAATCAAACAGTTTTCCCGTGAGCAAAAATTGATGGGAACTCAGGTGCGTTATGGGGACGATGACAGTATCATTTTAGTGCTGGCCAACTCAGAAACCAGTGACCAATATCGACAATTTATCCGTAGCCAACATCCTCGCTGGCAAGTGAAACAGGAGGGGGATGGCATCTTGACGGTCAGTTTAAAGCAAACTGAAAAAGAGCTGCTGCGGGATTTCACCGTTAAACAAAATTTACAGACCATGCGCGGTCGCATATCTCAACTTGGGATCACCGAGGCATTAGTGCAGCGCCAGGGAGAGCATAGAATACGCATTGAGCTGCCTGGTGTTCAAGATCCTGCCGCAGCGAAGAGCGTCATAGGTGCAACCGCCAGTCTGGCTTTCTATGAAGTGAAACCGCCGGGGTCTGTTAACGCGAAAATCTTGCGTGATGACACCCTGACCCCTGTGTATGTATCGCGTAAACCTGTGTTGGGAGGTGAGCATATTATAGATGCCAGGGCGGGGATTGGTGAGATGGGGGGGGCTGAAGTGAGTATCACTTTAGACAACGCAGGCGGTAAATTGATGTCGGCTTTTTCCAGAGACAACATAGGGCATCCTATGGCCACATCTTATAGTGAATACAGTCGGAATGCTCAAGGCGAGGTGAGTCAACAGACACGAGTGATCAGTATTGCCACGATACAGAGCCAGTTAGGCAATCGTTTCAGTATTACCGGAGCCGGAGATTACCAAGAGGCACAGCAACTGGCATTGTTATTACGTGCAGGCTCTATGACAGCGCCGGTGACCATAGTCGAAGAGCGAACCATAGGCCCGAGTCTTGGCGCCGAGAATATCGTCAATGGTTTTGCCGCGTTAGCCTTAGGCATGGCGATGACCTTAGTCTTTATGGGCTTCTGGTACCGACGTTTGGGCTGGGTAGCCAATGTGGCGCTTGTCGCTAATATAGTGATTTTGTTTGGGTTGCTGGCCCTGATCCCAGGGGCGGTATTGACCTTACCAGGCATCGCAGGCTTAGTGCTGACTGTTGGCATGGCCGTTGATACTAATGTGCTCATCTTCGAGCGGATCAAAGATAACCTGAAACAGGGGAGAGATTTCGCCCACGCCATAGATAGGGGATTCGATAGCGCCTTTGGCACCATCTTAGATGCCAACCTTACCACCATGATCACCGCAGTTGTGCTCTATTCGATCGGTAATGGTCCGATCCAGGGCTTTGCCCTGACACTGGGCTTGGGACTGTTGACGAGCATGTTTACCGGAATTTTTGCTTCTCGTGCCCTTATCAATTGGGCATATGGACGTAACTTTAACCGTGATGTGAGGGTGTAATGATGAGTATATTTAATGTTAAGCGGGTAAACAGCAAGTTCGCCGAAATGAAAATGTTAACTAAATTACGTTATTTCAGTAGTCTGATATCACTTAGCCTGATGATATTGTCCCTGTCTGTGATTGCGGTTAAGGGATTCAATTGGGGCCTGGATTTCACCGGCGGAGTCGTTACCGAGGTGAGGCTAGATAGCAAGGTGGCCAGTAAAGATATCTCTGCTTTATTGAGCTTAGCATCGGAGCAGGAGGTGAGTGTGATTTCTGCGGGAGAGCCTGGGCGTTGGGTGCTGAGATATAGTCTGCCATCGACTCAGGAAGATGTTAGTCAGCATGCAATGGATATAGAGCAGGTATTGCAGCCCCTCAATAGTGACGTAGAGGTGCTTAACAGCAGCATAGTCGGGCCGCAGATTGGCCAGGAGTTGGCCGAGCAAGGTGGCTTGGCCTTGTTGGTGGCCATGTTGTGCATCATGGCTTATTTGAGCTATCGATTCGAGTGGCGTCTGGCCAGTGGTTCCTTGCTGGCCCTGTTCCATGATGTGATTTTTGTACTGGCATTCTTTTCCCTGACTCAGACGGAGTTTAATCTGACCGTGCTCGCGGCGGTACTGGCCATACTAGGCTATTCACTCAATGATTCAATCATCATAGCTGACAGGATCAGAGAGGGATTGCGAACCGAGCCTGGTTTGCCGATAGCCGAGATCAATGACAGGGCTGTGAAGGCGACATTTTCCCGCACTATGGTGACCAGTGGTACTACCTTGATGACGGTCATCGCGCTGTGGGTGATGGGAGGGGGGCCGTTGGAAAGTTTTTCCATCGCCATGTTTATCGGGATCCTGACCGGAACTTGGTCGTCTATATCGGTGGGGACCTGCTTGCCCGAGGTGTTTAAGCTCAACTCGGATCATTATCGTCTCGTGCCTGTTTCCGACACGCCATAGATAGTCAGCTTAGAGCAGACATAAAAAAACGGAGCCAAAGATTAATTTGGCTCCGTTTTCGATAGAAGGTGCTTACTTTGCCTTAGGAATGGCGATTTTCATCTCTTCAGACTGGCGGAAAAGTACAAGCACGTGACCGATAAGCAGCACTTGTACGGCTTGAGTCTCACGAACAATGGCGTCGACAATTGCTTTTTTTAACTCTCTGTCACCCGAAGCGAGTTTCACTTTGATCAGTTCATGGTGAGTGAGTGCATTATCAATTTCCGCCAGTACACCTTCAGTCAGACCATTGGAACCAAGCATCACTACAGGCTTCAAATCATGCGCTAAGCCTTTCAAGTGTTGTTTTTGTTTGGTTGTTAAGTTCATTTATACCAACTTTATGCTGAGTTACTATTGAAAAACGGCTATTCTACCCTTATATACACTTTATGTAACTCTCATTTGTTGCGGATGTTGAATGTCAGGTAAAAAAAGAACAGCGAGTTCCTCCCGTTGGTTGCAGGAACATTTTGATGATCACTATGTCAAATTAGCTCAAAAACGCGGATTGCGCTCGCGCGCCGCGTTTAAATTAGAGGAGATCCAGGAGAAAGATAAGTTGATTCGCCCTGGTATGACTGTGGTGGATTTAGGGGCTGCCCCCGGTGGTTGGTCCCAAGTCGCCGTTAAACTTGCCGGAGACAGAGGGAAAGTTATCGCTTGCGATATTTTAGCTATGGATCCCATAGTTGGTGTAGACTTTCTTCAGGGTGATTTTCGGGAAGAAAAGGTACTCGATGCCTTGCTTACCCGAGTCGGAGATGGGAAAGTGGATGTGGTCTTGTCTGACATGGCACCGAACATGAGTGGTAGCGGTGGTGTCGATCAGCCACGGGCCATGTATCTGGTGGAATTAGCCTTAGACATGTGCCATCAGGTGATGGCTCCAAATGGCTGTTTCGCAGTCAAAGTCTTTCAGGGGGAGGGCTTTGAAGAGTACATGAAGTCGGTGAGAGCCGCATTTAAAACGGTTAAAACACGTAAGCCAGACTCTTCGCGAGCACGTTCGCGAGAAGTCTATCTTGTGGCGACTGGGTACAAGTTGTAGTACCCTAACGTCTGTTATCGCAAGACTCTATGAGGTCTAGTAATTTTGAGTGATATGGCAAAAAATTTAATTCTCTGGGTAGTCATCGCTGTTGTGCTGATGTCTGTATTTCAGGGCTACTCCCCCTCTTCTACCACTGCGTCGAAGATGGATTATTCTGCTTTTTTAGATGATGTTCGTAGTGGTCAGATAAACACCGTCGAAATCAAGAGCGATCAACGTACGATTGAAGGGACTAAACGTACCGGAGAAAAATTCACGACTATCATGCCCATGTTTGATCAAGATCTGATTAATGATCTCGATCGTAAAGGCGTGAGTATGAAAGGGCAAGAAGCCGAAGAGTCCGGGTTTTTAACCCAGATCTTTATCTCCTGGTTCCCTATGCTATTGCTTATTGGTGTATGGATCTTCTTCATGCGTCAGATGCAGGGCGGTGGTGGCAAAGGTGCCATGTCGTTCGGTAAGAGCAAAGCTAAGCTGATGAGTGAAGATCAGATCAAGACCACTTTTGGTGACGTCGCAGGCTGTGACGAAGCGAAAGAGGACGTTAAGGAACTGGTCGATTACCTCAAAGAACCGACAAGATTCCAGAAGCTAGGTGGGCGTATTCCCACTGGTATACTGCTCGTAGGTCCTCCAGGTACGGGTAAGACCTTGCTGGCCAAGGCCATTGCCGGTGAGGCAAAAGTGCCGTTCTTTACCATCTCAGGTTCAGATTTCGTTGAGATGTTTGTAGGTGTCGGTGCTTCTCGTGTGCGTGACATGTTCGAACAAGCAAAGAAGTCTGCACCTTGTATCATCTTTATCGATGAGATCGATGCCGTCGGCCGTCAACGTGGTGCTGGTGTCGGTGGTGGTCACGATGAGCGTGAGCAAACATTGAACCAGTTACTGGTCGAGATGGATGGTTTCGAAGGTAACGAAGGTGTCATCGTCATCGCTGCGACCAACAGACCCGATGTACTCGATGCCGCACTACTGCGTCCGGGGCGTTTCGACCGTCAGGTCGTTGTTGGTCTTCCCGATGTACGTGGTCGTGAGCAGATACTTAAAGTGCATATGCGTAAAGTGCCTCTGGCCGATGACGTTAAGGCGAGTGTTATCGCTCGTGGTACTCCTGGATTCTCAGGTGCGGATCTCGCCAACCTGGTTAACGAGGCGGCCTTGTTTGCTGCTCGCGGCAATCGCCGTATCGTCAGCATGGAAGAGTTCGAGAGTGCTAAAGATAAGATCATGATGGGCGCGGAACGTCGCTCCATGGTGATGTCGGAAGAAGAGAAAGCGATGACGGCTTATCATGAAGCCGGTCATGCGATTGTAGGTTGTTTAGTGCCTGAGCATGATCCTGTGCATAAGGTGACTATCATACCTCGTGGCCGCGCCTTAGGCGTGACCTTCTTCCTGCCGGAAGCCGATGCTATCAGCCAGACTCGACGTAAGCTGGAGAGTCAGATCTCTGTGGCATACGGTGGACGTCTTGCCGAAGAGATCATCTATGGTCGTGAAAGAATTTCTACTGGCGCGTCTCAGGACATCAAGTACGCCACTTCGATTGCCCGTAACATGGTGACTCAGTGGGGCTTCTCCGAGAAGCTAGGACCTGTCTTGTACGCAGAAGATGAAAATGAAGTTTTCTTAGGACGTAGCATGGGTAAGACTCAACATATGTCCGATGAAACCGCGAGTCTGATAGATGCCGAAGTTAGGCTGCTCATCGATAACAACTTCGATCGTGCTAGGGTATATCTAAATGATAATATGGATATTCTTCATGCGATGAAAGATGCTTTGATGAAATATGAAACCATAGATGCCAACATGATCGAAGACTTAATGCAGCGTCGTGAAGTCCGTGTTCCTGCCGATTGGGACATGGATGATAATGGTTCTAGCAAAGATGATAAGGATGGAGATTCAGCGAAGGCTGAGGAAGCAAGCTCCAACGAAAGTGAAGAAAAAGCCGACTCTGAAGTAACACCGGATATCAAAGATGCCGATGAATCTACAGCTAAGTAGCTATCACTATTGAATAAAGAAAACCCCGTTATGGGGTTTTCTTGTTTTTGGTGTTTGCAAGTTTGTTAACTTGAGTCTCATCAGAATAAGTTATCATCTTTAATGGAGTCTATGTGTTTCGAATCGAAAGTGGTCACCGTACACTAGCTTTAGATAAAACTTTGGTCATGGGCATTGTAAATGTCACCCCAGATTCATTTTCCGATGGTGGTGAGTTCTCCTGCTTCGACTTAGCCTGCCAGCATGTCGATGCCATGGTGTCCCAGGGCGCCGAAATTATCGACATAGGCGGAGAGTCGACTCGTCCAGGTGCGGCCGAGGTCGTTTTAGATGAAGAGCTAAACAGAGTGTTGCCCTTAGTCGAATATATCGCTAAGCATCATGACGTTTGGATCTCTATCGATACCAGTAAGCCAGAGGTGATGGAACGAGCCGTTAAAGCCGGGGCGCATCTGATTAATGATGTTCGAGCCTTACAGGCTCCTGGTGCATTGGAGATCGCAGCCTTACTTGAGGTGCCTGTTTGTCTAATGCATATGCAGGGACAACCGGATACCATGCAAGATGCACCGGATTATCGGGATATCGTTGCAGATATCATCGGTTTTTTTGAGCGAAGAATCCATGCATGTATAGAGGCTGGAATTAAACGTCACAATATATTGTTGGATCCAGGGTTCGGGTTTGGTAAAACCTTATCGCATAATTATGAGTTACTTAACCGATTAGATGAGTTTAAGGTGCTGGAATTACCGCTACTGATCGGCTTATCCAGAAAATCTATGCTGGGTGATTTGCTCAAGCGTGAGCCTAAAGAACGTTTAGCTGGCAGTCTGGCTGGCGGCTTGATAGCGGCTCAAAGAGGCGCCAATATTTTAAGGGTACATGATGTGGTTGAAACTCTAGATTGTCTAAAGGTGTTTCAAGCCTGTAATGATTACCGACACTTGATTTGATTCAAAGCTGCTTTAGTCGATCCGGTTAAGAGTACTCTTCTTTAGCCAATATTCAGCTTGAGTTAGCAAATAAACTGTAAACTAGTACAAATTTTATCCCTAGAATGGGATGGCAGATGGGGTTGTAGAGTGAAGAAATTTTTTGGAACAGATGGTATACGTGGCAAGGTTGGTGCTGGCAAGATGACACCTGAGCTAGCGTTGAAACTAGGTTGGGCCGCCGGTCGAGTGCTGTCGAGAAGCGGTACGAATAAAGTCATCATAGGTAAAGATACGCGTATTTCAGGCTATCTGTTCGAATCTGCAATGGAAGCGGGTCTATCGGCGGCAGGCTTAAATGTGATGTTGATGGGGCCCATGCCTACGCCAGCAGTTGCTTATTTAACCCGGACCTTTAGAGCCGAAGCCGGGGTGGTTATCAGCGCATCCCATAACCCCTATTACGACAATGGCATCAAGTTCTTCTCCACCGACGGCAGTAAACTCGCTGATGAGATAGAGCTGGAGATTGAGCGTGAACTGGAGAAGCCTTTGGTCTGCGTCGAGTCTCACCTGTTAGGTAAAGTCTCCCGCATCGATGATGCCCCCGGACGTTATATCGAATATTGTAAAGGTAATTTCCCTGCCGATCAGACACTTCGTGGTTTGAAAATCGTGGTCGATTGTGCCCATGGTGCGACTTATCATATTGCGCCGAACGTTTTCCGTGAGTTAGGTGCCGAGGTGATAGCCATAGGTGTCAAGCCTGATGGTTTAAACATTAACCATGAAGTGGGCGCGACTTCTATGGCTAAAATCTGTGAAACTGTGGTATCGGAAGGGGCCGACCTCGGTATTGCCTTGGATGGTGACGGCGACCGTATCATGATGGTTGACCGCCATGGCCGTGTGATCGACGGTGATGAGATACTCTACATTTTGGCATGCGATGCTAAATCAAGAGGCGTGCTTCACGGTGGTGTCGTTGGCACCTTGATGTCTAATCTAGGACTCGAACTGGCTTTAGCCGAACTGGATATTCCTTTCTTGCGCTCTAAAGTGGGCGATCGTTACGTGATGCAGCTATTGAAAGAGAATGATTGGCGCATCGGAGGCGAGAATTCAGGTCATATCCTCAACTTAGATCATGGCACGACAGGGGATGGTATCGTCGCTGGGATACTGGTGCTTGCCGCGATGAGAAGGCGCAATGCAAGCCTTGAGGACTTGACTGAGAATATCAAGATGTTGCCCCAAGTATTGGTCAATGTGCGTTTTGAAGGCGAGCATAACCCGTTAGAGTCCGAAGAAGTGCTCGATGCTAAATTAGAGGTCGAGACTAAATTGGGTGCGCGAGGCAGAGTTTTACTGAGAAAATCGGGTACCGAACCCTTGATTCGCGTCATGGTTGAGGGAGATATCCAAGCCGACGTCCTTATGCATGCAAATTATATTGCCGATAAAGTCAGAAATTTAGTTTAGATTCTTCTAAATCGTGGGGGACATCTGTGATGTTCACCCACTGCATAGCGCTATTTATACTCAGAACGATTAATAAATAGCTTGGGCTGGCTGAAAAAGCAACGCTCTGACCATTAATCTAAAAAATTAGCGATTTAGCTATTGTAAGTTAACAAGTGGTTCGCTATTATTCACGCCGCTTTCAGAGGAGATGGTAATGGCATTAAGACGTCCGATGGTTGCTGGTAATTGGAAAATGAATGGCAGTGCTCAACTTGCACAAGAGCTGTTCAAAAAGTTTGCTACCAAGCTTCAAGATGATTCAGCGGAAGTGGTCTTGTGTCCACCGAGTATTTATCTCGAAAGCGTACGACAACAGCTAGACATGAACAAAGAAGCCTTAAACGGTTGTTTAGTCAGGATGGGCGCACAAAACCTAAGTCAACATGATTTCGGTGCTTATACTGGTGAAGTGTCTGGGCAGATGTTGAAAGATTCAGGATGTCGATATGTGATTATCGGTCATTCCGAGCGTCGCCGTATGTACGGAGAGACGAGTGATATAGTGGCAGAGAAATTTGCTGCGGCTCAGAAGCATGGTTTAACTCCGATATTATGTGTCGGTGAGTCTGGTCCAGCTAGAGAGGCGAGAAGAACTTTTGAAGTTATCGCCGAAGAGCTAGACATAGTCATTAAGAAAAATGGCACCATGGCTTTTGATAATGCAATTATCGCTTACGAGCCTTTATGGGCAGTAGGGACTGGTAAGAGTGCTACGCCAGAACAGGCGCAAGAAGTACATGCGTTTATACGCAAGCGTCTGTCTGAAGTGTCTCCATTTATTGGAGAAAATATCAGGATTTTGTACGGTGGTAGCGTAACACCGAGTAATGCAGCAGATCTTTTTGCTCAACCTGATGTAGATGGTGGATTGATTGGCGGCGTAAGCTTAAATTCAACCGAGTTTTTAAGTTTATGTTCCATAGCGATGAGCGCATAATATGTATGAAGTTCTAATAGTTGTTTACTTGTTGGTTGCGATTGGTCTAGTTGGACTAATTCTGATTCAACAAGGTAAAGGTGCTGACATGGGTGCCTCTTTTGGCGCAGGTGCTTCGGCTACTCTATTTGGGTCATCTGGTGCGGGTAATTTTTTAACTCGTTCTACCGCTGTATTAGCGATTGGCTTCTTCGCTCTTAGTTTGATTATTGGCAATTTAAGTGCCAATCATACTAAATCAGAAGACGCTTGGAATGACCTAACTAACGGTGCAGCACAAGTTGTTGACCAAGTTAGCGAAGATGTACAGCAGACGGAAGATAAAATTCCTGATTAAGATAATCTACGACTAACCTCAATTAGTCAGATAGATGTAGATTGTCGAAGTAAAAGATACATTTATCCTAACCAGGATATAAAATATAGGTCAGTCACATGCGGATGTGGTGGTGTCTTGATACTAAGTTAGACACGCCAGTTTGTGACAAACATCTAAACCAAGATGTAAAAATGGTCAGTCACATGCGGATATGGTGGTGTCTTGATAATAATTAGACACGCCAGCTTGAGATTCGTTATCCTAACCAGGATATAAAATATAGGTCAGTCACATGCGGATGTGGTGGAATTGGTAGACACGCCAGCTTGAGGGGCTGGTGAGCGCAAGCTCGTGGGGGTTCAAGTCCCCCCATCCGCACCAACTTTTGATTTCGATATTGAAGTCGAGAGTAATAAAGCGAGAGGTTATTCGCTTTGTTATTGCAAGTTATGAGATTACTCAATATACTTGCAGCAGTTGACGCGGGGTGGAGCAGTTTGGTAGCTCGTCGGGCTCATAACCCGAAGGTCATCGGTTCAAATCCGGTCCCCGCAACCAGCTTCCCAATATCAGGCATAATAGTCTAATATTGGTTACAGGTTTTAAATTCAACGACCTCGTTATTACGGGGTTTTTTGTTATCTGTAACTTATAAAACACTGATTTTTCAGTGTTATACCGGGGCTATTTAGCCCTTTTTTGTTTTTCGGGGGGTAACCTTGGCTACTATAGAAAAAAAACTGGAAGAGATGCTTACATCTCCAGTTGAAGCATTGGGGCATAGACTTTGGGGCTTGGAATATATCCAAGCGGGCAAGCATTCAATATTGAGAGTGTATATCGATAATGATAACGGTATTTTTATCGAAGATTGCGCCGAAACCAGTCGCCAGATAAGTGCTGTGCTCGATGTTGAGGATCCCATTTCAACCGAATTTACATTAGAAGTTTCTTCTCCCGGTGTAGACAGACCACTGTTCAGTTCTGAGCAGTATGGGAGCTACATCGATGAGACTGTAAAAATTCAACTGACTATGCCTGTTGCGGGTAGTCGTAATTTAAAAGGTACCGTTATTGGGGTCGAGGGGCAGACGCTCACGCTTTCTGTAGATGGTAACGAACTGATTATTGCCTTGGATAATATCCGTAGAGGCAACCTAATCGCTAAGTTTTGATGGATTCAAAAATCAACGAGGCAAGAGGATGAATAAAGAGATTCTGCTAGTCGCTGAGGCGGTTTCAAATGAGAAAGGTGTTCCTCGCGAGAAGATTTTCGAAGCGTTGGAAATTGCTTTAGCCACAGCAACAAAAAAGAAACACGTAGGTGATATTGAAGTTCGCGTCGAAATCGATCGTAAGACCGGTGCTTATGAAACTTTCCGTCGCTGGCAAGTTGTAGAAGATACAGGTGAACCACTAGAGAACCCTTATGGTGAAATAACACTAGAAGCGGCTCAGTATGAGGATCCAGAACTCCAAGTCGGCGATTATGTCGAAGATGATATGGAGTCTGTTACGTTTGACCGTATCACGACTCAAACAGCCAAGCAGGTTATCGTACAGAAAGTACGTGAAGCCGAGCGAGCTCAAGTCGTCGAGCAGTTTCAGGACCGTGAAGGTGAGTTGATCACTGGTATCGTGAAGAAGAGCAATCGTGAGAGTGTGGTTGTCGATCTTGGCGGTAATGCTGACGCAGTACTGTTCAAGGAAGACCTCATTTCACGTGAGAACTTCCGTCCAGGCGATAGAATTCGTGCCTTACTCTTCTCGGTTCGCCCTGAAGCTCGTGGTGCACAACTGTTCATGACTCGCACTCAGCCCGAAATGCTTATCGAACTTTTCCGCGTAGAAGTGCCGGAAATTGCCGATGAGATGATTGAAATCATGGGCGCGGCTCGTGATCCAGGTTCTCGCGCTAAGATTGCGGTTAAGTCGAATGACCGTAGAATCGATCCTATCGGTGCCTGTGTTGGCATGCGTGGTGCTCGAGTCCAAGCCGTATCCAACGAGCTAAATGGCGAGCGTGTCGATATCGTGCTTTGGGATGATAACCCGGCTCAGTTCGTGATTAATGCCATGGCTCCTGCCGAGGTGGCTTCTATCGTCGTTGACGAAGATAGCCATTCTATGGATATCGCAGTAGAGGCTGACAGCTTGGCTCAGGCGATTGGTCGTAATGGTCAGAACGTCCGCTTAGCCACTCAACTCTCTGGTTGGGAGTTGAACGTGATGACTGTAGAAGACCTGCAGAAAAAACATCAGGCAGAAAGTGAAAAAGTCGTCAGCCTGTTTGTTGCATCTTTAGAAGTTGATGAAGAATTTGCTCAGGTACTTGCAGATGAAGGCTTCACTTCATTGGAAGAGGTGGCTTATGTTCCTGCTGCCGAGCTGATGGAGATCGATGGTTTCGATGAAGATACCGTCGAAGCATTGAGAGAACGTGCTAAAGCGGCAATTTCGACTCGCGCATTGGCAACAGAAGAAGCACTGGACGGTGCAGAACCAAGTGAAGAGCTGCTTGCACTGGAAGGGCTGGAAAAACATCTGGCTTTCGTTTTTGCAAGTAAAGGTGTGATAACACTTGAAAATTTAGCCGAGCAAGGCATTGATGACTTGATCGATATTGAAGAATTGACAGAAGAAAAGGCTGGTGAGCTCATCATGGCAGCCCGTAATATCTGTTGGTTTGGCGACGAAGAATAACTCGCTCAACAGAGGGGATTGAACATATGGCAGATACAACAGTAGAAAAACTGGCCGGCGAAATAGGAAAAACTGCAGACAGATTAGTCGAGCAGCTTTCTGATGCTGGAATCAAAAAAAGTAAATCAGATACAGTTTCTGAATCTGAGAAGCAGCAGTTGCTGAACTTTTTAAAGAAACAACATGGTGGCGATGCCACTCCAACTAAGATGACGCTGCAGCGTAAATCTGTTTCAACTTTAAGTGTAGGCTCTGGCCGTGACACTAAAGATGTCACAGTTGAAGTGCGTAAGAAACGTACTTTTGTTAAGCGTGATCCAGCAGCTGAAGAAGCGGCTAAAGCAGAGCAAGAGACTAAAGCCGCTGCCGATGCTGATGCAAAGTCGGCAGCCGATGCACTAGCCCAAGAGAAATCAAAAGTGGCCGAAGAAGCGAAAGAGAAAGCAAAAGTGGCAGCGGCTGAAAAAGCTAAGCCTGTAGCACTAACGGCAGAAGAGCAAGCTGCCAAAGCTGAGTCTGACAAGCTGCAATCTGCTCAAGAGCAGGCGGCTAAATCTAAGGCTGACGAAGAAGCGAATGCGGCAGCAGAAACTGCGCGTAAGCTTGCCGAAGAGAACTCGGCGCGTTGGGCCGAAGAAGAGAAGCAGCGTAAAGAGTCTGAGAAGACTGGTGACCATCATATCACCACTTCAACTGAGGCTCGTGCAGCGGAAGATACCGCCGATGCAAATGCAGAGAAGCGCGATCGTCGCCCTCGTAAGGCACCGACTCCTGCTCCTGCTACTACAGGTAAAGGCAAGCGTCGCGGTGGCAGAGACACCCGTAATTCACGTAACTCTCGTGGTGGGCGTAACTCGCGTAATACTCGTAGCATAGCGCCTGAGTCTATGGACCATGCGTTCACTAAGCCTGTAGTCGTAGTTAAAGCCGATGTCAGCATAGGCGAGACGGTTTCAGTGTCTGAGCTAGCTCAGAAGATGGCAGTAAAGGCGACCGAGATCATCAAGACTATGATGAAGATGGGCTCCATGGTTACGATCAACCAGGTGCTCGATCAGGAAACCGCTCAGTTAGTCGCTGAAGAGATGGGTCACAAGGTAACACTGACTCGTGAAAACGAGCTTGAGCACCAGGTGCTAGCGGATCGTGATGCTAATGTTGAAGCCGTAACTCGTGCGCCAGTAGTGACTATCATGGGTCACGTCGACCATGGTAAGACATCCTTGCTGGATTACATTCGTAAGGCAAAAGTTGCCTCAGGCGAAGCCGGTGGTATTACTCAGCATATCGGTGCATACCATGTTGAAACTGACAATGGCATGATCACCTTCTTAGATACTCCTGGTCACGCGGCGTTCACGTCTATGCGTGCTCGTGGTGCTAAGGCGACGGACATCGTTATCTTGGTTGTTGCAGCCGATGATGGCGTTATGCCACAGACTATCGAAGCGATTCAACATGCTAAGGCCGGTAAAGTGCCTTTGATTGTTGCAGTCAACAAGATGGATAAGCCTGATGCGGATGCAGAGCGTGTTAAAAGTGAGCTTTCTCAACACGGCATCATGTCTGAAGATTGGGGCGGCAACAACATGTTCGTTAGCGTTTCGGCTAAGACTGGTCAAGGCATCGATGAACTGTTAGAAGCCATTTTGCTTGAAGCTGAAGTTCTCGAGCTTAAAGCTATCAAAGAAGGCATGGCGGCTGGTGTTGTCATCGAATCTAAGCTAGATAAGGGTCGTGGTCCAGTTGCTACCGTCCTGGTACAGGAAGGTACACTTAAGCAAGGCGATATCGTTCTTTGTGGTCTTGAGTACGGTAAAGTCCGTGCCATGCGCGATGAGAATGGCCAGACTATCAAGGAAGCGGGTCCGTCGTTCCCAGTAGAGATTCTTGGTCTCTCTGGTGTTCCAGCTGCCGGTGATGAAGCTACTGTAGTTCGTGATGAGCGTAAGGCTCGTGAAGTTGCCCTGTATCGTCAAGGCAAGTTCCGCGATGTTAAGCTAGCACGTCAGCAGAAGTCTAAGCTTGAGAACATGTTTGCTAACATGACTGAAGGCGTAGTTGAGGAACTTAATATCGTGCTTAAGGCCGATGTACAAGGTTCACTCGAGGCTATCGCTGACTCGCTCAACAAGCTGTCTACCGATGAAGTTAAGGTTAATATTATCGCACGTGGTGTCGGTGGTTTAACCGAAACTGATGCGACATTGGCCTCAGCTTCTAACGCTATCATGATAGGTTTCAACATTCGTGCCGATGCACAAGCGCGTAAGGTTATCGACAGCGAAAGCGTCGATCTTCGTTACTACAGCGTCATCTACCACTTGATAGATGAAGTTAGAGACGCGATGAGTGGCCTGCTAGCTCCTGAGTTCAAGCAAGTGATTATCGGTCTTGCTGAAGTTCGAGATGTGTTTAAGTCTCCTAAGATTGGCGCAATCGCCGGTTGTATGGTGACTGAAGGTACCATCAAGAAGAGCGCTCCAATCCGCGTACTACGTGAAAACATCGTTATCTACGAAGGTGAGCTAGAATCACTGCGTCGTTTCAAAGATGATGTAGCTGATGTACGTAACGGTATGGAATGTGGTATCGGTGTGAAGAACTATAATGACGTCAGAGTAGGCGATCAGATAGAGGTCTTCGAAACCATTGAGATTGCTCGCTCCTTAGAAGCGTAAAGCGTAATAGGGCGGCGAAAGCCGCCCTTTTTGTTTATAGCTGCAAACAGCAGAATAAAATATTAAGGCCAAATATTATGGCAAAAGAATTTAGTCGTACACGCCGTATCGGGCAACAGTTACAACAAGAGTTAGCGCAAGTATTACATCGCGATATCAAAGACCCTCGTGTAGGCATGGTAACGGTCAATGATGTGGAAGTATCTCGCGATCTGAGTTACGCCAAGGTTTTTGTCACCTTCTTCGAAGAAGATGAGAAGATAGTGGCAGTGAAGCTTGAAGCCCTCAGTAGTGCCGCTGGCTACATACGTTCTTTGGTAGCGGGCCGTATGAAATTGCGAGTCATGCCAGAACTTAGATTCATCTATGATGCTTCATTGGTTGAAGGCATGCGTATGTCAAACCTGGTGACACGCGTCATTCATAACGACGAAGCTAAGCAGAAAAAAGCCAATCGTGATGAACAAGGTGAAGATAAAGATCAGCAAGGTGAGGACTAATGGGTCGTCGTCAGCGTGGTCGCTTCATTGATGGGATCCTTCTCTTAGATAAAGAGACCGGAATGAGCTCTAATTTTGCCCTGCAAAGGGTAAAGCGGCTTTTCGATGCCAATAAAGCGGGTCATACTGGCGCCTTAGATCCATTAGCCACAGGTATGTTACCTATATGCCTGGGTGAAGCGACCAAGTTTTCTCAACATCTTCTCGATGCGGATAAGCGTTATCTGGTTACGGCTAAGCTCGGTGTGCGCACAGATACTAGTGATTCTGACGGTGAAGTGGTACAGACTCGTCCTCTGGATTTCACTCAAGAATTACTGATGGAGTCTCTGGATTATTTTCGTGGCGAGACGATGCAGGTGCCTTCCATGTTCTCGGCACTCAAGCATAAGGGTCAGCCCCTTTACAAGTATGCCCGCCAAGGCATCGAAGTGCCTAGAGAAGCCAGACCCATTACTGTATTTGAACTGAATTTTATCTCGTTAGAAGGCGATGAGCTGACCTTAGACATACATTGTTCTAAGGGAACCTACATTCGTACCATCACAGATGATCTCGGTGAAATGTTGGGCTGTGGCGCTCATGTGATCATGCTCAGACGTACTCAAGTCGCAGACTACCCTTATGATCGCATCGTAAGCTTAACTCAGTTAAATGAGATGGTTGAAAAGGCTGAGGCCGAAGGTGCAGATGCTAAGGCTATGCTGGATGAGTTATTGTTGCCCATGGATACGGCGGTCAGTAAGTTTCAAGAAATGAACTTAGCCGACACTGTTGCACCTTATCTAATGAACGGCAATCCGGTGCAGAACCCTGGAACTTGTCAGTTAGCCGATGGAGAACTCGTGCGGCTCACTATTGGTGAAGAGCATAAGTTTGTCGGTATCGGCTCAATCAATGATGATGGCCTGCTGGCACCTAAGCGCCTCATCGTGCTGAGAGATGGCGTAGAAACCACTTAACGTTACCTTTTAGCGGTTATTTTACTTTGCTGGTTGCGTAACCCGCCGGGAATAGGTAAAATGCCGCGCTCCTTTAGCTGAGTTAGTGATTGGCTAAAGATTTATTAATGCATTATTTGGAGAGACAAAATGTCACTAAATGCTGAACAAACTGCAAAAATCTTGGCCGACTTCGGTCGTTGTGAAAACGATACTGGTTCTTCTGAAGTTCAGGTTGCTCTTTTAACTGCTCAGATTAATCATCTACAGGGCCATTTCAAGCAGCACATCCACGATCATCACTCTCGTCGTGGTCTACTACGTATGGTCAGCACACGTCGTAAACTTCTTGCATACCTAAAGCGTACTGAAAATGTTCGTTACCAGGATCTAATCAAGAAGCTAGGTCTACGTCGTTAATTTTAACGATTAAACCTGGATAAGGAGGCTTAGGCCTCCTTTTTTATTGCCTGTAAAAAAGTGGAGGAAGACAGAGTTCCTAGAATCTAGAATCTAGAATCTAGAAATTGGTGATTATATCTGACTGATAGTTGCAGTCATTGGTTTGATATATTTTTCTTCAAAATCATGTTGAGACAGAGGTTTACTGAAGAGGAAACCTTGCCCCATCTGACAATCATTGGCTTTGAGCCAATCTAACTGATCTTGGGTTTCTATTCCTTCCGCGACGATATTGAGCTTAAGTTGTTTACCTAACATTAAGATGGTCGAGGCTATGGCACTCTCCTGGGGGAGGTCGCTAACGAAGCAGCGATCGATTTTCATGGTGGTAATGGGAAGGTGGCGTAAATAAGATAATGATGAGTAACCTGTACCGAAATCATCCACGGCAATACCGAATCCTGCCGATTTAAGCTGCTCCAGCTTGGTAATGGCTTTCTCTATATTATTCATCAGGGAAGTTTCAGTTATCTCTATCTCTAACAACTCAGGTCTTATCTGGTATCTAAGGGAGAGCTGTTTTATATCCGGAACCAAACTTGGATCTTCAAATTGCTGTGAAGCCACATTGACCGCAATCGGCAGTGCAAAATTATACTTTTTTTGCCACTCCTTGATTGTCTTACATGCCTGCTCTATGACCCAGCGACCTATGGGTATGATGATCCCTGTTTCTTCGGCTACCGGGATAAAGGTCATGGGACTAATCAGGCGGCCATCTTTCTGCCAGCGAATAAGTGCCTCACAGGCAATCACTTTTCCTGTGTTGATATCGAGTTTTGGCTGGAAATGTAGCACAAACTCATTGTTCTTTAGTGCGTCATGCAGGGAAGCTTCGGTTCGTAACCTAACCGCTGCACGCTCTGTCATTTGTTGCTTGAAGAAGGCCCATTGATTCGACCCTGCAGCCTTTGCGCTATACATGGCGATATCCGCATGGCGGATGAGATCCTCGGCGCTCATACCGTCATCGGGGTAGATAGATATCCCGACTGATGCCGCCGGATGAATAGTGTGTTCGTTGAGTTGCATAGGGGTGTTCAGTTGAAAAAGCAGGTGCTCAACAAAGTCGGCTGCTTGATCCGGGCTGCGTATTTCATCGGCTAATATCACGAATTCATCTCCGCCTAGGCGAGCCACTGTGCCTTTATCTGCTACGACGCGTTCGAGAACTCGAGCTATTCGGGTAAGAAATTGGTCTCCTATGGCATGACCCAAGGAATCGTTGATATTTTTAAACCTGTCTAGGTCGATAAATAACATGCAAAATTGGTGTTTATGTACACGGGCCCTTTGAATGGTAACCGCTATGGTTTCCAGTAGTAGGGTGCGGTTAGGTAAACCCGTGAGTGGGTCTCGAGTCGCCATCTTTCTCAGTTTACTCTGGGTCTGCCCGAACTGAATAAGTATCTGGTTAAATTTTGATGTCACCAGACCTAGCTCATCATCCATGTGAGCCTTAGATACCGGCAGTAAGTTCTCATCGGGTGATTCAGGATCGATCTTGTCAATTGCTTCACTGATCTCGGCGATGGGTTTGGTCAAGAAACGATGAAAAACAATCGACAGCAATAGAGTAATAAGTAGGGCTCTTGTCAAAGTTGCAATTAAGCTGAATCTGAGTTGTGAAAAGAGTGAATCTGTGAGTTCCTGAGTGTCGTAGAAGATGGTTAATGTCCCTATGAGCTGCTGTTTCTCACTGTCTTTAAAATTAAAGGGTCGATAAAGGGTTCGCGAGATCTCTCTGAGATCGCCAAAGAGTTTCTTACTTAATTGATCAAACATATTGGGTGAAGAGATAGGTGAGGCGACTGAGACAAACATGGAACCGTCATCGAGTTCGATAACTGCGGAACCAACATGGGCGACTTTTAACACACCCTCTATGGTTTGTTTAGCTAAGTTATCGTCCAATGCCCAGACTGCGTTCGAGGCGGGTTGCTCTACCGAGTCTAACAACTCTTTCTGCGATGCTTTAAGTTCATCCCTGGTGGTAACACCGACTAAGGCAATTTCGACGATAAAAATGGCGACAGCGAAGAAAAGTGCCGAAAAAACGACAAGGCTGGTTTGTTTCCATGTAAGCGATTTAAAGCTAGCAGTCATTAACTCATCCATTAATCAGTGAACTGATATTAGAAACGGAACTATTTAGGCATTCCATAACAAAATAATCCTGATAATATTCACTTTAGAGAAAAGTTTCGGCTTTGTCATCAATCTGTGCCCTTTATCTCTTGAATAGAGATGAAGTATACTTACGCGCGTAATTAAGATAATTAAATTTAAGGAATGGTTCACGTGAATCCAATCGTAAAGAGTTTTGAGTATGGTCAGCACACAGTCACATTAGAGACTGGGGTTATTGCACGTCAAGCAGATGCTGCCGTTTTAGCAAGTATGGGTGATACTACAGTTTTGGTTACTGTGGTAGGAAAGAAATTCGAAGAGCCGGGTCGCGACTTTTTCCCTCTCACAGTGAATTATCAGGAAAGAACTTACGCTGCTGGTAAGATCCCTGGTGGTTTCTTTAAGCGTGAAGGTCGTCCATCTGAGAGTGAGACGCTGATCGCGCGTCTTATCGACCGTCCTATTCGTCCTCTATTCCCTAATGGCTTCAAGAATGAAGTTCAGGTAATTATCACAGTGGTTTCTGTGGATCCTGAAATCAATCCTGATGTTATCTCTATGATAGGTACTTCTGCAGCCCTAGCTATCTCAGGCCTGCCATTCAATGGTCCATTGGGTGTGGCACGCGTTGGTTACATCAACGGCGAATATATCCTTAACCCTGAAGTTAGTCAGTTAGCCGAGAGTGACCTAGACCTAATCGTCGCAGGTACCGAAGGCGCAGTATTGATGGTGGAGTCTGAAGCCGCCTCATTAGCAGAAGAAGTGATGCTAGGCAGCGTTGCCTATGGTCACGAGCAACAGCAAGTTGTGATCACTGCCATCAAGGAGCTTAAAGCTGAAGCGGGTAAGCCTGCATGGGATTGGACTGCACCTGTATCTGATGCAGATTTGGTCGCTAAAATTAAGGCGCTTGCAGAAGAAAAATTCTCAGCTGCATACCAGATCGCTGATAAGAGTGAACGTCGTGACGCGGTTAATGTACTTAAGAGTGACGCTATCGAGACACTCGTTGCTGAAAATGCGGATGTCGACTTACGTGAAGTTGGTAAGATATTAAGTAGCGTTGAGAAGCAAGTCGTACGTAGTCGCATCATAGCGGGTAAGCCTCGTATCGATGGTCGTGAGCCAGATATGGTTCGTGGTCTTAACGTGATGGCCGGTGTACTTCCACGTACTCACGGTAGCGCGATATTTACCCGTGGTGAGACTCAAGCACTAGTAACTTGTACTCTAGGTACCGAGCGTGATGCACAGAAAGTTGACAGCATCATGGGCGAATACACTAACCGCTTTATGCTGCACTACAACTTCCCTCCTTACTGTGTTGGTGAGACGGGTTTTGTTGGTTCGCCTAAGCGTCGTGAAATTGGTCACGGTAAGCTAGCTTGGCGTGGTATGAAAGCGGTTATGCCTTCTGCTGAAGAATTCCCATACAGCATTCGCGTCGTATCAGAGATCACTGAATCAAACGGTTCAAGCTCTATGGCTTCTGTATGTGGTACTTCTCTTGCGTTAATGGATGCGGGTGTACCAATCAAGACGTCTGTTGCCGGTATTGCTATGGGTCTAGTTAAAGAGGGTGACGATTTCGTCGTTCTTTCTGACATTTTAGGTGATGAAGATCACTTAGGTGATATGGACTTCAAAGTTGCTGGTACTCGTGACGGTATCACTGCACTGCAGATGGATATCAAGATCGAAGGTATCACACAAGAGATCATGCAGATCGCACTTCAGCAAGCTTATGGCGCTCGAGTTCATATCCTTAACGTTATGGACCAGGCTATTGGTACACATCGTGACGATATTTCAGCTCACGCACCACGTATTACCATCATCAAGATCAACCCTGAAAAGATCCGTGATGTGATTGGTAAAGGTGGCGCTACAATCCGTGCGCTTACAGAAGAGACTGGTACCACTATCGAGCTAGAAGATGACGGTACAGTTAAGATCGCTTCTTCTAACGGCGAAGCGACTAAAGAAGCTATCCGTCGTATCGAAGAGATCACTGCTGAAGTCGAAGTCGGTACTATCTATAACGGTAAGGTTGTTCGTATCGTTGATTTCGGTGCCTTCGTGACAATCTTGCCTGGTAAAGATGGTTTGGTTCACATCTCTCAGATCGCTGAAGAGCGTGTTGCTAACGTTTCTGATTACCTACAGACTGGCCAAGAAGTCAAAGTTAAGGTGATGGAAGTTGATCGTCAAGGTCGCGTACGTCTTTCTATGAAAGAAGCGCAGCCTAAAGCCGAGTCAGCACCTGCTGCCGAGTAATCACTATTTAGTGAATTAAAAAAGGAGACCTCAGGGTCTCCTTTTTTGTTGCCGCTGATGTCGTTTTCTATCAATAAGCTGAATGAATTGAGAAAAACTTAAATCCCTGATAGCAGTAGCGATAGGGGATTGCTATGATTAGCTTCATAGTTGAACTCAAAGGGTTAAATGGATGAATAAAAACATGCGGACCACCGCAATCGCTGTTTTGGCTGGTATGAGTATTTTCCTGACCGGATGTGTGTCGACTCAGTCTGGTGGCGCCGAGCAAGGTAAGGTGTTGGTCGAGCCTGTCATGCCCGATTATAAGCTGGAAATAACGCTTGCCAAGTTAAATGAAATTTTATCCTCAGCCGATTTAACTCAAGAGCAAAAAGCACGATTCCATTATGACCGCGGTGTCATCTATGACAGCGTAGGTTTGCGGATTTTGAGCCGAATCGATTTTCATCAAGCATTGAAACTTCAGCCTAATCTCGCCGATGCCTATAACTTCATCGGGATCTATTATACCCAGGAAGGTCAGTTCGAGAGTGCATATGAAGCCTTCGATGCTGTGCTGGAGCTGTCACCCGAATATGATTACGCATACTTAAACCGTGGTATTGCCCTTTATTATGGTGAGCGTTACGAGTTAGCGGTTGCTGATATGCAATCATTCTATGCATTGGACCCTAAAGATGGCTACCGTGCCTTATGGTTATACCTGACACAAAGTGCTCAGGATCCTGAGCAAGCCAAAGCTAATCTGATACTGAGCCAGCCAGAGCTTGCGCCAAATGCCTGGTCGAGTGTACTGGTGGATTATTATCTTGGCAAAAAATCCAGGGAAGAGGTGTTTGCTGCGGCTAAAGTGGGGCTTTCTCACCCCAATGAATATGCGGAACGTCTATGTGAAGCCTACTTTTATATTGCTAAGATAGCCCAAGAGCAAGGTCAGTACAGCGACGCGGCAAATTATTTCAGACTGGCACTGGCGACAAATATCTATGACTTTGTCGAGCATAGATATGCGCGAATCGAGTTAGCTAAGTTAAATTTACTTATGCATCAAGAACTGCAGAGTCAATAATTCAGCTCTGACGTTATTTAAAGCCTAATGCCATCTCAACGAGATGGCATTTTTTATCCCTATATTAAAATGTAGACTCTGGGATAGTCACCTAGCTAATTTTCACGCTTGGCGCTATAATTGCCGCCTTTTTAGCACATCACCAATCTGCAGGTTACCATGTCAGCCAATAAAGTTGAGGTCGGCAAACGTCGCACTTTCGCCATTATCTCTCACCCGGATGCGGGTAAAACCACCATAACCGAAAAAGTACTCTTGTTCGGTAATGCCTTACAGAAGGCCGGAACCGTAAAAGGTAAGAAGTCAGGTCAACATGCCAAGTCTGACTGGATGGAGATGGAGAAAGAGCGTGGTATCTCGATCACCACGTCTGTCATGCAGTTTCCCTATAAAGAGGCGTTAATCAATCTTCTCGATACTCCGGGTCACGAAGATTTCTCGGAAGATACCTATCGTACCCTGACTGCCGTCGATTCTTGTTTGATGGTTATCGACTCGGCAAAAGGTGTAGAGCAAAGAACGATTAAGCTAATGGAAGTCACGCGCCTGCGTGATACGCCTATCGTCACTTTCATGAACAAGTTAGACCGTGATATTCGCGATCCATTAGAGCTGATGGAAGAGGTCGAAGATGTCCTGAATATTGCCTGCGCACCCATTACCTGGCCGATAGGTTCAGGTAAAGAGTTTAAAGGTGTTTACCACCTGCAGCGTGATGAGGTGATTTTATACCAGAGTGGTCAGGGACATACCATTCAGGATTCTAAGATCATCAAGGGGCTAGATAACCCAGAGCTTGATGACGCTATCGGCGCCTATGCCGACGAAGTGCGCGAAGAATTAGAGTTGGTTCTTGGCGCCGCGACCGAGTTTGATCTCGAGCTGTTCCTCAAAGGAGAGCTTACGCCGGTATTCTTCGGTACGGCATTGGGTAACTTTGGTGTCGATCATATGCTCGATGGCATGGTCGAATGGGCTCCTACACCTCAGCCTCGTGAAACCGAGGCCAGAGAGGTGCAGCCGCAAGAGGAGAAGTTCTCTGGCTTCGTATTTAAGATCCAAGCAAACATGGACCCAAGACACAGGGATAGAGTCGCATTTATGCGGATCTGTTCTGGTAAGTATGAGCAGGGCATGAAGATGCACCATGTTCGTCTAGGTAAAGATGTCAATGTCAGTGATGCACTTACCTTTATGGCTGGCGATCGTAATCGCGCCATAGTGGCATATCCAGGTGATATTATTGGCCTGCATAACCACGGCACCATGCGTATCGGCGATACATTTACCCAAGGTGAGAAGTTGCGTTTCACCGGCATACCTAACTTTGCTCCTGAGATGTTCCGTCGTATCCGTCTAAAGGATCCGTTGAAACAGAAGCAGCTACTTAAAGGCTTAGTTCAGCTTGCCGAAGAGGGAGCTGTACAGGTATTCAGACCCATAGATTCGAACGATCTTATCGTTGGCGCTGTTGGTGTACTTCAGTTTGAAGTGGTTGTTGGCCGATTGAAGAGTGAATATAAGGTCGAAGCCATCTATGAAGCCATCCATGTTGCCACAGCCCGTTGGGTGTATTGTGACGATGAGAAGAAACTGGACGAGTTCAGACGCAAGTGCAGCGTTAACTTAGCCTTGGATGGTGGCAATAACCTGACCTATATCGCCCCGACTATGGTTAACCTTAATCTGTCTATGGAGCGCTACCCTGACGTTCACTTTGCCAAGACTCGTGAGAATTAATCTACACTAGCGTTCGGCACCCTGTGCCCTGATATTTTTGCTTAAGCCCCATTCGAAAGATTGGGGCTTTTTTATTGAATGGTATATTCTTTCTATAAAGCTAATCTTGGCAAAGTTTCGTGGCCAGGTTTAAGTAAAGAAAAATCTATTTTTGATATGATCAAATTAAATTTATTTAATGAGCGGATAATGCCGAAGATGCGAATACTCGATAGCCATGCACATCTGGACGATGCTTTGTTCGATACCGACCGTGACGAACTCTTCGAGTCTATGGCGCTGGCAGGCATAGAAACGGCTATCATCCCTGGAGTCAGCCCCGAGCGCTGGGACAAGCAACTGGATGTAGCAAAGCGGTACTCATGCCCCTACGGCTTAGGCATTCATCCTTGGTTTTGTGAAGACAATCCTCAACAGGCCTTGAAGCAATTAACCGATAAACTCAATAGCTATATAGAAGACCCATACTTGGTCGCCATCGGTGAGTGCGGTCTGGATAAGATACGTAAAGATAATTGGGACGGACAAATCATTGCCTTGGAGGCGCAACTCTCTATGGCGCAGCAGCTAAACCTGCCGGTTATCTTACATGTCGTTAAGGCTCATAGTGAGATGTTGGCTATCTTGAAACGTTACTCTCTGCCCCGGGGCGGAGTGATCCATGGCTTCTATGGCAGCTTAGAAATCGCCAGCGAGTACATTAAGCTAGGTTTTAAGCTGGGGATCGGTGGCTTAATTTTAAATCCGAGTGCCAGAAAACTGAAAACCTGTGTCGCTCAACTTCCCCTCGATAGCGTGTTAATCGAGACAGATTCTCCTGCTATGACACCTCGAAATGCAGCAGAATCACGCAATACTCCCCTTGTTTTGCAGTCAATCATCGCAGAAATAGCAAATTTACATAAAAAAACCAGTGTTCTGATTTCAGAACATTCGTTTCGAAATGCGGTGCAACTCTTTGACCTTAAATTAATTTTAATTTAAACAGATGTGAATCGCATCGTAAGTTGTGACCAAGGTACTGAAACTAAACTTCAAAAACTTGATCGAAACCACGCTTTTGAGCTATTGCTCGGGTATAATCGACCTCGAAAAAGGTTGGTTAACAACATAATTAAAAAGTATTAACAATAGGGTGATGGTTAATGGATATTTTAATGAGTTTAGTAGGGGTGGTCACCTTACTTACAATTGCTTTCTTACTCTCTAATAGTAAGAAATCAATAAACTACCGTACCGTTGGTGGTGCGTTAGCGCTTCAAGCTGCTTTTGGTGGCTTCGTTCTTTATGTTCCAATTGGTCAAGAAGTACTAGGTGGCGTTTCAATGGGCGTAGCCAATGTCATTGGTTACTCTCAAGCGGGTATCGACTTCCTCTTCGGTGGTCTGGGTACTGACGCTATGTTCGCAAACGGTGTAGGCTTCGTCTTCGCTATTCGCGTTCTACCTGTCATTATCTTCTTCTCTTCTTTAATCGCAGTGCTTTACTACATAGGCGTCATGCAACTTGTCATCAAGTTCATTGGTGGTGGATTGCAAAAAGCACTAGGTACAAGCCGTACTGAGTCTATGGCTGCTACGGCAAACATCTTCGTCGGCCAAACTGAAGCTCCTCTAGTTGTTCGTCCATTTATTGCGACTATGACTAACTCAGAGCTTTTCGCCATCATGGTTGGTGGTCTGGCTTCTATCGCTGGTGCGGTACTTGCTGGTTATGCTGGCATGGGCGTTAAGATTGAGTATTTGGTTGCAGCGTCATTTATGGCGGCGCCTGGTGGTCTTATGATGGCTAAGCTTATGCATCCTGAGACTGAAGAAACTAAAAACGAAATGGACGACTTGCCTGAAGATTCAGATAAGCCGGCTAACGTTATCGACGCAGCGGCTGCTGGTGCAGCATCTGGTATGCACTTAGCACTTAACGTTGGTGCTATGCTACTTGCCTTCGTGGGTCTTATCGCCATGCTTAACGGCATGATCGGTGGACTAGGTGGTCTTGTTGGTTTCGAGAACTTAACTCTGGAGCTTATCCTAGGTTACATCTTCATGCCTCTTGCATTCCTAATCGGTGTACCTTGGAACGAAGCACTTGTTGCTGGTTCATTCATCGGTCAGAAGATCATCGTCAACGAATTCGTTGCTTACCTGAACTTCGCTCCTTACCTTAAAGATATTGCTGATGGCGGTATGGTTGTTGCTGAAACCGGTCTTGCTATGACTGATAGAACTAAAGCTATCATCTCATTCGCACTATGTGGATTCGCTAACCTATCTTCAATCGCAATTCTACTTGGTGGTCTAGGCGCTATGGCTCCAAGCCGTCGTCATGACTTAGCTAAGTTAGGTGTACGTGCCGTTATCGCAGCATCGCTTGCGAACCTAATGAGTGCGACACTAGCGGGTCTATTCTTAGCGCTATAAATGTTAGGCAGCTTGATAGTGAGCTGCCTTGTTTTATGTCTAAGGTAAATCCTGTGGGGATTCCCACAATTGGGCTCTGTTCATGGGGGCAGGGTCCAAGTTAGCTCAACCATTTTTCACAGTAATACAAGATTAAATAGAGTTCTTCCTTACCTTTACGGGAAGAGCTGTATTCGAATAAACACAGTTAACAATCAGGTTTTTCGCGATTGTTGTTATTAAATAACACGAAGAATCAGAAGTTTGTGCATTTGTTAGAATTTTGTGTTCGCATTTTTACATAAATTATATTGTGCTTTACGATAAATTGGGTAGAATGCGGCGCCATAAGAAAAGAACGCTGACTCGAAAAGAGCGGCATACCATAAAATAAATGGGGTTGATGATGAAAAACGTTAAAACTATAGCACTCGCTACAGCACTAGCAGCAACAGCAGCACTAGCTGCACCAACGTTCGCAGCAGATCGTGGCGAAGATATCCGTTCTGGCGATTACAGCTGGATGCAGTTCAACGCAATGTACGCGTTTGACGAGCTTCCATCAGCTGGTGAGAGCGGACACGATTACCTAGAAATGGAATTCGGCGGCCGCGCTGGTTTCGTTGACCTATATGGTTATGTTGATGTATTCAACTTAGCAACAGGCGATTCTGGCGACAAGGCTACAGGTTCTAACTCAAGCAAGATGTTCATGAAGTTTGCACCGCGTTTCTCTATCGATGCAATCACAGGTTGGGATCTTTCAGCTGGTCCAATCCAAGAAGTTTACTTCTCGACTCTATTTAACTGGGGTGGCGGTGTTATCGGTGAAGATGTAAACGCATCTTTCTGGGGTGTCGGTGCTGACGTTATGGTTCCATGGTTAGGTAAGACTGGCATGAACCTTTACGCTTACTACGACATGAACGGAAAAGAGTGGAACGGTTACCAGTTCTCTATGAACTGGTTCAAGCCTTTCTACTTCCTTGAAAACGGTTCATTCGTTTCATTCCAGGGTTATGTCGATTACCAGTTCGGTGCTGATGAAGTTTACTTTGGTGATGAGAAAGGTTTCTCATCTTCAGGTGGCGCGGCATACTTCGGTGTTCATTGGCATTCAGACAACTACGCATTGGGTTATGGCCTAAAGGCATACCAAGACGTTTACCTGCTTACTGATGATGGCGGTACTGGTCTAGAAACAACAGGTTTCGCACATTACCTAACAGCTACTTACAAGTTCTAAGAGCTAATCTTGACGATGAGTCATAGATTTTTTATTAGAAATAAGTAAGCATCTAGAGCCGTGCATTGCACGGCTCTATATTTAATTTTTACTTAAGCAAGAGCTGTATTTCATTAGCCTGTTTAATTAAAAGTTAATTTATAAAATATTAAGATAAATGAAAGTTTTACGCGCTAAAATGGATTTTTCGCGGAAAGGCAGGAACCTAGCACTTATAGTTGTAATGACTCAGTTCCCCTTCCCGGTCTTCAAGGATTCAAGTCGTGACCTTGTGTCAGGATTGTTGTTAGCGTCGATTACTCAAAAATCGCTAGCAACGCTGAATACCTGAATTAACAGATATCGCCTATGGTGGTATCTTAGGCATTGCCCGAAGGCCCGGCCATAACAATAATCAAAACGCCCCCTATTGGCACTGTCATAATTAGATTTCTATTTCAATTTACTATTTGAATTACATTTCGGAGAACTATTATGAGCGATTTAAAAAAAGCTGCACAAAAAGCCATTGAACTAATGGACTTAACAACCCTTAATGACGACGATACCGATCAGAAAGTGATCGAGATTTGTCACAAGGCGCAAACTGCGGCAGGCAACACCGCCGCTATCTGTATCTACCCTCGTTTTATCCCGATTGCCCGTAAGACACTGAACGCAATGGGCGCTGACAGCGTACGTATCGCGACTGTGACTAACTTCCCTCATGGCAACGATGATATTGCAATTGCAGTACTAGAGACCCGTGCTGCCGTTGCTTACGGTGCAGACGAAGTCGATGTAGTCTTCCCATACCGCGCCCTGATGGCTGGCGACGAAACAGTAGGTTTCGAGCTAGTCAAAGCCTGTAAAGAAGCCTGTGGTGATGATGTTCTGCTCAAAGTCATCATCGAGTCTGGTGTGCTTCAAGATCCAGCACTTATCCGTAAAGCCTCTGAGCTTTGTATCGATGCCGGTGCCGACTTTATCAAGACTTCAACCGGTAAAGTCGCGGTTAATGCCACGCTAGAAGCGGCTGAGATCATGATGACAGTGATCAGTGAGAAGAACACTAAAGTGGGTTTCAAGCCTGCAGGTGGCGTTCGTGATGCCGCAGCTGCTAAAGAATTTTTAGGCGTAGCCGCTCGTCTTCTTGGTGATGACTGGGCAACTCCACGTACCTTCCGTTTCGGTGCTTCTAGCTTGCTAGTTAACCTGCTGCACACTTTAGAGCTTGGTGAAGCGGCTAAAGGTAAGCAGGGCTACTAAGTCAGAATAGCTTTATTCTTTTAATGTGAAGAATAAGGCTATTTTTTTAGTTAAGTGTGATCTAAATCTAATTGAAGACACTGAAACTCGGCTAGTATCAAATGTAGCAAAGTTACAGATTTAGTGTTTTATAAAAGAGTTTGTGGCTTAAAACTGAATTTTAGTTACAGACTTGGAGGCAGTACCATGTTTCTAGCACAAGAGATAATTCGTAAAAAGCGCAACGCAGAAGCCTTGTCTAAAGAAGAGATCCAGTTCTTCGTTAAAGGCATCACCGACAATAGCGTTTCAGAAGGTCAAATTGCGGCCTTTGGTATGGCAGTCTACTTCAACGACATGAACATGGATGAGCGCATCGCGCTGACCACATGCATGCGTGATTCAGGCACAGTACTTAACTGGCAGAGTCTGGACCTAAACGGTCCTATCATAGATAAGCACAGCACTGGTGGCGTCGGTGACGTGATCAGCTTGATGCTTGGCCCCATGGCTGCCGCTTGTGGTGGTTATGTGCCTATGATATCCGGTCGTGGCCTAGGTCATACCGGTGGCACCTTAGATAAGTTTGATGCTATCCCAGGTTATCAAACCGAGCCAGACAGTGCCCTGTTCAGAAAAGTGGTTAAAGAGGCGGGCGTGGCCATCATAGGTCAAACCGGCGATCTGGTTCCAGCCGATAAACGTTTCTATTCTATCCGTGACAATACCGCCACAGTCGAATCAATTTCCCTTATTACTGCTTCAATTCTTTCTAAGAAATTGGCCGCGGGTCTCGATGCTCTGGCAATGGACGTCAAAGTCGGCAGTGGCGCATTTATGCCAACCTATGAAGCCTCTGAAGAGCTGGCTCGTAGCATTACCGCCGTAGCGAACGGTGCCGGGACTAAGACAACAGCACTACTTACCGATATGAATCAGGTCTTGGCTTCTTGTGCCGGTAATGCCGTCGAAGTGAAAGAGGCGGTGGATTTCCTTACCGGGAAATACCGCAACCCACGTCTATACGAAGTCACCATGGGTCTATGTGCCGAAATGCTGCAACTCGGTGGCATAGCCGCGAATGAAGCTGAAGCGCGAGTTAAACTGAATAAAGTACTCGACAATGGTAAGGCTGCTGAAATTTTTGGCCGCATGATATCAGGACTTGGTGGTCCGACAGATTTTGTCGAAAATCCAGGTCTGTATCTGCCTGAGTCTAAAATTGTGCGCCCGGTTTATGCCGAGCAAACAGGTTTCGCCTCAGCCATGGATACTCGAGCGCTAGGTATGGCTGTGGTCACCTTAGGTGGTGGACGCCGCAAACCTGGTGATGCACTGGACTACAGTGTGGGTCTGACTCAGGTTTGCGCCTTAGGTGATGAGATCATCAAGGACAAGCCGATTGCCATGATTCACGCTCAGTCAGAGAGCGCTTTCGAAGAAGCGTCTGCGGCGGTGAGAAATGCTATTCAGGTTGCCGATACTCGTCCAGAGAAGACGCCTGAAATTTATCGTTATATACGCGCCGAAGATCTGTAAATAGGCTGCGTAAGAGGTTTTTATGAAAAGAACAATCATCATGATGATGGACTCATTCGGTGTAGGTGCTGCAAGTGATGCAGCAGCTTTCGGCGATATAGGGTCCGATACTTTCGGTAGCATAGCTAAAGCTTGTGCCGAAGGTAAAGCCGATATCGGCCGTCAAGGACCACTTAAATTACCTAACCTTTGTCGTCTTGGCCTCGCCATGGCAGGTAAAGAGAGTACAGGTGAATTTGCCGCAGGTTTTAGTGACAATGTCGAAGTGATCGGCGCCTATGGGCATGCCGATGAGCTGAGCACAGGTAAAGACACGCCTAGTGGTCATTGGGAAATGGCGGGTGTGCCAGTCTTATACGAGTGGGGATACTTCTCCGATCTGACTAATTCTTTTCCGAAAGAGCTGACCGATAAGATTCTTGCCCGTGCCGGTCTCGATGGCTACATGGGTAACTGTCATGCGTCGGGTACGGCGATATTAGAAGAGCTGGGCGAAGAGCATATGCGCAACGGCCAGCCTATCTTCTATACTTCGGCTGATTCAGTTTTCCAGATCGCCTGTCATGAAGAGTCATTCGGCCTAGAGAATCTTTACACTCTATGCCAAATTGCGCGAGAAGAGCTTGAGCCATATAATATTGGCCGTGTGATTGCGCGCGCCTTCGTCGGTACTTGTGCCAGCGATTTTGAGCGCACCGGTAATCGTCGTGATTATGCGGTAGAGCCACCTGCGAAGACGGTACTGGACAAACTTGCTGCCGATGGCGGCGAAGTGGTCAGTGTCGGCAAAATTGCCGATATCTACGCACACTGCGGCATTACCAAGAAGGTGAAGGCAACGGGTCTCGAAGCCTTGTTTGATGCAACGCTTGAGCAAGTTAAACAAGCGGGCGACAGAACCATAGTTTTCACTAACTTTGTTGATTTCGACTCTCATTACGGTCATCGCCGCGATATCGCGGGTTATGCCAAGGCGCTGGAATATTTCGATTCCCGTATGCCTGAGATGCTTGAACTGCTCAACGAAGATGACCTGCTGATATTAACAGCCGATCACGGCTGTGATCCAAGCTGGAAAGGCACAGATCATACTCGTGAACGTGTGCCTGTATTGGCATTGGGCGCCGGACTCGAAGCTGGGTCTCTGGGACGTCGTAAGACTTTCGCCGACATTGGTCAATCTATCGCAACTTATTTCAAGTTAGAGCCGATGGAATATGGCGAGTCTTTCGTCAAGTAATACATTTTAGTACTAAGCTGATATCGATTAGCTTAGTGCTGCTTTTAAGTTTGGCGGTTTAGATGATGGCCGCCATAAATAAGACTTAATACTAATTTTAGTACTAGTTTAAGTTACAAATATATAAGGGGTTATATAGATGGCTACACCACATATTAATGCTGTTGACGGTGCATTCGCAGATACTGTTCTTTTTCCAGGCGATCCACTTCGCGCTAAATACATTGCTGAGACGTTTCTAGAGAACGTTGAGCAAGTGACTGACGTGCGTAACATGTTTGGTTTTACTGGTACTTATAAAGGCGTTCGTATCTCAGTTATGGGTTCAGGCATGGGCATTCCTTCTTGCTCTATCTATGCTACTGAACTTATCAGAGATTACGGCGTTAAGAACCTGATCCGTGTGGGAACTTGTGGCGCTGTTAGCACTGACGTTAAAGTACGTGACGTACTGATCGGCATGGGTGCGAGCACAGATTCACAAGCTAACCGTCTGCGTTTTAGGGGCCAGGATTTCGCCGCTATCGCCGATTACGGTCTGCTTAGCGCTGTTGTTAAGGCTGCCGATGCTAAAGGTATTAAGTACCGCGTGGGTAACTTGTTCTCAGCAGATCTTTTCTACACACCGGATCCAGAGATGTTCGACGTGATGGAAAAGATGGACATTCTAGGTGTCGAGATGGAAGCTGCTGGTCTATACGGAGTAGCGAAAGAGTTCGGTGCTAAGGCACTTTGTGTTTGTACTGTATCTGATCATATCCGTACCGGTGAGAAGACGTCTGCCGATGAGCGTCAGTCTACTTTCAACGAAATGATCGAAATAACACTAGAAGCGGCTATTACTCTGTAATTTCACTTTTAGTTGTTCACAATCCCCTCCATCGCTATCCGTGCGATCGGGGATAAGTACATTCATGTACAAAATAGGGGCTCATTAGAGCCCTTTTTTTGTGTCCCTAGTTCCTAGTTCCTAGAACCTAGGAACTAGGAACTAGGAACTAGGAACTAGGAACTAGGAACTAGGTTCTTTATCCTTCTTTAACTTCTTCGGCTTCTTTCTTAATTTCGCACGAGTCTTACGTCTATCGAAATCGGCACGTTTAAATGACAGTGATCGGGACAATAACATACCAATCAGACCCGCTATGATGAGCATCATCTGCTGCTGTTCCATATGGATCTGGTGGGCTTCTTTAATCTCATTGAAGAAGAGTCTGGGTTCGAGCCTGACCTCGATAAAGCCTAAGTTATTACCATCTTGGGTTACCGCTTCGACATAGGGTGGGTAACGTTTCAATAGCAGGCTCAACTCCTGTGAGTCTGGCTCCAGCTCCTCATCGGTAACGCTCTGGGCAAATGCCAGCCTCTGGCCGTCTTCACTGAAGATACTGGCTGACATCACCTTTGGATCTAAAACCAGTGTGCTGGCTAACCATTGTAGTTGTTCATCATTTTGTAGTTGCAGCGCCGGAGCTGCGCCATAAGCCGTTTGTTGAACCAGTAATCTGGCCATCTTTTGTGTTTGGGACTTTAGAAGCTGCTGCCCTTGTAGTAGGCTAGTTTGCCACAACTGGATAAGACCCACGGCTAAGGTGATAGCAATTGCCATCTGTACTAGCCTGCTAATTCTATGGCTCTTTTTCAGACCTTTAAGAAAAAACACTATATACCTGTATTTTTGAAGGGTTTAGCTAATCATAATAGATTATTGCCTTGCCCGGTAGTTGGAGAAGCATTACTAATGAAAAGTCTGAGTCATACCTTGCTGTTTTCTTGGTTATCGAGTGAAGAAAATAACCGCTTTCAATATCAGAGTCAGACTTTGGCTAAGCATACGGAGACCAAAGCTCCGCTCTGCGAGATGAGAATTCGTTGTGTCTTTGATCATAAATCAGATGAAGCTGCACTCGTAGCGGCCATAGGTCAGTTGCAGCAAGATTTGAGTTTAGCGATTATCGAGCGTAAAACTGGACTCAATTGCATCGAAATATGCGCCGCTGAGCCACTAAATCTGGCACAGATGCAACTGATATCCTCTATCCAAGGGGTTGAAACCTTTCCTATTGCAGATAAGCAGGCGCAGTTAAATCAGCCTGGCCTTTTAGTGATGGACATGGACTCCACGGCGATTGAGATCGAGTGTATCGATGAACTTGCCGTGATGGCCGGAGTCGGTGCAGCGGTTGCGGCAGTGACTGAGCGTGCCATGCAAGGCGAGTTAGATTTCGAAGAGAGCCTGCGTGCTCGTGTGGCTCAGCTCGAAGGTGCCGATGAGCAGATCATACAAGACTTGTGCGATCGACTGCCCTTGATGCCAGGGCTCGTCGAGTCAGTCGAAGAGTTACAGCATTATGGCTGGAAAATCGTGGTGGCCTCAGGCGGTTTCACCCCTTTCGTTGGTCACTTGAAGCAGCTTCTGGGCTTAGATGCCGCATATGCAAACGACTTGGTTATCGAGCAAGGTAAACTTGCCGGAACCGTAACCGGCCAGGTAGTCGACGCACAATTTAAGGCCGATACTCTGCTTCGCTGTGCCGAGTTGTGGCAAATTCCCGTGGGCCAAAGACTCGCCATCGGTGATGGTGCCAACGATATCCCCATGATCGAGACCGCAGATTATGGTATCGCTTACCATGCGAAACCTAAACTCGAGCAGGCAGCCGATGTCGCTATCAGCAAGCTTAATCTCAAGGCTCTGCCCTACTTGTTATTGCTGAGTTAGTGGTAGCCTGATGCAGCATAGGTTTTTAGGTCGTAAGGGGAGTTTCTCTCTTCCGACCTAGTGTATTTGTATCGTATTTCATTTTTGTTTAAAACTGTCCTCTATAACCTCTGACCACTTAGGTTTTTCTTAGTGGCTTGTTTGACTCGAGTCTGATCGAGTAATTACGCTTGTTTTTTGTCTGTTGACTCAGTAATTTATTAGCTAAATTAATCCCTATTAAAAATAAGATATACGCTGTGGCTATTGAACAAACCTCGATATTTATTCCTTATCTGGATGGAAAACTGCACCTTAGACAGATAAAACCTGTAAATGCAGACATGAGTAAACCGCCAATATTCATGCTCCATGGTGCCATGTCTAATGGCCGGGTATTTTACAGTGACTCAGGTAAGGGCTTGGCCTGTTTTCTGGCTGAGTCGGGCTTTGTTGTATATGTGCTCGACACATATGGTCGTGGGTTGAGTACGCCTAAATTACGGCGGGGATCTAAACTCGGTCAAGGCCAGGTCATTCGAGATCAGTTACCCTTAATACATCACTATATCGTTTCCCAGCATCCGAATAATCCACCCATTCACTGGTGTGGCCATTCGTGGGGCGGCGTGCTGATGGCCAGCGCCATCTCCAGATTCCCGCTATTCCAAGAGAGCATAGCTTCTTTGGTCACCTTCGGCACTAAGCGTAGCATCAAGATTAAGTCCCTTAAAAAATGGATGATGGTCGATATCGGCTGGAACAAGATGGCGCCGCTAATCGCATGGTCTCATGGTTATCTGGCCGCCGATCGTTGGCGTATGGGTATGGATAATGAGAGTCGCTCTTCTCTGGCTCAGAGTATCGATTGGGTGCGCGGTGATTGGATCGATCACGATGATGGTTTCGATTATGGCAAAGCCGCTATTAACACGGCTAAGCAAGGCAAGTGGCCAAAAGCCTGGTTTATCGCCGGCCTGGGAGATGAGGTGCTGGGGCACCCTGAAGATGTGCTAAGAATGATTCAGGAATGTCAGTTTTCGGACGTTCGCTACACCTTATTGTCTAAGGCAGAAGGCTACCGTCATGATTATGGTCATGGGGATATGTTGACTCACAAAGATGCAAGGGCTGATCATTTTGAGCAGATAAAAATGTGGTATGAACAGACTGAAGGGGCGAGTTCCTAGATCCTAGGAACTCATATTCTAGAGAACTACTTTAACCAGCATCTGCCGTGATGCTAGATTCTGTCTCATGCAGCTGCGGGTATCTTAGTAATACTTCTTCTGTGATGTCCAGCAGTTCGCCGACGCCGATGATCCGCCACATTAGCTCTTCGAGCTTCTTGGATTTGTGATGAGCGTGGATGCCGATATATTCCATTTCTCGTCGAATATAGTTGAGATCGGGTTTTCCTGCCGCACCTCGGTAGATCCTGAGGGCCATAAATCGACCTAAATTATTGCTCTGGTGGATGAAGTGCAGTATGGCATCGAGATCACCTATCTCATTGGGCGAAATACACTTTACTCTAACTTTTCCCTGAGATTGTCTGGAAACCTGCAGGTAGGTCTCAAAGTACTCTAGGCCATCTTGGGGTTTCAGCGCGCGGATCGGGTCGATGAAATCTCTCTTCAAACGACCGTCTTTCAGCAATGACTCTAAGTTATATTCCAGTGATTGGCTCGCCGAGGCGGCAAATATATCTGTGATGACATTCTTATTAGTGCCGACTCCAATCATCGAGAGTTTGGCTGATTTTTGTGTTTTTTCTACAAAATAGGGTACAGAGTCCAGGTGACGCATCAATAAGTTCTTTAAACCATCGGCGAGCTCTTTCTTCTCGCTGTTGGCCTCGGTGATCTTCTCTAATTTATCTCTGTTATGAATGATGAGCTTATTGATAAACTCGACTCCGATATGGGGAGTATGTCCCATTACCGCTGCCAGATGAACTGTGCCGCCTTTTTTACGGGTCTTGATCAGTCGATAGGGAAGATGACTGAGTTGAACCTTACCCGATATCTGCTGTAGCTTTGGAAATCCAAGGTGTATCGGTGCCATTTTATCAAATTGAGTGGCATCATCTAAGGTTAACTGTAATCCCTTGCTCGATATATCATGGGTCGAGCCCGTGATTGATAGCTTACCTTGGCTTAACTTCACCTGGGTCTTGAAGGAGTAGCGCGCCTCGTTTCGGCGCTCACTGAACTGAAGCGAAAGCAGCTTTATCGGATTGCTCTTGACCTTCTGTTGTCCAAAAACTTTTAATTCATTGGCTTTGCTTTTACACATGTTGCCCCAAGACAGGTAACCTTGCTGGGACTCAGCAGTCGTGAGATCCATAAGCTGTAGTACATGAGTAAAGCGTTTCAGCTGGGCTTCGGTTAAGGCGCTGTAATTGGTGTCGTCGCCGGGGAGCATGGAGGCCTTGTAGGATTTTGCGTGATCGATCTTATGGTGCGCCAGCTTAAAGACTCTCCAGGAAGGCTTACTGGCACCGAAACTGAAGAAGAGTGCCTGTAAATCTTTTTGTTTAAGCTCGGCTAATGTCGCCGAATAGAAGTAGATGTACCCTTGAGTATGAAAGGTAAAGCAGAAAAATAGTTGGTGGTCTTTATTTTCCGGCTCATTAAGTAGGTTTTTCAAGCGACTATCGGAGAGCATTCCCGATAGTTGGCTAACATCTTGTTCATCTTGAAAATAATACTGTAGTTGTTGATTATCCCGACTGAGCAATTTATGGGTAATTTGATATTTACCCTCAATGGATTCAAGATACAGAGGCAAATGAGGCAGGTGAGGCAGATAGTGACGCTCGAAGCCTAAGCCTGTAGCGGTTACTAGTACATCGTTGATATCTACCTTATATCTGAATTTATAGCCCCTGATCAGGTTAGATAGCATTTCCGATAGGGCATCGGAGCCACCGACGCGTTTGAGCCGCATCCAGCAATATTCATTGCTGGTTTGTGTATCGACTATTTCGTAGTCGACCCCTTGTTGTAGATCTTCATAATAATATTCCTCACTTAGTTCGAGTAGCTTAACTCTGATGGGTTTATCCAGCTCGAAATGATGTTTTACGGGGAGTCGAATTCTGGCCCCGCCGACAGACAAGTCAACCGTGATCCCCTGTATCTCGGTGCGATTAGGCTGAAGCACCGAGATTCGTATGCTGTAGTTCATTCGCTCTTCACTACGATTGAAATAACTGCCTAAGACAACCCCTTGGGCTAAGTAAGGAGTGGCTGGAAGCTCATCTTGGGGTTTCCCACCGTCTCTTTGTTTTAGCTTTCTGAGTTTGTGGGCTTCGATGACATTTTCATAAACACCTAAGGTGTACTGATTACGATAGAGTGCCACCGATTCGAGGAAACTCTCTTTGGCTGGGTCATCTAAGAAGTGTTGCTGTTTACCATGGACAAGCGCTTCACAGGGCAATTCAGATTTGTCTCTTAGATCTATGATGCGAGTGCAGATCGACGAGATGCGATTGAGCTCCATCTTGAGTAAGAAGCGAGTGGAATTCGACTCGTCTGTGGTCAGACTATTAAATAGCTCATGAAAATCGGGTTCCATTAGCAGGGGCTTGAGCTGTTCAATTAGGGCACTATGTTCGTCTAAACTCATTTACTCGCTTCTTCTAAGAGGGCTTATGTAATCGTATCTGCTAGTCTTGTGGGCTGAAAACTAAGGCGGTTAATAGTATCATGTCGGCAACAGCTGATATTACTTGATACTTAATAAGGCTAGTTAGCATATTTAAGTCGTTATTATTGCGAATTAACACTGATTATCTGCGTTACCCGTATATCGGCATACCCGCTTAAGCATCAGATGGGATGTGTTCATTACTTTTATCTTAAGTCATTCTTGGCTTTCGTTGTACGTTATTCTTCTTGAACTTATGGGTTAATTGTTAGGTTAACTCTATTTTTTAACTTATGTAATAAAGAGCTATGGCTAAAAATAAAACAGCATTTGTATGTAATGAGTGTGGGCAGGATTTTCCTCGTTGGCAGGGGCAATGTAGCGCCTGTACCGAGTGGAATACCATCACAGAGGTACGCTTAGGGTCAATCAAATCGACGGGTTCTTCTGTGTCTGGTTATGCGGGTGCGGTGGGCGGTGGCTCTAAGAAACTCAGCGAGATTAGAGAAGTCGAAGCCGAGAAGATGCTCACAGGCATTGGTGAGCTAGACCGGGTGCTGTGCGGTGGTTTAACCACAGGCTCAGTGAATATTATTTCAGGTGACCCTGGAGCGGGCAAGACAACCCTGTTATCAGACCTCATATCGCGCATGTCCCAAGTGATGCCATCGTTATACTGTACCGCTGAAGAGTCCTTGTCACAGTTCAAGAATCGTATCAATCGTCTCAAGTTAAGTTGTAATGAAGACAATTTGTACCTGATGGCGGAAACGAGTGTCGAAGCCATCATAGCCGAGCTTGATGCTAAGCAGATTAAATTTGCCGTCATCGACTCGATTCAAGCGGTCGTCACAGACCTCGCCAATGGTAGCCCAGGCTCTCCCTCTCAAGTGAAGAGCAGCGCTCAGGCGCTGACTCAATACTGTAAGCAAAATAACGTCACCATGTTCCTGGTGGCCCACGTGAATAAAAATAATGAAACTGCTGGCCCGCAGACACTGATCCATATCGTCGACTGTCTCACTCACCTCGAGTGCAACGATGGTCAAATTCGTACCCTAAGAGCCAATAAGAACCGCTTTGGTGATGTGGATACTGTTGGTATCTTCAAGATGACTGAACGGGGCATGCTCAGTGTCGATAACCCCAGCGAAATTTTCCTCTCGGGGTCGACGACTGAATCTCCTGGGGCGGCGATCACCTGTATTCGTAAGGGTAACCGTAACTTGTTGCTCGAGATCCAGTGTTTAACCACGGAAACTGAAGGTGAGTTTCCACAGCGAGTCTGCGTCGGACTCAATATGAACCGTATTAAGATGCTGACTGGCATATTGCGTAAACACACTCGAACTAAGATTTTTCATGATACCTACTTCAACTTAGTCGGTGGTTTGAAGATCGACGAGTCAGAAACCTGTATCGACTTGGCATTAGTCACCGCATTACTCAGTAGCTTGAATGATTTTGTGGTGCCCAGAACCACCTGCATCATGGGAGAACTAAGCTTGAATGGTGATGTGCGTCCCATAGATAGCGGTGTACCACGGGTGAAAGAAGCGGTGCAGCATGGCTTTACCGAGATCTATATTCCGCACCGCAACTATCACAAGTCGATGGAAGGGCTAGGGGCTAAGATTTATCCAGTAAAGACTATCCATGACTTTCTTGAGTTAATAAATTAACTCTACTAAATTTGTTTGTGGCTTCATTTGGCAGGTTTGGTGTTGGTTTAGTTTATTGAAGTCCATAGCTTTAATTTAACCTATCACCTGCGGCGGGTGCTGTACAGGATGTACTAATGTCGTGATCACATGGATGTGAATGAACGACCTTATGTGCACTTCTGTGACACGGCGCCTCTCTATCAGAGGGAAGGGGCCCTATAGCCTCTACGACATCAAACAACCTCCATGTTTAAGAGCCTGTTCGATATCCTTATCTCTCGCTCGGATAGTTTCACGCTGTGAAACCTTGCCCTGCTGTCGAAGGTCACAGCCGCGTTTACACCCGATTTATTATCTCTTCGATTTTAGTTTTATGGGTTAGTAAATCACTTTTGGACATAAACGCGTTAGAGCTAAAGCCCTAAACTGACCCATTGGGATTAGGAAAAGTATACTAAGATTGGCAATCAATCAAAAACTGACTCCACATTCCTCTAAGTTACCATTTAATTTATTTGATACTGTTCTCGTCTCAAAGTAAATGCGGGGAATGTTCCCTCTAGCACTTCAACAATGTGATTATTGATAGTCCGAGACCAGAATACAGATCGATTAGACCAGAATTGTAGATGCCAATTTACAACTTTGTTGTCGGTGATGCAGTTTAAAGGTTGTCCCACCGCTTGGAAATCAGTGGGTAACGATTGAATAGAAATTACATAAATATAAGGTCTAGCTTAGTTTCAAAATATATGAAACCTCTTTTGGGTTTACTTGATAACATCGAACCATATATTCACAGTAATCTTTCACAGTTTCAATCACCAAGTTGCCTTTTTCCATTTCTTTTGCAATGGTTTTCGTGGCAGAATCGTGAATGTCATGGTTGATTTGATCCAATTCATTATATTTGAAATCAGATACAAAGCTTGGCTTTAAATCAAAGCCAAAGCGACTCTCTTCATTGAGTGATTCACTAGAAACACCAAAGACCTCAGCCACTCTGGTTAACGCTTTATAGTATATTTTCTCATTGTCCATTTAATTACTCTCACAATTGCAATCATCTGATGATGTCGCATCGTACCCTGCTTGAATTATGACACCCCAATCATAGAAACCTTCAAATACCAGCGCACCGGTTGCTGCTGTTGATACAGCCATTCCCGTAGCGGTTCTACCCAATTCGCGAAGAGTTCTAGTTTCTAAACGACCTGACCATCGACTCGATTGGCTAGTGTACGGGTTCAATTGACTCTTAGGGCCAAATCCTCTTAATTCGCTAGGAGTCTTAGGCATAGTTCCGACGCCAAGGGTAGCAGCCAAGGTTCCCAACGTGGCTTCCATGTTGAATCGATTATCTCTGATTTGATTGGCAAACTTATCAAAATCAAAGCAAAGGTGTCCGTTCGGGTCAATGTACATCACTGGATTGCCCATTGCGTATACATAGGTATTCAATCCACCAACTAAACCAATCGGATCTTTAGTTAGCCAACGCCCTATACTTGCATCATAGTCTCGGGCACCGAAGCGAGTGATACTGAGGTGTACATCATATATACCCCCCGCAAACCCAAATGGCTGAAATGCAGGGTTAGTATCACTGAGGATATTACCGAAGCTATCGTAATCTAACCGTTGAGCAATAATCCCTGTCACGCTATCCACCACCAATCTGACACTGCCTAAGTGATCTGAAATGATACGATAGGTCTTCCCGGCTTTAACCATGTAATCCGGCACAAATAGCTTTGAGCCATAGACGAAACGGCTGACTATGTTGCCCTGGCTATCTAACTCAGCCACTGGATTGAGTTGATCTTTATATAAGAATCCCTGTACCAGGGTGCCATTCACCTTCTTACCGATACGGCGGTTCTGGCCATCAATCACATACTCGATTGTTGTTAGATCTGGTTATATCGCCGAAACCAGATTGCTTAATACATCATAGCTATACAGTGTCGTCTCGGATGTCACGCTATCGGTAACAGAAGCAACGTGTCCGTTATCAGTATAGACATAAGTAAGATTACCATATTGATTTAGTCGGTCCTGCGCATCATAGGCGCCACTGACTACTACTCCCCCAACCGTCGCCGTAAATCGGTTTCCATTTGAATCGTAGCTATAAGCTTCTGTCGAAATAATTGGTGTAAAATTTGATCAGTAGTAGCTTTTATTAAACCTCTAGATATCACATTCTGGGTGAACGCCAATGCACTAGTAATTCAGCAGTGACTAAAACTCTTAATCCGTAAAGTATGAAAAGTAAAGGGAAAATATAAAGCAGTTCATTCGATTGGTGGCTAGAAATAAGGGCAATTAATAGAATCCCTGGAATTCCAATCCCCCATGAAAGGAGATATCTAGTCATTTTCATCTTTAAGATTGAATGGCACTGTGTACATTCAATTCCTCGCAAAGGCGTATAAACAAACCTATCCAACAAGGAAATCTTTGATTTGCACACAGGACATTCGCTCATTTTTATACCAACCTTATTAAGAACAATCGCAATCATTATTGTCAGTCAAAACCTTCTTAGCACCAATTGCAACCGAGGCAGCTACGCTAGATGTACCTAAGTTACCTCCTGCCATTGCGGTACCGATTGCAGCATTAATTACAGGAGCCACTCCCTCTTTACCCATTACCTCTTCTGTCATTCTAGATATAATTTCTGTAGCTCCACCTTTAAAACCTTGTGTCACAAAGCCGGAACCTAAAATGTTTGATGAAATAAGACTTACACCGGCCCCTCTAATTGCCTGCGCAATTCCCAATCCAATAGCTCCATATAATCCACCTATTCGACCACCTAAAATAGCACCATCAATTCCGCTACCTACTGAAGAACCGATAGCGGCAGATATTTGGTCTATTTGCTGAGATGATAGACAATACAGCCCATTTGGATCCACAAAATTGACCGGGTCTCCCTCTACATACGCATAACTATTCAATCCTCCGGCTAAACCAATCGGATCTTTTGTTAGCCAGCGGCCAGTTCGAGGATCATAGTCTCTGGCACCGAAACGGGCAGTACTAAGGTGTTGGTCATATAAACCACCTGCAAATCCGAAAGGTTGAAATGCCGGATTGGTGTCATTGAGGATATTACCGAAGCTATCGTAATCTATCCTTTGAGCGATAGTCCCGGTCACGCTATCCACCACCAATCTGACACTGCCTAAGTGATCTGAAATGATACGATAGGTCTTCCCGGCTTTAACCATGTAATCCGGCACAAATGGCTTTGAGCCATAGACGAAACGGCTGACTATGTTGCCCTGGCTATCTAACTCAGCCACTGGATTGAGTTGATCTTTATATAAGAATCCCTGTACCAGGGTGCCATTCACCTTCTTCCCGATACGGCGGTTCTGGCCATCAATCACAAACTCGATTGTTGTTAGATCTGGTAATATCGCCGCAACCAGATTGCTTAATACATCATAGCTGTAAAGTGTCGTCTCGGATGTCACGCTATCGGTAACAGAAGCAACATGTCCGTTATCAGTATAGACATAAGTAAGATTGCCATATTGATTTAGCCTATCCTGCGCATCATAGGTGCCACTGACCGTTACTCCCCCAACCGTCGCCGTTAATCGGTTCCCGTTTGCATCATAGCTGTAGGCTTCGGTCGAAGTACCATTGGTTTTGACTTCACTTAATCTTCCTGCGGCATCATAGGAGTAATCACTTGTTTGAGAAACCCCCTCCATTAGCTCTATTTTCTGGGTAATACGGCCAATATCATCAAAACTATAACTGGTATCAAATAATAAGTTGGCACCAAACAATGCGCTGAACTTATCTGGCTCACCAAAGCTATTATATGTCCTTGAGGTCGACACACTCACGAGTTCGGTGCTGGTAATGAGGCCATTAAGTGGATCTCGATTGATATTGAGGTCTCCGGCTGAAGTGAGTAATAGGTCGTTGTCAAAAACAAAACTTACAGGATTGGTTCCATTCACCTGGCGCTCTGTGACCGAAAAATCATTATTGTAAACTTGAGATACATTACCTGCGATAACTCCATCCCACGCTGTGGAAAGTAGCAGGTCACCATCATATTGGTACGATAATGTCCCGTTGTCCGGTGCGGTTATCTGCTCGAGAAGTCCCGTGACCTGGTTATAGCTGAAGATATACAGCCCTACTGGGATAGATAGGCTTGTCAATTTTCCCGAGTCTGGCGCATATACATAATCGATCACCTTTGCATCAGGCAAGGTCGTCAACTCAAGCTGCTTATCAAGGTTATATTCATACTGCGTCGCCACATTCTCAATGCCTGCTATCGCAGGTGGTGCATAGCTACTCACCAAGTCGACAACGGAATAGCTGTAAGCGTGCTGTGACTTATCGGGCGGTGTCACCCCCGTTGTATTTTGGCTTGCATCATATTGATAAGTGACATCACGGTTGCCTGGCAATGACGTCGTTGCTACCTCTCCAGATGCAAAATAGCTAAATGCAGATTCACGCCCCAATGTATCTGTCACTGTAGACAGGTAACCGGACTGATACCCACTCTGATGATAATTATATTGAGACGAGCGAATTCCTTGAGTTGTCGAAGTCAAATAGCCAAGGTTATTGTAGGTATATGTTACCGGCTCAATTCCGGGTACCGAGTATGAGATGGGTCGGTTAGCGGCATCGACCTGCAACAGTGCCTGTCGGCCCTCCGGACTGGTGAAAGTCCATAAATTTATTAAGCCACCCATAATAAAAAGGGGCTATTTCACAACATACCTATTCTGACGATATGAAAGTCAAATTAGCAGTAGGTGACTGTTTGTTCGTAACATAAAATATCAACACGCTGATGTTTATGCAACTAGGATAAGTGGACACCCATAAGATTTTGGCACTTTAACTTAGTAGGCTCTTATTGCTGAGATCTAGTAATCCATTCTCGAAACCATGATAAAACTGTACAAAATTCGTAATGCTGATTGCGTGCTATTTGATGCTGCTATCAGTAGATTTATTATGGCTAATTCTGATAGTTAAAAAATAACTGAGTAGTTGCACTAACGAGGCATGGGGCATAAGTGAGTTACGGAACACTAGCCATAACCACAATCGAAGAGAGAAATAACCGAGTGTAGGTGCGGCTGCGGACTTCGGCTTCAAGGATGAAGCCGCAGAGCGTATAGGGATATATTCACAGCGCGCCGTAGAAGTAGCTGCACACTCCTCGCCGGACAGGCGTTTGGTTACATTGAAGGTACGACCTTCAATCACAAATCCCGATACGAATTAAGCCAAGTGAATCGAACAAAAAATGTATTAAGCCTTCATTCGAAGGCTAGCTAACTTTGGGGCACTTCCATGTTAGCTAATCAACAGCATATCCAGTCTAAAATCATGCCATGTTAGCTGCCTACGCCAATGCAATCGCTCCTGACATCGCGATGGGTAAAGCGCTTCGCTAAGGGGGGATACTGGCAATACTGGAGCCAGCAATCCCCTGTGTCAGGATTGTTCTCTGCTATGACTAACAAAGCGCTATCAATCGTAGGTGTAAAGTTAACTAGGCTCACAGAAGGCTCAAAGAAGACGAAATTATAGGGTTTGGCCAAGGCGGCCTGAAAGAATATTGATCTACCTAACACATGGCGCGATAGTTTTATGCCATATTAAACACATTCTTATGTATCACTGTTTAACGCCTGCTGCGTCATTGCTAATATTATTGCATGACGCTAAATTCATGGCACAAACGAGTTAACCAGTGTAAGTACATACTAACCATTCTATATAATGAGATAACACCCAATGAATATATTCAATACAGTACTACTAGCCTCAACCTTAAGCATAGCTGCAGTGACAGGTGTAGCGCAGGCAAGTGACCTATCGTGCAAAGTAAAAGGTGGTGATGATATCACTATGACTAATATTACTATTCTGCGTTCGAATGAGTCGGTAGTTAATGTTGGTGGGTACAAGTCACCTATACTAGGTAACATTTATCGAATCGATGGGGTTGATGGCCAAGATATTAGCGCAACGCCTACCTATCTCTCATACAACCAATATCCGTTAGCTGACCACAAGTTGTTTGCTACAGTACAAGTTTATGGCGAAGAGGCTGTTACAGGCCTTTGTATCGTGACTGATGTAATGTAAGTAGTAGCGTTTGTGACTTATTTCATTTCAAGGAATTTAGCTAGCTTTGGCAAATCTTTGACGTGAAGTTGATTGCCTAGTTTTTTAATAAGATCCATGTCGAGTAGTTGATTAACCACTCGACTGTAGACCCGCTCCGAGCAGCCAAAACGTTCAGCTTCTTTGTAAACATGGGAGAAGTTAACAGCGGGTCTCGCACCGATACAGCGTTGTTGTATGTCCCAGGCTATGTTGTAGATGAGTGGGTGAAGGAAGCGATTCATGGTCATCGTCATGCCGGTTTGATAACGGCTTGACAGTGCCTGGCTAATCCATATGCCGACTTTAGAGTCTAGCTGTAGTATTGCAGTCATCACCTTGATGGGAAGCACTTTGGCTGTGACGATTTCACTGGCTTGGATATTAAACTGGCAGGGGCTCGAGGTCAGATATTCCACCTCTCCAAACAGATGTTTGTCGACTAAGTTACGCCCTAAGCTATAGTTTCTGCCATTATTTGCCGTGTAGCCGATAGTGAATTGTCCCGAGTCTACCCAGAATAGCTCGAGGATCTCTTGCCCTTGATGTAGCAGGTAGTCATGGGGCTGAAATGTTTTGGATTTTAGATGTTGCCGCTCAATTTCATGGCGAAATATTTCGAAACCTTGCATTGCTAAGTCATTAATATTTGTCATCAGTACTCCCACTTTACTCAATTTTTTCAGCAATGTTATATAGATACCTTATGCCCAGAGTATTTAATCATAACCTATGATGTTTATACCCAGACAATTGTCCTGAAACCTATACGCTGCCACAGATAATATATCTCTTAAATTAGTTAGATAACATGATTTAAGAGGACTCACCATGACGCCACATATAAACGCCGCAAAAGATGATATCGCTGAGATAGTCTTGATGCCTGGGGACCCTCTAAGGGCTAAGTATATTGCAGGAACTTATCTGACCGATGCCAAACAAGTCAGTGATGTACGCAATATGTTAGCATTTACTGGCTATTACAAAGGTGTGCGCCTTTCTGTTATGGGCCACGGCATGGGCGTACCATCGGTTTCTATCTATGCCCATGAGCTGATCCATAATTATGGGGCTAAGAAACTCATCAGAGTAGGGAGCTGTGGCGGAGTAGCAGAGGACATAAATCTTAGAGACATCATAGTGGTCAATGCGGCATCGACAGGCTCGGGGACAAACCGTGCTCGTTTCGCTGGTTATGATTACGCGGCTGTGCCTGATTTTGAGATGCTAAAGACCTGTTGGCAAACCGCCGAGCAGCTAGAGACTCCCGTTCGCTATGGCGGCATATTTACCAATGATTTTTTCTATGGCGATCCCGATAATCTGCTGCCGGCATTACTCAAGATGAATATCTTGGCCTTAGATATGGAGTCGGCAGCTCTGTTTGCCATAGCGGCAGAAGGTCGCGTGCAAGCATTGAGTATTCTTACCGTGTCGGATCATGTGATTAAGGGCGGGGAGATGAGTACTTTAGAGCGACAAACCAGCTTTAATCAGATGATGGAGTTGGCGTTAGAGACAGCAATTAAAGAATAGCGTTAGCAATAAAGCATCTGCTGCCGACTTCGCTCGGCAGTCTTATCGTTTATCGGGGACAAACCTTAACTTAATATGGCTCAAAGTCAGCTATTACGAACTTTCGTGATCTGCAATAAATAGCTCAAGTTCACGATTAAGCATGGATGAATCACCGGTATTGAGTTCGATCATGCGGCGAAGGTGACTGATGCTATCCACATCTATATGCTCACACTTGAGACCTAGATGGCCGGATTTTTGATGGATAAGGCGGGTCTCCATCTGCATCTCGATATCTGATCCCTGAAGAGTGAAATTGAGAATGATGGGCGCATTATCTACTGTAAAGGAGTCTGGTTCCTCAACGAGTGCACCATTGAGACAGAGATCGAGAATCTTGGTGGTCCAGACCTTATCTGCCTGAGTCAGATGTGCGCCTGTGGCATATAGGATCCTTGAAAATTTACGCTTCTCGTCCATAACGCTTCCTTTATTAACCTTTAATCATAAATGCTTTAGCTCAGCTATAGCATGGCATTAGTGTAAGCATATGCCAACTTATAATGAGTGTAAAAATTCTCAGCATTTTTATTAGGAAGTAAGTAGCTTAAAAGAGGAGAAACCGAAGAAAATATTGTCCAAGTCGCTATTTTCACTTTTGCTTATATGCAATTATGACAAAATGTGAATAATGTACGGTGAGCGATGTTTATTCGCTTTTCAAGACCCTCTTTTCATCAGGAGTGAGCCTTCGGCTCTAGACACTATGGCTAATTCAATTGCATACCCTACACCGCATACCGTATTGGTTGTCGATGACGAAGTCGTTATCAGAGCCCGTCTTAAAGGATACTTTGAGAAAGAGGGCTATCGCGTGCTCGAGGCCGAAGATGGTGAACAGATGTGGTATCAGTTCGGTCGCCAACACGTAGACCTGGTCATGTTAGATATCAATCTTCCCGGGGTCGATGGCTTAAGCCTGGCAAGAGAGTTACGTAGCCGCTCAGATGTTGGCATTATCTTAGTGACCGGGCGTGATGAGGCCATTGATAAGATTATTGGCTTAGAGATGGGCGCCGATGATTATGTTACTAAACCATTCGAACTGAGGGAGTTGTTAGTCCGAGTTAAAAACTTACTCTGGCGGATATCTTTAGTCAAGAAGGCCGAACTAGCTGTGATAGAGCAGCTCGATGAGAACGATGATGTGATTGCTTTCGAGGGATATATTCTTGAACTCAACAGTCGCAAGCTTAAGCATGGTGACGAGATAATCAAACTCACCAAGGCCGAATTCGAATTGTTGGCGGCTTTTACATTGCACCCCCAGCAAGTGCTGTCACGTGAACGCCTGATGCAGAATACCAGTCACAGAAACCAAGATGTCAACGACAGAACCATAGATGTGATCATCAGAAGGCTGAGAAACAAACTCAACCCTGAGTTGTTTACCACTATCCATGGTGAAGGTTACCTGTTCTCGGCAAAAGTCGAAGATTAAATCCAAGGAACTAGGGTCTAGAACCTAGTTCCTTGGATTTACCCTATATATCGGATAAAACTCTGCCGGTGCCAGGCTATTTTCGAGCTTATGTTTCTTCAATACATCACCTTGTAAGCCTTGAATCGGCGGACCTATATCACCGAAGGGTTTAGCGCCTTCAAGCTCTCGAACGACGACATCTATCGCCAGTTTTCCCTGCAGTACCACTGAGTCATCAGAACTGAACGCGACTCTGTTCCTGAACAAGCCCCTGAGTACGGCGGGGGACAGGTAACTGCTGACCAGCTTTATCTGGGGAGCAGGCTGAAGCTCTTCCTTTAGTTGAGCTACTTCACTCAGCTGAGGCTCTTGCTCTGGCTGGGAAATAAGAGTCGAGCCATGGCGTGCCTGTTTGATGGCCAACTCTCCAACAGCCGCCTCGATAGCGACCGCACTACCTAAGATATAATCTGGTGTCTGGTCTTTGAGCAGGTGGTAGAGTTGATCTCGATAGAGGTTACGGTTGTTATCGGCATGACGGATAGAAGAGATGGTGATCTTGCTGCTTTTCGAACTGTTCTTAGCACTGTCACTCGAACTAGGCTTAGATGCAGGTTGCAGAGCCGCCACGATCCCTTCCTCGACCCAATCGCTACCTCCCTGTTTTTCAGGGCCAGTCAGCAGGGCAACGTTTACCTGTTGAGTGTTACCCTGTTCGACATCTTGTTTGATAAAGTTGCCAGCAAGCCAACCCATCTGGTACCAGTTGACACCGATGCGGGTCGTTACCTTGTGGCTGTCTATTCTGTTAACCAGAGCGATAACGGGCTTAGTGATGGGCTGGTGAAAAGAGGCGAGAAGTTTAGGATCCACAGTGCCAAGCAATATGGCATCATAATCGCCATCCATGCAGTGTGAAAGTTGACTGAGCTGCTTAACTTTTTTGTAATAGCTGCCAGCCTCGAAGAGCTCTAATGTTATATTCAGTGCTCTGGCGTGCTGCACCAGGCCATAATCTATGCCGATCCAGTAGGCGTCTTTAAGATGTGGCACCAGTGCACATATTTTCCAGGCTTGTTTAGCGCGCTTGAGAGGATAGTATGCTCGAGTTTTAGCCTGTTGGACTTTGACATTGAAGGGGCTGCGCTGCTCTAATGCCCAGGCCGAAGAGTTTGTGCTGGCATGGGCAAAATTACCGCTCATGCTGAAGAGCAGGATCGAGAATACTAATCCGGCTAGAGTGGTCGCGCATCTACTCGTGTCGGTTCTTGTGCTTGATACTTTGGTCTCTGTGGTTCTGGTTACTTGGGTTTGAGTATCTTTAAGAATCGCACCGTGTTTCAGCGTCATTGCCATGTCATCATTGAAAGTAAAATGTCTAAATTTATTGTATCAGGTTAAGGAAAAAGATGCCTTTCACGCTATCGGGAAAGAGTTTAGTTGGACGTCTCATGTTGTCCTTCTGCTTGCTCGCCTTCTTGCTCATGTTACTCGTATCCGTGGGCAGCTTGAGCCTCTACTGGGTGAAAAAGGCGGATCAATTCCTCTACGATAAGGCGCTACCCGCATCACAGGCTGCGCGTAGTTTAGTACAATCTTCTAATGCACTGGCTGAAAATGCACAGGCGCTTGGCACCGTCGAGGAGGAGGCGCAAAGACAGTTTATCGGTCGAATGCTGTCGATTAATAGCAGTAACTTACTCGGTGCCATTGCCAACCTTAAATCACTCGGGGTGCAGAAGGATCATAGGTTAGAGTTATCTGCCGGAGAGATCATTCATCAACTGGCCCGCTTAGGTAAGCAAGTAGGTAAGCGTTTGGAAGTGGCGGGGCAGTTGTCCCAAGTGGGCAAGGCTCTGGTTGAGTCTGCCAGTCACAGCACTGAGCTGCTCGAAGCCGAGCTAGCCGTGGTTGACTCGGCCATCTTGGCCAAGTTGAGTCTGGCTTATCCGCAGATCGCCGGTTTGGTTAACAGTGCATACCTACTGGATGCCGTGATTGAGCAGGATTTAGACATTCAGGAACGCCTCAACCGTGCACTTAAGGTGATAAATAATATAGCTCTGGTGGGCCAGTTGCTGCAATCGCCTGAGCATGAAACGGCTCTGGCAAGCTTGCTCCGTTCTATGTCACTGCAACCGGCTTACAGCTTGCCGGCAACTTATCAGATAATGAGTCCCTCTCAAGGCCAAGCTAACTTTGCGGATCTGAATAACGGCGGACCTCAAATTGATCTGATGGCATTGGAGTTACTCAAGGGCTTGATAAGAGACCCTGTCAGGGAGCATGAGTTGACCGCAGAGTTAGTGGTATTACGTCGGGTAGTAGAAGGGGTGGCGGCTCAGAGACAGTATGTTCACTTATTGAGGGAGCAGGATAAGCAGCTGAGATTACTCTCGGATAAGTTAAGCGGCTTAAACAGAACTTTAGACGCTGCCATGGCCAGTCAACAGGCCAAAGCCGAACTGGCTCGGGGAGATTACTTACGGCAACTCTTTTGGGCAAAAACGGGCCTCTGGACTACGGGAGTCTTGATGTTGCTGGTGATCTTGTTTGTCATGTACCGGGTCATCTATAGAGGCATCGCCGTCAGACTTAATGAGGCGACCCATGCTCTGTCCAGGTTGAGCCTGGGAGATACAGATGTGAGCCTCAATTCTCATGGTGATGATGAGTTAACTGCCATGGCCAATGCGATTCAAGCATTTAAGCAGAAGACGGCTCACAATCAAAAGCTACAGGCTCAGTTACTCGACACCGCAGCCGAGTTAACCCAGCATAAGGCCGAGCTGGAGAGCACCGTCGAGGCGCGAACTCAGGAATTAGCCATCGCCAACAGACAACTGGATGCCGAGGCCAGAGGTCACGCTCAAGCCAGAAAGATGGCAGAGCAGGCGAGTCAGGCCAAGTCACTGTTTCTAGCCACTATGAGTCATGAGATCCGCACGCCACTCAATGGCCTGTTGGGCACCTTAACCTTACTAGGCCACTCAGACTTGCCCTTAGCCCAGAAGCAGATGTTGGCTCTGTCCCAATACAGCGGCACCCTGCTGCAAACCGTGCTTAACGATATTTTGGATTTCTCCCGGTTAGAGCAGGGCAAGCTCACCAATGAAACCAGGCCTGTGGCTATCAATGAACTCATCGATGAAGTGGTCGCTATCATGCTTGCTGGGGCCGGTCTCGCCGGTTTGCAGCTGGTGCTTGAGAGCCCGCGCTTACCCGCATGGGTCAGCTTAGATGGCCCCAAACTTCGCCAGGTACTGTTTAATCTTATTGGTAATGGCATCAAGTTTACCCCAGAGGGCGAGGTGAGGCTGAGAGTCTCCTTCGATGAAACTCAATTGCATTTCGAGGTGATTGATACCGGTTTAGGTATCGGTGATGATGCCATGCCACACCTGTTTAAAGCCTATAGCGCTCAGCTCAATAAAGGGCGATCCAGAGGAACTGGTCTGGGGCTGGCTATCAGTAAAGAGCTGGTGGACTTGATGAAGCAGGCCCCGACTTCACTCGTAGTTTCAAATGAGGCGCGACAAGAGAAGACACAAGAGCGGGCCGGCCAAGTCAATTCTCAGACGGATTCCCTTTGGGTTAAGAGTCAGTCGGGGCGTGGCAGCAGTTTTGGCTTTAGCTTGCCACTGATAGAGTGTCAGCGAGTGAATGATAGCAGCGCTCAGGACCTGGAAAATGTGGCGAAGAAACGTGTCTTAGTGGTTGAGGATAACAAGGTCAATGCCATGGTGGCCCAAGGGTTCCTGGCACACTTAGGTCATGAGTCTGTCCTGGCGAGTAGCTGTGAGCAAGCGCGTAAATTATACCGTGAGAATACTGCTGATGAATTTGATGCCATCATGTTGGATATTCAGTTGGGTGATGGCTCCGGGTTTGAGCTGGTCAGTGAGTTAAGAGCGGTTGAGCATAAGGTGGATCACCGGGTGCCGATTGCCGCATTTACCGCTCAGCTTCAGGCCGATGATCTCTCTCATTATCAGCAGGCAGGCTTCGATATCGTGTTAGGCAAACCGCTCAACATGCAATCTTTGGCCGCCTGGATAGGTCTGGCGAGTGAAGCAAATGTCGAAGACGAAGAAAATGTTGCAGCAGCCGAGACGCGAAGCGAAACAGTAGCAGCAGATGAGATATCTCAGCTACTGGATCTGACTCAGATAGATCAAGATATCGAATATCTGGGACAGGAGGCGGTGACAGACATGCTGGCGCTGTTTATTGACTCGAGCCAGGCTCAAGTTTCTGAGCTGCACTCCTATACCGCCGACAGCCCAAGGTTACTCCATGCCCTCAAGGGCAGCAGTGCGAGCATGGGACTACTAGCCCTGTCTAAGCTGTGTCAGTCACTGGAGAAAACCCAATATCAAGCCTGCCAACATGAACAACTGGTCAATACCTTAACTCGCTCAGTAGAAGCGCTTCGAGTATATCTGGAAGCATAAGAAGTGTTGTTTGCAGAGCGGAGACTTTAAGTCTGTGAGTTAATGCTTGAAGATGAAGTTATATGCAGTTAAATCTTTATTTTTGTTGTGTTTATGTTGGTTTCTTTATGTTTTCAATCTCTGAGGGTATTAAAAATAAGATAGAATACTTGGTAATAAATTGTTTAATGGCTTCGCTCTATCTAATAAGGTATTTATGACAAGGTTTAAGTTTTTGGTTCCTCTATTCTTATTGCTAACAGCTTGTTCAAGTATGTCGCCGATAGAAAAAGTAAGTGAAAGTGAGTCAAATTTTAAAGATGCTGTATTTGAAGGAAAGAATTTTTATATTTCAGAAGAAGAAATATTAGGGGAGAGATACCGAGTATTTCATCAAGCATCAACAGGCTTTAGTGGCACATCAGGAATAAGAAGAAGTGCGACGCAAAGAGCTAATAGTTTTTGCCAAAAAATTGATCTTAATAAAATGATGTTAACGGTTTCAGAACATACTGCTTCACCACCATATATTTTAGGGAATTTTCCTCGCATAGAAATCATATTTGCTTGTGTTGATAGAAAAAGTGCCCAAACAAGCATAGCTTCTACTGATAAATATGATCTCCTTACTAAAATTAAAGATCTCTTAGATAAAGGTGTGTTAACACAGCAAGAGTTTGAAACAGAAAAGAAAAAAATACTTGCTGAACAGTAATTCAGGTTAGGGGTTGGTTTAGTTTGAATCCTTATTTTAGTTAAACAGTGGTATAATTCGCGGCAGTTTCTTTCTTGTTTTAATCTAGGTATTTCCCCGTATGTCTGAACGCGCCGACTCTGCTGCTAATCATGGATTTTCATCCTTATCCCTAAGACCAGAATTGCTGCAGGTTTTGACTGAATTAGGCTACAGCCAGCCTACACCTATTCAGACTCAGGCTATACCGGCCATTTTAGCCGGGCAGGACATCATGGCCGGTGCCCAAACTGGCTCGGGAAAAACCGCTGCATTTGCATTGCCCATTCTGCATAAGTTAACTGAACCGCTACTCCGACTAGATGAAAAGAATGAACAACAGCCTGAGGCACCATCTTGTTCTCAAGTATCTGGCATTCGAGCCCTAGTGTTGACGCCAACCCGTGAACTTGCCCTCCAGGTCCATGGGAGTTTCGTTAAATACGCTAAGCAGACTCAGCTAAAATCGGCTCTGGTATATGGCGGCGTCAGCATAGATGCTCAGGCTCAGATTTTAGCGGCCGGAGTCGATATCTTGGTTGCAACCCCGGGGCGTCTGCTAGATCACTTAAGGCGTGGCTCTATGAGCCTTAGTGAACTTGAGTTTTTGGTATTCGATGAAGCCGACCGCATGTTAGATATGGGCTTTAAAGACGAGATAGATGCCATCGTCAAACAGCTGCCTAAGACTCGCCAAACCTTGTTGTTTTCTGCCACCTTCGACGACTCTATCTATGGCTTGAGTCAATCACTATTACGCGATCCTAAACGTATCGAGGTGGGTGAGCGAAATGCCGCGGCTGTCGAAATTGAGCAGCGGGTTTATGCCGTCGACAGTGACAGAAAGCTTGCCTTAATCACTCATCTTATCGAGTCGGGTAAGTTACAGCAGGTACTCATCTTCAGCCGTAAGAAGGTGGCCGCCGACAAGCTGGCCGCTAACTTAACCAAGGCGGGAATTGGGGCCCAGGCTTTTCATGGTGATCTCTCCCAGGGCGCACGGGAAAAGGTGCTGCAAAGTTTTAAGGACGGTGAGGTTCGCGTGCTGGTGGCCACGGATGTTGCTGCAAGGGGGATCGATATTATCGACCTTAACTATGTGGTCAACTATGAATTGCCCTATAAGGCCGAGGATTATGTTCATCGTATCGGCCGCACGGGCCGCGCCGGTAATAAGGGCGTTGCAATCACATTACTCTGTCGTGAAGATGAGCATCTGCTCGAAGAAGTCGAAGTCGTGCTCGATAAGCGACTGCCTCAGCAATGGTTAGCAGGCTTTGAGCCGGATCTGACTAAGAGTGTAGATACACCCAGAAAAGGGGGGCGAAATGCCCACAAACAGCGAGCCAAGAAGCGAGCGAATGGCGGCAGGCGAGGTCGTTAATAGCTAGTTTTTACTAGAGTCGATGCTTCATATTACTGATAGCCTGGCGGGGGAATGGCCCTGCTGGGAGTATGCCTTGCTAGGTCGTGCATATTTGGCCATGACTTCTTAGAACTTATAGCTTATAGCTTATAGCTTATAGCTTAGAACTTAGCCTTCGAGATTCAGTTCACGGAATAAAACCTGTATCTGAGCTCCTTGTTTAAAATCGGCTGAGGATCAATTTTTCAATCTAAGTAAGCTGTTAGTCTCATCTCCCGTTTGTGAACAGAAACGGAGCCTCACATGTCTAACCCTACCCATAATGATAATACCTCATCGATTGCAGCTGTTAATCGATGCGTGAATAAGCGCATCAGTACCCGCATTGCACAAGTTCCATTAGCGAGTTTTATCTTCAATGCATCGGGTCCACGTTGCACCGAGGAAGATGAACTTAACTTGCTTGGCGCCTCAGCTTCTGCTGCCATAATGACCAAGTCCTGCACCTTAGAGCCTAGGCAGGGCAATGCCGAGCCTAGATACCAAGCTTTGCCTCTGGGCTCGATACAGTCTATGGGATTACCTAACTTAGGTTATCAGGCATATCTGGAGATGTTGCCTAGGCTAAAGCAAGCTATCTCTCCCCAAACCAATAAGCCGATAGTGGTGAGTGTGTCAGGTTTCTCCATCACCGATAATGTGGTCATGGTGAAGGCGTTTCAAGCGAGCTGCGCCGACCTTATCGAAGTTAATTTTTCTTGCCCCAATATCGAAGGCAAGCCTCAGGTTGGATACGATTTTGAGCAGACTGAGCGGGCATTGGAGCAATTATGCCAGCTAGGCAGTAAGCCTATAGGCTTAAAGTTGCCGCCGTATTTCGATTTTTCCCATTTCATCACCATGGCTAATATCATCAAGAAGTTTCCGGTGAGCTTTATCACCTGCATCAACTCCGTGGGTAACACCTTAGTGATTGACCCGGAAACCGAGAGTGCCATCATCAAGCCAAAGGGCGGATTCGGCGGCTTGTGCGGTGATTACATCAAGCCTATCGGTCTTGCTAATGTTAGGGCTTTTAGTCAGCTTCTGCCTTCGAGCATAGACATCATAGGGGTCGGCGGTATCAAAACCGGCACAGATGCTTTCGAATATCTGCTGGCTGGCGCGTCGGCGGTACAAGTTGCGACTTGTTTCGAGAAGGAGGGGACCGAGTGCTTCGATAGGATAGCTAAGGAGCTCGATAGCATAATGACGGCTAAGCAGTATTCAAGCATAGCGGCCGCCAAGGGCAAGTTGAAAATGATTTAATACATTAAGATCCTAGGACCTAGGTCCTAGGATCTTTGTACCAGACTTAACTTTCTTCTGTTAATCCTGCTAAGTCTGAGCTGACCCAAGATTGCGTCAATCTCGCTAATGCGCAGTAAAAATCACCACTGTCACACTGAGTCACTTTTGCGGCAAACTTGCCCAGCCAGCTGTTGAGGTATGGCTCAATAAAGCTGAGCTGTTCCTCGTCGCTAGCCGATAAGCATAGATGCTCAACATAAGCCAAGCTCACCGCTAAGTGATCCGCAGGCTCTGGGAAGCTGGTTTGTACCTGCAGCTGGCTCTGTTTAAGAAACTGCACCATCAGCTGATGCTGCTCACCAAACAGCAAGGGCTGATCACCAGCCTTAGCACTCTTGCTTGTATCTTGGAGATAGAGGCTGGCATAGGGGGAGGCACTGTGTTTGGTGCCCACCAGAAACAGGCCGCAATAATCGGCGGCAAGCTCCATCAGAGCCTTATCTGACGTTAAGCTTTCCAGCACGCTAACCATGGCATCGACATCTTGCTTAAAGCTTGGCTCACTGGCGAGCTGAGCTAAGAATGCCTTGGCAGGCTCACTGGTCAGCTCATGGAGCAGTTGATGATCGATCTCTTTAGCAAACAGGGAGGAGAGCAGGCGATAGACCATGGCTCGTGCTTTATTCATGTCTGTGTTATTCATCTGGTCCTCTGATATTGCCGGGTTAGTCATGCTGTTTTCCATATTATCGCTATCCTGTGCTGGTTATACCAAGGTTAAATTAAGGTTTCAACCGGGCCATCGAATGAACTGACCTGAGGCACCTTGCCACGGAACTTCTCAAACTCAACCTGGCAAGTATAAGCGGCGCAGGCTTGAGCGAGCTTAGAGGTGCCGATATCTTGGGTTAGCGTGTTTGGATCGCCATAGCTACACAGGGCGCCAACTTCGGCTCCGCCTTCCTTGCTGCCATCTTTACCAACTGGGCCATACCAGGCGCCTTCGTGGATACGTATGATGCCTTTCGGGAAATTGTCCGATATGACAGCGCCGGCAAGTAGTTGACCACGGTCGTTAAACACCCGCACGATATCACCATCCTTGATGCCACGAGACTTGGCATCTTCGGGGCTCAGGTATACCGGTTCACGGCCTTGAACCGTATAGGTTTCACGGTACTCTTGCGACTCACACATCTGTGAGTGTAATCGCTTATCTGGATGACATGACTGCATCCAAACCGGGAACTTGTTTGAACCCGGACCGCCATGGCTACGTTCTGTTTTCTCCATCCAGGTAGGATGGCCAGGGCAATCATCATAACCAAATTGAGCTATCTTGCGGCTGAAGATCTCGATAAGTCCCGATGGAGTGCCCAATGGATTGATCTCAGGGTCTTCTCTGAAGTCCGCATGACGGGTCCATGGCTTACCCTCACCGAAGTGAACATAGCCGTCTTTCCAGAAGGTATCGAAGTCCGGCATAGCGAACTTGCCGGCATTGGCTGATTTACAATCGTTATACAGCTTCTTCAGCCAGTCCTGCTCGCTCATGTCGCGGGTATATTCTTTCTCTTTACCCATGACCGCGGCGAAACGGGTGAATATCTCGAAGTCAGACAGACTCTCGAACAGAGGCTCTACCATCTTGTGCATCGCGAGTATGCCGCGGTTGGCGTAGCTGCCGTATACATCGATATCGTTACGCTCAAGCGTGGTACAAGCCGGCAGAACTATGTCTGAGAAGCGGCAGGTGGCGGTCCAGTTCATATCGATAGTGACCACACACTCAAGCTTATGGAACGCCTGCTTCATCTTGTTTCTGTCTTGATGATGGTTCCAGGGGTTGTTGCCCGAGAACACCATCATCTTGATATCCGGGAAGGTGACCTTAGAGCCGTTGGCATCGATAGTCTTGCCGGGTTCCATAATCGCGTCGATCCAGCGGGCAACCGGAATGGTGCTGCTGGCGCCCTTGAAATCATTGCTATCGAATAGCGGCTTCTGATCTTCATCCAGGTTACGTGGGAATGCTCCGGGTGCGGCAGCGCCCGATGAAGGCACACCGATACTCGAGTAGTGGTGTCCATAGCTGATGCCGCCACCGGGTAGGCCTATTTGGCCAATCATGGTGGCCAGAACCGCCGCCATCCAGTAGGGCTGCTCGCCGTGTTGCTGGCGCTGAATACACCAGCCCATCATCAACTGAGTGCGGCCCTGGGTCATTACCTTAGCCAGATCGCGGATGATCTCTGGGGTTACCCCTGAGATTTGACTGGCCCATTCAGGTGTCTTGGCCACGCCGTCGCTCTCACCGAGCAGGTATGGCAGGAATCTGTCGAAACCTAGGCTGTAACCATCGATAAACGTCTTATCGTGTAAACCTTTAGTCACCATCTCATGGGCGATACCCAGCATGAGTGCCACATCTGTCTGCGGGTTGACGTATAGCTGCTCACAGCCCAGGTATTTCTGGGTCTTAGTGACCACAGGATCTATGCTGATCACGCGGATCTTACCTTGCTTCACCTTCTCTTTGAGCTGAGCAAGGTAAGCGAAAGACTCGTGGGTCTCGGCGTTCCAGCCCACCTGCAGGTTCTTGTAAGGATCGTTTGACCACAAGATGATGGTCTTAGACTCCTCGAGGATCAGTGGCCAGGAGGTGCCCTGAGCATAGACTTCGGTGGAGCCCAAGATGTAAGGCATGATGGTTTGGCCTGCACCGGTGGAATAGTCGCCAATCTTCTTGACGAAGTTGCCGTGCATACCGATGGCACGTTGCATATGGCTGGTGCTCGAATGCAGTTGCCCGGTGGCGCGCCAGCCGGTTTGACCCGCATGCAGACCAGATGGACCGTACTTAGTCTGCACCTCATCCAGTGAATCTTTCAGTAGGTTAAGTGCCTTGTCCCAGGTGACACGGACGAAACGAAAATCGCCGCGTTGTGTGGTGTCACTCTTATGTCCTTTTAGCAGGAAGTCGAGACGCACCATAGGGTAGCGAACCCGAGATGGGTTATAGACCAGGCCCTTGATGCCGTTAATCATATCCGTAGGATACTTGTCTAAGTCGAATGGCTTAACCTGATCGATAACGCCGTTCTTACGTTTTATCTTAAACGCGCCAAAGTGAGTGCCGGTGGTTAACCAGCCATCTTTCGACTTAGCGCCTGAAGCGGCCAGGGCATTGAGTGGTGCCAGTACCGATGCGCCGCTTAGGACCACATAAGATGTCGATACAAGTCCTTTTAAAAAGTGTCTTCTGTTCATAGTTCCAGTCCTTATTACTAGTGCGCTGACTTGTCGAAATTTATGTATGAGTGCGCTGCAATCAGACTGTTTATTTCTATTTTGATATTGATATTCATATTTTCAGTCCTCAATACTAGTGCGCTGACTTGTCGGAATTTGTGTATGAGTGCGCTGCAATCAGACTGATTATTCCTATTTTGATATTCATAGTTCCAGTCCTTATGACTAATGCGCTGACTTGTCGAAAGTCGATGAGTGCTCTTGCAGGTACTTCTGCACTAAGGCTTGTGTATCTTGGTCCATGTTGACGAAGGCTATCATGCCCTGGAACATGCCCGGCCAGCTGTTGGCATCGAAATGCTTCTCGTCAGGTTGGGTGTGACACACGCTACAGCTGGTGGAATATGTCGAGCGAGCATAGTCCCACAGAGGTTGAAGATCGGTGACCAGGTAGTCTTTCTCTGTCCAGATCTTAGCTTCGACACGTTGCCAAGTCAGGCCTGTCATGGGATCTTCCTTCTCTTCGAAGACCTGCATCACGCCCTCTTCGAGCGCCGCATCTTTGGTCAATTGCGCCGATAGTATGTTGAGGCCGAAATCGTAGTAGATGACGCGACCCGCACCGACCTTCTTACGCCAGCCGTCTATGCCTACCTTGACGCGGTTGCCTTTGATCTCAAGTACTTTGACCTTAGTGGCTATGTTTAGTGTTCCCGCTTCAACGTCTGTTTTATCGTTGTAGAATAATGGCTTGGTTAAGGCGGTGAAGTAGAACTTCTCGGTCTGCAGTGATCTTTCACCAGAGCCTACTTGAGCGATGAGCTCGGGGGCGCGTGAGGTTCCCATATCGGGTAGCTTGTGTGCGATTCCCTTGTGACAATCGATACAGCTTTGGTCTATCGCAGCGGCTCGCTTCATCTGCTTCTGAGCCAGTTTTGACATGTCTTGCCACTTCATCGAGTCGTAGTTATGACAGTTTTTACAGGCGAGAGAGTTATCACGATCGAATCGTTTCCACTCACGGCTGGCCATCTCGAGACGTTTATCTTCAAACTTCTCCGGGGTATTTACCGTCTGTAGCATCCAGCCCCACATGTCGTGAGAGGCCTCAATCTTACGGGCAATCTTACGGCTCCAGTTGTGTGGCACGTGACAATCGGGGCAGGTGGCTCGCACGCCGGAATGATTCGACCAGTGGACGGTTTCCTGTAGTTCCTTGTATGGCATGCTCTCCATACTGTGACAGCTGATACAGAACTCTTCGGTATTGGTCATCTCAAGAGCCGTGTTAAAACCGCCCCAGAAAATGACTCCCATAAGAAAGGCCGAGAAACTGACTGTGCCTAAGGTTAGGTACTTGGCAGGTTGGGTCAGTGTGCGCCAAATGTTGATAAACCACTTCATAACAGCATCCTTTAAATCTTAAAATTTGTTTCGTCGTTTGAGTTTGTTTTACGTGTTGTTAAATCGCGATTAGTGGCCGACGACTCCACCAAATGCCTGGATCATCCAGATAATGAAGCCATAGGCACTGATGCCTGTGATGGTGACGATGGGAAACAACAGGAAGATGATAAAACCTAGGGCTCTGAGCTCCTTGGTTTTAACTTGCTTGGCTGATTCTGATGACGTTTGCTGTGTCATAGCGGACTCTCTCTAGTGATCTTATCTGCGATGACACCAATATAGAGCAGGAATATGAACAGGAATGATGCATGGAATGAATGAGTTTTGACAAAATATGAAGAAATATGAACAAACAAGTAATTATACCAATCGGTATAAGAATATTGCTGTTTTGGCCTCAGGCGAAGAGCATGAAAAATAAGGCTGATAAAAATCCATAACAGAATAGTCGCACTCGTTCGTTTTTTAGAACAATAGTAAAATCAGTCACTCATTTTCTAGGTCTAAAGTATTAGATGCTGTAAACTTCGGCGTCAGCAAAGGCTGTGATTTAGCGTGTTTAACGCCGATGATAGTTAACCACAGCGTTGATTATCTGCAGGTCACAATAAAATACAATCAAGTATTCGTGGATCTCTCACCCGTTGATTAACGGGGCTCTCACCTGCCACAGCCTTATAAATTTAAGAGATCAAAGGTATAAAATTATGCAGTCTGAACAGACGAGCCCTACACAAGAAACATCGTTAGATACACAAGCTAATTCCAGTTCTTTCCTGGATCGCTACTTCAGTATTACTCAACGTGGCAGCACCCTAAAGCGTGAACTCATCGCGGGATTAACCACCTTCCTGGCTATGGTCTACTCGGTGATCGTGGTGCCTAACATGTTGGGAGCCGCGGGTTTCGATCCCGGCGCCGTGTTTATCTCCACCTGTATGATAGCCGCGTTCGGCTCATTATTGATGGGCTTATGGGCTAACTTACCTATGGCCATAGGTTGCGCTATTTCATTGACGGCTTTTACCGCTTTTAGCATGGTCTTGGGCCAGGGGATCTCAATTCCCGTGACTCTAGGCGCCATTTTCTTGATGGGAGTGGTATTCACATTTGTGAGTGTGACCGGACTACGTCAGTGGATACTGACTAACCTGCCAAAGGGCATAGCCCATGGGACGGGTATCGGTATCGGATTGTTCCTCTTGCTGATTGCCACTAACAGTGTGCAGCTCATTGTCGGCAGTGATGCCGGACTGCCTGTTAAACTGGGTGATATTACTAGCCTGCCTGTGATTGCAGCCATTGTCGGTCTGGCAGCCACCATAGGTTTCGAGCGTCGCGGAGTACCTGGGGGGATCTTGATCGTGATCGTTGCCTTGTCGGTTTTTGGTCTGATATTCGACCCAGCGGTTAAATATCAAGGTCTGTTCGCCTGGCCGGATCTTATGTCAGAGCAGTCTCTTATCGGTCAGCTGGATATCATGGGGGCCTTGAATCCTGTGGTCTTGCCAATCGTATTGGCCTTGGTGATGACGGCAATATTCGATGCGACCGGCACGATACGCGCCGTTGCAGGGCAAGCCGACTTGCTCGATAAAGATGACAACATAGTCGGTGGCAGCAGGGCGTTAACCTCAGATTCAGTCAGTAGCATCGTCGCCGGTGCCGTCGGCGGAGCCCCTGCCGCCGTGTATATCGAGTCGGCCGCTGGCACCGCCGCCGGTGGTAAGACGGGACTCACGGCTACTATAGTCGGCCTGTTATTTGTGATGATGATGTTCCTCGCGCCGCTGAGCTACCTGGTGCCTGCTTATGCCACGGCGCCTGCGCTTATGTATGTGGGCCTCTTGATGCTGAGTAACGTCACTAAGCTGGACTTTAATGACAAGGTCGATGCCATGGCGGGATTGACCTGTGCCATCTTCATCATCTTAAGCTCTAATATCGTCACCGGCATCATGCTGGGTTTTGTCACTCTGGTGATTGGCCGTATATGCAGTGGTGAATGGCGCGCGCTCAAGCCTGGCGTAGTAGCCATTACCTTAGGCCTGGTTATCTTCTATATGGGGGGCTGGGCGATATAGATTACTAAGATTTCGAGGCTCGAGTTCCTAAGATTCGAGGCTCGAGTTCCTAGGTTTAGGAGCTCGAGTACAAGTTTATCTTTTAGCTACAAAAGCTTTTAACAGATCTTTCCAGGTGATAATTCCCACCAGCTTGCCTTTATCTAAAACGGGTAATGAGCCTATACCATGCTCGAGCAGCAGCTCACTGGCCTGCCTGATGGTTTGATTTGGCGATATGGTGACTGGGTTTCTAGTCATCACTTGATGCGCTCTTCTTTGCAGGGTTTCACTGTCGCGTTCAGTTTCGTTGATATTGCCTATATTAGGGCTCAACGCTCGTAGGTAGTCGCGTTCAGACAGTATTCCCTGCAGTTTATCGTGTTCGATAACCAGTAGGTGGTGGAAGGGCGCATTATCAAATATCTCTTTGGCCACTGTGAGCCTATCGTCCATCTCTATGGTGACGATGCGGGTGATCATGATCTCCGATACTCTTATATCCAGCTTTAACTCCATATAAGCCTCCCTTCACAAAATAAATGTGAGTGTTTACATATTTATAACAGTTACATAAGGTGGAGGGAAGTTAATCTTCTATGGGGTATAGGCATTGGTGCAGCAGCTAACAATAAAAGTGCGTACCAGAGGGGGCAATAAAAAACAGACAAAAAAAGAGTGGCAGAGCCACTCTTTTTTTAGGGGGGGATTAACCTAGAAAATCAGATGCGCGGCACCAGCGATGATAGGTAGAGTGACCAAGGTTCGTAGGATAAAGACCACGAAAAGCTCGAAAATATTGATTGGGATCTTGCTTCCCATCAATAGCGCCCCAACTTCACTCATGTAGATAAGCTGAGTCACAGACAATGCGGCAATGATGAAACGTGTCATATCCGACTCGATTGAGCTAGCCAGAATCGAAGGGATAAACATATCGGCAAAACCGACCACTATGGTTTTGGATGCTTCGGCCGCTTCAGGTACCTGTAAAAGCTCTAAAAGCGGGATAAAAGGCATACCTAAATACTGAAATACTGGTGTATATTCAGCGATAATCAAAGCAATCGTGCCGATTCCCATGACAACAGGAATAACACCAAACACCATGTCGATGACATTCTTTATGCCATCTTTAAATGTCTGCTTGATACCGTTAGCTTGTCCTGCTTTGGCGAGAGCCTGTTCTAAGCCCCAGGAAAATACCCCGTGCCCCTCTGGGATCACTTCATCATCCGGATGCCTTGGGGTGTTGTCTATATAGTCATCTTTCTTCCAACGCAGGGGAGGAAGTTTTGGGACGATAATCGCAGCCAAGATACCTGCTAAACAAACGGTTAAGTAGAAAGGCACAAACATATGCTCGAGTCTGACCTGAGAGATAACCACCAGGGAGAAGGTGATAGATACCGCAGAGAAAGTGGTGCCGATAACAGCCGCTTCTCTCTGAGTATATAGACGCTTCTCATATTGCTTACTGGTCATCAAAATGGCGACACTGCCATCACCTAACCAAGATGCCATACAGTCGACGGCACTACGTCCTGGCAAGTTAAATACCGGACGCATTATTTTAGTTAATAACGTGCCGATAAATTCGAGTAAACCAAAATTCATCAGTAATGGCAGTAACATGCCCGCGAAGATAAACACACTAAATAGTGATGGTAATAGGTCATTTAAAATCAGTGCACCGGTATCGCCAGATGTGATCGCTTCAGGACCAACACCGAAGAAGGTCATCACTACGAATATGGCACCGAGTAAGCGCACAACCAGCCAGGCCGGCGTGACATTGAGCAGTGAGTTGAAGAATGCATGATTGATGATCATAGCAGGCTTAAACAGTTTAGTGATCACACTCGCCGTGGTTGTTATCGCGATAATCGCGGTGACTATCGCTGTGATAGTGTCACCAAGTAGGCTCTGTAGCCCCTTAGATACGATAGCGATTGGGATAGTGATAGCGTCGTTATAACTGATAGGCGTCATAAACAGCAGCAGGCCTATCAATGACGGAATAATAAACGTCAATATCGTTTTTATGTTATGGGTTTGTTTTTCAGCCACTTTTTTTACCCTAAATTACCGTTTCGGCACAATTGCAATAAGTTAACATTTCATCCAATTTGAAATTAAGTTTGAATATCCATTCAAATCGAGGGGGGCAAGATTACCCCCTTAAATCCTCTATGTAAAACGATTCTCAGGCTGGATGGGATTAATCACAGATATAGCATAGTTATTACGCCTTTTTGAGTATTTATATTCTAGCGAAACAAGCAAGAATATATTATGTATGCTTTTGGTTTCACTGTGGTTAATCTTGGTGGGTACTTGTGTTTCTCTGGTGTTGCTCTTATGTGTTTTTGTGGTTTTTTGCCAAAGAAAGCGACGTGTTCTTAGAGCCACGTCGCTATTGTTCGAGGTGATAAAGCAAGGTTAGCCGAAAGTATCTCTCATGCTCTTGGCTTTATCGGCATTGACCTTTAGTTCGAGCACCGATGTTTCGACGGATTGCACGGCGCGTAAGTTATCGTTACTGGCCAGGCTGATTGCAGCAATATTTTGATTGATTTCATCGACCACCTGCTTTTGCTGGTCTGCAGCTACCGAGTTTTGCTGTGCCAGTGAGTGTATGGTGCTGATGGCCTGATAGATGGTATCAATCTTTTCCGCCGATGCCTGAGTATCGGTGGCACACAATTCAGCCTGAGCCCGGCTCAAATCCATCTGACCGGCCCAACTGGTTATCATGGCGAACATCTTATCGACGCTCTTAGAGATGCTGTTGGTCGATTCTTGTGTGCGTTTCGATAGGGCTCTGACTTCATCGGCGACCACGGCGAAACCTCGCCCCTGTTCGCCGGCGCGCGCCGCTTCGATGGCGGCATTGAGCGCCAGCAAGTTTGTTTGCTCGGCGATGGCATCAATCTCTGACATGGCTGAGGCTACTTGCTCGGCTTCCTTGTTGAGCAGGTGTGCATTGGCCGCGGCTTCTGTTACCGCTTGGGTGAGTGAGGCTATGTTGCTGTTATTAGATTGCATCTTGATGCGGCTGTCATGACACAACTGGTAGGTTTCGTCGATGCTGTTCGAGGTCGATTGAGTATTGACGGCCACTTCGGCTATGGTTGAGCCCATCTCCTCCATGGCGCTGGCGATCTGCTCCACTTGCTGACTCTCATGTTCTAAACCTGCATGGGTTTGATTCGCGGCGGTGATGAGCTTATCGGCTATTGCATCGATATGCTTGGCATTGTCTTGAGAACGCCCCAACACTCCCTGTAGTTTTGCTCTTTGCATTAACATCTGAAAGTCGAGTAGGGAGGAAGTATCGCGGCCACAATAGACGAAGCGGCTCACGGAATCGTAGTCCTGTTTCATTTTCATTAATTTAGCGGGGATTCTGAAGGCCTCGTCATAGAAGATGGCTAAGTTGATCCCCATCAGCAGCACGCCGGCTAAAATGACGCCCCAGCCCCAGATTGCGCCAGCTACCCCTAAGCCTGTGGTGGCACAAATTGCGGATAAGACGCGCTTCTGGTTTAAGCTCAGGGGATCGGAGACCGTTTTTCCCTGATTGAGCCGCTTGTAGATCTGCTCGGCTCTGATGACAAGCTGGTCCGAGGCTTTGATGCGAACCGACTGATAACCTATTATCGCTCCCTTCTCAAATAGCGGAGAGACGAAGGCATCGACCCAGTAATAGGATCCATCCTTACAGCGGTTCTTGACCACACCTCGCCAAGATTGACCCGACTTGAGCTTAATCCAGAGTTCTTTAAATGCGTCTGCTGGCATATCTTGATGCCTGACTAGATTGTGGCTATGACCAATCAGTTCAGATTTACTGTAGCCGGAGATATCGATAAAGGTTTGGTTAACATAGGTAATGAGCCCACGTTTGTCTGTGTTTGAGATCAGTTCTTCACCGGCTGTGAGTCTTATCTCCCGGCCAGTGGATTTGTTGTGCTGACTTGTCATGCTATTTCCCGTTCAAAACTTCGAAATCCGTATCAGATTCTTTGTCGGTCATTATTGTTATGGGGAAATTATATCACTTATGTGTTTGTTTTGTTGTGGATTTTAGGTTTTGAGACTAGAGTCGATAAAACTGAATTAGTGCTCTATTTAATAATAAATCTCTGCTGTTTGAATCTGTGTTAGCTAATATCGCTGATGGAGTCGGTGTATTTACACTATGATAATTAAGGTGATAATGGTTTGCGTATCCTTAAAGTACAATTTCATTATTTAGAAATGATTAAAAATCGGTGCTAGACCTCTTTAATCAATGCTGCTTCCATGTATGTTAAGGGAGTGTGTGATGAGTGAATTAAGGAACAATGATAGAAAAGAGCAGAAAGCTATCCAGCTTAGCGTTTAAGTTTGGTGTACTTGGTAGTGTCGGTTTAATTATTGGCACTGTGTTATCTGTGCTTGGATTTCAGGACTTCGAGGGTCATGGCTTCAATTTTCTCAACCACACGCTCAGTGAGTTGGGGCACTATGGTCATTCTAAATTTGCCGTGGTGATCAATGGCGGGCTATTTTTTGGTAGTTTAAGCCTGATTATGTTTTGTCTTTTCTCTATTCAGCTGATGGATAATCGAGCCCTCTATCCATTGTTAATCGCACTCGTTTGTACATTTATCTCATTGGCGGCAGCTGGGTTATTTCCTGTTAATGTGTACCATCTGCACACGGCAGCATTGAAGTACTTTTTCTATTCCGGGGTAATGAGCTCATTCCTCTATCTTATCTACATTTTGATGAAAGGCAGGCTCTTCTATTCTCGCTGGAATGCACTCACAGGTATTTTGACCTTCATCAGTTTCTTTAGCTTTCTCTTGTTTTCCCACCAATCTTTGGGATTAACGACCGCCGGTAGGCCCTTCTATCAGGAGATGGTGATGAGCTTGCCCAGACCCGATATCTGGTGGCCTGCGACGTTTGAGTGGATCTGCATAGGGCTATTTATGCTCTGGACCTTAGGTTTAGTGACTAGCTTAAGGTCGAGAGGGTGATTTAGTCGCTCGAAGGCTTGAGGGCTTGTAACCTTACAACTTACAACTTACAACTTACAACTTTCTTATTTCGGTCTTGTGCCTTACCGCTAAAAATTGTATTCCGGCCATAAGCATGCCGGAATGACGTGTTGTTTTTTGTGTGCCAGCTTTACACGGTGCTGAAGCCCGCTTGCTGATGCCAGTAGCCGTTGCAACTGAGCTCAGAGCCGTTTGTTTCTTGTTTTACATGGGACGCTCGCTCGCCATCAAATAATTTATCCGCAAGCTCGACACTGCTCATGCTTGAGGGGGAAACCCTGAAATAATCCACACCCATTTTTTCCATATCGGCTTTTTCTGACGAGAGGTCGATACAGGCCGCTGACTGAGTCTGTATACCATTGAGGCGCAGCAGGGGCTCTGACTCTTGAGTCTGAGCTAACAGTCCCTTAGGATTTGAGATACAGATGGTCTGACACTTGTCTTTGGCCAGTCCCTTGTGTCTGGCGGTGAAGCAGCGCGCCGAGAGAGCCAGTGGCATGAAGCCATGACCAAACACCTCGATTTCGAACGCGGGCGCTTCGATAGATATGACCTTGTCGAGCCAATGTTTAGAGAGCTCCACCGGCATGACGAAGCGCTGCATACCCCAGCTGTGTAGCTTTTTCAAGCTGGCTAAGTTGTAGTTGTTGACCGTGGGACCGCAGATAAAGGGCAGACCCAGTTCTTTCGCCGCCTGAACCGCGCCCATATCATTGGCTTCTATGGTAAATTCACCGTTGTCGACCTGTTTCTTCAGCTCGGTATATTCGGATGGCGCCTCCAGCAGTGCCAGAGTCGAGATTACCACCTCTTTACCCGAGGCTTTGAGCATATGGGCTAAGTCCATATAATCAGTAAATTTAAGCTCGCGGCGGCGACTACATATAGTCTCCCCCAGATACACTAGTGGTATCTGGCTATCGGCAACGGCTCGATAAAACTCGATAACCTTCTCTTTCGGCCAGCAATATAATAATGGCCCGAGTGATACTTTCATCTGTTTTCCTATGTGAAATGACATCTGCCGGGCAGCCTGATGTTCAGGTCTTATTGCCACCTGCGCTCATGGTCTGGCCAGAGTACTTGGCAGTTTACATACGTGTTTGCTTGAATGAGTGCTTACTTGAATACTGACTTAAATGCTTAGCGCATAAGGTCTATTCAAGGGTAATAGTAGAGGTCGGCTAAGATTACTGCCAAGTGCGCTCATAGGCGCCGAGTGTGGTGGTTTGTCCCTCTGAGACCTTAGATAGTGCTCTGTTCCATTCATCTTGGGTTTGATACTGGTCTGGGTTATCGAGATAAGTATCGATGGCGTGTCGCCACACCGAGGTGACTTGCTCAACATAAGCCGGGCTGCGTTGTCGGCCCTCAATTTTTAAAGACACCACTTTTGCTTTGGCGAGTTCAGGGATCAGGCTTAATGTGTTTAAACTTGTGGGTGACTCGAGCAGGTATGTCGGCTCGCTGTTGTCTTGTGTTGTGTATCGACCCTTGCAGACCACAGGGTAACCCATCTGTTCATCTATGGAGGATTTATCGATAAGGACCTCGTTGAGGCGTGTCAATCGGGCCCCATCTTTCTCTTGCCAGCGAACGTGCTTAGCCGGTGAGCAGGAGCCACCGGTATTGGGCGACTGCCCAGTCACGTAAGAGGAGAGATGGCAGCGGCCTTCGGCCATGATGCACAGGCTACCAAAGGCAAACACTTCCAGATCAACTGGAGTGACCTTAGAGAGATCTCTCACTTGTTTCATCGATAATACCCGGGGCAATACGGCGCGCTCTATGTTGAACTCTTCTTTGTAGAGTTTCAATGCACCTAAGTTGCTGGCACTGGCCTGCACCGACAGATGCAATGGCAGGTGAGGGTAGCGGCTGTGGGCATAGTCTAGCAATGAAAGGTCGGCCATGATCAAGGCGTCGATGCCGGTATTAGCGGCAATATCGACTGCTTCGTACCAACGTTTCTCCTCTCCTGGTTTGGGAAAGGTGTTGATGGTCAGGAAGATCTTCTTTCCCCGCTTCTTAGTGTATTCGGCTGCTTGCTGAAGTTTTTTCGGGGTGAAGTTGAGACCCGCGAATGATCTGGCATTGGTGTCATTCTTTAAGCCTAGATAGACGGCATCGGCCCCTGCATTGAGTGCAGTTTTCAGTGATGCCAAATTACCTGCCGGACACAGCAGTTCCATATTCTTACTCCAAGGTGCTCCCAAAAATCGAAAAGTGAGTGTAAAAGGGATTGGCTATCGAATACTTGATGTAAAACAGGTTTGTGATCATAAAATATGGGTAAAATCATTTTCTTTTTGACTCTCCTGCTGTAGGTAGAGTTATTTAGGCTACCGGAAATCAGATCCAAATGCAGATACCACTTTCAGGCAATATCGCCAAGCAACTCCTTATCCTGGCGCCTAAGCTTATGCGACAACCATTGGCTATGGTGCCATTCAAGTTAAAAGCGGATGTGTTAGTCCGCCTGTTAGGATTAATGCTTAAGCAGCAGGGGGAAGATGAAGAGTTGGATTTTCTGTGTGGACGTTGGGTGGCAATTAATGTCGAAGACATGGGACTGGAGTTTGAGGTTAGTTATGACTCTCGTTGGTTGGTACGCCCAAGAACGGATGCTCAAGTGGTGTTCTCGGGACATTCGAAAGAGCTGCTCCTGATCGCGGCGGGAAAAGAAGATCCCGACACGCTTTTTTTCCAGCGCAAGCTGTCCATCGAAGGTGACACCGAGCTGGGATTAGAGGTGAAGAACCTGTTGCTCAGCGTCGAGTTTGATACCTTGCCATCGCCTATTAGGCACAGCATAGAGAAGCTGGCACTGATTATCTGCCAGCTGCAGATTAAGGCCGAGCCTCAGGCCGTGTAGTCGACCAGGCCGGAATACCCGATGGGGTATTACAAGGGAGGCTGCGGCTTCCCCTGTTAGCTTCATAGAACTGTCGACTACTGTTAACCACGCCTGCAGCCTCTATGGTCGCCAGAGGCGCGTTGTGGGATAAGTTTGGTCCCTGTCAGGACCATTTTTTCTCTTGCCTCATGTCTGATATTTGACGATGACTGTGGTTAGAGGTTTATGATTTGTACCTGGGAGTACGTCAGATGAAACACACTGTGCAATCGAACACCCCGCCATTAGCCGAGGCGACTGTCGATAACAGTCGGCCAGAGTGCACTCCAACCTCATCTGCCGCCGATCCCCTGAGATCCTGTATCATCCTCAACCCCAAGACTGAGAAATATTCTCATCTCGATGACCGCTCACGAGTCTTGCTTATCAAGACGATTCAATTTTTTGAGCAGCGAGGCAAGGCGAGGCTTAAAGCCGATGATCATCAACGAACCTGGTATGCCGATTTTCTCGAATTCGAGAAAAAAGAGCAGCTGTTTGCCACCTTCCTGACCCCAGCTGCCTATGGCGATGAAAACTGTCGTTGGGACACCTTGCGGATCTGTGCGCTCAACGAGGTCCTGGGTTTCTATGGGCTGGCTCATTGGTACACCTGGCAGGTCTCGATTCTGGGGCTGGGACCCATCTGGATCAGCGACAACGAAGTGGTGAAGAATCGTGCGGCCAAGCTGTTAAAGGAGGGCGGAATCTTCGCCTTCGGCTTATCCGAGAAGGAACATGGGGCGGATATTTATTCGACCGACATGTGCCTGACTCGCCAGGAGGATGGTTCCTATCTGGCCAGTGGTAATAAATATTATATCGGTAATGGTAATAAGGCGGCGATGGTGTCGACCTTCGGCAAACTCACCGACACCGATGAATATGTCTTCTTCGTGGTGGACTCGCAACATAAAAATTACCAGTTAGTGCAAAATGTGGTTAACTCCCAAAATTATGTCGCAGAATATCGCCTCGATAACTACCCTATTCGTCAAGAGGACATCTTAGCCACGGGACGCGATGCCTGGGATATGGCGCTCAATACCGTTAATCTGGGGAAATTCAATTTGGGCTGGGCCTCAATTGGCATCTGCTCCCATGCATACCATGAGGCGATCAACCACGCGTCTCATCGGCGCCTGTTCGATCACTACGTCACCGATTTTGTCCATATCAAGCATCTGTTTATCGAGGCCTATGCGCGCCTCAGCGCCATGAAACTGTTTGCCCGACGAGGTGTCGATTACATGCGCTGTGCCAATCGGGATGACCGCCGTTACCTGCTGTTCACCCCTATGGTCAAGATGAAAGTCACCACCCAGGGAGAAGAGGTGATCGATCGACTCTGGGATGTGATGGCCGCCAAGGGGTTCGAGAAAAACATGTACTTCGAGATGGCGGTTAGAGACATTCGTGCCTTGCCCAAGCTTGAGGGCACGGTTCATGTCAATATGGCGCTTATATTGAAGTTTATGGCTAATTATTTCTTCAAGCCAGCCGTCTACCCCGATATCCCCACCATGGATGAGCCGATCAACGATGACTTCCTGTTTAATCAGGGGGCGACCAAGGGGCTTGGCAAGACTCGGTTCCATGATTACCGTAGAGTCTATAATAGGGTCAGTCTAGCCAATGTTAAGATTTTTAAGAAGCAGATCAGACTGTTGAAAATGCTCTTGTTGGTGGGCAAGCCGAATGTGGCGCAGGCTAAAGACTTCGATTTTCTGCTGATCTTGGGAGAATTATTTACCCTAGTCGTCTATGGGCAGCTTATCTTGGAACAAGCTCGACTGGAGAAGAGTGAAGATGATCTCATCGAGCAGATATTTGATTTCATGATCCGCGATTTTTCCAAGTTTGCCCTGCAGTTGAGCCAGAAAGCGAGTTCGAGCCTGATCCAGCAACTCATATGTAAGCGCATGATAAGGCGTCCTGTGGTCGATAGTGCGCGTCATACCCGGGTGTGGGACAATTATGCCTACCAGCTGAAAGATCAATATGAGATGAATCCCTAGTATACCAGTCGGTGTTGGAACCTGATGCAGATCTGGGTATCATGACTAGTATCCCCTGACTCATCTCGAGGCCACATGTTTACTATCGGACAACTCGCTAAGGCCGCCGAGGTCAATGTTGAGACGGTGCGCTATTATGAAAGGCAAGGCTTAATCAAGCAGCCTGCTAAACCCGTTCAGGGTTATCGACGTTACCCTACAGATGCCCTGCTCAGGTTGATGTTTATCCGTCGTGCCCAGGGGCTGGGCTTTACGCTCAATGAGATTGCTTCCTTGATCTCCCTCAGTGTGGGACATTGCAGCGATATTCAGCTACTGGCCGAGAAGAAGCTATTAGCGGTGCGGACTAAGATAAACGATCTGCAACGACTGGAGCACAGTTTGGCTAATCTGGTGGATGAATGTCGCCATAATCCCGATGAAGCCTGCTGTCCCATCATCAGCTCCTTAGTTCCCGAGCATAGCAGTTCTTAAAACTCGCTATGGCATCTTAACACTCGTCATAACCCCTCTTAAAACGAGTTTTAGTACTCGTCTATTGACTCCGTATCTAGGTACAGGCTTTACACTCTACACATAATCATACTTCTTTAATGGATAGATTTGATGACTAGAGCCTATGAATACTGAACCAGATGATAAGACCTTGAACACAGACTCTCCTGCCTGGCCTATGGTGGGTGGAGTGTTGGCCGCTATCGGTGCCAGCCTATGTTGCGCCGGTCCTTTCGTGTTGCTTATGCTGGGGATCAGCGGCTCATGGATCAGCACCTTAGCGGCATTCGACCCCTTCAGGCCTTACTTTATTGTCCTTGTCGTCGGCCTGTTTCTATGGGCTGGCTGGAAAGTTTATCGCCCGCTAGACCAGTGTAGCGCTGACGGGGTCTGCTCGGTAGCAGATAATCGCCGCCGCTATAGGATGGTATTTTGGCTGATGAGCCTGATCGCCGCCATGTTGGTCTCGAGTCCCTACTGGCTGGTCTGGCTGATGGCATAATTTTGATTGAATCTGGAGAAAAAAATGAAACCACGAGTATTGATGAGTAAAAAGAGCACAGCTACCACTGTTATGTCCTTCGTGCTGCTGGCCTCTGCACTCGGCATCATGCCTACAGCGGCGTTGGCCGAAACCCGTAGCGTTAATTTGATGGTGCCGACGATGGATTGTGGCATGTGTCCCATCACAGTGCGTAAGGCATTGGAGAATCTTGACGGTGTGGAGCAGGCTAAGGTCGATTTTGGCGATAAGACGGCCAGGGTTATCTTCGATGATACCAAGGTGAGTGTGGATCGCTTGATGCAGGCGACCAAAGATGCAGGTTACCCTTCTGAAATCATAGCAACTAGCAATAAGAGTCATGCTAGCAGCGACGTTAAGAATGGGAATGAATCATGACAGATAAGGTGATCTTGGAGTCGGTATTAACCTGTCCGGAGTGTGGTAAGAGTAAGATGGAGACCATGCCAACCAATGCCTGCCAATGGTTCTATGAATGTGAGCAATGTCATAGTCTGTTAAAACCTAAGGCCGGAGACTGTTGTGTGTATTGTTCTTACGGCTCAGTGCCTTGCCCACCGATCCAGCTGGCACCGGCTCAGAAAGGCAAGGGCGCTTGTTGCGGTGCTTAACCTTTCCCTTTAATAAAGTATTAACTCACTATCCAGCCAAAGGCTTAAGGGAAGTAGCAGATAGGCGGTAACCATAGATAGGATCAAGATAGCCGTACTGAGCCATAGCGCTCTTCGTTGCCATTTCAGTGTGTTTTGTGTGCCGGCTTCACATGCCGTCATCCTGGCAAGCTTCCAGAAACTGTAAGCCAGTATGATAGCCGTGAGGGTGAAGGTGAAGTGTTTGTATTGAGAAACCGTGACTAACCAGGGTAAGGCCGAGACCATAGAGGCAGCGGCGCTGCCCATGCCCAGAGCCACCAATAATATCGGCAGGGCGCAGCAGGTGGTGCCAATTAGGGCCAGGCCTAAGCCTCCCAGTAAGGAGGCGTTGGTGGTGAGCTTGTCTCGATTAAGCATCTTGATATCGTCTCATTCTATTACCGATCAATTCACGTCTTTTACCGCTGTTACAACACCTGGACTCCTTGTCAAACTCATGCATGTTTAAAGACATTATACCTTTAAAACACGAAGCCGATGCCGAGGGTGAACTCATCGCCATATGACAATTGCATGCCTTCGACATCTTCATACAGGGGCAAGCTATATTCGGCGCGAAACATGGCGCCGCTGCGATACCAGACGAATATGGGGCCGGCAGATAATCGTTTTCCCCCGGTCGCCCCCGCCGAGTCCTGGCCTGCTTGTTCCAATCTGGCACTGATATCCAGCATCAGAAATATGCCCGTGTTACTTAGGTTATCGTGATAAGGGTGCCAGCCTATGTTGATGTCCAGACCGAGCTCATCGCCTTTATCTATTCCCTTGTCGCCCTTGTTATTTACCCAGTAGAAGAGGTCGTAGTACTGGTACAACTTGGCCTGCTCGAAGCTGGCCGAGAGACTCAATCCGAGATCTATACTGCCATCTCCCACGGGAAAGCTAGCATCAGTACTGCCCGTGGGCAGACGGATGCTGGGGGTGATGGCAATATTTCCCGTCGAGTCTGCTTCATTCTTATATCGTTTCAGCGGCAGGCCTATGATCAGATCGCCTATGCCGGTGCCGCTTTCATTTACAGGACCGGCATCTTTAACCACGGTGCGGCTTTGCTTTATATAGGGGAGTTTGAAGCTGAGCCTGATTTCACGCTTAAAGGTATAGATGCCTTCGAGCCAGAGTCTGTTAATGCTTTTACTGCGCTTGGCTTCATTGGTAATTTTTGATCTACCCTCGAGCAAGACATCCGAGCTAATATCTTGTTGGCGTAGCTGAAAGCCCCAACCGTCCTCCCAACGAGGTGCCATATCCATCACAGGCTGGTGGGCGAGTGCTGGCTGGGAAGTGAAAGTCAGGCTCAGCAACAGCACGCAAAGCAGGTACCTCTGACGGATACTCATAAATCGAATTTTATAGATCATAGCCCGGCCTGAACTTAGCCTCTTGATTCGGCGCTGCTGATTCGCTGGGCTCATAGACATGGGATACCCGAAACTCAGAGACTAAGACCTCTTCGGCATTACTGGCCAGGGCTTGAGCTGGGGTGAGAGTGATGTCGAGCAATACCCGTTTTCCGCTTATAGCGCTTAACTCGGCTGTTTGAGACAAGTGATAGACTTGCTCCTTACCTTGGTCGACCAGATACCACTCGCCGTCACTGTTTTGGATAATGCCTTCGATGACGCCATGATAGGAGACGGGATCGTAGCCTCCCTTAGTGATGGCTGTGGCTATGTCGGCATAGGCTACGGATTTATCGGCAAGTAAGGCTAAGGTGATCTTTTGGGTATTGATGTCTATCAATACGCCGTTTTGGCCAAATTGTGTTTTGTCTAAGAAAGGCAGTTTAGACAGGTTCTTCTCGACCCCAAAGGCGCAAAATGAACAGACTATGCCTTTCACCTGTATGGTGAGACGATCGCTTTTATTTGACTCTGCAATCGCTTGTGCAGCGTTTATGCCCAAAAGCCCAAATAAGGTCGAGGTAAACACTAGCTTGATAAACATTTTCATCGGGATCACCTGTAATCTGCGCGTTAACTGCGCTTATAGTAATCCTAGTAGCCGGACTCGACTCCAAGTCAAATTTTTTGATGAAGTATTCCCCAAGGTCGATTTTTGATGAGCTGGTGTGATGGGATTAAGGTGTAGATTTCAAGTCTTGATTCTAACTATTGATTTTAAACTAGGACGCATAGTTACTGGATTGGCTCGATGCCGCATAGCTATTAGAGATAAAAGGCTAAATATTAGAGGCTAGATGGGCTTACCTGTGATCAGATGGTAACGCAGCAGCAGTTCGTCATCGCTTTCTTGGTGAGCGGGATCTGGGTCGATACAGTCGATGGGGCATACCGAGATACAGGTTGGCTTATCGTAATGACCCACGCATTCGGTGCAGAGATCTGAATCTATCTCATAGATCTCTTCACCCATAGTGATCGCCTGATTAGGACACTCGGGCTCACACATGTCGCAGTTGATACAGCTGTCGTCGATCAATAATGCCATCTTTTCTATTTTACCTGTTTTATCTTTGCCTAAAACTTAAAACTTAAAACTTAGGTCCTAGAGCCTAGATCCTAGGATCTAGATTCTAGAACTTATCGCTTACAACTTACAACTTACAACTTATCGCTTATATAGCCGATGCTAGTTAATTTTAAGCGTGGGGATTACGGGTATCTTGTCCTTGGCCCAAGTTACGCAGCAGAACCGCTTTATTTATGTCTACACCATCGGGTAGCGCCAGAAAGACGAAGTGCCCCGAGCCTAGTGCTGATTCAACGTTTTCATTTTTACGGTTAATTAGCTGCTCAATCTTGAAGGTAAGATTTCCCTGAGGAGTCATCACCTCGACGCTATCGCCGACGGAGAACTTATTCTTAACGTCAATCTCGACCATGCCGGCATCGTTACGCTTGCCGGTGAATTCGCCGACGAACTGTTGAGTGTCGCTGATCGAATAACCATAATCATAGTTCTGGTACTCGTCATGGACGTGGCGACGCAGGAAGCCTTCGGTATAGCCTCTGTGTGCCAGGCCTTCGAGGTTATGCATCAAGGTGCGATCGAAGTCTTTACCCGATGCCGCATCTTCAATTGCCTGACGATAGAGCTGGGCCGTACGAGCAACATAGTAGAAAGACTTAGTACGGCCTTCGATCTTCAACGAGTCGATACCCATTTTAGTCAGGCGATCGACGTGCTGAATGGCGCGCAGATCTTTGGAGTTCATGATGTAGGTACCATGTTCATCTTCGAATGCCGGCATATACTCACCGGGTCTACCAGCCTCTTGCAATAATACCACCTGATCGGTCGGTTGCCCTTCACCTAAGGTCGGCTTTTCAATTTGGACACCATGTTGATCCACAAGAGCTTGAGGGTTTACGGCAACTATGTCACCTGTCTCGGTTTGCTTAGCCTCATGGACATCGTACTTCCAACGGCATGAGTTGGTGCAAGTACCTTGGTTGGGATCGCGCTTGTTGATATAGCCAGATAGCAGGCAGCGCCCCGAGTACGCCATGCAGAGTGCGCCGTGAACGAACACTTCCAGTTCGATATCCGGGCAACGCTGACGTATCTCTTCAATCTCATCGAGTGACAGTTCACGGGATAAGATCACTCGTTTGATACCTTGTTGCTGCCAAAATTTCACCGAGGCCCAGTTGATGGCGTTAGCCTGAACCGATAGATGGACTACCTGCTCCGGGAAGGCTTCTCTGACCATCATGATTAAACCTGGGTCGGACATGATCAAGGCATCGGGTTTCATGGCGACAACTGGCTCCATGTCCCTGATATAAGTCTTTAGCTTGGTGTTGTGGGGGGCAATATTACTTACCACATAGAGTTTCTTGCCTAGGTCATGGGCTTCCTTGATCCCTGTCGCCAGGTTTTCCATCTTGAATTCATTATTTCTCACCCTAAGGCTGTATCTTGGCTGGCCTGCATAAACAGCATCTGCACCGTAGGCAAACGCATAACGCATATTTTTCAGTGTCCCAGCGGGAGACAGTAGCTCAGGTTTAAACATAATGATTCTCTATTAACAGTTAAAGGCGCAACAAGCGGGCGGGCATTTTACTCGCAGCCTGCATTCGTAAGCAAATTGAGCTTACATTAACTTGATCTAAATCAAGTCTTCGGATCTTGGTAGGCCTTTTAGGTCTAGCTTTAGCAGAAATTTATTCCCTTATAATCTTAAAGTTAGCTAGAATCTACACAAGATGTTAACTGCATGGATACTTTTTACACCTCGAGTTAACGGAAGCACTGATATACTCGGCAAACTCATTGAGTTAAATTTGCTTGCTAAATAGATAATGGGAGCACGAATGTCTACTGAACATGAACTACTGGTCAGGCTGTTAAAGAAATTAAAGGCTGACTCTCTAGTTTTGCCGACGCTACCTGAGGTAGCCATGCGAGTTCAGGAGGTGGTATCGAGACCCGATTCAAGCCCGAAACAGGTTGCCGAAATTATTGGCCAAGATGCAGCTATCTCTGCAAGAATGATCAAAGTGGCTAACAGTGTCCTGTATAGTCGAGGGGTGAAAGCCGAGAACATCAATAGCGCCGTCACTCGTATAGGTTTGACTCAGATTAAGGCCATAGCGACGTCGGTTGCCATGGAGCAGCTGTTTATCTCGACTAACGAGATGGTGTGGGAGGTGATGGATGAGGTATGGTGTTCCTCTATCGAGGTGACCTCAGCAGCTTGCGCCATGTTACAGATCTACATTAAGTCTCATAAAGGTTGTGGGCTTAACTTCGACACTTTGACGCTGGCGGGACTGGTGCATAATATCGGCGCTCTGCCTGTATTAACGGAAGCCGAGGCTCAGCCTGAACTCTTTACCAGTATCGATCAGCTTAGGGCGCTAGTGCGAAAGATGCAGGGGCCCATAGGCCGCGCCGTGTTGAAAAGCTGGGATTTTGCTCCAGAAGTGATGGAAGTTGTCGAGCGGTGGTCAGATCTTTCTTATCTGCCTGACAATGTCTCTTATATGGATTTTGTTCGAGCCGCAGCCTTCTATACCGGAGAGCTCAGGTCAGGAGCCAATCTTGGAGAGAGGTTGGATGTATTTGTGCAGCGTGGTTTACCTGTGTCGCCAGATGAGTTAGCCAGCGACGAATTTCTCGATAAGTATCATTCGATTAAGTTAAGCTATGAGTAGCCCGCTAATATGACTCATGAGCGAGTGTCGAGTCATTGATTATTAGCGCATGTGACCAAGTAAATATTTTCTAAGGAGTGGAATTCCTCGCGTGGAAAGCGGCTGGCACTATTGGGTTTTATGGTTAATTTGTGTCGCTGGTATCATCATTTGGTACCGGCATAAAAAGCGTGAAACTGCTTTTCTTCAACATCTGCTAGGCCTGCTTCAGCAACGAAGAGACAAGCCTGGAATCAAGCCATTGGCTGATTCTCAAGGGCGTGTTATTTCATCTGATAAAATCCCCAAGAAATATGTCCAGCTATATCATGAGCTGCAAAGGTTCATCTTCGAGCTACCCGGTCCAAGCGATAAAGATAAGTTGACCGGACTGCCTAATCGCCTGGGGGTGAAATCACGTCTAAGTGGTTTGAGTACCATAGAGCAAGGTAGCTTAGTCTTAATCGATATCTATCGGTTTAGGTTTGTTAACGATCTGTTTGGATTCTCCGTTGGAGATGAATTACTCAGGCAAGTGTCGAAACGACTCATAGATCCAGCCTCTCAGGCTGTGTATGTGGCGAGAATGAATGAAGATGAGTTCCTGCTTTATTTTGAGGCGCAACAGAGTGAAAGCATCTTGTTGGCACTGCGAGATCGGCTGCAAACCCCCTATGAAATCGAGGGCAGTACTATTTCCGTACAAATTCAGATGGGGGTTGTCGATCTCAATCTGCATCATACCCATGTCAGCGCCTTATTGAGGCGTCTCGATCTCGCGCTAATTAAAGCCAAATCACGTAAGCCTTTCTTCGCCTGTTATGTTGAAGGAGATGATTTGAATCAGCAGCGTGAACTGAGCATCATTCATGATCTTCCGAAGGCGCTTGAGCAAGGTCAGCTTTACATGGTTTATCAGCCCAAGTTAGATGTGGCATCGGGGACATACACCCAAGTCGAAGCCTTAATGAGGTGGAAACACAGTGAATTAGGTCATATATCACCCGCTGAATTTATCCCCTTAGCCGAATATGCCGGTATGATTGAGCTGCTCAGCCAGTGGGCGTTAGAGCAAGTGCTCTCTCAACAGGCCAAGTGGCAGGCCATGGATGTTCGTCTTCAGGTTGCGGTAAATCTTTCGACCCAAGATATGATCAGCGCGACCCTGTGTGACGATATTCAGACTAAGCTGGGTCGTTATGGTGTGTCGGCCGATTCACTCTCTATCGAGATCACCGAGAGTCACCTTATGGATGATATGGACCTGGCGATAGCCACCATTGAGAAGTTAAAGGAGATTGGCGTAAGCGTCGCCATAGATGATTTTGGTACCGGTCACTCCTCATTGGCTTACCTTAAAAACTTTCCTGTCGATGAAGTTAAAATTGATAAGGCCTTTCTCGATGATCTCTTGACCGACAAACGTGCCGCACACATCATGAGAACTAGCATAGATCTAGCGAAAGGCCTGGGCTTTAGCACCACAGTTGAAGGGGTTGAAACCCAAGCGGTGAATCTGACTCTGATTGAGATGGGGGTCGATAAAATCCAGGGCGATCTCTTTGCTAAACCCATGACAGCTAAAGAGATCGAAGCGGATCAGATTCGGCCTGTCTAATACCATTCCATATTATACAGTGATTTATTCAGCGTTATTTTGACTCACAGAGATGACACACTTTGGTGACTCTTGGTAAATGACTGGCTTAGATGTGCCAACAAGTCTGCCGACATAGGTGTCAGCTGCCTCGCCTTATTCATGCACACCATTTCTATGTTGGCGGTGACAGCTGGCTTTTTTGCATTGGGTCGCCAAATTTCCTGATGCCAGACCGTTCTGTATTTACTCTCGAAGTAGAAACGAGTCCTGATGTCTATAATGTCAGCGAACTCAACGCCGTCATGACACAGCATATCACTGCGATAGACAGCAAAACCTAAGCCTTGCTCATCCCAGAGTCTAGCTAATGTTTTAGCTCCAATGACATGCTCTCTCGCTCGCTCAAAATATTTAAGAAAATTAGGGTGATAAACCACGCCTGAAAAATCTGTATCTTCGTAATAGATCTGAACCGGAAAATGATATGTAGAACTGTAATTGAGCTCTTTAGGGCTTTGAACTGTCTTATGCATAATCGTTGTTTGAGCCAATACTTCTGAGAATTGGCTCTAGTTTAGCACAGAGGTTTTAATACTTGCCTCTAATTAGTCGATTCGATAGAGGTCATTATTTTTTGATAACTGCCATCTTGCTGGAGTGAACTAAGGCCGGTATCCAGTAGTTTTGCCAGGGTTTCTGCCTGTGGGTTGTGCTTAGAAAAAGCCAGATAGACTTGTCCTGTATGATTGGTGAAGGTCTGCTCTATAGCTGCGGCGACTCCCATGCGTTGAATATATTGGTCAGCGACTAAATCATACATGATAGCAAGATCAATTCTGTCCAGTAGCAGCAAGTTGATCAGCTGGTTATGATTGGCAAGCTTAAATATGTGAACATTGGGCAGTAAGTTAAGTTCATCACCATATTCATAGCCTTCGATAATTCCCACCTTAGTATTTGGTGGTAACTGCCATTTATCCACGGCTTGGACTGGTGTTTTTGCATTCTGATAGAAAGAGGCCGTTGCAGAAAATAGAGGCTGTTCGCCAAAGACAAAATGACTTTCGGTGCTCTGCTCTTTAACCAGATTGAAGACGCCATCGACGAGCCCTTTCTTGGCCATGACAACGGCTCGAGAGTAGGGCACTACTATGCTCTTGACTTCAATGCCAACCCGAGAAAAAGCCGAATTGATGATGGAGTGAGAGATACCTGTGCCGGAGGCATTGGCAAATGGCGCCCAGTTATCTTCTGCCGCAAGTTTGATGACTCGAGGGTCTTGTTGGTTAGTGTCATCTACATGAGCATAGCTACATAGGCTGAGTAAGGTTGAGCTAGCAAATATAATTGCCTTCAAAAAGGCTAAGTGTGGTCCTGGCATGAGTCCGTTTACCCTGAATATCCATATTAGGTTGCAGTGCTATCTTAATCCATTTTTGATAAAAGGTGACTTTTATTTATCTGTTTCTTTGTTTTGTTCCATTAGCCTAAATTATTAAATCTGTGGTGGAAATGACATACTCCAACTTTATGTTTGTCTTCTATTTTGAGCTAATTTGACCTATCTCATTAATGGTATGCTTCTGCTACACTCAAAGCGGTAAACTTCCTAATATACTGAGGAAAAACTGCGACTCATGGATTCAGAAGTGATTTTTTCCCTGGTACAAAATGCCGCATTACTGTTAGCTATGGTGTTTGTTTATGATGCAGTGCCTAGAAAGCAGAGTGAATACTTTTTCCTTTGGCGGATATCGCTCGGAGTCATCATAGGTGGGATAACCATCACGACTATGATGACGCCTTGGGAGTACCAAAGCGGCATATTTTTCGATACCCGCTCGGTGATTTTAGGTATTTCGGGCCTGTTTTTTGGTGGTCTTGCTACTTTTGTCGCCATCTGCATCGCCGCTACCTACCGCCTAATGGAGGGAGGAACTGCAGTTTGGGCCGGGCTTGGAGTGATTATTTCTTCGGGGCTGATTGGCAGTTTATGGCGCTATAAGCGTAAGGCGGTGATCGCCGATCTTAATTATAAAGAGCTTTATATTTTTGGCTTTATTCTTCACCTGATCAGTTTAATTTGGATGTTTGTGCTGCCCCTGGAGATGGCCATCAATATTCTGATGCAGCTGAGTTTTTCTGTATTATTGATTTTTCCCGTGGCCACCACTTTACTCGGTTTACTCCTGTCCAGAAGACTGGAGATAGAGCGCGATGCCAAGATACAGCTACAAGATGACTTCATGTTCCGCTCACAGTTTAATATCGGTAACATAGGAATATGTATCTCTACCGTGGATCAGCATTGGATTAAAGTGAATCCAAGGGTCTGTCAGATGCTGAAATATACCCAGGCCGAGTTGTTAACTAAAACTTGGGTTGAGATGACATATTTTGAAGACCTCCAAACAGATCTGCTGCAGTTTGAACGCATGTTACGAGGTGAGATTGATGAGTATGAGATGGACAAACGTTTCGTCGCTAAAGACGGGGGCATAGTCTATACCCACTTGACCGTCGCTTGCCAAAGGGTAAACGATAAGGTGCAGTTGGTTATTTCAGGCTTGCTGGATATCACCTCCCAGAAGCAAGCCGAATCGGCGATGCGTTCGAGTCAGGAGCAGCTTGCCTTAGTGCTTAGTAGCAGTGAGTTAGGCTTATGGGATTGGGATATAAAAACCAATAGAGTCGACAGGAATGAGCGCTGTGCAGAGCTATTAGGTTGCAGTGTCGATGAGCTTAAGCATAATGAGAGGTTGTGGATCAATGGCATACACCCACAGGATACAGTGGCGGTGTTGCATTCTATAGACGCTCATTTAAAAGGGGAAAGTGTTCAGCATAGTATCGAATACCGACTCGTGTCGCTCTCGGGGGAGACTCGCTGGATTTTAGACAGTGGCAAGGTCGTCAGCAGAGATGCCAAAGGTGTGCCTCTGCGTATGTGTGGTACCCATACAGACATTACCGATAGAAAAAGAGTTGAGGAGTCATTGAAGCTAGCTGCTTCTGTTTACAATAACTCCAGCGAAGCCATGAGTGTGCAAGACAGTCAGGGGAAAATCATCACCATCAACTCGGCTTTTTCTGAGATAACAGGTTATCGGGAAGATGAGGTTATCGACCAATATATTGAAATTTTGCGATGTGAAAGGACCAATAAATTTCAGTTCGAGCAGATGATTTTTCAAATTATGGAGACCGGAAAGTGGCAAGGTGAGCTTTGGCTAAAACATAAGAATGCAACGGAATATATTGTTTGGTTAACCATCAATACCATCTATGACAGCCAAGGCGAAGTCTATCGACGCGTTGCGCTCTTCTCCGATATTACAGAAAAAAAACAGACCGAACAGCTCATCTGGAAACAGGCTCACTATGACCCTCTGACGGGACTGCCTAATCGTCGCATGTTGCTGGAATATCTGGGCTCTGAGTTGCTCAAATCAGATCGTAATAAGCAACACTTTGCCTTGATGTTTTTAGATCTGGATTATTTTAAGGAGGTCAACGATACCTTAGGCCATGATGTGGGCGATCAGCTATTGATTGAAACGGCCAAGAGGCTGAAAAGCTGTATACGTGAATCCGATGTGGTCGCCAGGTTGGGAGGCGATGAGTTTACAATCGTGCTTTCGGCCATAGAAGATAATAAAGGCGTTGATAGGGTGGCGGGTAATATTCTATCCCGTTTATCTGAACCTTTTAACCTAGGTAATGACACGGCTTATATTAGTGGGAGCATAGGTATTACCCTCTATCCCGATGATGCGTCAACTATAGAGAGCCTACTTAAACATGCCGATCAGGCTATGTATGCGGCTAAAGACCTGGGGAGAAATCGTTTCCATTATTTTACGGCTTCGATGCAGGAAGAAGCTCGTTATCGGATGGTATTGATCCGTGATTTACGCCAGGCCGTGAATAAGAAAGAGTTTGAGGTTTTTTATCAGCCTATTATTGACCTGTCCACCGGGGAGATGCATAAGGCCGAAGCGCTTATTCGTTGGCATCATCCTGAAAGAGGCATGGTGTCGCCTAGCGAGTTTATTCCTATTGCCGAAGACACTGGCCTTATCATAGAGATAGGTAATTGGGTGTTTGCCCAAGCGGCAAAACAGAGTGCACATTGGCGAGACAAGTTTGGCGTCGAGATCCAGATCAGTATCAACAAATCCCCAATACAGTTTAGAGACGAGGGGGACAGCTTCGAAGATTGGATTTTGCAACTAAAGCAGCTAAACCTTGCGAGTAACAGTATCTGCGTCGAGATCACCGAAGGCCTGTTACTGGATGCGAGTATGGGAGTATCGGAGAAGTTATTAGCCTATCGCGATGCGGGGATACAAGTGTCGCTGGATGATTTTGGCACCGGGTATTCTTCATTGGCTTATTTGAAAAAGTTTGATATTGATTATCTCAAAATTGATCAGTCTTTCACCCGTAATTTAGAATCTGATACCGACGATGTGACTTTGTGTGAGGCGATTATTGTGATGGCACATAAGCTCGGCATGTTGGTCATAGCCGAAGGGGTTGAAACTGAGTACCAGAAAAATATTTTAGCTAAGGCCGGGTGTGACTATGGTCAAGGCTACCTTTTTTCGAGACCCATTCCAGCAGCCGATTTTGAGCAGAAATATATCCTGGCTATCGCAGAGATGGGACATGAAAATGTATCGTCGTAGCCAGTGAAGTCGGTTTTTGATAGACTCCGCGCTCATTTATTATCCCACGTGAGTTTTCCATGAAATTTGACGCCCTCGACTTGAACCCCTTATTGATCGAAGCAATCGATGAATGTGGTTATCAGCAACTCACACAGGTTCAGTCAGAAGTCATACCTGTTGCCTTATCGGGCGCCGATCTTATGGCATGCGCCGAAACTGGAACGGGTAAGACGGCCTCATTTGCCTTACCTTTATTAGAACGCTTACTCAAGGAAGAATACGAGTCGCCTTGTCTTCGTGGCCTTATTCTGACGCCAACCCGAGAGTTGGCGATTCAGGTGGCCGCGAATATCACTCGCTACGGTCAGTTTACCTCCCTTAAGACATTGGCTGTCTATGGCGGGGCGAACATGAATCCTCAGCGTAAGGCATTGAATGCTGGCGTCGATATTTTAGTGGCTACCCCGGGTCGATTGTTCGATTTTGTCGGTCAGCATGGGCTCAATTTGTCTGACGTTACCAGCCTTATCATAGATGAGGCAGATAGAATGTTGGATATGGGTTTCGTTCGTGATATCGAGAGAGTCAAGTCTCTGGTTGCATCTCAACATGTAACGCATTTTTTCTCGGCGACCTATAGTGACCAAGTGAAGCTATTAGCCGAGAAGATGCTGATCTCTCCCCGTTGGATTAATGTCACTCAGACTCGCTCTGCTGCCAGCGTCGAGCAGGAGGTCTACCTGGTCGATAAACGCCGTAAAGCCGAGCTGCTCTCCGAATTAATCGGGCGTAACAACTGGCAGCAGGTATTAGTCTTTGCTACCACCAAGGAGAGCGCCGAGCATCTCAACAGTGAGCTGACTTTAGACGGCATCAAGTGTGGCGTGTTTCATGGTGATAGGACGCAAGGCGCGAGAAACCGTACTCTAGAAGAATTTAAGGCGGGTAAACTCAGGGTCATGGTGGCTACAGATGTGGCGGCTAGAGGGATAGATATCCAAGCCTTGCCTCTGGTGATAAACCTAGAGCTACCTTATGGGGCCGAGGATTATATTCACCGTATAGGTCGTACTGGCCGCGCCGGCTTAACCGGGCGGGCTATCTCCTTTGTCTGTCCATCCGATGAGGAGATGCTCGATGAGATTGAGAGTCTGATTGAGCTTAAGTTGCCGCGCATCGTTCTGCCCGGATACGAGCTTGGCGCACCTCTGCCGGCTCGATACCGGGAGACTCAAGACGTGACGACCACTAAGAAGAAATTTGACAGACGTAAAGGCAAGCCTGCCAATAAACATAAGGGCAAACCGTCGAGCCGAGCCGATGGTGCCAAGTCGAGCTATGCTAGCCGTCGAACGGATAAGAAGCGCTAACTAGCATACCAATCGGTATCTCCAGCAGATAAACATGAAAAACAGCCCTGGGCTGTTTTTTATGTTTAGTAAGTGAGGAAGTCTTCGATGCCTGTGACACCGAAGTACTGTATCGAACGTTTAACCGCTATTTTTTTAGCGATCAGCTGGCCGTCCTTGAAAATTTTCACCACCTTCTTGCCGCCTTTATCATCGGCGCTGTATTCGTGATCATCGTTTAGTCTCAAGTCATCGAACTGGCTCTTCATTATCAAATGCATAGTTACTCCAGTTTGATATTAGCTGCCCATGGTGTCGGCCAAGAAAATAAGGATAGATCACTTATTTACGATTTTACGATATCAAAGGAAAAGCGGACTAGCTGAAAATTGACTACCTTTTGATAGTAAGCCAATTTGTCAGTTAGTGCATTAGTCAATGTTGTACAGGTAAGTGAAGTTCGCATAACATAGTCATCTATGGCTCGATTCTTCTCATCGCCGTACAAAAATACTGTTCTTTGAGAAGTTGTAGCGACAATACTTACAACATATTCATATTAATACTCAAATCATTTAAAGGGATTGAGTGTTATCGGTGCGAAAAACACTTTTAAGTTCCAGTCTGGAGTGTAGGGCGTGTATCCTGGTTGACCAAAATAATCGTCGCTATCAGCATCAGGCTTCATTACATAATATTGAAGCTCTACTCCCCAACGAACTGGCATTTTACCTAAGTTGAACATACCGATGTAACCTATCCCAATAGGAACTGTAAAGCGGTCTTTGCCTTCTTTTTCCCAGTCGATTTGAATGTTAGGCGTCATACCAATTAATGCTGTATCGTTGATGCGGTAGTTTAAGAAGTACTGAATATCTGATTGGTTTGTCGATTCGACAACATCGTCACTACCGCCAACATCCCACCAATGCTGAGCAAAAAATCCAATATTCCAACTTTCAATATTGAACGGGTCACTTGACTCATTACCTAGGCGAGCAATCATGACTGTGGGTCCAGCTTGCCATTTATCTTGAGTTAAGCCCTCTGTACCAGTAGGGGCAATAACTGTTGCTCCAGCCCCCCAAATCCAACCATCATCCCGGTTGGGGGCAGCCATCGATAGGAGTACCGTGTCACCCATGCCTGATGTAGTATCGTTGAAGAACATTTCATCGGGTGTTTGTATACTAGAGTTACGATTCCCCGGGGAGCTGTAATGATTTACAATCAAACGGTTAACTAGGTTCCATTCACCATCAAAAATGGGTACAGGCATCACTGGCTGGAAGCTTACGCGGTTTTGCATTTCATGATGACCATCTTCTTTCTTTAGGAAAGTTTGATCGTTTTGAATGACCATCATCCATACATCAGATACAGGATTAGCCGACTTTTTCGCTGCTTCTGTCATCGAGAGACTTTCTTGCTCTGCTAATGCTGCTGAAGAAAAAGAAAGTGAGGTAGTAATAGCAAGTGTGAGTAATTTATTGCTAGTCATGTTTTTTCCTAGGTTTACAATATTATTTCATTTATTATGGAATGCGGGTTTATATCCATAATTACTTTGTCGTTATCCCCCTATTATCAAATAAACTTAAGGTGATAAATACAGTTGATAATGAGAAAGGTTGTCTCATTATTTACAACAATACTGTGTTATAAATACTGTTTGATCTAAGTTGTCTGGATATTTGGTGTGGGTTTAACTTTATAATTTCGTTTGTAAGGTGAAAGTGTCATTAATTATTTCCTATATTTTTATTTGTTTTCTTAAGTTTAACATTAAAGTTTTTTACTGAAGTTGAAAGTGATGCTTGATATGCATCTTGGTGTATTTAGTTGTTTTTGCTTTTCTTTTTACTTATTGTTCTTTTTTGATGGAGTTTAGATATTACTTTTTCACGTTGCGGAGACTGAAAGTTATGGGGTGATATTTTTGTTTTTAATGAATGGCAATAAGTATTATTGGTGATTAATTGTCTTGTATGGAATGCATTATTGATTGTTTATATTGTTAATCAATATTACTTACGCTTGTATACTAGTAATAATACCTGTTTAAGTTTATTTTACGTCGTGATTTTCCTGCTGGTCTGCTTGAGAGTATAATCTGTTTGTAGAGTTAGAATATTTTATTTTAATTAATTGGTAGATATATTAATTTCAATCTACAGCTGGTATTGATTTTAAATAAAACTACACACATAACGATTCTGGGGACAAGTTCAATGTGAGTGCTGATTGGCATGTAACTCTAGGTCTGTGGGCGCTGGTTATACTAGGGGTTACGATGACGATATTCGTACCACTTGATTAATTACTGTTCTCGACTAACTTCGCAATATCTAAAGTGCTAGATTCAGATGTCGATGGTGTCGGTCTTGGCTTAGGTGTCGTTGGCCGCTTCTAATCTTGCCACTCTCCTTCGATGCATGAGCTATTGCGGCGTTCGCCAAGTCGCTGATGATGTCTGAAAGATGGTTTAAAGGGCGCAGCCAATGGCTGCGCCCTTTTCTTGTTGCTAAGCCAACTGTGGTTGTTCTCTGGCCTGGTGCGCTTCGAGCTGAGGGCGAACAAACAGTAAGTAATAAACTAAGCTTGCCACAAACCAAGATATGGCCAGGCTCCAGATCCCATGGGAGAAGAAGTGTGCGCCTCTCAATTGCTGAGTCAGGCTAAATAGTCCACCTAAGCAGAGGCCAAAGGCTAAACCCAGCCTACGATATTGAGGTTTTTCCTGGAGGAAGAAATAGTACAAGGCTACCCAGGCATAACCGCCGCTGGAGTGTCCCCCAGGGAAACATTGACCCAATTGTGCTCCCTCGGGTAAGGCGTTGAAGATGGGTACGTATGGCACGCTGCCACCAAACAGCATTACATCCCAGGGGCAGCTGACATGGGTGAAGTCCTTGATAAATTTCACCAGTAAAATACTGCTCAGTACACTGATAAACAAGCCGATCAGGCTGCGCCTGTATTTACACCAGGTTGAGCGTCTAAAGCTGGTGCCTATGATACAAAGCAGTAACACGCCTAATAGAATAATAAAATTTCGCCCCCCCTCGTGCAGCACATTCTCGGTCAACCAGTGAGATCTTAATGGCCAGTAATCGACTCCGCCCTGAATATTGAAGATGAACTTAGCTATGGATAGATCGAATTGAAAGTATTCGAACAGGCCAGCGATTAATAGAAATGTCATCAAGGGATACGTAAAGTGCCTACTGATAGAGAAATGTCTGGGGTTAGTCGTTGAAGTCATTTTATGCTCATCTGGTTAAATTTTTGCGACTCTTGCTCTTATTTATCAATCCAAGTTCGATAAATTCTGTTACGTTTTGAGCTTGTCTCTGGGTGAGTCTATTGAGCTTTGAGTGGAAAAAATGTCGATATAGTTGGGGTAAGCTAATGTCAGTGAGGAGTGTGCTAGGATTAGAAGCAGAGATTTAGGCCATTCAAGGGGGCATGTCACAGATTTAACAATCAAGGGTTAAATTCAGGGCTATATTGATTGTTATGTGCATGACTCGGGCATAAAATAGGCCTCAACATAAAGATGCAATAAATATACACGTTTAGTTCGGAGTGACCTTAATGCTTAATATTGATGATCCAGCCGTGACAGAAAAGACGCCGGCCATTTGGCGATTGGCTTTCAGACCTTTCTTTCTAGGGGGGGCTACCTTAGCTGCCTTGTATATCCCACTCTGGTTAGTCACCTGGTTTATGCCGCAATACAGCCTGTTTCAGTCTGAATTTTGGAGCAAGGTAGTGCCACTCTGGTGGCATCCCCATGAGATGCTGTTCGGCTTCGCCATGGCGATTGTTGCAGGCTTCCTGCTGACTGCGGTGAAGAGCTGGACCAATCAACCCGGCTTGACTGGTATTGCCTTAGCGGTAACTTTCTTCTGCTGGCTCACCGCCCGTGTCTTGCTTTTACTGCCTTTCGATATTCCGCTATTAGTGCCCGCTCTGTTTGATTCACTCTTCTTAGGGTTAACCGCATTCAAACTCTGGACTAGCATCTATAAAGTTAAGCAATGGCACAATATTGGCTTTCCTATCATGTTGTTCCTGGCCTTGTGCATTAACCTGCTGAGTTATTATGCCCTGAGTGAGAGAGACTTTACGCTTTCAAACCATATCTGGCAGGCGATGATCTGGTGGATGGCGCTGCTCATCACTATCGTCGGTGGCCGAGTCATTCCTTTCTTTACCGCTATTCGAATTAAGCAGGAGAAGCGCGAGGCTATTCCCCTGATAGAGAACGGCTTAATCTTGGTGATGTTACTGCTGGTGATCCAGGCCATAGGCCAGTTTTTACCTAAGACTGTAGAGCAGTGGTTATTGGTGGTGGCTGGGGTACTGCATCTCATTAGATGGGCTCGCTGGAATCCACACAAAACACTGAAAGAGCCCATGCTCTGGTCGCTGCATATAGGTTATCTGTTACTGCCTGTTACCTTGCTAGCGCTTGCCTGGAACATCGACAACCTGTTGGCTTATCGCAATCTACTGCACCTTTTTGCCATAGGCACCTTGGCAGGTATCTGTTTGTCGATGATCTCTCGGGTTTCTCTGGGTCATACCGGTCGTAATATCTATGCTGGGCCTAAGATGTCGATAGCCTTTGCCAGTATCGCTCTCGCGGCCATATTTAGAGCACTGATGCCGATCTTAATGCCGGATCATTATCAGATTTGGCTGTGGACTTCCGCTGGTCTCTGGTTTATCGCCTTCGGTCTGTTTGTCTGGCATTACACCCCGGTGTTATTTAGTCCCCGTGTCGATGGAAGACCGGGTTAACATGCTAGTTTAAAGACAGTTATTTAATTCTACCTATTTAGGTATAAATTGTAGCGCTGGTTATCATTTCTAACCAGCGCTCGAATCTTCTTCTCTCCCTTTCATCTAAACTAGTTTCAGTAGATAAACTTTAGGTAATTCAATCTTATGATAAGACGAATTTCTCGCACTGTATTAAGCGTGACTCTCTTGACGAGCGTGATGTTCTCCGGTCAATCTTTGGCCGATGCTGAAATAGATTCGCTGCAGGCAGCGGATAAGGCTCAGTTTCCTGCTCAGTTTGATAGCTGGGCTGCCACCGAGGAACAGGCTGAGCGCGAAGATATGCTCGCCAATTATCCGGCCAACATCATCTTGTGGGCAGGGTCTTCATTTGCCAAGGAATACCACAGCCCAAGAGGTCATCAGTTTGCGGTAGCCGATGTGACTCACACCTTGAGAACCGGTGTGACACCAGAACCAGGCACCAAAGGCTTGTCGGCCAGTTGCTGGACCTGTAAGACGCCCGATGCACCACGTTTAATGAATGAGCTTGGTGTGCAGGGTTTTTCGGGGAAAAACTTCACCGAGCTCGGCAGTGAGATTAAGAGTGTGGTCTACTGCACCGATTGCCATGTCAAAGGCTCAGATAAACTGGCGTTGCCTAGGCCTCACGCGCAAGATGCCATGACTAAAATTCATCTGCCATTCGATAAACAAGACATTAGCATGCAAGGTGCTCAAGTGTGTGGTCAATGTCATGTGAGCTATTACTTTCAGCCAGAGAGTAGTAACAAGGTCAACATTCCCTGGATATTTGGTAACGACGCCGACAAGATTGAGAAGTACTATGATACCCGTCGTTTCTATGAGTGGATCCATCCTATCTCTAAGACCCCAATCCTCAAGGCCCGCCACCCGGAATTTGAACATTGGAGTCGCAGTAAGCATGCTAAGCGTGGTGTCACCTGTATCACCTGTCATATGCCGGCAGCGACCGATAAAAATGGCAAGGAATATACTAACCACAAGGTGGGTAATGCACTCGCGCAATTCGATAAAGCCTGTAGTAGCTGCCACTCTAGTCAAAGTAAGATTGAGAAGGCGTTAGACAGAGACAAGCAAGCCATAGATAAGGCGGCTCGACATGTAGAGAACTTGCTGGTAAAGGCGCACTATGAAGCCAAGGCCGCTTGGGTAGCCGGGGCGAGTTGGCCAATCATGAACGATGCCATCATGGCCATTCGTCATGCTCAATGGCGCTGGGATTTTGCCATGGCATCCCACGGTCTCTATGCTCACAATCCACAAGAGGGCAAGGCACTGCTGGCTAAGGCGACTGAGCAGGCAAATGACGCCCGTGAGCAGCTGAAAGAGATATTGAGTATGTTGGAGGTTAAGGATGTTTACTATCCTGATATCAGCACCAAGGAGAAGGCCCATCAAGCCATTGGGATCTCTGTCGAGGAGCTGACCAAAGAGAAGCAGGCATTTCTTAAGCAGGAAGTCGAAAAGCACTGGTCGCCGATAACTGCCAGAGGTTACTAGCAGACTCGTTATTTCACTATAAAGGCCGTTATCTCACTGTATAGGCCGTTCAACAGCAATGAACGGCCTTCTTTTTGTTATCGATAAGTAACTTGATAAATGACTTGATAAGTAACTTTTAACAAAGGCAGAACAATGTGCGCCCCTCGACAAAACGAATAAATATCAATAGATAATCATCAATCTCCCGTCGATACGACAGTTTCTCCGCCTCAATTTGATTACCCTGAATTTTCTTTATCTCTCTTAACACCATTTGGCACTCATCAAGATCAATATGAGGCAAACGGTATTGGTTCAAAGGTATTCATAAATGACGCATTTTCTCTCGAGGACTCGCCTGTATCTGGCCACAGATAGCCTGGATTGGATGATAAATCGCAGTATTAAACAATCTCTCTCATTACAAGATGCCGTGCCCGTATCCGCTGGAATTGACTGTGTTCCGGATAAACCCATAGAAACCCTGTATATTCATATTCCCTTCTGTCACACCCTGTGTCGGTTCTGCTCATTTCATAAGGTTAAGTTTCAAGAGTCTCTGGCCAGAGAGTATTTTCAGGCATTGAGACAGGAGATACGTCAGGTCATAGCCAAAGGCTACCGATTTAACCGCGTGTATATCGGCGGTGGTACCACCACCATCCTCGAAGATGAGTTGATAAAGACCATAGAGCTTATCAAGAGCCTGACGACAATCCGTGAAGTCTCTTGTGAGAGCGATCCTATCTATTTCAAAGAGGGACACCCAGAGTTACTCAAGGGGTTAGTGGACCGCATGTCAATCGGGGTGCAAAGCTTCGATGATGCCATACTCAAGATCACGGGCAGGTTCGAGAAGTTTGGCTCCGGCTTGCAACAGGCCGAGTATGTCAGTCGCGCCATCGAGCTGTTTCCCACGGTGAATGTGGACATGATGTATGGCTTTAAGATGCAGACAGCCGACACGGTGCACGCAGACCTGTTGCAGACCATGGCGCTCAATCCAGATCAAATTACCACTTATCCTCTGACGATTGGCATAGGTAAGAACCGTAAGAAGGCTGGCTGTTTGGCAGGACCCGCCCATGAATTGTGGCCGCAGTTTCTGGCTGTGAAACAGGCATTGGCTGACCGCTATGTGATGGAGTTTCCCTGGACCTTCAGTCGTAGCTTCGGCCAGCCGGTGCAAAACAAGTACGTGCTCGATGGCGAGGACTGCCTCGGTGTCGGCTCCGGGGCTTTTGGCCGTTTCGGCGAGCAGTTTAGCATCTCAAGCTTCGATATCGCCGATTACATCCGGCTTATCGACCAGGTCCAATCTGGTACCTGTTATATCAAACCTTTGGAGAGCAAGGCATTGATACAGCATCATCTGATGATCATGATGGGGCACGGACATCTGGATAATCAGGTGTTTAAGGCCCATACCGGGCGGTCTTTGTGGCAGGCTTTGCCGTTGGAGATGAGCTTTCTGATGGCGTCCGGGGCCATTGTCAAACGGGGTGATAATTACCGCACCACGGAGCAGGGACAATTTATTGCCTTGAAGATGTTTGTCGGCTTTCTCACCGGCATGGATTATCTCAGGGAGCAGGCGAGGGAGCTGCCACTGACCAGTTCTTAAATACGAGTCAGGGATTACACCAGTCAGAACCCAAAGCGTATCAGTGACGATTAAGAGAGTGGGCACAGAAATAACCTGTGCCCCATTTGGTATTATTTTCCAGTGCAGTTGGCGTAGTAAGTAACGGTCGATGGCCAATCGGAGAACACACCCATCACGCCGACATCTTTAGCCAAAACATCCAGTAGCTCGAACACATCGCCTTCATTGTCTATGGCATCAGAGATACTTTGGTAGTACCAGCCACCACCGTCGATTAGCAGGCCGGAGCGTTCCAGTGACCAGGTGATTATCTTCAGTCCGGCATCGTTGGCGGCATTGGCATACTCAGAAGGAATTAGCTTGCCTTCGTTATCCAGAGTGACCAACACCCACAGAGGCGGAGCGATAATTTCCACGCCCTGAGCCTTCAAGTCCGCCATCGAGGGGGACCAGCTAGTCTCACTCTGGGGATCGAAGCCAGCCTCATCGTATCTGTCATCGAGAAACACGGCTTGAGCCGCAAACTCCGGGGCGCTAGCTATCCAATACTCTATGTCTTCGAGGTGAAAAGATTGAGGATAGACTCGAGCCGGGTCGATACCCGCGGCCGTGTATTCGTCGAGCATCTTCTGGGCGTAGTCTTGCTGGCTAAAACCATCGAAGGGCATCTGTACGCTGGCCTCTTTTAGCTCTGGGGTCATCTTAATTCCTGCCTTATCAAACATCTCGATACTCTCGGCGTGGGTCATCAGGGTGCCGTTGCCGGAATAGAGATCCGTTCGCCAGTTAGCTGTACCGGCCATATATTCTTCGACGCTGGTGGCATTGGTATTGGCACCATCCATCTTGCCTCTTAAGGTCTTAAATTCGGCCAAGGTAATATCACTGGTGCAGCACCTTGCGCTAGCCGTCACGCCATTGAGGGGATCGGCTGGTGTGAAAGGGCTGCTACACTGGTTGGCAAGCTCTGGGATGGCCAAAATATTGGTGGTGGTAGCCAGGTCACACTGGGAGTGGCGATACATTAATACCATTCCATATAAGTATCTGGTCAGTTCAGAGACTCTCAGTTTTTTCAATTTAAGGCGCATTGATGAGGAAATGGTTATTCCCTTTTAAGTCAATGTAACACCGAAGTGGAAACACTGAGAGCCTCACGCAGTGCGGGTTTCAAAGCCCTCTATGCTACGTTGAATGTTTTCGATATAGAATAACTATTAGCTTCAAACATTCGCCTTGCCTACAGTGCTTTGAACTCCCGCTGAATGATCAGATACTTACTCGGAATGGTATAAGGCCTTGTCGGAGGTGAAAGTGACGTCGCACTCTACTATGCCGGCGCCCGAGTCTATGGCCGCCTGGTAGGATTCTCTGGTGTGCTCGGGGAACTGCATCGGCGCGCCGCGGTGACCTATGGAGAAGTCACTGCGGTAGAAATTGTCACTGGCGCACAGCTCAAGTTGTGTCTTTAACTCACCGTTTTGCATCTGACGCACCAGAAACAGAGGTCTTGGGCCAACTTGGGCGGCAACCTTCTCTTGGGAGTCGTTATTATTATCCTTGTCGTTATCACTACAGGCTGTCAGTAACAGGCTTGTGGCGAGCGTGAGTAGCAGTGCACAGGGCTTGAGGTGATTCTTGTTCATAGACACATCCGTTATCTTTAGAGAGGGCAATTCATGGGGGAAGGGACTAGAGGTGTCGCCTCCTTCAATTTTGCGTTAGCTTAGGAGGATCATATGAAGCTATGACTAAGGATTTATGATGTTATACCTATGTATTAGATAAGAGGGCCTGTGGAATTGATTTGAGAGGAGATTATTCATAGGGCTCGGGGAGAGCTTTGAGTATTAGGGTGACAGCGGGTCGATATGACGCCGCTGCCTGTGTATTTTTACGCGAATGAGTAAATTCTCGCTAGGCCCCAGATCCAGACTCAAACCCTGACCCTGACCCAGACCCAGACCCAGACCTGGACTTAAAATCGTGCTCAGATAGTTGAGTCGCTGATTTGTGGTGGTACTAGGCGGCCTCCAAAATGTCGATGAAGTCTTCCAGGCTCATCTTGGCATTGGATCTCTTCTGCCTGACTGTCACCTTAGCTTGTTCGACTTCTTCATCGCCTATGATGAGGCAATAGAGACCCTTGTGCTTGAAATGTTGCCTTAATTTATAGCCTACCGAATCTTGGCTCTTATCTAGGTTAACCATGTAACCTAAGCGTTTAAGCCTACTACAGACGACATCGGCCTGAGCGAGATGCTTATCTGAAATGGGCAATATCGAGATGGCATTGGGGTTTAGCCATAAAGGTAGCTTGCCCTGATAATGTTCGAGTAAGATGGCGATAAATCGCTCCAATGAGCCAAGCACAGCTCGGTGGAGTATGACCGGATGCTCAGATTTACCTTCTTCGTTGATAAAAGTCGCCTCCATCCTCTGGGCCAGCACAAAATCTAATTGGAAAGTGCCGCACTGCCATTGACGTCCCAGAGAGTCTTTCAGGGCGAACTCCACCTTTGGGGCATAGAAGGCGCCTTCATTGGGTAATAACTTGAAAGGAATATTGAGCTGCTTGAGGCCATCTTGCAGGTATTGCTCGGCGCGGTCCCAGGCATCTTCGCTGCCGGCCTTGTTGTTAGCGCGCAATGAGATGCTGACCTCTATGCTATCGGCATCGAAACCGAACTTGTTATAGACCCGATAAAGCATCTCGACGAAGGACATCAGCTCAGATTGGATCTGATGTTCACGGCAAAATACATGACCGTCATCTTGATTGAAGCTTCTCAGCCTTAACAGGCCGTTCAGCGCTCCCGAAGCCTCGTTGCGATGGCACAGGCCAAACTCAGATAATCTTACAGGTAGCTCGCGATAGGATTGACACAGCTGATTGAACATCTCTATATGAAAGGGACAATTCATCGGCTTAAGCGCCTGTTCTTGTCCGTCATTTTGCAGCAGAAACATGTTGTCTCTGAACTTTTCCAGATGGCCGGATTTATCCCATAACTGGCTGTTAGCCAGAATGGGGCTGCGGATCTCCTGATAATGATATTGTTGCTGAATATCTCTGAGGTAGTCCTCTACCTTGCGATAGATTGCATAGCCCTTAGGATACCAAGACACCATGCCGGATGCGTAGTCTGAGAGGCTAAATAGCTCAAGTTCACTGCCTATTTTTCTGTGTTCATTTTTCATCTGGTACATCTCCGTTTCTTCGGTGGAGACCAACATGAAATCAACATAAGCGCGGTAAAACTAAAATGGCTAACATGAAATCATGTTAGCCATTTTTTGCGTAATAAATCGGTAATTACAATGCCAACACAACAACTCTAGGTTGATGTGGTGGTGGTTATCTCAACTGCAATTAATCGGTTCATTACTTTCCTCTAGGGATCTAATTCGTCCTTATTGTTATAGCAAAGCTTAAGTCAGTAAGACAAGCATTAATTTTTTATTCTTTATGAGTGGGCCTCCTAGCCCCCAAACGATCTCAGGTTACATTTGGATACAGAGTCCTGTCTGCAAGTGGAATATAGTGCTCCCACAGTCATTCGACAGATGTAATAAGGATCAAAAAATGAAAAAGTTATGCTTAATTATCTCAGTAACCTTGATGTCCAGCCACGCCATGGCAGAAAACAATACCTATATCCGCAACGGTAATATTTACAGCCACCAGGGCCAATTTTTCGCCGGTGCCGGTGTTGCTACCGGAAGCGAGTTTTATAAAGATCAGGACCACAAGACCGGTGTCTACCTGAACGGAGGCTACCACGGTGAAGACTTCAACATCGATCTGACTGGTATCAACTATCGTTTTTTCGGCGACAACGACAGCCTAGTCAATTTCAGCGCCTTTTTGGTTGCCAATCCTGGTTTCGACTCCGACGATGCCGATATTTTAACCGGCATGAAAGATCGCAAGATTAGTGGTGATTTGGGCTTAAACGCCGACATACATCTGGGGAAAGGGACCATATCGACTAAATTTCAACACGACGTTACCGGTGTTTACAAAGGCTATCAGGCCGACATCACCTATTACCACCCAATGGACCTAGGCTTTGCCTCTGTGGTGCCTTACGCCGGAGTGCACTACTTCAGCAAAGACTACGTTAACTACTACACTGGCGTATCTAGCTCGGAAGTCACCCCACAGCGTTCGGCTTATCAGGGCAGCGGTAGCTTAGCCTACAATGTGGGTTATGCCATGGTCATTCCGGTCACTAAACACTTGGACATCACACAGGCTACCGGGTACTCGCATCTGGCATCCAACATGGCTGACTCCCCTTTAGTGGATAGCAGTAACCAGTGGGTAACAACGCTAGGCGTGAGCTACAGCTTCTAATCAACTTGACGAGCCAAGAGATGAAATCGATAAGAAACTTATGGGTGTGCGCTGGACTGGCCCTGATGCTGTCAGCTTGCGCAACTCCCTATAACACCGAAAAGGGCTTTTGGTCTTTCGGTAAAGGATTTGAAACCGTGCAGATTGCACCGGATGGTTGGCAGATAAGCTTTGTGGGTAATACCAACACAGATCGGGCATTAGCGCGCAAGTACATCATGCGCAAGTCGGCAGAGTTGTGCCAACAGGCAGGTTACCCGTACTTCACCTTCACCCGTGAGCAAACCGATCGCGACTCAGTGGGCCAGTTCGGGGTGGGGGACAGCAGTAATAGTCTGCTGTGGGGCAGTTCGACCATAGATAAAGAGACCTCGGTAGTGGTTGAAGTAACTGGGCTGAGCAGCAAATCTAGCAATGCCGCTTCACGGGTGTATGACACCAACTACATCCTTAGCCATGTGAATGTCGAAGACTAATTTTCAGTACCAAGCTGCGCCTGTCACTGTTGACAGGCGCCCTTCACATTATCCCTTCTCGTGATTTGGCGAAAAATTAATACTCTCATCAATGCGCCTTGAATTGAAAAGCCTGAATGGCTCTGAACTGATAACCTATTTAGTGGGACTGGTTATCAGTTGCTTGCGAGAACGACTTAAACTTTAATGACATGCGGGCACCACCTAATTCTGGAGCTCGGCCAATACGTAATGTTGACCCCATCCAAGCGCCGATGCGATCGACTATGGCCAGGCCCATGCCGTGACCGGCATTGTCTCGGCTTTGCTGACCTCGCACAAAGGGCTTTATCACCTGGGCTACTTCCTGAGCATCGATACCTTGGCCATCGTCGTCGACATGTATCCATACTACGTCGTCTTCAATAGCCACTGTCAGCTTAATCTGTGAGTGGCCAAACCGCTGGGCATTACTGAGGAGATTATTTACCTGCATAGATAAGTATTTTGGATCTGTGCTGACAGTCAGTCGTTTCGGAAATGGCACGTAGTCGACTGGGTGAGATGGCTCGAGCTGGCCTAGCAGTTTTTCCTGCAACCAGGCATTCAGTTCAATGGATTGCCAATCCGGCTGGATATTGGCCTGATCCAGGCGGGCATAACTGAGTAGAGTCATCACTAACTCTTCCATGGCGTCCAGATCTCGATTCAGTCGTTGGAAGTACTTCCCCCGCAGCTGTTCACTCTGAGTTTCCTCCAGAGCCTCGATGCCAAATCTTAGTCGCGCAATCGGTGTTTTCAGATCATGGGATACCGCTCGGCTGAGTAGTTTGTTGTCATCCAGTAACTGCTGAATGCGATCCGCCATGCGGTTGAATTCAGTTTCAATGGAACCTATGTAAGAAGTCTTACTAACCGTAATTCGCTGCTGTAATTCTCCTATGCCAAATGCCCGAGTCGCCTTGCTTAGGTTCACCAGCCGTCGGATTAGAGGGGACACCCATACCAGTAAAATCACTACCACGCCAACATAGAAGAGTATGGTATACAGCCTATTCAGGCTCCAACTGGCAGCAGCTGGTGTCATTAGCTTGGTATTTATGTTCAGTATTTGACCTGTGTTGGGCATTTGGTAATGCAGGGAGATCCCTTCGTCGGATTCGAGTAGCAAGGCGGACTCAGTATCGAATTGTGCTTTCAAGGGGGCAGGCAAGCCGAACTCAGCCTCGGTTACCAAGGATAACTGCTCGGAATTTTGTCGATTCCAGTTGTCAATGAAGGGATCACTGCGGGCGGTGTCGTTATCCAGACTCTGGGCCAGTGCACTGCCCATGAGTTTCAGTGCAATGAGACGGTTGGCTACGCTGGGAGTCTCTGTATCAGGGTTCTGAAGGGCGGCAAATTCGCTGATCGACCATCCCAGGCTAGCGATGGTGGTTAGCACCACTAGCACCAGAGAGGCAATCAACTTTCTCATGACGCTGGCTCACTGTCATCGCGACAGAAAAGGTATCCTTTGCCACGGACTGTTTTGACTTTATAAGCTTGGCTCTGGGCTTCCTGCAGTTTCTTACGCAGGCGCGAGATGCGGATATCTATTGAGCGGTCCAGACCGTCGTATTCGATCCCCCTCAGCTGGGACACCAGTTCGATGCGACTGACTATGGTGCCCGCCTTTAATGCCAACTGCCACAATACATCGAACTCATTGGCGTTCAAGCCCACCGACTGCTGGTCAATGGTGACCGATTTGGCGGTCGCGTTTAGCACAAGCGAGCCAAATACCAGTTGTTGTTTAACTTCTTCGTCACTGGCGCGGCGTAACAAGGCTTTGATGCGCGCCAGTAACACCCGTGGACGAATTGGCTTGGTGAGGTAATCATCGGCGCCAACCTCCAGTCCCTGAATCTCGTCCCCGTCTTCGCTGCAGGCAGTCATAAACAGGATCGGTTTGGAATAAAACTCCCTCGCTTCCTTACACACATCGAACCCGTTTTTCACCGGTATCATCACGTCAAGTAGCACCAGATCCGGCTGCTCTTCGGCGATCATCTCCAGCGCATAGTCACCTTGGCTCGCCAGTGTTACCCCGTAGCCGTGGTCCAGTAAATAGTCACAAATCCATTCCGCTAGCGAGGCATCGTCTTCCACCACTAATATCTGCTTTATAACTGGCATGTTTAGAATAATCTCCAGCCGGATCCACTCTGTTTAGGGGCCTTATAAACCCAAGTGACCACTACTTTGAGCTGTGCCAGTGGCTGAACTTTGCCATCGTGGATCAGACTAAAGCTGGTGGTCTTGTTCCCTTCAAAACTATATTGGTACTGCTGCACGGCTTTGCCATTCCAGCATGTCAGTTTGCGATGCTCCTGAGTCAGTACCAGACAATACTGGCCGCTCTCAGGTGTCTGCCAACGAAACAGTACATCTTGATAGCAAGTCTGGCCTTTGTGCAAGGCGATGCATCGTTCGGGGGTTGCAGTAAAGGCTATTGAATGGTCCTGACTCCAGGCTGTCATAGGACTCGCTAACAGTGCCAAAGCCAACCATTGATTGAATTTGTTCATGCCGCCCACCTAAAACACATAACTGATAGAGGCGTTAAAGAACGACACATAGCCAGTTTGGTTAAAGGGGCTGTCAGTCACTTCATTAGACAGCACGTTGAGGCGATACATGGTCCGGAATACGAAACTCTCACTCAGAGGATAAGCCACTCCCAATTCCATGCCGTAACTAAAGGAACTGCCTGGCCGATATTCGGGGAATTGCTCAGTAGCTTCCTCGTCGCTGACGCCAAAACGGTGGCGATTCAACGTGGCTGATGAGTACTCAATACTAGCTAGTGCGTGGAAATTCCAATTGCGGACCTGCCAGGATGTCCCCAACCGTGCGGTGCTCATGATCCCCTGGCCATCGAAGTAATCGCTCACCAAGCGGTATTGGAAAACATAGCGGTCCCCCCAATAGCGGGTGGCGCGGAAACCCGCTCCTATGTAGAGGGATTCCTCCGACATCAGGTAGGCGTTGCGGCCGGCTTCATCAAGCATACTGGGGTCTATATCTTCAGGACGGCTCCAGGAGGTTTGCAGGTTGGCTAGCAGTAGATCTAAGGACCAGTTTTCCGAGTTCCAGAAGTTAAATCCCAGATTAACTCCATCCTGAGATTGGTGGATCATCTCCACAAACAAGCCTTTGTACTGGTACATACCACTGATCAACAGCGTCGGTTGCACAGCTTGATGACTCGTTTGTCGAATATCGACCTTATTGACGCCATAAACGCTGGCACCAAGTTCAAAGTAACCGCCATCGGCAAGGCGATTCTCTACACCACCGCCGACACTGCTGGCAATATCCGACGCCGCTGTAATTCCAGGAATCATCATCAAGGTCAACAGAATTGCCCGAATAATACGCACGCTCATTTTATTCACATTATTGCTCATTTTATTCTTCTAACTGTGGTTGTTGAGTACCGCACTTTCTTCCTACAGCCTTGACAGCTAACGCTCAAACTTAGGCGAACACCCAGATAAGTTTTTACAACCAAACAATAAGCGCACATCTTGTTATTAAATTCGATCTGACTAGTAAAACTAATGGAATACACTGGTTTGGATGATGTTAGGTGGGCTAGATTAATGTCTAATTATACAATGAATTATCATTCACAATGAAGCCTTGATATTCACAAGATACTAGCATATTAACGGCATCGGTTACATCTGTGTCGCGAACATCCTATGTCAATCATTAAGCCAGTATCAGAACCGGTAAAACATGTTTTTTTGCTTTGTCTGAGTGCTGGGTAACTTGGTGCTTTCCCTGCTTGTTTATTCGTATTTAATCAGTCGGTTACAGAAAGTCATGAGTCGAGCATTTTCTTATGCCTAGTGGGTATAAAGAAGCATTCAGAATTTGAATTCTCCTTGAGATCAGAACCTTGTTACTGCTCCTGCTTACATACGCTTACTGAATACCAATCCCAGAATTGAGAAGCTAGCCATAGATCGAATCAGAACCCAAATAATGAAGCTCGTATTTAACATGTAAGTACAGGTAAGAGCTGATTGGATTGGTACCGTAACTAGCCACTTTTTAAAGAAAGGGATCTGTATGAATGTCACTGGAATAACTGCTCAGGGCGCCGCGATTGGCGCAGATCTATCGAGTGTATCGGTCAAGGCGAGCGCGAGCAGTGTAGCAAGTGCAAGCAATAGCCAGCCAATAAATAGTCAGAAAACAGAAGGGAAGAGCAAGGAGCCCGAGGCTGCAGCTGTTACTTCTTCGGCGGCTAATAAGGACTCGGCGAGTGACGTCGTGTCGATATCTAAGGAGGGGCAAGCCGCATTGTCAAAGGCGCTGGGAAGTAAATTGCACGGTCAAACAGACAGCGCAGGTTCGGCGTCGGGCAGTGCTAAGTCCTCGAGCGGGCAACAGCTGGAACGTTTGCAGACAAAATTGAAAGTGACCAAGGAGCTGTTGAAGGAGTCTGTTAGAGACAGGAGCGATTCAGGTAAAGATAAAAGCAAGGAACTCCAGCTACAAGTGGCCCAATTGACCATTCAACTTTCCGAGCTGACTAAAAAGCTAACTCCCCAAGTGAAAAATCCATAGTTACAGTCATATTGCTTGAAAGAGGACGATTTATTTTTCGCAGTATGTTTCTATAGTTATTGATGCATAGGCAATAGAAATTTTCATGCTGGAGAAGGAATTAATTATATGTTGGAAAAGGGATTTTCAGAATTAATATGCGGATTGTTTGTCACAACTTTATGTTTGGGTAGCTTTCTCGTTAATGCTGATGAGGCTATTTCAAGTGTATCGAATCAATATTGGATTGGTAAATTGACTTCAGGGAAAGCCTATTCTGGAGGTGAAACAAGCTCTTTAGGTGTTGCTTGGCGTACTGGATACGGCGAATATTTTATCAGCCCGGTAGAGTTAATAGGCAGCGACTTTACATCCGCTGGGATGAGATTTATTGGTGATAAGGTTATCTCATACCCAAAATCAATCGTGTTAGGTGATGCTCAAGTTGTTCAAGCAGGTACCATTCTTAGTATTAACGCTCAACGAAAAAGTAAACCATGTTATGAATCTGAGGGCTCTTTTGCAGAAGAATCTTTATGTGATGCAAGTCCAGATATGCTACTGGGGGATTTAACCCTAATATCGGCATCTAAAGCACCGGATATAAGGTTACCTTTTAACGTTACAGATAATAGGGGTTATGAAACTCGTATCAGTGAAAGTGGGGTTATAGCATTCTGTGATGGCGTTATTTGCGCAGAAATTGGGACTTTTAATAAAGAGGTGCTCATAGATGGAACGACTGAATTTACTGATAATCAAGGTTTTATACATGTCTTTAATAGTTCAGTAGGCTGCTTCGCCGTTATAGTTCTAGGTTTCGATGAAAAGAGCCCTCCGCTTATTAATGCACTTAATTTTGAATGTGGCAGTGAGTCTTAATTGTTCCACTCAACGCCGAAAGATAGGGCTAGTTAGTCCCCCTAGGTAACTTACAGCTGAAACTGGCACCGCCATCAGGGTTTCGGCTCACGTTTAACTCTCCGGACATACGTTTAGTCGCAGCCTTGGCGATAGCTAGGCCCAGGCCTAAACCGCCGGTTTGTTGATTTCGGCTCTTGTCTAAGCGGGAGAAGGGGATAAAGATGGTGTCGAAATCCTCTTTCGCTATACCCGGGCCATCATCTGCCACTGTGATGATGAGCTGTGTGTCGGCTTGATTCACTTCCTTAATTTCAACACCGATGATGACGGTGGACTTGGCATATCTGATGGCATTCTTAACTAAGTTATCGAACATTAATCTGAGATAGGCAGGGTCGCACTCCATCTCTTGTTGATGACAATAGAGGATAACTTTCTTGGTCTTATCCTGATTCAACTGGGCTATACGCTCGTCTAAATAGGGTCCGAGTTTAATGACTTGCTTGCTTATGGATTTGTCTTCACTGGTTGCGGCATTGAGTTTAGAGAAAGTCAGCACTTGTTTGGTGAGCTCATCGATATCATCTATGTAGGTATCTATGTTATCGAGCAAAGCAACTTGTTGTGGCTGAGTGCTGCTCTTTCGTAACAGCCCAGTGGCTAGCTGTATGCGGCTCAGAGGAGTACGCATCTCATGGGGGACGGCTTGGGCGAATATCTGATTCTCTTTCACTGTTTCGGTAATTGATTCGGCCATCTGATTAAAGCTAGTCGCCAGAGAGCTCACGGGCTCAGATAACTTGGTAGAGGCGCGCACCATAAGCTTGCCGCGACCAAATTTATCATTGGTGTCGATAAGCTGGTTAATCTGTTTCTGTAACTGGCGGATAGGAAAATAGAGGGGGGCACTTATCGCCAATATGGCTACAAACAGCAGTATCACTGGGAGTATGTCTTCCGGATGTTGCTGCCATAAGATGGCTAAGTTTTGCAGCTTGATTTCATCGTCGACCTCAGTGTGTGCGCCATCAGCAAAGTGATATTGGTCGCTGATGAGTATCGCACCTTTAGTGCTAGCCATGGGGTAAACGGCTAACAGCCTTTCATCATCGAGGTGATAGATTAAGCTGTTATCACCGGTATATAAGTACTCACATATATTACATTCTGGAGCGCCATCCCATGTCTCTTGCCATTTTATATCGAAAGTAAGCAGTGTTTTTGGCAGGGACTGAATATATTTTTCTGGATCAACATGATTGTTTTCCAAAGCAACAGAAATTTCATTGAAAATGTAATCGGTATCGGCACTAAAATCTAGCAAATTGCTTTGTTCCAGAGCTTCATAACTAAATGATAAAGTGATAAATACGCTGCCGCCCAGAGCGAGTATTATCCCCAGATAGAGGCGGGCGAATAGTGGAGGAATAAATTTAGCCATTGACTAACATATACCCCTTGTTACGCACGGTTAAGATAAGCTTATAAGGTGAGTAGATATCGCCAAGTTTCTTTCTTAAGCCTGAAATTCGCATATCCACAGATCTGTCATTAGCGTCATAATCTATGCCGCGCAGGGAGCGACAGCAGTCATCTCTGGAGACGATATTACCTGGGTTTGAGGCCAACAGGAGTAAGATGTCATATTCAGCTTCGGTGAGCACAGGTTTGAGCTGACCAAGACTGACCTCTCTCGTGGCGGTATCAAGACTTAGTTGGCCAACCTCTATCACTTCCTTACTCGGGAGCTGACTGCCTGCCCGTCTGAGGAGGGCGTCAATGCGCGCTACCATCACATGGGGGCGTATAGGTTTGGTCAGATAATCATCTGCCCCCAGCTTTAACAGGCTGACTTCGCTCATATCGTCGGCGCAGGCGGTGAGTACCAGTATGGGACCAAAATAGAAACTGCGGGATTGCTTGCAGATCTCGATACCATCTAGGCCGGGTAACATGAGATCGAGTATGACCAGATCAGGCTTATAGCGCTTAATGGCATCTATCGCAAGCAGGCCATCATTAACAATTTTAGTCTCATAATTTTCCGCCTCCAGATACATGGCGGTCAATCGTGAGATCTCTAAATCATCTTCAATGATGAGTATGCGCGCTTTTACCACAGAAACTCCTAATGCCGAATGTTGTGTAGTGATGAGGCTATAAGCTGATGGCGCTTATTTTTACAGACTCTCACCGTTAATGATAGTGCGCTTACACCCGCTTACATTGGTCGTGCCTTAGCTTACAGCCGCTTACTTTTTATTTTTCCTACCCATGATAATTTTGTTCACACAGATGATTTCGGGGACTTTTTTATGAATAAAGTATTATTGGCAAGCCTGCTAGTAACAAGTTTAGTGACGGTGGCGGGGTGTAACTCAGATTCTTCAAGTACTCAATCGGTTCCTGAACCTACCGGCTCGACAGGCAGTGGCTCTGGTGGTTCAGGAAGCGGCCTTTCTGCTGCTACCTTAGCCTTGGATATCACCAGTGTGCCGGACTCTCTGGCGGCGACATACAGCTCTGCGCTTAAATTTAACCGTTACACCCAAGTACAGACCCCTAATGGCAAGTCGATACACCTCATCGCCCAGGATAAATTGTCTGATAATCAAATTGTCAGAGCGCGTTCTATCTTGACTCACTATCTCACCGATTATCCAGGTTCTGAATATGGCAGCGATAAGTCGGCTGTGGCGAATAAGATGGCGGATAACGGCGCCATCTTATTACTGCTCAATGGCCAGGATGACGGCACTAATCCGGCGACAAACTTAGGTGGTCAGCCGCTTTATCAGAACGAAATCCAGGTCGAAGGAGGCAACTGGTATATTAATCAAACCTATGATGGACACCGTGATGCCAGTTTCGAAGAGATACTGCATCTGCTCCATGACTACGGCATTGGCGTCGATCAAAACCCTGAGTTTATAGGTGCATCAGCCAGTTATCAGGCCGAAATCCGCAGCGCTCAGATTGTCGCGCTTAATGACAAGCTATGGGGAATAGGATCGCCTGATTGGATTGCCGAACTGACACTAGAAAACAGCCTGACTCAAGAGTATTTAGCCACAGTGGTCGACTCATATTATGGCCTCTGGGGAGCATGGACTGGGAGTGACACCCACGCCATGTGGGGAGGCTATGTGGCGAAGACCAGAGCAGAAATCAGCAACCAAGATCCCTTGGGCGCTAAGTTGATGGATAACAAGTTCTTTCATCCTTATCTGACCTATGATGCCCGCATTGATGCAAGCTTTGAGGGCGATTTCAGCCTGAAATTTAATGCAAACTTAGGCTATACCCATCATGCTCAGTACCTTAAATATGTCACCTTAACGGGTGATAACAGCAGCAATGTCATAGTCAATGGCTTAGATAACAAGATCACGGGTAATGCGGCAACCAATATTGTGTTCTTTAGCGGTAGCTCAGCGGAATATACCATAGAGAAGCAAGCTGATGGCTCGACGCTTATCTCAGACATGGTCGATAACAGAGATGGAGTAAACCGTGTTATTCAGGTAGAGCAGGCTGCTTTTAGCGATACTAATATCGACTTGTAAGCATAAATAATACTTTTACTTGTGGCCGGTGCCAAATATTCCACAGAGTATTTGGCACCGCTGGCTATTAGTTTTGTTGTTTGTGCCAGGACCGGTTTGAGCTGTATACCCCAAGAATAATCAAGGCCACGCCGCAGGCTTGGGGCAGTGCTTGGGTCAGAGTAGATGTGATGGAGGCCGAGTGTGACAGCTCGAAGAGTTCGAATGCCACGCTGGTAAGCATTTGGCCACTGATCACTAGCAGCGCAGCCTTCAGGGCACCGATTCGGGTGAGTATATGACTGTTAATGGCTACATATAAAGCGCCTATCACACCGCCAAAATAGGCGAACCAGGGGATTTCTTCCCAAGCCAGACTCGTGGGAAGTGATACCTGAAACTCTCCCCATATTGACAAGGTAATGAGAGCGCCAAGGAGTAGAGTCAAGATCAAGGTGCCAACTATATGATTGTAAAATGAGGCGATAAATGGGCCCTTGCTCTGGCTTAATCGTCCGTTTAGGGCCCTACACAGGCCGATCAAGATGCCATTAACCAGAGCCAGTAACAGATAGATAATCATCAGCTTCTCCCAAAAAATATTATCAAGCTAGCGCCGGAGAAAATGGGAATTATAGATAATAAGCGATGGGCGCTTATGGCCTTTTTGTCCACACCGAAGAGGCCGAAATGATCGCTCAGCAGACCAAACAATACTTGTCCCAATAATCCTAATACCAAGGTGCCGGATAATCCCAGTTCACTGTTGACCGTTATCGCCGCTAATATCACCACCATTGCCCCGGGTATGCCGCCTAAATAACTCCACTTTGGTGCTGCGCCACCTGATATGGGCCTATCACGCTTTGAAACTGTGGTGATGACGGCAATGAGCAAGAGCGCCACCGAGGCGCCGATGCCATGGGCAAGCCAAGAGGCGTACAGGGGCGTAGTCAATGCGGCTAATGAGCTGTTTAGCTTGATCATCAGTGCCAGCAGGGCACCACCGACCAAGGCGAGTAAGAGATTTAAATTAACTGAAGTCATGTTCATTCTTGTGATGATTATCGAGATGAACGCACTTTATATTGTTTCTGTTTATTTGATAATATACGGCTAAGACAATCATAGTTGAGTAAAGGTTGACAGTATGGAGAGCTTCTCGGCAATCCCGGTATTTGTAGCTGTGGTGGAATGTGGCAGTTTTTCCTTGGCTAGTGAGCAACTTGGGGTGACTAAGTCTGCGGTCAGTAAACGCATCAGCCAGCTCGAGGCTAAGCTCGGGGTGCAACTGCTGCATCGTACCACCAGAAAGTTAAGCCTGACCGAAGCGGGAGAGCGTTACTTCGATTATGCCCGTAACGCATTGACACTGGCCAATGAAGGCGAAGATGCAATATCGGAGCTGCAAGACAGGCCCAGGGGCAGATTAAGAGTCAATGCCCCTATGGCATTTGGCCGCCTGCATATCGCGCCGCTGATCTCTGATTTTTTGCGGGATAACCCTCAAATCGAGATAGACATGATGATGGACGATAAGGTGGTCGACCTCGTCGGCGGCAGTTTCGATATCGCCATTCGTATCGGCAAGTTACCGGACTCCAGCCTCATCGCCAGGCGCCTAGCGCCCTGTCATAGCGTATTGTGTGCCTCGCCCGCTTATCTGCAGCGCTGGGGAACGCCCAAGAAACCGGCGCAGCTGGCGTCACATAATTGTCTGTATTATTCCTATTTCCAGGGGGGCACAGAGTGGCGTTTTAATGGCCCAGAAGGATTAGAAAGTCTGGTTCCCAGAGGGAATTATCGCGTCAACAACAGCGAGGCGTTACTGGAAGCTTTACTCGCTGGGCTGGGGATCTGCCAGATGCCGACCTTTATCGTCGGACCTGCCATCGCAGACGGCAGATTAGTGGCCTTATTGCCCGAATACAGACTGCCACAACATGCCATTTATGCCATGTTGCCGGGGCGAAAGCATATTCCGGCCAAGATACGCGTCTTCCTGGACTGTCTACTGACTCATTTTGATGAAACCTTGCCATATTGGGACGGTCACTAACTGTCACTCGTATTGACCTAATGTCGAACACTGTAAATATAGACCTGGGCTGATTGTTAGTTTCTGTTAGAAAGAGATACTGCCGCCACTTATACCATTTATACCAGGTGAATCTAGTTTAAAACTATGGCTGGCACATATCGATAATGAGAAAATATTTGGCATCACTAGGTTTGAGCTTGGTTAGCTATCTTGGCACTGTTTTCTTGCAACAGTGCCAAGGTTTAGTTTTACACTGAGTAAGCAAGCTAAGCCTGCACTCAAGATGAGTACCAGCCCCAGGTTTTGTAATATCCCAGTGAGCGCAAGACCCGCACCGAACAGCAAGTAATAAGTTAACCCAAACAGGGCGCCAGCTGTGCCAACTGCGTGTCGATAATTTTCTAACGCTTGACTCATGATATTGGGTAAAGCCATGCCACTACAAAGCAACATACCTACCATGGGTATTAGGAACAGCAGATCAGACCTGAGTAACCAGACGCCAAAGGCGCAAGTTAACGCCAGGACTGAGGCGGCAGAGATCAATTGGTGTGATTGCCAGCCTTTCGATACCAGGCGCTTACTCAGCAAGCTGCCTAGTATCGTACCTATGGGTAACACGACGCCGCTATAGCCAAACTCGGTCGATGTCATGCCTAAATTATGAAAGATAAAGGGACCGAGTGAGTAATAGCTATATAGCATGATATTAAAGGCAGCTATCAGGCCAGCGTTGCACCATAAACTCGTGTCTCGACTCATCTGCTTGGCCAGCTGCAGAACGCCAATTTTTTGGGGATTTACTGACTCGGCGTTAGCGTTCATTTTCGGATTGGTCTCGGATAAGCTGATAAGGGCAAGCAGCCAGAGCGTGATGGCTAGCATTAGCAAACTGCAGAATATCCCGCTATAGCCGAAATGAGTCACTATGATGCCGCCACTCAATAATCCAATAACCGGGCTGATCGAAACGCCCATGGTGATCACCGAGAATACCTTAGTCAGTTCGGTTCCCTGGTAGCAATCTCTTAGCATGGCCTGAGTCACGACTGAGCCTGTGGCCGCACCGAAAGCCGATATGATCCTTGCCAGCATCAGCGTCTCGAAGCTGGTTGCAAAAATAGCCAGTGTGGCGCCCACGCCATAGGTGACTAATCCAAGCAGCATGGCTTTTCGACGACCTAGGGTGTCACTCAGCCTTCCCCAGGCAAGCACCCCGAAGGCAAAGGCGATAAAGTATACTGATATCGTTTGTGAAGCGGTCTGGGCTGTCACCCCGAACGCGTGTGAAATATGGGGTAAAGCCGGGCTATAGATTGTTTCGACAACTTGTGGAAACATCACTAAGGCCAATATAAGCCAGAGATGTGGCATTGTTTTCATGGGAGGTGACTCCGTGGCATTGAATATTAAATTTGATGCCGGGAACTATAGCGATTAGCCGAGTGTCCGATTACAATGATAAGGACATTAACTATCAAAAATAAGACTTATGGCGATCCTAAACTCAGACTGTGCAGCAGAGGTGTTAGCGAGCTTAGATGATTTTGAGGCTCAGGTGGTCGGTATCGCATCTGGGGTGGGAAATTATGACTCAGGCATACATAGCCATAAGAAGTCACAGCTGCTGTATGCTCCAGAAGGTTGTATAACCATAGCTCTGGAGCAGATGCAATATGTATTACCGCCGACCAAGGCCGCCTGGATCCCCGCTGGGATAGAGCATTGCGCCAAAATGCAGATGCGTGATGTGGTGACATGTCGCTCCCTGTACTTCGATACAGCCTCCTTTACTGGCTTGCCTGACAAGATAAAAATTATCGGCGTTAACGACCTGTTTAAGCAGCTTATCGAGCGTATGTCTCTGTGGCCCTGGGATATGCCAGCCGAGCAACAAAAGAACCTACTGTCTCTGTTTATTGAGGAGTTGCTGGTAGCGCCGGAAGAGATGCTACCTCTGCCTATTCCTGATGATCCTCGTTTGAAACCTTGGCTGGCACAAGTGATGTCTGGAGATACCTTGCCCAAGCCACTGAACCAAATGGCCAAAATGATTGGTGCCAGTGAGAAAACCATTTCGCGTATCTTCATCAGGCAAACCGGGATGCCTTATCAGGCCTGGCGTCAGCAGTGGCGCTTACATGGGGCAATAGTACGACTCGCCGAGGGTCGAAGTATCTCGGAAGTCGCATTTTCACTGGATTTTTCCAGCGATAGCGCCTTTATCAGTTTTTTTCGACAGCATATGGGGGAGACGCCCAATCGGTTTATGAACACTTAACTCGCTTGAAGCAGCATATACGTGGATATTCGCTAGTCATGGTTTTTGACTGGTTTATACTTGTTTTTAGAACGTTGATAATGAGCACACTTGATGCAACTAAAACCTCTGTCTAAAGGACGATTCCAATCACTTTGGGAACAGGAACACGATGAAATCGAGCAAATTATGCTCGAATGTATCAGTGAAACTAAGCTAGTGCCGGCACATCAAAAACTGATGCAGCAGGGGCAGAAAGTGGATTCGCTTATCTTAGTCAAGCATGGCCGGATCTCTATGGGCTATACGGCCCGTAATGGCCGCTGTTTCCAGTTAGGCACTATGGTGTGTGATTCTCAACTGTTTGGCGAGATGGAGTTTTTCAGTGGTTATAAATGTCAGCTGGATATAGTGGCCGAAGATGACGTCGAGATAGAGGTCATCTGTGGCGATAAGCTGCAGCAGGCGCTCATCAAGCAGCCTATGTTTGCCCTATTTTTTGCCAGTGCCATCGCCGTCGACTATCAAGATACAGTCGATATCCTGGCTCGCAGAATGCTGTATCCCATTGCCTATAACATAGCTTACGATCTCTACCATAGATATTTAGACGATCTGCCAGTAGATGGTTTCACTAAGTGCTACCTGGAGGCTGAGCGATTTGCGACGACAGATCGTGTGTATCGCCGTGCCGTCAAGAAACTTGAAGAATTAGGCCTGATCCACAAGGATAAGGAAGAGGGGATAGTGATTCGCGATCTAGAAGGATTGAAAGCCTATCTTGAATAGTTGAATAGTTGCATAGTCATCATTATAGCTTGAATAAAATTAAGCCCCGGTAGTCAGACTACCGGGGCTTAATGTAATAGGGAGTATTATTTTTCTTGCAGGTTGGGGCTCCTCTGCTGCTCATCTTGCTGACTGGCCTTCCTCATCAACAAACAGAGTATACTCGCTCGCCTCATCCTGATTTTTCGTACTCTATTCTTAACTCTAATCGTTCTCAGTTTACGCATGGCAGTTAGCTTATCTGTCATTGTCTATATTAAAGTTACCGACATTATACGGATTTTTAATACCAATTTTAAGTCCCATTCTAAGCCATGGCTAAACTGTTTTCTGCAGCTTGGCGACGAGACATCACTAGCATGCCTAAAATGATGGCGTAAATGATGGGTATGGCGTACATCACAGTTTGTAAGCCGATGATAGACTCAAACATGGAGCTGATAGCCGGGCTGAACATGGCGCCTGCGCTACCGCTGATTAAGATGTAGGACACATTCTTACTGCTGGCCTGTTTCACAAATGACACACCGTAGGCGATAAAGGCGTTATAGAGGGCTGCACAGGTAAATCCATAGCCATAGGTCAGATAGCTCATCCACTCCAGCTTATCTGTGGTGACAATCAGACTGGTGATGATTAAGGCTAAGGTCATCATGCTCATCAAAAAGTGTTGGATCTTCACTCTGGACACGATAAGCGTCGAAATGAGCGCGCCGACAAGGGCTGCTGACCAGTATTGGGTGATGATGTTACCGGCTTCTTCGAAGGGAATATCAAACTTCTGCTTAACAAACATAGGTGCCCAGGTCAGGAAGGTATAAAGGGCTAACATGCCCAGGAATAAACCAATACCCGCACTGATGATTGAGAAGTTCCACTGCAATTTTTCGCCGCCTGAAGCTGTTTCATTCGAGTTTTTACTTTTATTTTCGCATAAATCAAAATTAGTCATCATGGCCATCATAGCCGTGCCCAGCGCGACTAATCCTACCGCAAGGTAACTGTAACTCCATGAGAGTGCATGGCTAAGTGCATAGGTGGTAATGAGTGGGAAGAGCACGCCAGCCACATTGAACGTTGCGTCTTGAACAACGAGCATGGTGCTCTGGATTTTGTCTTTCCACACCGACACTACGATTGTGCCGGCAATACATAAACCAACACCGCCACACAGACCAATAATGGTCATGGCAATCATCACCACACTGAGTGACGAGGTGAAGTGAAGTGCAGCAGCACTTAAGGCGATACAAAGGTAACTGAGTAAGGTCATGCGCTTGACACCTATCTTCTCAATTAAGAAGAAGGCGGCTATGGTCCCGGCTAACGCGCCACCGTTGAGCAGAGAGAAGATCGAAGCGACTTCGTTGACGTTTGCTGCAAACTTGCTGGCAATAGGTTCAATCAACATGCCGAACTGAGTCGCAAAACCCGCCATGATAAAGTTGGCGAGGAAGCTTAAAATCGTTAAGGATATTTTGTTTTTCATCATCTATACCTAGTTGTCGTTTTAAAGGCTCGCAGTTGATTCATTAGTTTATTTTTATTGGCTAGCGTTAAAGTTAACACTGCCATTAATGATATCGGTTTACTGCGAGCATAAGCTGAAATAAATGGCTTATTGAAAGTGTCTTATAAGGGGCTAAAGTCAATCGCCTGGTACTAGCCACAGGCCGTCTCTAAGGCCAACTCTATCATCTGATTAAATGATACCTGGCGCTCCTGTGCCGATGTTTCTTCGCCAGTTAAGCAGTGGTCAGACACCGTCAGAATAGCTAAAGACTCGATACCATACTGATGGGCTAGGCCATAAAGTCCAGCCACTTCCATATCGATTCCCAGGACGCCGAAACGCTCTAAGGCCGGGATCATATCTTCATCCGGGTCATAGTACATATCACCACTGAAGATGTTACCGACCTTGACGCTGATATTTTTATCTACTGCCGACATATAGGCTTTATGAAGCAAGTCGAAGGTGGCCGATGTGGCCATCTGATAGCCGCTGCTACGTTTAGCATTGGTTGGAGAGTCGGTGCCCGCAGCTTGGGCCAGAATGACATCGTGTAATTTCACATCCTTCTGGGTTGCGCCTAAGCTTCCCACACGTATGATGCGCTTCACGCCAAAATCATTAATCAGTTCATGGGCGTAAAGGACCATGGAAGGGATGCCCATGCCGTGACCCATCACAGAGATGCGTTGGCCCTTGTAGAAGCCTGTGTAGCCCAGCATATTACGAATATTGGTCACCTCTACAGCATCATCGAGGAAGGTCTCGGCAATATATTTCGCTCGCAGTGGGTCGCCAGGCATGATGATGGTGTCGGCAAAGTCGCCTTTGTTACCGCTGATATGTGCAGTCATACTTATTTCTCTTTTTGCAACTATTTATAAGTTGGCCAGTTGGCAGTTCGAAACATCCAGGTGATTAAACTCGTATGGGCTTGAGCTTATTAGAGTAGGTAAATCAGCTAAATGTCTTTAATGCCTAGATAGTAAAACTGTATGAAACAAGGGGATTAGGACAAAAGTCCGCATGGAGTACAAAAAAGTGGATTATTCCTATCCAGAACAACTCAGTGCTGTGGATATGGAATGCCTAACGTGAGGCATGAGTGTGACTCATTCGCTCAATAAGAACTTAAAAGGCCGCTCTTAGAACAGAGCGGCCTTGTTATGTTGGACTAATTCGATATCTAGCCTTAGTTAGATCTTATAGCTAATGCCAAACTTCAGCGTTCTTGGCTTGCCCACATTCACTTCACCGTTTTCACCGCCACCTAAGTAGTCGGTATCAAACAGGTTCTCTATTTTCAGTCTTAGCTGCAGGTCGTTTCCGGCCACGGGCAGTATGTAGCTGATGCCAGTGTCGATACGTGTGTAGGCAGATTTTTCGAAGGTGTTGTCGGCGTCGCCGAAACGAGCTCCTTCGTAGAAGGCACCTAAGTTGAAGGCGGCGCGATCAGTGATCGAGTATTTGGCCCAAATAGAGGCTGTCCACTCGGGGACGTCTTCGGGGCGATTGCCCTGAAACTCATCATGGGTTTCATATTCAGCATCCAGATACATAAGTGAAGTGATCAATGATAAGTCATCGTTGATCTGGCCGATAGCGCCTAACTCGAAGCCCTTATGACGCTGAACGCCGCCTTGAGTGGTGATAGGGTCATCGGATGTCCCTTGGTTGACTATGATGTTGCTGCGCTTGATATCAAATAGGGCGGCATTGAGGCGAAGTTTGCCCGATAGCAGTTCCCACTTAGTGCCCAGCTCATACATCTCGCCCTTGATTGGGTCGAGTTCGGTGCCAAAATTGCCATCTTCATCGTCCAGCACTCGGCCCTGTGGCTCGAAGCTTTCGCTGTAGTTGGCGTAGATAGAGGCATAATCTGTTGGGTGGTAGATGATCCCCAGTTTAGGCAGTAGCGACTGACTGTCTGCATCGGTTTTTTCTTGCTTGTCGTAACGTACCCCGAGGAGTAACTGCCACTGATCGTTGAAGGTGATCAGGTCTTGAGCGAATACACCATAGTATTTGTAATTTTCAGATGTGGCTTTGCCATCGGCATAGTCCAGATCGGGCTGAGGCACTATGATGCCGGTATCGATATTACCAGAGTCCATCTTACCTTTGACTTTCAGTGAGCTGTACTCGTGCTTGAGATAGTTACCACCGACCAGCAGGTCGTGTTGCATGCCGCCAACTTCGGCTGTGCCGACTAAGTCAAAATAGAATGACTGCTGCTGCCAATCTTCCAGCTTGTTATAGGGCTTGTTCTTGTAGCTTCCGGTATCAGGGTCGTAGCTGCCAGTCTGGGGCTTGCTCTCCCAACGCTCACGCTCGTTATGTTGCTTGTTGTAGCCCGCATCTATATTCCAGTCGTCGGTTAACTGGTAGCTAATATCGGCGCCATAATTTTCACTCTGAGCATCGATCTTGGTCCAGGGCATATCCCAGATGGTTTCACTGCCGCCGATAACATTGCCTTGGTCATCGACGAGAGAGCCGCTGTCCTGGCCCGCCACTTCATCTGAGGTGTCATAGTGTAGTGACAGGGTGAGATTGTCACCGATGTCGAAGTCTGTCATCAGGCTGCCGACGAAGAAGTCACTCTCCTGTGCGCTGCCATCTTGGTATTCGCGCCAGTGCTTATTGTCTTGCTTCTCGACAATGGCGCGGTAACGTATGGTTTGTGCTTCATTTAAGCTGCCACCCGCATCGAGCATGCCTCGCAGCGAGCCATTGTCATCACCTTTCACACCGACTTCTAAAAATGAATCATAGGTTGGCTTCTTGGTAACCAGGTTAACCAGACCGCCGGGAGTAGATTGACCATAGAGCAGACTGGATGGGCCTTTTAGGACTTCGATACTATCCACTAGAGCCATAGGTAAACGGTATTTAGAGAAGTGCTGGTGGCCATCTTTAAGCAGGTTAGTGCTCTCATCTAAGCTAAAGCCTCGCAGGCTAAATCTCTCTCTGTCTGTGGTGACACGGCCGATGGATACACTGGCGTCATTTCTCAGTGCATCGCCTAAGGTGAGGATCATCTGGTCATCCATGATCTCAGCTGGGATCACGGTCACCGACTGAGGGGTATCAAGTAGAGACACGTCCGAGCGCATGGCGGCGTGAGCCTGATCAGTTTTGTAGTGCAGCTGGCGACCAACAACTGTGATCACCTCGATATCCTGACTGGCTTGGACATTGCTGGCCAATAGGGTCTCATCTGGAGCTTCATTGACTTGGGGAGCGGCGAATGCTGTTGAGTGAAGAATACCAGCGATGACGGCAGAGATTAATTTAACTTGGGTCTTCATAGAGTAAACCTAAATGACTCAAAGTGTGCGGTGCCTTTCCCTAGGCAACTGAGATAAAAAGTGATGGCCGTATCATGTTTTACGCGCAGTAATGAGATGTTTATGTGAATGTAAGATTAATTTCGCGGATGTTAATGCTAATCAATCTCACTATCAAGAGTTACAGTGTAAAGATGGAACTTGCATAACTGTTATTGTTCGAATTGTGAAACGTGTCACAAGTGTTTCAACTCTCGTTTATTGTCTCAGGCGGGATGATTAGTCAGTGGTTTCTAAATTAGTGATGGCCAACTAAATGGGCATTAAGCATCAGATCACACTAAGTTAATTTGCCCCGGGAAACTAAGCCTGTTACTTATGTGCTTAGGAATAACTTTTATTGTTTAAATAGAGCCGATTATGAATAAGTTGCAAGTAGAACTTCTGATCAAACAGTTCCCTCTGCTGGCTGACTTGATCAGCCTTAAGCCTTTAAGCTGGTTTAATCCTGATGTCACCAGTTTCGAAGTGGCCCTGCCTTATGTGGGGTTAACCGCGGCCGATGTGAAGCAGGCCAGCGAGCGCTTATGGCGATTTGCGCCTTTTATCGAACGCGTCTTTCCTCAAACCCAAGTCAGCGCTGGCATAATAGAGTCACCACTTCAGGCTATACCTGAGATGCAGGCCGCATTGAGTGCGCGCTATCAGGCTCAACTGCCGGGTCACTTGATGGTGAAGCTTGACTCACTACTGCCCATCTCCGGCTCTATCAAGGCCAGAGGTGGCATTCACGAGGTGCTTCACCATGCGGAGAATTTGGCCCTCGAGGCCGGGATACTCAGCCTGGATGATGATTACGCTAAACTGGACTCGGAAGAGTTTAGAGACTTTTTCGGTCAATATAAGATAGCGGTTGGCTCCACCGGAAACTTGGGTCTATCCATAGGCATCATGAGTGCGACGCTGGGGTTAAAGGTGAGCGTTCACATGTCTGCCGATGCTCGTCAGTGGAAGAAAGATCGTTTGCGCAGCCATGGGGTCAACGTTATCGAGTATGCGTCTGACTACAGTGTGGCGGTCGAGCGAGGCCGGGAAGAGGCGCTAAAAGATCCCTATTGTCACTTTGTCGACGATGAAAATTCCACCTCACTGTTTTTGGGCTACGCTGTAGCGGCCGAGCGGCTTAATAAGCAGTTTATCGACCAAGGTATTGTCGTCGATGAGACCCATCCCCTGTTTGTTTATCTCCCTTGCGGCGTGGGCGGCGGTCCGGGCGGCGTAGCCTTCGGCCTCAAGCTTGCTTTCGGCGACCATGTGCATTGCATTTTCGCCGAGCCGACTCACTCTCCCTGTATGCTTATGGGCGTACATACCGGACTCCATGATGAGATATCGGTGCAAGACCTGGGTATAGACAATATCACCGCCGCCGATGGTCTGGCGGTTGGCCGAGCATCAGGCTTTGTGGGCAAGGCCATGGAGCGGATGATCGATGGCTATATCACCATCACAGACGATGAGATGTATGGGCTTTTGGGACTACTTTATGACTCACAAGCTATTAAGCTTGAGCCATCGGCATTGGCGGGCATGCCGGGGATGGTGCAAGTGCTGCGTAATTCTGATTATCTGAAGCGAATGGGACTGGAAGACCGGCTCGAAGGTGCGACTCATCTGGTCTGGGCTACCGGGGGCGGTATGGTACCCGAAGCTGAAATAGAGACCTATCTAGAGCGTGCAAAAAAAGAAGGAACATAGCCGATTGAGAGAGTAAGTTGAGCTGCCAGCCTAAAATAGCCTGAGGGGAGCCTCTAGCTTATAGTCCTGGTAGATCTGAGCAACCCTGCCCGATTGAGACATATCAAGCAGTACCCGGCTTAGTTCGGCATTAACTTTAGTATTGGCAGATAGTTTAGATAGGCCGTAAAAAATACCGATATTTTGCTTATGCCTATAGTCGGCGTAAGCATAATCGGTAAAATCTTTCTGTTTGAAGGCTGATTCGATGGAGTCTTTGTCGAGTACAATCATGACGTCGAAGCGATGAGCCGCAAACATGCTGGACATGTTTCTGTCATCGAGCAGTAATATTTTATGCAGCGCTTGATCATCATCGAATTTGGTAAAATAGGCGGTATCGCGTTTAATGCCTATTTCAAACTTATATAGGTCATGGTAGTCATTAATCGTTTTCTCCTTGCCTTTTCTGACAAGAAAAACGATATCTTTCTGCCTGTGCCCAATCGGACCGAGAAAGTCGATAAACTTCTCTCGTTGGCTTGTCTTGATCACTCTGGGTACCAGATCTACCTTACCATTTTTCAAGCCTTTCAAACTGCGAGCGAAGGGGGCTATGCGCCACTCTATCTTGTAGCCAATCACGTCAGCGGCCTCATCCAGCACATCTCTCAGTGGTCCTGCCGCTCGATTATTTTCGACTATCATCTCAGGGGGCCTATGCCTGAAATCTGCGTGTAACAGCTTCTCTTCTGCAGAGACAAGAGTGGAGATACTCAAGAGTATTAAACAGCATATAAATCTGATCATTACTTCTCCTAAAGCCGATAAAAAAGAGAATTGACACAGTAAGTTGCGACTTAAAAACGATAATATGTAATTCAGCGATTGCAGAGCATACCGCAGAAAGGATATTAGCTCATACTTAATTACCGTATGTTGTACCTATACTGTTCCGTTAGCATGATTACTACCCCCTAAAAGTATAAATATGCTTATTAATCTGCTACATGCTTGATAAATGATCACGCCCAGGTCGATTAATGAACAAACTTGACCCTTGGCGGTGAATAGCGATAATGATGCACCTCGTTTCACCTCCAATATATTACCGATAAATGCGTCTCGATAAATTCCTCTGCAAGAGTACAGATTTCACCCGTGTCGAATCAATTGACTTGATTGAGGCCGGGAAGGTGCGGGTTAACGGGATTGTTATTATCACGCCCCAGACGCAAGTACATGAAAACAACAGCATCATGTTATCTGGTCAGCGCCTGGTTGCCAGGACTTCGCGCTATATCATGTTGCATAAGCCAATTAATACACTTTGTTCCAACGTCGATGGCGACTATCCATCGGTGATGAACTATATCCACATGGACAGAGCCGAGGACCTGCATATCACAGGTAGACTCGATGCCGATACCACAGGCCTCTTGCTGCTCACCGATGATGGACGTTGGTCGTTTAACATCATTAACCCTAAGTATCACTGTGAGAAAACCTATCGGGTGACTCTGCGAGATCCTATCGAAGAGGGGGATATCGATGAGCTGGTATCCAGATTCGAACAGGGACTGCAGCTGCAGGGCGAAAAATCCCTGACGCTACCCGCTAAACTTGAGGTTATTGCTCCCCATCAGGTGTTGTTAACCCTCAGCGAGGGACGCTATCACCAGGTCAAACGTATGTTCTTTACCGTGGGGAACCGTGTGGTCGGCTTACATAGACAGCAGGTAGGGAAGCTGAGCTTAGATATAGAGCTTGGTGAGTGGCGATACCTGACGGAAGATGAAGTCAGTGGGTTTAACTGCTATGAGTCGGTTATTTGAGTGGAAAGTGAAGCTTAGATGTTAGCCCCAGCTGTAAGTATAGATGCCAAGCTTACAGATTAGATAAAATTAAAACAGCGAGCTTAGGCTCGCTGTTTTTGTCTTGATTCAAGTATCAGCTAGTCTCTCTGTTTAGTGTGAGATCGACCATTACTTCTTTGGCTATTACTTTTGTGATTAGCATTTTTTTGATTATGCACCTTAGGGTGAGACGGAGCCGAACTTCTTACCTGAGATGAGTTTCTCATCTGAGTTGGCTTATGACTCGTCTTCGTTTGAACCCGGTTGTAATGTGATGCCTTGTTCTGTTGTGAGTTTAAGTTATTGTGCGTCTTGTGAGTTGGCTTCTGACTCGACTTAGTTTGAACCTGATTGTAACGTGATGGCTTGCTTGGTGCTTGTTTCAATCTTTGCTGTGTTTGAGCGTGATTATTGCCTACCTTGTACTTATTCCCCCCACGGTCGCTGACCTGCATGTTTCTCTTGTGGTGCATCTGGTTGGCAAACTTCTGCTCCCTCTGTTTCGCTATCTGTTTGTTGTAATGGCTTAGGTTATTCACCCTTGTTGCACGTGTAGTATGGATAGATTTTGAGTGAAGTTTATTACTCGTGATCGAATGTTTGATTGCGTGACGATCGGCCTGACGTACCTGCTTGCTATATAGCGTGCTCGGACGATGGCTCTTGTATCTATGTTTCACTGCTGGACTGCGATAAGCGACGCCGCGGCGATGTGCAGGTTTATGGTGCCATCTCTGTGCGCCATGACTGGTCACTATCCGGCCATGGTGACGATAGTGACGGGCATTTTTATGGTGAACGACCACCACATGCCGCTTGTGCCAATGAAAGGCGCTAAAATAGTAGTTAAAAGAGATATGAACGCCACTGTGCCAGTAAAAATGACCATAGGGTGGACGTACATAATAGGGATAGGGGGCCCAATATACCGGTGGGTAGTTATACCAGGCCCAATGACCATAGACGACTCTTGGATCGTAATAGGGCACGTAGACTATCTCTTTTTGGACTGGCTCTATGATGATCTGATTATCGACGCGGCTCACCGACATGTTCTCCATCTCGGCTAAGCTGTTTGCTTCATCGGCCTGATGTCTTAATGTCTGAATGCTAGCCAGCATCCTCTCTTCATCTTGCAAGAAAGCATCGCCCAAATCTTGTGTCCACTCTAAATCTTCACCGAGTTTGTCGAGCACGGTAGGAAAAGCAAGCAGGGCGGTGACACTGGGATCCCAGTCCTCACCTTCGGCCTTCTCCATTAACTGTGCTGTAGGGAGTAGTTTGTTTTTGCTCTGTAAGCGTTTAGCCTGCACGATTTCCAGTGGGTAGGTCGATGCGATAAGAATATGAGTCAGTAGGCTATCCGGATACAGGGCGATAGGCGCGAGCATCTGCGCCAGCTCGGCTTCACTGAAACTGGCCTCTGGTCCGTTAGACTCGGCTTGTGCTTTTGACAGAGTAGCAAACAGGGTAAGGGTGAGAATCATACACAGGGCTATGATCCCCCAAGTTCGATTTTGTCGAGTGTGCATCTTCATATCGTCTCCAAACACCTATTTTTGATTGTGTATCAATTATAAAGAGGCGAAGATGAACGTAAGCTGAAAGTGATTATAGTTCGATAGGATGAGCCCAAATGGATGTTGATGCTGCAAAAAAATACCTGCTAAATAAACCCGAAACTGTACTGGAGTTCCCCTTTGGCGCCGATGTCTGCGTATTTAAGGTGAAGAGAAAAATGTTCGCCACCTTAGCGATAGGCAAGATGGGTAAAGGTGATGGCTCTAATAATGACTCAGGTAATAAGCATTGGTGGATGAACCTGAAGTGCGACCCGGATGAAGCCGCAATCTTGCGGGACATCTTTGCCGCCGTTATTCCCGGTTATCATATGAACAAAGCGCTGTGGAATACCATCATCTTAGATGGCTCAATTCCACGAGGAGAGATTGAACGCATGATCGATAACTCATTCAAGCTGGTGGTGGATAAGATGACCAAGAAAGATCAGGCTTCTATTTTACTTCATCTTTAACGCTGGGTAGGAGAGCATGAGCCTGCACCTCGCAAGCTCCTAGTATCTAAGTCATTTATAACGTCACGCGACTGCCATCGTATAGGCCACGGATTAATGTGTCTTGGCCTTCATTTGGGGTGATTAACAGCAGCTCGCCGGATTGGCCATTCTTGATGCTCGAATCGACCGCCAGGACCTTATTGTTAAATAAGCCTAACACTCTAGTCTGTGAGGTGTGGCCGACGACAATATGTTTCACATCAAAATAAGCCAATACCCTATCGATTTCACTCTCTTGGTAATCATTTTCGAAATAGCCTCTGAACCAAGTCGGGCCGTTGCCTAAAAACAGGAAGTTTAATAGGTCATCACGCTTCAGCTCAGGCTTACTCTTATCGATATTGGCGCGGTAGATTTGGTTAGCCTTGTCTAAGGTCAGCTCTCTGTCGACCCACTCGCCACTGATCCCGCCATGGAGAAACAAGGTATCATTAACCTTGACTATGGTGTGCTTACTGCGTAGCCACTGACCGATTTCACTGCTACTGTCATAGAGCTCATCGTAGCTGCGTTGCAGTAGCCTTTCTGCAGTTTGATAGCGCTCGTTAACGTATCTTAAGTCACCGCGCATCACCATCTGCTCATGGTTACCCATTAACAAATGCAGCTTACCGCCGGCATCACTGGCCTGTTTATCTAGCTTATACATAAACCAGAGGACTTCGTTGACCTGATGACCACGGTCGAACATATCCCCGGTCATCACCATATGACCGCTACCGTAGGCCCAGTTATTATGCTTATCGATTATCTTCTGGTTTCTAAGCAGTGTGATAAGTACATCGTATTGGCCATGGACATCACTCAGAGCGACGATTTTGCTGACATCTGTAAAAGTGTTGGCAGCTACCTCTTTAGCCTTAGAGTTGAGTTTTGGCTCAGGCAACTGGCCACATCCATTAGGGCGTTTGAGTTCATTGTTGATGACTGGTGTTGCCTGAAGTTCGCTGGCACAGATCCAGTAGGCTTGTTGAGACGGCTGTATTTTCGTCTGTTCGAACAGATAAGGGCCGTCGTAGAGGGGAGCCTGTGCTGAGGCTTGTTGCTCTTCAACTGCGCTGACAAAGCCGATATGACAGGTTAATAACAAGCTTATAGCTGCCAATTTGATGATTTTTTTCAATGTTATCTCACTCTTTATTATTGTTATTTTCCGCGGAGATGACTCGTTTCACATTGCATCCCTGCTCGTATTCACTGCCAGACAAGATACTAGCATCATCTTTAACAAGGCATCTATGGATGAAGCGTGAAACGATATAAAATAGAGGTAAAAACGAGGTGTTACCTTAACGCTGAATTCGACTTGAAGTGTGTTTAGGATAAATGTAAGTGGCTGTTTTATTATGATATAAATAATTAAGGATGAGCACTTAGCTTGGACTGCCAAGAAGCTGCAATCATTCGGGTTAGCGCTGAGGTTGGTGCTCACTGCACTGGTATCTATGCTCATTAATCTGAGGTGACTCATAGTCAGAAGCATAAAAAAACGTAGGCTCAGCCTACGTTTTTTTATCGATTTTACTCGTCTATTTACTCATGCGTTTGTACTTGAGGCGATGAGGTTCGATAGCATCTGTGCCCAAGGTATCTTTCAACCAAGTGGTGTACTCGGTGTAGTTACCTTCGTAGAAGTTCACCTGACCTTCGTCGCGGTAATCTAAGATATGGGTAGCGACGCGATCGAGGAACCAGCGGTCGTGAGAGATGACCATGGCGCAACCCGGGAATTCGAGTATTGCCTCTTCCAGTGCGCGTAGGGTCTCGACGTCGAGATCGTTGGTGGGCTCATCGAGTAACAAGACGTTGCCGCCTGACTGGATAAGTTTCGCCAAATGTACTCGGTTACGTTCACCGCCAGATAGGGTGCCGATGATCTTCTGCTGATCGCCACCACGGAAGTTGAAGCGGCCCACATAGGCGCGGCTTGGAATTTCAGTGTTGTTGATGCGCATGATATCTTGGCCGCCGGAGATCTCCTGCCATACGGTTTTCTTATCATCCATGGAGTCACGGAACTGGTCTACCGAAGCCAGTTTTACACTCTCGCCAATTTCGACTGTGCCACTGTCTGGCTGCTCTTCGCCTGTGATCATCTTAAATAGGGTCGACTTACCCGCGCCGTTGGCACCGATAATGCCGACGATGGCGCCCTTGGGTACCGAGAAACTCAAGTTATCTATGAGTATCCGATCGCCATAGGACTTAGTCAGGTTCTTCACTTCGATGACCTTGTCGCCCAGACGTGGTCCGGGTGGAATGAACAGCTCGTTGGTCTCGTTACGTTTCTGGTAATCGTTGGTATTGAGCTCTTCGAAGCGTGCCATACGCGCCTTGCCTTTCGACTGACGGCCCTTGGCGCCTTGGCGTACCCACTCGAGTTCCTTGGCGATGGTCTTCTGGCGAGCGCTTTGGGTGGCGGATTCAAGCTTCAGACGGGCATCTTTCTGTTCAAGCCAAGAGGAGTAGTTACCTTCCCATGGAATACCTTCACCACGATCCAGCTCTAAGATCCAACCTGCGGCGTTATCGAGGAAGTATCTATCATGGGTGATGGCCACAACTGTGCCTGCGTAGTCTTTGAGAAAACGTTCCAGCCAGGCGACCGATTCGGCGTCCAGGTGGTTGGTTGGCTCATCGAGCAGCAACATGTCTGGTTTTTCCAGCAGCAGGCGACAGATGGCGATGCGGCGGCGCTCACCACCGGATAGCACTGCTATCTTTTGATCCCAGTCGGGAAGACGTAGGGCGTTAGCGGCGCGCTCTAAGATGTTATCCAGATTGTGGGCATCTTGAGATTGTATGATGGCTTCCAGCTGACCTTGCTCTTTGGCCAATGCATCGAAATCGGCATCGGGCTCGGCGTACAGGGCGTAAACTTCATCTAACCGAGTTAGTGCATTCTTAGCCTCAGAAACCGCTTCCTCGATGGCTTCGCGCACGGTTTGTGACTCATCTAGCTTAGGCTCCTGGGGCAGGTAACCAATTTTAAGATCCTGCATCGGGCGCGCTTCCCCCTCGATGTCGGTGTCGATACCGGCCATGATGCGCAGTAGGGTGGACTTACCCGAGCCGTTGAGGCCTAAAACACCGATTTTTGCACCGGGAAAGAAGCTAAGAGAAATATCTTTAAGAATTTGCTTTTTCGGCGGCACAATCTTGCCGACTCTAAGCATGCTATATACGAACTGAGCCATGATGAATTCACTGGGTGACTAAATAATGACGCAATTCTACGCGAAACGGTACTGAACTTAAATGGCCCTTTTAGATTCAGTATTCTGCTTCTTGAGACTGTATATGAACGGAAATTAAATTTTGTTATTTAACTTTGTATTCATTTACATTACCTTAAACACACTTGTTAAATGATTTAACAAGTGTGTTTTTCTCGATTGGTTGAGATGTATCGGGGAAGGCCGGCTTAGATAAGTGCAAGCTGGTTTTAGTATTAAAGGATGAATATTGAACAGAACAATAATATCTCAGCGGCTGGCTAGTACCCTGATGCTCTTCTCTTGTGCCATTTCTGCCGATCCTCAAGCGATCGATATCTCGTTAGACAAAAACAGTGTTCTCTTTGCTGAACCAATACTTACCGCAGACTCAAATATTGACTGGTCCCATACATATGCGGTGCATACAGGCTTGTCTCCAAGTTGGGATGCCTTAGAGCCAGGCGTTCAAATCATATCTACCGAGCGTTTGGATCAATCGCTTGAGTCTCATACCGAGAAAGATTGGTGGGGGGCCATGACAGAAATTACTCTGGTACTCGCACTGGGGGAAATCCTCTATAAAGCGGGGTCTGAGAGTATGGAGGATGATTTCGATTATGAGATAGATGGCAACGCCGGAAAATTTTTCTATGACAGATTGATGACCAGTGATTCATGGAAGTTTGATGACAATGATATCGGTATGAATTGGGGGCATTCATACGCCGGAGCCCTCTATTACCAAGCTTTTCGTAACTATAACTTTAATTATTACGAGTCAAGTTTAGCCGCTTTTTTGACTTCGTCCGTCTGGGAGGTTTTTGCCGAATATAAAGAGGTGGTGAGTATCAATGACCAGATAGTCACGACGTGGGGGGGAGCCGTACTAGGCGAGAGTTTTTTCCAGCTAGCCGAGATGCTAGAAAAAAAAGAGGGATGGATCCCTGCAAGCTTGGCCGCCATTTTCAATCCTTCACAAACTGTACGAGGCTGGTTCGATATAGAGGGGCCTGCCAGATTCGAACGTCGCTATGCCAAAGATACTTTTACTCTCTATAGCGGCGTTTTATACAAGACCAGAGACTTAGATGAAGACGCGGCCAGCATGTTTATATTGGGCATGAACGCCAGCGTCGACAGCATGGCTGGTAAGTATGATAGCTTGTTTGGCACGCCGAGTTTAGTGAATATGGACATGGAAGTTTCAGTCTCTGAACGTGGTATCGAAGATTGGCAACTGGCTACAGATCTGTTTCTAGGCGGTTATGTTAATCACATAGATTCAAATAGTGCTGCTCTAGATTCCTGGAGCCAAAGATACTTTATCGGTCCGTCCATGGGAGCCGAATATGTCAGCATGGGGCAGGAAGCCGATGAAGACTTTTATGCCGTTATAAACCTATTAGGCCTGTCGATGGGCGGGCAGTGGCTAAGGCAAGGTATCAGTATTGATGTGCGCGGCGATATTTATGGTGATTTTGCCATGGTAAAACCCTTCGCCAGTCGAGATTATATCAACCAATATCATAGCTATTGGGGCAGTAAATCTGTGCTTTGGGAGGGGGGCTATGGCTATGCGATGGGCCACACAGTTAAGTTGATAATGGAAGCGCGTTATCTCGATATCTTGTTTGGTGCATCTATTAAATCTCACCGTTGGAATTCTATCGATGATAAAGATATAGAACGCACCGGAGGTTGGAATCCTAATTATAATGATCTGAATTTTAAGGAAGCAAGAGACAGATACCAAGTCTATTTAACTTACCTATTTTCCAATGACTTTGCTCTTAGTTTGCATTATGAACTAATTGAGAGGGAGGGGAAGTTCGAGGGGATAGATAATCCGAATATTTTTAATCAACTCGATGAATCCGAGCAAAGAACCTGGCTACAGCTTGAGTACAACTATTAATTTATCGATTAGTGGTGAGATAGCGAACAAATAACTTTTTTAGTGGGCTTGATTCGACTTTTTTAATGAGCTCAATCAAGTTTTGGCATTAAAAAAGAAACACTGTTTTGTCCATGGCTCTAGCTTAGCCATTTGAAATGAGCAGCTTAGGCTTACGAAAATAGCCTTTACTCCTAATCTTACTCTTAATTTGAGTCAAAAAAGATGAATTATCCTCATGGTAAAAAGCAAGTGATTTCATGTGGTAAATACTGGGATTGTGATCGATAGCAGAGTAGACTACCGCGCAACCCTACTTATAAGAAATGACAGCTGGAGTGACTAATGCTGAAAAAAGATATGAATATCGCGGACTACGATCCACAACTGTTTAAAGCGATTGAAGATGAGACTCGCCGCCAAGAAGAGCATATCGAACTTATCGCTTCAGAAAACTACGCTAGTCCTCGTGTTCTTGAAGCACAAGGTTCTCAGCTAACTAACAAGTACGCCGAAGGTTACCCTGGTAAGCGTTACTATGGCGGTTGTGAGTATGTAGATATCGCAGAAGCGTTGGCTATCTCGCGCGCTAAAGAGCTTTTCGGTGCCACTTATGCCAACGTACAGCCACACTCTGGTTCACAGGCAAATGCCGCAGTATTTATGGCGCTACTTCAAGGCGGCGACACTGTACTTGGTATGAGTCTGGCTCATGGTGGTCATCTGACTCACGGTTCACACGTTAGTTTCTCAGGTAAACTGTATAATGCGGTGCAATACGGTATCGATGAGACGACGGGTAAGATAGATTACGCCGAAGTTGAGCGTCTGGCTATCGAGCATAAGCCTAAGATGATCATCGCAGGTTTCAGTGCTTATTCTGGCATCGTCGACTGGAGCAAGTTCCGTGAAATTGCCGATAAAGTCGGTGCTTACCTGTTCGTCGATATGGCACACGTTGCCGGCCTGATTGCTGCGGGTATCTACCCGAACCCTCTGCCACATGCTCACGTTGTCACGACCACAACCCATAAGACCTTAGCCGGTCCGCGTGGTGGTTTGATTCTTTCGGCTATCGATGATGAAGCTATCTACAAGAAGCTAAACTCTGCGGTATTCCCTGGTGGTCAAGGTGGTCCCTTGATGCACGTTATCGCTGCTAAAGCGGTTGCATTTAAAGAAGCCCTAGAGCCAGAGTTTGCTGTATATCAGAAGCAAGTCGTTGTTAATGCCAAGGCAATGGCTAAGACCTTCATCGAGCGTGGCTATGATGTGGTTTCTGGCGGTACGGATAACCATCTATTCTTACTGGACTTGATCAGCAAAGATATGACGGGTAAAGATGCCGATGCGGCGCTGGGTCGTGCTAACATCACAGTGAATAAGAACTCGGTACCAAACGATCCTCGTTCACCATTTGTGACTTCTGGTCTGCGTATCGGTTCTCCGGCCATCACTCGCCGTGGCTTCAAAGAAGAGCAAGCAGTTGAGCTGACTAACTGGATGTGTGATGTGCTCGATGACATCACTAATGAAGGCACTATCGAACGTGTTAAGAAGCAGGTTCTGGAACTGTGTGCTAAGTTCCCTGTTTACGGTTAACCTTTAAGGTTAATTCAGGTAAACTTCGATGGCCGCTACTTAGCGGCCATTTTTGTTAGTTTTTTCGTTAGAGCAAAAACATCATTAGGTTTTTTCTCACTTATTTTGGAGGCTCGATGCATTGTCCTTTCTGTAGCGCAACCGATACTAAGGTGATCGATTCTCGTCTGGTGGCCGGCGGACATCAGGTTAGACGACGCCGTGAGTGCGTCCAGTGTCACGAGAGATATACCACTTTTGAAGGCGCCGAATTGGTGATGCCCCGAGTGATAAAGCAAGACGGCAGTCGCCAGCCTTTCGACGAAGATAAACTCAGGGGTGGCATGCTCAGAGCGGTGGAGAAGCGCCCCGTCTCTATCGATCAGATAGAGCAAGCCCTGACTAAGATCAAGTCGACCCTGAGGGCAACCGGCGAGCGTGAGGTCAAGTCTGAGCTTATCGGCAATTTGATGATGGATCAGTTGGTGGGCCTGGATAAGGTCGCCTATATCCGCTTCGCCTCGGTCTACCGGGCGTTCGAAGATGTTTCCGAGTTTGGCGATGCTATCGCCAAACTGCAGAAGTAAACAAAGTTTCGATCCCATCGATTAGTAATTTTTTAAACTTTTTTGGTCTGTGAACTTATGTGGTCAATAGAAGATACTGAATTTATGAGCCGTGCAATCAAGCTTGCACGTCGAGGTTTATATACCACTCGCCCTAATCCCTGTGTCGGTTGCGTCATCACCTTAGATGATCAGATCCTCGGCGAAGGTTTCCATATTCGCGCCGGCGGTCCTCATGCCGAGGTGCATGCCTTAGCCATGGCCACGCAGCGCGCCGATGGCCTAGCCGATCTTAAGGGCGCGACAGCTTATGTGACCCTGGAGCCTTGTAGCCATTATGGTCGCACTCCTCCCTGCGCAGAGGCGCTGATTAAACACGGCATATCCCGTGTGGTGGTGGCCGTAGAAGATCCCAATCCTCAGGTATCGGGTCGAGGCATTAACATGCTCAAGGATGCGGGTATAGAGGTCGACGTTGGCCTGCTTGGTGATGAGGCTGCAGAAATTAATCCTGGCTTTATGAAACGCATGCAAAGCGCGCTTCCCTGGGTGACGGTAAAACTTGCCGCTAGCTTAGATGGCAAGACGGCCCTGAGTAACGGCGCATCCAAATGGATCACCGGCCCAGAGTCTCGCCGTGATGTACAGCGCTTAAGGGCGCGGAGCTGCGCCTTGGTAACTGGCATCGAAACCGTGCTATTAGATGACCCGTCCCTCAATGTGCGTCACAGTGAACTAGGCTTGTTAGCGCAGCAAGTCGATGCAGACTCATTGCTCCAGCCACTTAGAGTCATACTCGACAGCCGCGCCAGACTCACGTCATCAGCGAAACTATTCGCTATCACTAGCCCTATCTTACTGGTTTCTTGTGTCGATTATCCTCAGGCTGAACAGGACACTTGGCCGGAGCATGTCTCCGGGCTGACACTGGCCCCAGATGATGACGGCAGAGTCGAGTTAACGGCGCTGTTTTCTCATTTAGGTAAAACCTGTAATTCGGTGTTAATCGAGGCGGGAGCAACACTGGCCGGCAGTGTCATTAGTCAGAATCATGCCGATGAATTAATCCTCTATCAGGCGATGAAGCTTTTAGGCGCGAACGGACGTAATTTAATCTCTCTGCCTGACTATACAGATATGGCAGATATTCCATCCGTCGAATTAATCGATGAACGTAAATTGGGTGATGACACCCGTTTGACGTTAAAAATAAGGTCATAATTCATGTTTACCGGGATCATAGAGTCAGTGGGAACCTTAAGAAAGATAGAGCGACTAGGTGATGATATTCGCCTCAACGTGGCGAGTAATAAACTCGACCTGTCTGATGTGCATCTAGGGGATAGCATAGCGACTAATGGCGTCTGTTTGACCGTCGTCGAGTGCCTCAGTGATGGCTATGTCGCCGACATTTCGGCTGAAACCGTGAGCCTGACAGGCTTTGCCAAATATCAGGTCGGTACCCGAGTTAACCTCGAAAAAGCCGTGACTCCAACCACTCGATTAGGTGGACACATGGTCAGCGGCCATGTTGATGGCGTGGCGACCGTGGATGACAGGCAATACCGGGGCAAGGCCATCGAATTTTGGCTGAGCGCACCGGCAGAGTTGGCCCGTTATATCGCCCACAAAGGCTCGATCACCATAGATGGGGTCAGCCTGACCGTGAATGAAGTGCAAGACAATCGTTTTAGACTGACTATTGTGCCTCATACCGCCGGGGAGACGACCCTCGAGAGTCTCAAAGCGGGTGACAAGGTGAATATCGAAGTCGATCTGATTGCCCGTCATTTAGAGCGTTTAATGACATACACTAATAAAGAATCGCCACAGCCTGAGTCAAATGTGACCATGGATCTGTTAGCTCGCTCAGGTTTTTTGCGTTAGACACTAGAATACCTGTGAATAGAAGATTAAATTGATAATAAAATATCGGTTCATAGGCTTTTTGCCTAAACCAGATACTCGAAACTATAAAATTTAAGGCCTTACAATGTCGTTACACAGTATAGAAGAGATCATCGAAGATATTCGTCTCGGTAAAATGGTTATCTTGATGGACGATGAAGATCGTGAGAATGAAGGCGATCTGATCATGGCAGCAGACATGGTCACGGCACAAGCGATTAACTTTATGGCGACCTTCGGCCGCGGACTGATTTGTCAGACATTGACTCAATCACGTTGTCAGCAACTGAACTTGCCTTTGATGGTCGTCAATAATAATGCCCAGTTTTCGACTAATTTCACCATGTCTATCGAGGCTGCCGAAGGCGTGACTACCGGTATCTCGGCCCAAGACAGAGCAGTAACGGTGCTAGCCGCGGTCGCAAAAGACGCTAAGGCCAGTGACATAGTACAGCCGGGTCATATCTTCCCCTTGATGGCGAAAGAGGGCGGCGTGCTTATTCGTGCGGGTCATACCGAGGCAGGTTGTGATTTAGCCAGACTGGCAGGTTTTGAAGCGTCATCTGTGATTGTCGAAATATTGAATGAAGATGGCACCATGGCTCGTCGTCCGGATCTTGAGGTGTTCGCCGAGAAACACGGTCTTAAGATGGGCACCATCGCCGATCTTATCGAATATCGCAATACCAAAGAGAGCAACGTGGTACGTGAGGCTAAGTGTAAACTGCCCACACGCTTTGGCGAGTTCGATATGCTGACCTTCAGAGACACTATCGATAATCAGCTCCACTATGTATTGATCAAGGGTGAAGTTAAAGAAGAAGTGCTGGTGCGTGTGCATCTGCAAAATACCTTCAATGACTTGCTGCACTCGGAACGTGATCAGAAGCGTAGTTGGCCCCTCGAGAAGGCGATGCAACGTATTGCCGATGAAGGCGGAGTGCTGGTGCTGCTGGGTAATCAGGAGCATAGCAGTGATATTCTTGCCAAAGTAAAGGCATTTGAGCTCGAAGACAATGGTCAGGCACCCACTCCCGCCAAGTGGCAGGGGACGTCACGTCAAGTGGGCGTCGGCTCGCAGATTTTAGCCAATATTGGTGTGACTAAGATGCGTCTGCTCAGTTCACCTAAACGTTATCATTCACTTTCAGGTTTTGGCCTAGAAGTGACCGAGTACATAAGTGAATAGTTAAATCTGTTCAAAATAAATCAATTCTGGTGATTTGCATGGAGAACAACGTAGGGGGCTGTGATATCATGCTGCCTCTTCCGTGTACGAGCCGGTTAAATCAGCTAATTTAGGTAAGATAAATGAACATAGTTCAAGGTAATATCGAGTCGAAAAACGCCAAGGTTGCTATCGTAGTATCACGCTTCAACAGTTTTCTTGTTGAGAGTTTACTCGAGGGCGCGGTTGATACACTAAAGCGTTTCGGTCAAGTCGCTGATGATAACATCACAGTCGTACGAGTCCCCGGAGCCGTAGAGCTGCCTTTAGCTGCACGTCGCGTTGCTGCTAGTGGTAAGTTTGATGGAATTATTGCGCTCGGTGCAGTGATCCGCGGTGGAACGCCACATTTTGAATTTGTTGCAGGCGAATGTAACAAGGGACTGGCTCAAGTTGCACTTGAGTTTGACGTTCCTGTCTCATTCGGTGTGTTGACTACCGATACCATAGAGCAAGCGATTGAGCGCTCAGGTACTAAGGCGGGTAACAAGGGTGGCGAAGCCGCACTTGGTCTGCTGGAGATGGTTAACGTCCTGCAAGAACTAGAACAGCATTTGCAAGATTAGGAATAAAGATGAAACCTTCTGAGCGCCGCAAGGCCCGCCGTTTAGCCGTACAAGCCATTTACTCTTGGCAGTTAAGCGGAAATAATATTGCCGATGTGGAGCATGAGTTTCTTACAGAGCAAAAAATCGATGGTATCGATGTCGCATATTTCCGTGAGTTATTCACAGGAACGGCAACGAAACTCGGTCAAATAGATGAACTAATTATTCCTCATGTTGAGCGTCCATTTAACGAAGTTTCGCCTATCGAGAAAGCGGTACTGAGAATGGCTACCTATGAGCTTACATTCCGCAAGGATGTACCCTATAAGGTTGCGATTAACGAAGCTATCGAGCTGGCAAAGACTTTTGGTGCAGAAGATGGCCATAAGTTTGTTAACGGTATTCTCGACAAGATAGTGGGTCGTAAGTAATACGAAAAACGGCATCTCAGGATGCCATTTTTTTTGCCTCGCGAATCCAGTATTTATCCTAAAATCAGATGTACTTAGCATACTCAGATACGGGCAAACTAATCCTTGAAAGAATTTCAATTAATCGAGCACTTCTTTAATCGCCGTGGTCAAACGCGCCGCGATGTCGAGTTAGGCATAGGTGACGATTGTGCTCTGGTGCAAGCCGCTCCGAATAAATCCATCGCCATCTCCTGTGACACCTTAGTCGAGAATGTCCATTTCTATGCCGATATACCGCCTCAAGCCTTGGGCTATAAATCCTTAGCGGTTAACTTATCCGATCTCGCTTCCATGGGCGCCGAGCCTGCATGGATGACACTGGCATTAACCTTGCCCGATGTGGATGAGACCTGGTTAGAGCTGTTTAGCACCGGTTTGTTCGATGCCGCCGAGTATTACGGGGTGTCGCTCATCGGCGGGGATACGACTCGTGGCCCGCGTGCCATCAGCATCACCATCAACGGATTAGTGCCCACGGGAACCGCTCTGACTCGAAGCGGTGCCAAAAATGGTGACTGGATCTATGTCACCGGCACCTTAGGTGACTCGGCATTGGGCCTGGATGTGATACGCGGTAACAGGCGAGTCGATGTTGAATATAACGAGTATCTGATTAATCGTCATTATTATCCGACACCGAGAGTGTTGGCGGGGCAAGCACTGCGAAATCTTGCCTCGAGTGCCATCGATCTCTCCGATGGTCTGGCATCAGATATTTTTCATGTGCTGAAGCGTTCTGAGGTCGGTGCGGTTATCGATGTGGATCTATTGCCGCTATCCCAGGCGGTAAAAGACTCAGTATCTGAGTTAGAAGCCTTAAGTTATGCCTTATCCGGCGGTGAGGACTACGAGTTGCTCTTTACCGTTCCAGAGGCGCAGAAAGGCGCCTTAGAGACGGCTTTAGCCCATGCCTGTGTCGAATTTACTCAGGTGGGACAGGTGACGTCAGATAAACAACTGAGATTAATACGCAATGGAGAGCCATTTAATTTGACCAACATAGGTTTCGAGCATTTCTCCTGATGAACATATTCTCTAAAGACAAAGCGTTAACTCATCTCTCTCTGAAGAACCCCATTCACTTTTTGGCGCTTGGATTCGGTTCGGGGCTCGCGGCAAAAGCGCCGGGGACCTTCGGTACCTTGGCCGCTATTCCACTGTTTCTTCTGATGGCACCCCTTAGCCTACCTTGGTATCTGGCGCTCACCTTATTGAGTGTGCTTGCTGGTTTTTATATCTGTGATAAGGCCGCTAAAGATATGGGGGTTCACGATCATGGGGCTATTGTGTGGGATGAAATTGCCGGATTACTCATTACTATGATAGCCGCGCCAGCGGGTTGGCTCTGGTTAGTCATAGGTTTCGCCTTATTTCGCTTCTTCGATATCCTTAAACCTTGGCCCATTCGTTGGCTGGATGCCAAGGTACACGGTGGCTTCGGTATCATGATAGACGATGTACTGGCAGGAATTTTCTCGCTGATTTGTCTGCAGGTGTTAGCTTACTGTTTCACTTAGTATTTTCCGCCAAGTTATTCGAGGCATGGATTAGTCCTGCCTCATTCCTTTCTTTTAATCTCTGTATAACCTTCCTTTATCTCAATGTCTCAATTCTATCAAGCTCATTTTTGGCAACCTGAGGTTTCAATTTTTGGACTCGATAAGCTGGAGTGATGGTGACAACATAAGTGTTACTTACTGTCTAAAGCTGAAAGGAAGAAGCCATGTTATTGAAAAATAAAATTGCCATTATTACTGGTGCAGCATCCGGTATAGGTTTTGAAACCGTTAAGCTATTTCTCGAAGAAGGGGCCAAAGTAGTTGCTGGTGATATGGTCAGTTCTATGGCGCTATCTGAGATAGTAGAAAAGGATGACCACTTAGTGTTTCTATTGGTCGATGTCACTATTGCAGAAGATCATAAAAAGTTAATTGAGTTGGCGGTCTCATCTTTTGGTGGCCTTGATATCTGTTTCAATAATGCCGGGATCATAGGTGATACTGAAACTCCAGGTGCCGACCAAACCATGGAGTCATTCGATAAGGTGATGAATGTGAATGTTCGTGGTGTGACTCTTGCGATGAATGCTCAGATTAAGTTCTTTCAATCATCGAGCCACACCAGTCCGGCAATTATTAACACTGCATCAGTAGCAGGTAAGATTGCCATGGCTAACTCGGCACCATACATTACCTCGAAGCATGCGGTGGTTGGGCTAACAAAAGCTTACGCTATTGATTATGCATCGGCGGGAATCCGCATCAATATGGTAGCACCAGGCGTGATAGCCACACCTATGGTATCTGAGGTAGATGAAGATAAAGTTGACGCTATTTTGGCTGCGCATCCTATCGGGCGTATAGGTCTGCCAAGAGAGATAAGTGAACTCGTTGTATTTCTAGCGAGCGACAGAGCGACCTTTATCAACGGGGCTTATTATAACGTCGATGGTGGCTATTTAGCGCTGTAAGAGAGTCTTGGCTATAACCTGGCGGGGAGGGGCTAAAATATCCAGGTGGCTTTGGCGAAAAAGGTGGGATCGGCGATATGACCAAACAAATCTTGTCCCGCGTTATCGGTACCATTGTAGGTGATACACGCGGTTACCGGACCTATGGGGTAGCTTAAGCCCAAGTTAAAATAGGTATAAGCATCACCCAGGGCCTCCTCGGTGTCCCACCATCCTAGCTGCATATCTAAACTTATCCCGCTATCCCACAGTGGCTGTGACTTGTTGTATTCCACTCTGTAGGCTTTATCTTGACTCAAGTCGCCTAAGATATCATTTAAGGTATGGCTAAAAGAGAATTGTCCGTAAGGGGTGTACAGGTCAAACATCAGCTCGGTGAAGTCCAGGCTGATGTCTGCCGCATTGGAGCCCTGAATAAGGTACTGATAGAGAGTGACCGACAGATACACTTCTTCGTTAAATAGATGACGGTAGCCGAGATAAACATCTGTCTCCAGATTCTCACCAGCCTCGAAGGGGCTGGCATCATCGATGAAATTGAATGTCGATATGAAGGTGCCCAGGTAAAATCCATTACCCACATCGTATCCGGCGAGTACTTGTACGGCCGGATCTGTCTGAGTCAAAGAGATCCCATAGGCTCGATGATCTGTGGTGACAGTTGCATGACCATAGAAACTGCCATCCGCCTGACTGGGGAGAGTGAAAAAAAGAAGCAGATAAGCGAGTAAATGAAGCGCCTTGATGAAGATCATGACAGAGTGTTGGGTCGCACTTTTCCATGTGTTCAGTAAATAATTCATATCCCTTGCCTTATTCCCTTAAAGCCAACATCTAATGACTCTAAGGAAAATATAGACCAAGGGAAACGCTATATCCAATGTACCCGTTTAGATAATAAGGCTTTATGCTGATACGATTAGTACAATAACTCTTTAGCGTTCGCTAATGTATTGTTAGTGATCTCATCGCCGCCCAGTAAACGAGCCAGCTCCTCTATGCGTTGATTTCTGTCCAGTGGCGTCATGGATGTTTCTGTTTTACCAGCCTTGCTCTTCTTGTCGACAAACATGTGTTGGTGTCCATTGCCGGCAACTTGGGGGAGGTGGGTCACACATAATACTTGAGTAGAGTCACCTAACTTTCTCAGCATGCGTCCAACCACTGCCGCAGTCGCTCCCGAAATCCCCACATCAACCTCATCAAAAATGAGTGTAGGTGTCGATACTTTTTTGGCGGTAATGACTTGAATCCCCAGGCCTATTCTGGATAGCTCACCACCCGATGCGACCTTAGACAGGGGCTGAAGCGGCTGTCCCGGGTTGGTGGTGACGAGAAATTCTATGCTGTCACAGCCATTCGGGGAGCTGAGCTCTTCATTGAATGTGACCGAGATAGAAAACTTCCCCTTGGGCATGTTCAATTCATGGATAGATTGAGTGACCTGCTTGTCTAACTCTTTGGCATAACGACAACGACTCTGGCTGAGTTTCTTGGCATGTAGCAGATAGCTGTCTCGACTGGCGGCAACTTGTTGCTTTAGCGCGTCCAAGGCTTCCTCGTCAGAATCTAGGCTGCTCAGTTCAGTTTTCAGTGTGAGATGATGAGCGGCCAGCTCGTTCGGGCCGACGTGATGCTTACGCGCCAGCTGCATGGCTTGGGATAATCTCTGTTCTAAGTGGGCAAAATGTTCCGGATCCAGTTCCAATCCCGCTAGGTAATTCTCCAGCTCGCTGCTGCTCTCCTGAACTTGGATAAGGGCTTCGTTTAGCATGTTAACGACATTAGTCAGCAGAGGGTCATAGGACTCGAGCTCCTGGGCTTGAGTGATACCCGCGTTGATCAAGGATTCGACGTTGCCCTGATCATTCTCCTGCAAGATAAACAGCTCATTTTTACAGGCTTCAACTAGTGCTGTGCCATTGGCGAGTTTCTTATGCTCAGCTTCTATCTGTTCAAATTCACCGGGAGAAAGGCTAAATTCATCGAGCTCTTCGACTTGGTACTGGAGCAGCTGCTTGCGAGAGATACGTTCATGTTGTGACTGAGTTAAGGCCTTAAGCTCTTTTTCTATCAGTTTACAGCGCTGGTAACCGGCGGCGACCGAATCGAGTAGCATTTTATGATTGGCGTAACTGTCTAACAGAGTCAGCTGATGTTCACTCTTGAGCATGGCATGGTGTGCATGTTGACCGTGAATACCAATAAGCAGTTGGCCAAGATTTTTAGCCTGTGATAAGGGCACCGGATTGCCATTGATGTATGCCCTGGAGCGACCATCGCTGCCAACTGTTCGTCTGAGTATGCAGTCATTATCGTGGTCGAGATCGTTGTCTTCGAGCCAACGTTTTGCAACCGGGATATCATTTAAGGAAAATCTGGCACTCACCTCGGCTTTTGTAGCCCCAGGCCTTACCGTGCCGGCATCGGCTCGGTTACCCAGACACAGACCCAGGGCGTCAATTGCAATCGATTTACCCGCACCGGTTTCACCGGTAATACTGGTCATTCCAGGCTTGAAGTCCAGCTCCAGAAAGCGGACGATGGCGAAATTATTGATGCTGAGTTGGCAAAGCATAATGACATCCCTTTAATGTACTGTGTTTTTAAACAGTATATACTGATTTTATATACAGTAAAGCTTTGAGTGAATAGTGTTCAATATTATGATGGTTCAATGGATACTGAGCCGTGTTTTCACTCTGTGCTTAACCGATTAACTGCGCAGTAGATAATCTATGCTTGGCAGGGTCACAATACTTAGCACTGTGCCTAACATGATAGCCTGAGCACTGATGCTGGCTTTCACTCGGTACCTCTGTGCCAACAAGTACACACTCGCTGCCGTGGGTAATGCAGCTAGCAGGACTCCCATGATCAGCAAGTCTCCCTCGACGCCAAAGGCCATTAAGAGCAAATAGGCCAAGCCTGGCTGTATCAATAATTTGCACACATTAATCCAGCTCAATTCGGCGATATGCTGAAGCCTCCCTTGTTTAGCCGTCACTTGAAGAGCCGCACCGGGGCGGGCCGACGCCAAAGAGAGTTCTTGCTCTGCGCTTGCTTTGGCGAGCACCATGCCTATAGCAAAAAGGGCACAAGGGCTAGAAGTCATGCCTATCTGGCGTAACATTATCGATAACGACTCATTGACGTGAATGTTGAGGGCCGAAATTGCCATGCCTATGCTGCTACCAATCACAATTGGGTTCTGGACCAGAGACTGAAAGATGACGACAAGGGGGGATGCCTGCTTTTGTCCTTGATATAATTCGATGGTGACCAAAACCAGGGCAAAAATAATCACCGATAGCAGCGTCGCAATGGCGGCTGCGGTTAATGCGTTAGCATTATCCGGAAACAGTATGGTGAGTAGGGGCATGCCGATAAAAGCGCAGTTACCGAATGTGGTGTTTAACGCCCTGAGTGATGCGATATCTGTGCGGCCTTTGTTGGTGATATAGGACACCAAGATCACCAAAAGATAGGTCAGTATCATAGCCAAGCTATAACCAGCAATAAATCCCCACTGTAAGATCCCTTCGATAGGCGTTTCTGCCAAGGCAATCAGCATGATCGCCGGAAAAGCGATGTAATAGACGTATTGGTTTAATACCTGATCGGTATCCGGTGGCAGGATCCTACTTTTCTGGATAAGCGAGCCTAGCAACATGATCCCAAGTACGGCAAACAATGGAGTTAAGATAGGTGACATCAATACCATCCCTAGTTTTACTTTCTCATCAAAGTAACACAGTTTTTCATCGGGGTGCTATTAAGCTAAGGTCTTAGGGGCTGTTTGGGTTTTGCTCTGTGGAGCCTCTTGTTAGGGGGATTTCTTTGGCAGCTTGGGCTGGAATATTGCCCTTCATTGGCGGGAGAAAGCCAAGCTGCTGAAAAAGTTGATCTGTCTTCTTTATTCAAACAGAGAGCCCACTCTAGTCTGCTCACCTATGGTGAGTTTTCAAGCATCTGTCAGGCCCTCTGAATAATTTTATCATTGAGAGCGATAGCGTTAGCTCTCAGGCAGTCCGATACCTATGTTTGATACGCCCGCTTCAATGATCTCTTTTCGCAACGATTTTACAAAGTCGGCATTCAACTTAGGATTGTCTTCGATCAGTTGCAGTAGTGTGCTTTGCAGCTCCTTCTCTTCAACCATGACCTCATGATTAAAGATGTAGTCATCAAACGCATCTTCGTCAAGATCAACATCGGAAATCGCTTCTATGTAGTTGGCGACTGTGCTCGAAGATAGTTTACTGATGTTGACGATATCTTCTTCGACTTTACTCTGTATGGCACTCAAGAGGGCGATGATTGCCGTGGTCGCGTCCATGGCAGGGTAGACCCCATAGGCATCGAAGTTGGCAGGATCTGGAGTGATTAGCTCTAATCTTTCCAGGTAGATATCAATATTGAGCTTTAACTTTTTATCGTAGATAGATTGCCATAATAAGCTAAGTGCAGTATCGAGTACTTGTGGATCACCAAACTCACACACCTCTGAAAAAAGTTGATAATTAGGCAGCATACGTTGGCACAATGCGATGGCGAATACTTTCTTCTGTTGCAAGTCTAACGCTTTTACGCGTTTAAAGAAGCCGGGCTTGTTTGTCATCTAATACATCCGTTGATAACTGTGATAACACTTGATTTGCCGCCGATTCTACCTTAGTTAGTTCATCAAGTAACTCTAGTATTTCAGGTTCCACCTCGGCGATACCAATTCCTTGCTTTAACCTCGATTCTATCTCATTGCAAAGCTTCTGTGTCGTGGGTACGCCGCAGTAACAACTCGCGCCATGTAACTTATGTACTGTGGCGAGCATCTGTTTTTCATCGAAGTTATCTAAGCAGTCCTGGAGCTGTGATCTGGTCTCTGGGAGTGAGTCCACCAACATTTGCAGCATATCCAGGGCTAAATCTGTCTTATTGTTTGCCTGGGTTAAACACAGATCCCAGTTGAGGGTGAACTGATCGAAATGGGTGAATCTGGGACGGGTCTTCCAGCGGCTGATGACACTTCTAAGAGAGGCTTCATCTATGGGTTTAGGTAAGTAACCGTCCATACCACTGTGTTCGATTCGCTCTCTCTCTTCGGCAATGGTATGTGCCGTCACTGCTATGATAGGAGTATTACGATTGAGGGAGTGTTGACGTATTTGTTTCGTGGCGCTGATGCCATCTGTACCAGGCATCTGTATATCCATGAATATGAGATCGAAACTACGCTCCTGAGCCTGCTTGATAGCGCCCTGGCCGCTATTAACAACCGTGACTTGACTGACGACTTCTTTTAGCAAAGTATCGATGAGCTTTAGGTTCGCCGGATTATCATCGACAGCCAGTATACTCATGGCTTCTCTCGAAATAGGCTCGGGAGGTGTGTATTCTTTGAGTAGTTGCTGGCTTTCTGAGTTAGGTTGAGGATCAATCAAGATCTGAGCCAGTACTTTCTCGCCTATTGGCGCTGACACCAGCTTATCGACAAAGGGCAAGATGCTGTGGAGTTCATGCTCGAGATCTCCGCCGATAAAGATGAGATAGCGACACCTGGTTTTTATCTTTTCCAGCTGTGAGGCAATATCACAGTCTTTGTCCAGGCCCTTGTTGCTGATCAGGGCGTAATCATAAAGGGTATCGTGCTGACTGAAATGATGATCCAGCTGTTCACTGGAGCGAATGTTAGTCAGCCGCATTCCCCAATGCCTTACCTGACGATCTAAGGTGTTGTTAGACAGCTCTCTGGATTCAAGCAACAAGATAGTCTTATTGAGCAGTTTATCCACTGACAGGATCTGACCTATTGGATATATGCTGGTGTTGAGAGGGAGGGTGAACCAAAAAGTTGAACCCGTATTAGGCTTTGAATTACAGCCTATCTGGCCGCCCATACGGTTGATCAGTCGCTTAGTGATAATAAGCCCAAGACCCGTTCCGCCAAAGCGGCGGGAAATGGATGAGTCTGCCTGGCCAAACGCTTGGAAAAGCAGTTCTTGTTGCTCCTCATCGATACCAATACCGGTATCGCTCACTTCACATCTTAGCTTGACCTTGTCATCGGTCGCTTCGGTCAGCTGTAGTTTTAAATGCACGCTACCACTATCGGTGAATTTGATGGCATTCCCCACCAGATTGGTGATGATCTGGCTAAACCGCATCGCATCGCCGGAGAGGTCTTCCGGTATCGATTGGTCGATATCTACTACTAACTCAATATCCTTGTCACGGGCACTGTTAGATAACAAGGTGATGGTATCGTCTAATGTCTCTCTCAGTGCGAACGGCATGTTCTCCAACACCATTTTCCCCGCTTCGAGTTTCGAGAAATCTAAGATGTCGTTGATGATCCCCAACAGGTTAGTCGCGCTTTTTTCTATGGTATTGACATAGTCCTGTTGACTCGAATGCAGAGGCGTCTTGAGTAGCTGTTTGGCAAAGCCTATGACGCCGTTGAGTGGAGTCCTTAATTCATGGGACATGTTGGCTAGGAATTCTGATTTTATTCGACTCGCCTCTAACGCGCGTTTCTTGGCGAGATCCAGCTCGACGTTCTGGATCTCGATCTGCTCTAAGGTTTCCCTTAAATCTGAGGTGGCCTGATCGATATTCTGCTGCATCTCTTCGTGATATTCGGACAGGGAGCCTGCCATGGCGTTAATGCCACGTTTGAGCAGATCCAGCTCGCCGATCAAGTTACCATCTACCCGGGTATCTAGCTTGCCTTCACGGATCTTAGCCACGACTCGCACCATCTCTGTGATGGGTTGAGTGACGTTTTTAACCAGTCTGAAGGTGAAGAGTAAATTCAGCTGAACACCGATTAACACGATAATAAATGCGGCAACGGCGGCCCTATGTTGCTCGAGTAGTGCATTTTCTTTATTGACTAATACCGCTATGTAGCCGAGCTTAATTGCTACCAGGCGCTCAGTATCCTGGTTTTCATCGGTATTAAGGTGAAGTTCATTATCAGATGAAAAAATAGGAGTGCGAAGTATGATGCTATCGCCGACTTGTTCGAGCTGAGTGTTGAGTAGGCTGGTAAAAGGCTGATCGTAGCGCATCATTTCATGATTTTTATAATGATGTGAGGTGACTATGACACGATTATTGGTATCGAAAATGGCAATAAACTGCACTAAAGACGCTTTATTTAGCTGGATAGCCGTGATCAGTTTTTTGGTACTTTCAAAGTCATTGTTCTCAAGTCCAATGGCCGCAGCAATCGCCAGTGGCTCAATAATATTGCTGCCTTGCTCTATGAGAGTTTGTTCGAGTTCATAGAAACGATTTATGGTAAAATAGCTGCCCAGTAGAACACCAACTAGAATCGTCGGCGCTAACGCAAGTACAAGTACCCAAGAGCGGAGACTGTATTTCGTCATGTTATCGGCGTTATTCATTAAGTTAGCTAATCTACCAGTTTGTTGACAAACGTGTCACTAGACTGCCAGAGAATAGGCGGTCTTGGCCAGTATTATTATCGATTTAGAGGCCTCAATGGCACAGTTTTTTAAAGCAAAACCAAATAGATCTAAGCAAATATCAGCCAAAATAAGCTTAGAGGTGACTCAGCTCGATCATTTGGGTGCGGGTATTGCTCACCAGGATGGCAAGATTATCTTCGTGCCGGGGGCGTTACCGGGAGAGAGCGTGAGAGGGCAATTGACCGAGCAGAAGAAGCGCCATGCTCGTGCAACATTGCAACAGATAGTCACACCGTCCCCAGATCGAGTCACGCCCAAATGTGCCCATTATGACCAGTGTGGTGGCTGTGACCTACAACATCTGCTAATCGATAAGCAACGTAGCCATAAACAAGATGCCTTAGTCAGTCTTATGGCTAAGCTGGGTCAGGCTGAAGCTGAGACGCTCGCGCCGGCACTGATTGGTAAAGAGTGGGATTATCGACGCCGTGCCAGACTCGCGACTTTTTATGATAGAAATACTAAGCACACCACGCTGGGTTTCAGGGCCAAGGCGAGTAAACAAGTCATTAAGATAGCGCATTGTCCAGTACTGGCGACGCCATTATCAGACCTGATCTTGCCTTTGTCTAAGGTGCTCAATCAACTCTCGAGCAAAAAAGCCTTGGGTCATGTCGAACTCATAGAAGCCAATAATGGACATTTTGTCGTGATCAGAATGACCAAAGCCATGTCGGATAAAGACACCGAAAAGTTGCGAGCATTTGCTCTCAGTCATGGGGTTAGCCTGATAGTACAAGGCAATGATTCAGACTTAACCTTGATCTGTGATACGCCTAAAATACTGGACCTTGGCTCAGATGAACTGCCCTATTATGAGCTGGATAACGGGGTTAAGCTCAGTTTTACTCCTGGAAATTTTGTTCAGGTGAACGCCGAAATCAATAATGCCATGGTCAATCAAGCCGTGGACTGGCTATCTGTCGAAGCCAATGAGCGGGTGTTAGATCTCTTCTGTGGTGTTGGAAACTTCAGTCTGCCATTAGCTAAGAAAGGCGCCGAGGTGATAGGTGTTGAAGGCGTGCCTGAAATGGTGCAACAAGCCAGAATGAATGCCACACTGAGTGGATTAGACAAGGTGTCTTTCTTTCATACCGATCTTAGCGCCGACCTTTCTCAAGAATCCTGGCTAGGTAAAGTGGATAAATTACTGTTAGACCCAGCCAGAGCGGGGGCTTTTGAGAGTCTGCAATGGCTGAAGAAGATGAAACCTAAGTCAATCGTTTATGTGTCATGTGATCCGGCGAGTCTGGCACGAGACAGTGAGTCTCTGTTAAAACATGGTTACAAGTTAACAAATTTAGGCTTGATTGATATGTTTCCTCAAACCCATCACATCGAAGCCATGGCCTTGTTTGAATTGAGTTAATTGTATAATTAGTAACTAATTAACGCTTGAGTCAGGGTTTGTTAATTGACATTGGAAGCGGAATGTTCAAGATAGGCCTTCGGTGAGAAGGGATTAAGTTCCTGAGCGTACTTTAAGATTTAAAGTTAAGGATGTTATTGAGATGGTATCAGTTCGAGAAGCACATTTTAGTGATCCCGATTTTCAGTTAGAAGAGTGGGTCAATCGTTACATCAGTGACACAGATGAAGCCCAATCTTTACTCGAACTGCTACGTCAGATTGAGACCATGGTGTCGCAGCATGGTAATGATATTAATCTTATCCAGCGTGCCAGAGAGTTGATAGAAATTCTCGCGCCTCTGAACATGGATATCGAAACCTTGCAGGCATCTGTCATCTTCGTGGTCTATGATGCCGGCATCTTATCTAAGGAGTCACTGGAGGAGTCCTTCGGTAAAGGGCTCGCCACCTTAGTGCGCAGTGTTGAAACCATGAATGCCATTGGGGCATTGAAAATCAATGATCAGTCCCGCGCCGCAGAGCCTCAGATAGATAATATCCGCCGTATGTTATTGGCCATGGTGGAAGATGTTCGCGCCGTGGTGATCAAGCTTGCCGAACGTATCTGTCTGCTCAGAGAAGTGAAGACTGCCGATGAAGAGACACGAGTGCTCTTGGCCCGTGAAATTGCCGATATCTATGCCCCTCTGGCCAACAGACTCGGGATCGGCCAACTGAAGTGGGAGTTAGAAGATATTTCATTTCGCTATCTTCATCCTCAAACTTATAAAGATATCGCCAAACAGCTAGATGGTAAGCGCTTGGATCGTGAGACATTCATCGATAATTTTGTCGGTCAATTGCAAGCCAGATTAGATAAAGATCACATCAGGGCCAAGGTGTATGGCCGCCCTAAACATATCTATAGCATCTGGAAGAAGATGAAGGGTAAAGATCTTAAGTTCGATGAACTGTTCGATGTGCGCGCGGTGCGGATTGTCACAGATAGGCTGCAGGACTGTTATGGGGCTTTAGGTGTGGTACACACGCTTTGGCATCATATTCCCCGGGAGTTCGACGATTATGTCGCTAATCCTAAACCCAACGGTTATCAGTCTATCCATACCATAGTTGTGGGTCCCGAGGGTAAAACCGTCGAGATCCAGATCCGCACCGAGCAGATGCATGAAGATGCCGAGCTCGGAGTCGCCGCTCACTGGAAATATAAAGAGGGCACCAGCGGCGGTAAGCAGACTGGTTATGAAGAGAAGATTAACTGGCTGCGTAAGATTTTGCAGTGGCAAGAGGATGTGGCCGAGAGTGGCAATCTAGTGGAAGAGGTGCGCAGCCAGGTCTTCGAAGACAGGGTCTATGTGTTTACCCCTAGCGGTGAGGTGGTCGACCTGCCGCTTGGCTCGACGGTGCTTGATTTCGCCTACTATATTCATTCCCATGTGGGACATAAGTGCATAGGGGCAAAAGTCGATGGCCGCATAGTGCCATTCACCTATCAGGTGGAAACGGGTCAGCGCATCGAAATCAACACCTCTAAGCAGCCTAACCCTAAGCGTGACTGGCTTAATCCACACTTAGGTTACATTCGCTCATCCCGAGCGCGTTCTAAGATTCAGCACTGGTTTAAACAGCAAGACAGAGACAAGAACAGTGCCGCCGGCCGTGAGATGATGGAAACTGAGCTTTCACGTGTGGGACTCAAGCTCAAAGACGCTCAAAGTGCAGTCGAGCGGTTTAATATGGTGAGTATGGATGACCTTTTAGCCGCGATCGGTGGCGGAGATGTCAGGCTCAACCAGGTGGTTAACCATGTACAGAGCCAGATGCGTAAGCATGAGCTATCCGATGAGGAAGCGGTCGAAGATCTGGTTAAAAAGAGTCAGAGTAAGGCGGGAAAGAAAGCTAAGGGCCAGATTGAAGTGAGTGGTGTGGGCAACTTGATGAGTCATATCGCACGTTGTTGCCAGCCGGTACCCGGGGATGAGATCTTTGGTTTCATCACTAAGGGCCGCGGGATCTCGGTGCACAGGGCCGATTGTGATCAGGTCAAAGAGTTAATTCGCGCCCATCCTGAACGTACTGTCGATGTCGTGTGGGGAGAGAACTACTCCGGCGGCTATAAGATCCGCTTGCGGATCATCGCCCATGACCGTTCGGGTTTGTTACGTGATTTGACCTCGGTACTCGCCGCCGAGAAAACCCATGTGATGGCGATGAGCACATCATCGGATGTTAAGACCCAGACGGTCGCTATCGAACTCGAGTTGGAATTGTATAATCTCGATGGACTCTCTAAGGTACTGGCGAAAATTAATCAGGTGGAAAGTGTGAGTGAAGCCAGACGCTTATAATCCTGAGGACGTTTGATTTGGGATTATTGACTTAATTAAGGCGGCTTTTGCCGCCTTTTTAGATTTGGATTATACGGAATTAAGATGAAAAACAGTGATATTCAACCTCTGCTGGATGTGATGGCAAGGCTCAGAGATCCGCAATCGGGTTGCCCCTGGGATCTGGCTCAATCATTTAGCACTATTGTGCCCTTCACCTTAGAAGAGGCCTATGAAGTTGCCGATACTATAGAGCGCATGGCCTTAGATGAGCTTCCCGATGAGCTGGGAGACTTGCTATTTCAGGTGGTGTTCTATTGTCAGTTGGGTAAAGAGCAAGGCTTGTTCGATTTTGGAGATGTAGTAGCGAAAATATGCAACAAGCTTACCTCGAGACATCCCCATGTGTTTGGCTCTCTCAAAGAGGCGAGCGCCGAGCAAGTGAAGAAAAATTGGGAAACCATAAAAACCAAAGAACGCAGGGATAAATCCCTTCACTCGGTATTGGATAACATTCCGCTTGCCTTACCCGCACTGACTCGCTCGGTCAAAATTCAGCAACGCGTTGCGCGAGTTGGATTTGATTGGGATGATCTCGGCCCTGTGGTCGATAAAATTCATGAGGAGATCGACGAAGTCCTGCATGAGGTCAGGTTAGATAAACCGATACAAGAGAAGATACAAGATGAGATGGGCGATCTGCTGTTTGCCGTGACTAACTTGGCACGTCACTTAGGCATTGAACCTGAACAGGCGCTGCGTCAGGCAAATGCAAAGTTTGAACGACGTTTCAGAGGCGTCGAAACCTTAGCGAGCAAGAGCGGTAAGTCGATGGAAGAACACAGCTTAATCGAGCTCGATGGCTACTGGGATCAAGTAAAGCGTAATGAAGTGTACAAATAGATAAAAATTATCGTTGAACTTGTTTGTCGTATCGCTGGAGTTTTGCTACAATTGCGCCCCGTCCTAGTGCTTTCTTACAAGCACATATTTCCAACTCATTTTCTCAGGTTCATAATGACAACAAGGTATATCTTCGTTACTGGTGGCGTGGTTTCATCACTAGGTAAAGGCATTGCGGCAGCATCCTTAGCAGCAATTTTAGAGGCTCGAGGCCTAAACGTAACCATTATGAAACTAGATCCATATATTAACGTGGATCCCGGCACCATGAGCCCGACTCAGCACGGAGAAGTTTTTGTTACCGAGGACGGAGCAGAGACAGATCTGGATCTAGGTCATTATGAGCGCTTCATTCGTACCAAGATGAACCGTCGTAATAACTTCACTACAGGCCGTATCTATGAAGAAGTCCTTCGTAAAGAGCGTCGTGGTGACTATTTAGGTGCGACCATTCAGGTTATTCCTCACATCACTAACGCCATCAAAGACAGAGTGCTCGCCGGTGGTGAAGGTCACGATGTCGCTATCGTCGAGATCGGCGGCACGGTCGGTGATATTGAATCCCTGCCATTTTTAGAAGCTATTCGTCAGTTAGGTGTTGAACTGGGCCGTGATCGTACCCTGTATATGCATCTGACTCTGGTGCCTTTCTTAGGCGCCGCAGGTGAGGTCAAGACTAAACCGACACAGCATTCGGTGAAAGAGCTGCGCTCTATCGGTATCGCTCCAGACATTCTTATCTGTCGTGGTGATCGTGTGCTTCCAGCCAAGGAGAGAGCGAAAATCTCACTCTTCTGTAATGTTGAAGAACGTGCAGTCATCTCACTCAAAGATGTGGATAGCATCTACAAGATCCCTGCGCTACTCAAGGCTCAAAGCCTGGATGATATCGTGGTCAAGCGCTTCGGCATCGAATGTAAAGAAGCCGATCTGCATGAGTGGGAACAAGTGATCTACCAAGAAGCCAACCCTACCGGTGAAGTCACTATCGGCATGGTAGGTAAATATATTCAATTGCCAGATGCTTATAAGTCTGTCAATGAGGCCTTGAAGCATGCGGGTCTGTTTAACCGGGTATCGGTGATTATCAAGTATATCGACTCTCAGACCCTTGAAGCTAAGGGTACCGAAGATCTGGAAGGCCTGGATGGTATCCTGGTACCGGGTGGTTTCGGTGAACGTGGCATAGAAGGTAAGATACTGGCTGCCAAGTTTGCCCGCGAAAATAATGTGCCATATTTCGGCATCTGCCTGGGTATGCAGGTCGCATTAATCGAATTCGCACGCAACGTAGCTGGTATGGAAAATGCTCACTCTACCGAATTTAACAAGCAAACGCCGTATCCTGTCGTTGGCTTGATCACCGAGTGGCTCAATGAAGACGGTGCTCTAGAGGAGCGTCATGAATCATCTGATCTCGGCGGAACTATGCGCCTGGGTGCACAGCTATGTCATCTCTCTGAGGGAAGTAAGGCTGCCCAAGCTTACGAAGGCAATTCTTGTGTCGAGCGTCATCGCCATCGTTTCGAAGTGAACAACAACTACAAAGAACGTTTAGAGCAAGCTGGCCTAATATTCAGTGGTCTTTCCTCTGATCGCCAGCTTGTTGAAATGATCGAGCTACCGAATCATCCTTGGTTTGTCGCCGGTCAATTCCACCCTGAATTTACATCTACGCCTCGTGATGGTCAGCCATTATTTAAAGGCTTTATTGCTGCAGCCAACGCGTACCAAAAACGCGACTTAGGCTAAATCAGTGACGTTAAGCCGCTTCCAAAGTTTGGAGGCGGCTTTTTTGTTTTCTGATGATGTAAATTTGGATGAACAAATTTCAGTTTTATTATATTTTTGATTTTATTTTTAAACTTAAACCGAGGAAATTATGGCTAAAATTATTAATGTCATTGGTCGCGAAATCATGGATTCTCGCGGAAACCCAACTGTAGAAGCCGAAGTACACTTAGAAGGTGGCTTTCATGGCATGGCGGCAGCACCGTCTGGGGCATCTACCGGTAGTCGCGAAGCGTTAGAGCTACGTGATGGTGACAAGAGTCGCTACATGGGTAAAGGCGTACTTAAAGCCGTTGCCAACATCAACGGTCCTATCCGTGATGCCTTGCTAGGTAAGGACGCTACGGCTCAGGCTGACCTTGATCAGATCATGATCGATGTCGATGGCACCGAAAACAAAGATAAGCTAGGCGCTAACGCTATCTTGGCTGTGTCTTTAGCTGCGGCAAAAGCGGCTGCTGCATTTAAAGGTGTACCTTTATACGCACATATCGCCGATTTAAATGGTACTCCAGGCCAATACACTATGCCTGTACCTATGATGAACATCATCAATGGTGGTGAGCATGCCGATAATAACGTCGACATTCAGGAGTTCATGGTTCAGCCTGTTGGCGCTAAAAACTTCCGCGAAGCCTTACGCATGGGCGCCGAGATTTTCCATAACTTGAAGAAAGTACTTCAGGATAAGGGTCTGAACACGGCTGTTGGTGATGAAGGTGGTTTCGCTCCAGATTTGGCTTCAAACGCAGATGCTCTGGCTGTGATCAAGGTTGCTGTCGAGAAAGCTGGCTACAAGCTAGGTGAAGATGTGACGCTGGCGCTAGATTGTGCGGCTTCTGAGTTCTATAAAGATGGCCAATATAATCTTGCGGGTGAAGGTAAAGTATTCAGCGCTAATGGTTTCTCTGATTTCCTTAAGGAGCTGACTGAGCAATATCCTATCGCATCAATAGAAGATGGCTTAGACGAGTCAGATTGGGATGGTTGGGCATACCAGACGCAGATCTTAGGTGATAAGATCCAGTTAGTGGGCGACGATCTGTTCGTGACTAATACTAAGATCCTCAAGCGCGGTATCGATAACAAGATAGGTAACTCTATCCTGATCAAGTTCAACCAGATTGGTACGCTTACTGAAACGCTTGCGGCTATTCGTATGGCGAAAGAAGCCGGCTATACCGTGGTGATCTCGCACCGTAGTGGTGAGACCGAAGATTCGACTATCGCCGATCTCGCTGTCGGGACTTGTGCCGGTCAGATTAAGACAGGTTCTTTGAGCCGTTCAGATCGTATCGCCAAGTACAACCAGCTGCTTCGTATCGAAGAGCAGCTAGGTGAGAAAGCGCCATACCGTGGTCGAAGCGAAATCAAGGGTCTATAATCATCGGCTGGCTGATCTATTCAAGATTCGAGATACGCTCTCGATAGAATGAGTTAGTAAGTCAGGTTAAATTGTCGCTATTAATGAAAAGGTCACCACTGGGTGGCCTTTTTTGTTGTATTATCTCGGCCGAGTGTCGAATAATTGGTATTGCAATGAAACGTTTCCTATTTGTATTGATCGGCTTGTTAGGCGTACTCCAGTACCAGTTGTGGTGCGGGCCAAATAACCTGCCTGGATCTGTCGAACTACGTGAACAGATAGCGCTTCAGCAAGAGGGCAATGCCAAGTTAATCGCACGCAATCAAGTGTTGCGGGAAGAGATAATCGATCTTCGCAGTGGCACCGAAGCATTAGAAGAACGTGCTCGAAATGAACTGGGTATGGTAAAAGAGGGTGAAACATTTTTTCGTGTCGTGGGTGGCAGCCTAAAGCCTGCAAACTGATTGACCTCCTAATCTTAAACAAGCAGAAATTTATTCATGAATGATTTCAAAGAAAAGATTGTTGCCATCGTTCCTGCTGCCGGTATAGGCAGCCGCATGGGAGCCGACGTTCCTAAGCAGTATCTGAAAATAGCCGGTAAGCCAATTCTCTCTTTAACCTTACAAGTGCTCCTCACTCATCCCAGAATCGACCGTGTTATCCTAGCGCTGCATCCGCAAGATAGTTATTTCTCTTCTCTACCTGAGGCTAGACACCCAAAATTGCTCAGTGTTGTCGGTGGTGAAGAACGGGCGGACTCAGTCTTGGCGTGCCTGAATCGAGTCGATACAGAGGGCTGGGCTATGGTACATGATGCGGCTCGTCCCTGTTTGACTCATAGCGATATCGATAAGCTTATCGATTCGAGAGGCTTATTTCCCCAGGGCGCCATCTTAGCCTCACCCGTTCGAGATACCATGAAGAGAGGCGATAAACAGGGATGTATTGAACAGACCGTATGTCGTGAGCAGTTATGGCATGCCCTCACTCCACAACTTTTTCCTCTGGTGTCCCTTAGAGATAATTTAGCCCGTGCCTTAGAGTCGAACGTAAACATCACCGACGAAGCATCTGCCATGGAATGGGCCGGAATCGCGCCGGGACTCGTGACGGGTAGAGCCGATAATATCAAGGTCACCCACCCGGACGATCTTCGATTGGCTGAACTCTTTTTGAGCCAGGATGAATAGAATAACTTAGCTTAGCTTGCTAAAGGGCCCCCGGAAACTGACCGGGAGATAGCCTCTATTGATACTGTAGAGTATCTCATGGTGTTAATTAAATACGCTAAATGGAATAAATAATGAATATACGCATAGGCCATGGTTTTGACGTACATAAATTTGGTGGTGATGCCCCATTATTGTTAGGCGGTGTGCATGTCCCCTACGAGTTAGGCTTGATTGCACATTCTGATGGCGATGTGGTGCTACACGCCATATCCGATGCTATCTTAGGCTCGGTCGCCTTAGGGGATATTGGCAAACACTTTCCCGATACCGATGAAGAATTTAAGGGAGCCGACAGTCGTCAGCTTTTACGTCATTGCTACACGTTGGCAAGGGATAAAGGCTTCGAGCTTGGCAACCTGGATGTCACCATTATCGCTCAAGTACCCAAAATGGCGCCTCACATAGAAGCCATTCGTGAAGTGTTAAGCCAAGACTTAGAGACCAGCATAGACAATATCAATGTTAAGGCGACCACGACTGAGAAGCTAGGCTTTACCGGTCGCAAAGAGGGCATTGCCGTCGAAGCCGTCGTATTGGTCACTAAGATAGCCATATAAGTTTTTTAAACCAGATTTGATTGACCCCAATAGAGAATAAGAGTGACCATGATAGAACTGCATTATTTACACGGTAAACCTGTATCCAAGGCCGATCTTCGTACACAAAATAGCGATTTCATTGTGCAGGAGATATTGCCTTTTAGCCCCTCTGGCGAGGGAGAGCATCACCTGCTGCATATACGTAAAGAGGGGCTCAATACTGCCGATGTGGTTAAGATATTATCTGGTTTTGCCCATGTTCATCCTAAAGAGGTGACCTATGCGGGTCAGAAGGATAAGAATGCGATCACTGAGCAGTGGTTTGGCGTGCGTATTCCAGGTAAAGAGACCCCGGATTGGGTCAGTTTAAATTGCGATGAATTGACTATCTTGTCTAGTCATCGTCACAGCAAAAAATTAAGAATAGGGGCTTTGGCCGGTAACCGTTTCAGTTTAACCTTGCGTAACGTTACCGATATGCAAGATGTGCTTGCTAGATTAGCCCTAATAAACGAGACCGGCGTGCCTAATTATTTCGGTGAGCAAAGGTTTGGTCATGATGGAAAAAATTTAGTCTTCGGTCGACAGATGTTTACCGGGCGTAAGGTGAAAGACAGGAAAAAACGCAGCATGTATCTATCAGCCGTTCGCTCCTATCTGTTCAATTACGTTACTTCGATGAGGCTGGCCGAACACGGCCTCGAGAAACTCGATGGCGACAGTGTGATGTTAGCGGGAAGTAGAAGCTATTTTGTTGCGGAGCAATGGGATGATGCGTTACTTAAGCGTCTGGATGAAAAAGATATCCAGCTGTCGGCACCTATGTGGGGCAGGGGAGCGGCATTACCTCAAGGTAATGCGGCAGATTTCGAGGCTAAGGCGTTAGCCGAGTTTGACACCGACCGTGATGGATTAGAACATGCGGGATTAGAGCAAGAGCGTCGTCCCCTGTTACTAGAGCCCCAGCATTTATCATATCAACAAGATGGAGATGATGTGATAGTGATTAAATTTGCACTTCCTGCAGGCAGCTTCGCGACTTCAGTGTTACGAGAAGTGTTTGATTATGAAGATGTCAGAGAACGTGAATTTCGTCAACGTCAGATAGAGCGGCGTGAGCAAGAGCTGGCTAATTCAGTCGTTTAGTTTGTGTGCGAATCAGTTAACATTAATTACTAAAGAGCAGGTCAATAATGATAAAGATCTTAGTCAGTAACGATGATGGTGTCACTGCACCGGGAATTAAGGCGTTATCGGATGCATTATCTGTGTCCTATCAGGTCATGACCGTGGGGCCAGATCGTAACTGTTCAGGAGCGAGTAATTCATTAACCTTGACTAATCCTTTACGAATTAATATGTTAAGCAATGGTTTTGTGTCAGTAAGCGGAACACCCACCGACAGTGTCCATCTTGCTATACGTGAGTTGTACACCGATGAGCCCGATATGGTGGTGGCTGGAATCAATGCCGGTGCAAATTTAGGTGATGATACCCTGTATTCAGGTACAGTAGCCGCAGCCATGGAGGGACGCTTTCTTGGCTTGCCAGCCGTAGCCGTTTCATTGGTGGGCTCTAAATTGGCACATTTCGACACGGCAGCCCATTTTGCTTGTCGGATTATTGCCGGCTTACTTAACAAACCTATTGCTCAGGATCAGATTTTAAATATCAATGTTCCCGATCTACCTATCGATGAGATAAAAGGGATCAAGGTCACTCGCTTAGGGGCAAGACACAGAGCCGAAGGTATGATTAAGTCTCAAGATCCGGCGGGAAGAGACATATATTGGTTGGGGCCTCCGGGAGATGAGCAAGATGCCAGCGAAGGCACTGATTTTCATGCGGTGAATCATGGCTATGTATCAGTGACGCCTTTAACCGTAGACCTGACCGCTTTCGAGAGAATTACATCACTGCAAGAATGGATAGATAATATATGAATGGCGTTGCGACGACTTCAGCATTAAATTTAGCCAGAAGCTTACATGAGTCAGGGATAGAGAGTGAGAAGGTGTTGCAGGTATTAGCCAAAACACCCAGAGAACTCTTCCTGGATGCTGCTTTAGGACATAAAGCTTATGAAAACACTGCTTTACCTATTGGGCAAGGGCAGACTATTTCTCAGCCTTATATCGTTGCAAGAATGACCGAGCTGCTTCTGGAGCACTGTCCATCTAAGGTGTTGGAAATCGGTACAGGCTCTGGATATCAGGCCGCCATATTGGCTCAACTGGTGCCAGAGCTATGTACTGTCGAGCGGATCAAGAGTCTACAGATCCAGGCACGTCAAAGATTAAAAAAGATAGATCTTCACAATATTTCATTCAAATATGGTGATGGCTGGAAAGGCTGGCCTAATAAAGGGCCGTTCGATGCCATCATGGTGACGGCGGCGGCGAGTAGTATTCCTGAGGCGCTATTGACTCAGTTAGTCGATGGGGGGGTACTGGTTATTCCTGTTGGAGAGGAGTCCCAGCAACTGCTGAAAGTCGTACGTAAGGGGGAGACCTTTACTTCAGAGGTGGTCGAAATGGTTCGCTTTGTACCTCTTATTAACGGGGAGCTAGCTTAATTCGCTACGCTTGCTGTTTCGTCTCAGATGCTTTGCTTATTTTTTTAGATATTTACAGGGTCTTATATCAGCCTGCTTGGCTGATTATTGTAGGGTGTATTTTTGATTACTGGCTTGAAGATAAATTGCAATAATCTACTTCTATTAGCGCTATGCATTTTTTTCGTGGGCTGTAGCTTTCAGTCTGATAGACCCGCTCCGGTGGTAAATGTCACGACTCCCGTCATGGCTAGTTATAATAAAGGTTCATTAAAATCCGATTCTTATCTCGTTAAGAGAGGGGATACTCTCTATTCTATCGCCTGGGCATCTAACAAGGACTTCCTTGATTTAGCTAATAAAAATAAGCTTAAAAAGCCGTATGTTATCTATCCTGGACAGAAGCTAAACCTTAACCTGACATCTACTGTTACAAATAGCCAAACGGCTAAAGCAGGGTCGAATAATCCTCCTAAAGTCGTATTCGCCAAGGCTAAAGTGAATGAAAAACAAATACATACCCCAGTGATCTTAGCTAAGAAGCCCCATGAGAAGCCTAAAAATAAACCACTTGATCCTGTTAAGGAGTCTGCGTATTCTGTAACGACTGGTCAACAAGATATTAACAAGCTTGTCCACAGGCCGAAGACTCAGCTACCTACTAAAGTAAGCAAATGGTTCTGGCCGGTGAAAGGTAAGTTGATTGGTCGATTCTCTACTAATGAGCAAGGGAATAAAGGGATTAAGATAGCAGGCAAACGAGGTGATATAATTAAGTCTGCAGCCGACGGGCGTGTAGTTTATGCGGGCAATGCCCTTAGAGGGTATGGAAATTTAGTCATCATTAAACATAGTGACGATTTTCTCAGTGCCTACGCACATGCCGATAAGATCTTAGTCAAAGAAAAACAGTTTGTCTCAATGGGGCAAACGCTTGCAACAATGGGTAATACGGGTACCGATCGGGTCATGTTACATTTTGAAATCCGATATCACGGGAAGTCTGTTAACCCACTTAAATATTTACCTAAACAATAATGGTTTAGGAGCCAGTTTGGCATTTGGAGGATAGTAAAGTGCAGTAGTTTAATTGAAAATTTGGGAGATCATTTTATGGGTCGTAGAACTAGTACCGCAATAGCGGAGCCGTTGGTGGACTTGTCAAAAAACGAGTCTGACGTAGAAACAAAAAAAGGAAATAAGTTACAAGAAGCAGAGCTTGAACAGCAGGTTCAAGATGATCTGCAGAAAAACCTGGATGCAACGCAGTTGTATTTGGGCGAGATAGGTTTTTCCCCTCTACTGAGCGCGGAAGAGGAAGTGTATTTCTCTCGCAAATCGTTGAAAGGTTGTGGTAAGTCACGTAACCGTATGATTGAAAGTAATCTTAGACTCGTCGTTAAGATAGCCCGTCGTTATAACAACCGTGGACTCGCATTATTAGACTTGATCGAAGAGGGTAATTTAGGCCTTATTCGAGCGGTTGAGAAATTTGACCCCGAAAGAGGATTCAGGTTTTCTACCTATGCGACTTGGTGGATAAGACAGACCATCGAACGCGCCATCATGAATCAGACCAGAACGATTCGTCTCCCTATACATGTGGTTAAAGAACTCAATGTATATCTGCGTACTGCAAGAGAGTTAGCTCACAAGTTAGATCATGAACCTACCGCCGAAGAGATAGCGGCTAAACTTGATCTGCCCAGTGCTGATGTCAGCCGTATGTTGAAACTGAATGAAAGGATCACTTCGGTCGATACGCCTTTAGGTGGAGATAATGATAAAGCCTTGCTCGATGTACTTGCCGCCGATGATAATGTAGGTCCGGATTACAAGGTACAAGACGAAGACATGTCAAAGTCTGTGGTTAAATGGCTCGATGAACTCAACACTAAGCAAAGAGAGGTGTTAGCGCGCCGTTTTGGCTTGTTGGGCTATGAACCATCTACGCTGGAGAATGTGGGTAAAGAGATTGGTCTAACGCGGGAGCGTGTGCGCCAAATTCAAGTCGAAGCCTTGAAACGTCTTAAAGACTTACTCGGTGCCCAAGGTCTATCGGTAGAGGCAATCTTTAAGAGTTAGCTGTAGTTTATTGATTTTTCATTGATTATTAAGCGAGTAGTTGCAGAGTCAAGATAAAGGCTAGTCTCACGCATTATGAGTATGAGAGTATTTTTTTGAGCAAGCCAGATCATCTTTTGGATGACAGTTTCTATTGATGCATTCGTGATTAGATTTTCAAGTTAAGGCCAGAAAGTAGATTTAGCAATTTGCTTTAGTGAATGGACTGAGTAAATAATCTTAACCAATAGTTGTACGCATCACATATCAATATCACTACAAAAAAAGCGCACTTTTTAGTGCGCTTTTTGTATAGGGATTCTCGTAATGAATAGTTTATCCCACTTTTTAATTTTGAACGCCAGGGTCAAAGATGTTCCAGACATCTTAATGACATTTCCTCCTTCCCTGGAGGTCAGATGGCGTAGGAAGGGATTTGTGTCAGGCATCTCTTGTAAAGAGTTATGTCACTCTGTACTGCACAAGCTCTGCAAACCTCCTTTCCTGGAGGCTTGGCATTTTCTAAGCTAGCTGCTTCAGTTTGTACAATATCTCTAAGGCCTGCTTCGGGCTGAGCTCATCAGGATTAATACTTTGCAGAGCATCTTCGACTGGCGATGTTTGTGGCTCAGGAAAGACCATAGCCTGTTGTGGTAACTCCTGATTGGACCCCTTGTTATCGCGGCTCTCTAAGTGATGCAGTTTATGCTTGGCTGCTGCTATGACTCTGGCCGGTACGCCAGCCAGTGCGGCGACTTGTAAACCATAGCTTTTACTTGCAGCGCCTTCTTGTACCGCATGCATGAAGACTATGGTGTCTCCATGTTCTATAGCATCAAGATGAACATTTTCTACATTGTCGATGAGCTCAGGTAGCTGGGTGAGTTCGAAGTAGTGAGTCGCAAATAGTGTCATCGCCTTAATTTTCTCTGCCAGATACTCAGCTGCTGACCAGGCAAGGGAGAGTCCGTCGTAAGTCGACGTTCCACGACCTATTTCATCCATCAATACCAAACTCTGGGTCGTGGCATTATGAAGAATATTTGCCGTTTCTGTCATCTCCACCATGAAGGTTGAGCGACCGGAAGCGAGATCATCCGATGCGCCTATTCGAGTGAAAATACGATCCACAGGACCAATGATTGCATCTTGGGCCGGAACATAGGAGCCAATATGTGCCATAAGAGTGATCAAGGCAACTTGTCTCATATAGGTAGACTTACCACCCATATTTGGCCCTGTGACGATTAACATTTTTCGCATCGAATTCAAGGTCACCGGATTCGCGATGAAGGGACTTTGACTGACTTGCTCGACCACGGGATGACGGCCCGCTTCTATATGTATACCCGTGATGTCGGTGAGTGTTGGGCATCGATAATTTAGCGTCTCGGCACGTTCGGCAAAATTGCTGATGACATCAAGCTCTGCGGCGCCCTGAGCGAATAGTTGTAACTCATGCAGTTTCGGCAAGATAAGATCGAATAACTGCTCCCAGAGCTGTTTTTCGAGTGCCAGAGACTTGCCTTGACTAGACAGTACCTTCTCTTCGTGTTCTTTTAATTCGGCAATGATGTAACGTTCGGTATTCTTCAGTGTCTGTCTGCGCTGATAACTCAGAGGCACCAGATCAGATTCCCGACGGCTGACTTCGATATAGTAACCATGGACCCGGTTGTAGCCGACTTTAAGGGTAGATATACCGGTTGACTCTTTCTCGCGTGCCTCTAATTCTTTGAGGTAATCCGTCGCCCCCTTGCTCAAGGCGCGCCATTGATCAAGCTCCTCGTTGTAGCCATCTCTCAGGACGCCGCCATCACGGATCAGCATAGGTGGATTGTCTATAATAGCCCTCTCGAGCAGCGCGAGTTCATCGGGGAACTCACCCATAATAGTCGCTAACTGTTTGAGATGTGGCGATTGGCAACCGACGAGTAGCTGCTGGATCTCGGGCAAGGTAGATAATGCCTGCTTCAGACGAGAAAAATCCCTCGGTCTGGCACTTCTCAGTGCGAGTCTGGCCGTGATTCGTTCTATATCACCCAGCGCTTTTAAATGTGGAGTCAGAGTGTCAAACAGTCCGCTGTCGAGCAACTCGGTGAGTGCACCTAGGCGAGATTCTATCTGTTGTCTATTTCTCAGCGGTTCGTGGATCCATCGCTGTAACATGCGACTGCCCATGGGAGTCGTTGTATTATCCAATATCGCAGATAGGGTATTTTCACGTCCCCCCTGCAGATTGATTGTCAGCTCTAAGTTTCTTCTCGTGGCGGCATCGAGAACGATACTGTCATCTTGATTAAACAGCACGATAGAGTTGATGTGGGGCAGGGCGGTCCTTTGAGTATCTTTGACGTACTGCATCAGGCATCCTGCCGCCTGCAGTGACAAACGCGCATTTTCCAGGCCGAAGCCGCGTAGATCTTTGGTCTTAAATTGATCCAATAGGAGCTTACGGGAGGTATCGAAATCGAATTCCCATTCCGGACGCCTGCGTTTGCCATTGAATTTTGTGATGAGAGACATCTCACTGAAGTCTTCACTATAGAGTAGCTCGGCTGGATTAGTGCGTTGCAGCTCAGCCTCTAACGCTTCCCTTGTGCCTAATTCACTGACCACGAAACGGCCGGAGCTTAAGTCTAAGGTGGCATAACCAAAGCCGGCCTTGCCATGGTATACAGCGGCAAGTAGGTTATCTTGTCTCTCTTGCAGTAAAGCCTCGTCGGTTAGGGTACCTGGGGTGACGAGACGTACGACTTTTCGCTCAACCGGACCCTTAGAGGTGGCCGGATCGCCGATCTGCTCACAAATAGCGACAGAGACTCTCAGCTGAACTAGCTTGGCGAGATAACCTTCGACGGCGTGATAGGGCAGTCCCGCCATGGGGATAGGATCGCCGCCACTCTTACCCCGAGCGGTGAGTGAAATACCTAAGAGTTCGGATGCTCGTTTGGCATCGTCATAGAAGAGCTCGTAGAAGTCACCCATGCGGTAAAACAATAACATTTCTGGGTTTTCGGCCTTGAGCGTCAGATATTGACGCATCATAGGTGTGTGTTTTTCTAGGTTTTGGGTGTCGATTGCATTCATCTACAGCTCGTTTCTTCTATGAGGTATTGAACAGGCATGATGCTCCATTGGAGCCGCCTTAAAAATATGATGCCAATATTAGCAATTTTTCGAGTCGGTTGCGTCGTTAAAAAATAAATAGTCAGATTGAATTTTTCTTCTGCAACAGGAGCTTCTAATTGAGTGAACATGGGGAGGAAAAAATAATCATGATCAGTACTTGATACTGTATGATTGTACAGTATACTAGTTTGCATATTGAGACCCATATTTGAGTAGGATAACGTTTTCCTTAGTTCAAATACCGGAGTCGTTACAGGTTTATATCGGCGTTGTTGCCGTGAATTAGATTATGCGCGTAGAGGATACCCGAATGAAGATGGATGCGAACAAAGAGAAAGCACTGAGTGCCGTTTTAAGTCAGATCGAAAAACAGTTCGGTAAAGGCTCTATCATGAAACTGGGCGAGAACCGCTCAATGGATGTCGAGACTATCTCTACGGGATCACTTTCTTTAGATGTTGCACTCGGTGCAGGTGGACTTCCTTTAGGGCGTATCGTTGAGATTTATGGACCAGAATCTTCTGGTAAGACAACACTAACGCTAGAGGTCATCGCCGCCGCACAACGCCAAGGTAGAGTGTGTGCCTTTATCGATGCAGAGCATGCTTTAGACCCTATATATGCTAAAAAGTTAGGTGTCGATATTGATAACCTGCTTTGTTCTCAGCCAGATACTGGTGAGCAAGCGTTGGAGATCTGTGATGCTTTGACTCGTTCTGGTGCTGTCGATGTCATCGTCGTCGATTCGGTTGCGGCCTTGACACCCAAAGCTGAGATTGAAGGGGAAATTGGTGATTCACATATGGGACTCGCGGCTCGTATGATGAGTCAGGCGATGCGTAAACTTGCCGGTAACCTGAAGCAGACTAATACCATGCTCATCTTTATCAATCAGCTCCGTATGAAGATAGGTGTGATGTTCGGTAATCCAGAAACCACCACAGGTGGTAATGCCCTTAAGTTTTACGCTTCTGTTCGTCTCGACATTCGTCGTATCGGGGCAATTAAAAGCGGTGATGAAGTTATCGGTAACGAGACCCGTGTTAAAGTGGTTAAAAACAAGATCGCAGCACCCTTTAAACAGGCTGAATTCCAAATCCTCTATGGCAAAGGTATCAACCGTACGGGTGAGTTAGTTGACCTTGGTGTGATACATAAATTGGTCGAAAAAGCGGGTGCCTGGTACAGCTATAAAGGCAATAAAATTGGTCAGGGCCGTGCCAATGCGGGTAAGTACTTAATTGAACATCCAGAAATTGCGGCTGAAATTGAAGCTAAACTTCGTGGCATGTTACTCGCGACTCCCGATGCGGCTGAGTCAGCTACAGGCGATGAGAATGTGGATCTAGAAACTGGTGAAGTGTTCTAGAGAAGAGTTTGATCTCAGGCGATAGAATATAAGCAACTCAGTGGGCCAAATGGTCCACTAAGTTGCATTTTCGCAACTTGCGCGCCGCGATTTTTTCTAGCCATATCAGTAAGGCCATAGCCCAACCCGTATCAAATAGATGATGACGCAAAAAGGTTTCGCTTAAGCTCACATCGCTTATGCAGCGGAATACAATCGCTTTGACGATTAATCGAGTTCATCCGCGATAAAGCCCTTTTTTCACACTCTATCTTCATTTCGCGCAATCCCCTCCCTAAAACTCTGGTTGTTATTCTGTAGACTGCTTATAATACGCCTCAAAATAGCGCTAGTGTATTTCGAATAACGATTGTCAGTTTGATTAATTAATCGTCCAACACAGTGCCACTAATTTAAGTAATCTACATTCAGGGTGATTTCATGTATCAAACCACTGCAGCGCTAAGAACGGCTTTCTTGGAGTATTTCCGCAAAAATGGTCATCAGGTTGTGGACAGCAGTTCACTGGTCCCTGTTAATGATCCTACTTTACTCTTTACTAACGCGGGTATGAACCAGTTCAAAGACGTATTTTTGGGTGAAGATAAGCGTAATTACACTCGTGCGACCTCGTCTCAGCGCTGTGTACGTGCCGGCGGTAAACATAACGACCTGGATAACGTAGGTTACACCGCACGTCATCATACTTTCTTCGAGATGTTAGGTAACTTCAGCTTCGGTGATTACTTTAAGCGTGAAGCGATCACATTCGCGTGGAACTTCCTGACTCAAGAGTTGAAAATTCCTAAAGAACGTCTGTGTGTCACCATTTATGAGACAGATGATGAAGCTTATGATATTTGGACCAAAGAGATAGGTGTTCCGGAAAAAAACCTGATCCGTATCGGGGATAATAAAGGTGCTCCTTATGCCTCTGACAACTTCTGGCAGATGAGTGACACGGGTCCTTGTGGACCATGTTCTGAAATATTTTATGACCATGGCGAGCACATCTGGGGCGGTCGTCCTGGTACGCCAGAAGAAGACGGTGACAGATTTATCGAGATCTGGAACATAGTCTTCATGCAATATAACCGTCAGTCCAATGGTGAGATGCTGGCGCTTCCTAAGCCTTCAGTGGATACGGGGATGGGAATTGAACGTATTGCGGCCATTATGCAAGGCGTTCACTCTAATTATGAAATCGATATTTTTCAGGCGCTGATCAAGAAAACGGCCGAAATATTAGCGGTTACCGATTTAGAAAATAAATCACTAAGAGTTATCTCCGACCATATACGCTCATGTGCATTCTTAATTGCCGATGGTGTGATGCCATCCAATGAAGGCCGAGGTTATGTACTTCGTCGAATCATACGTCGTGCGGTTCGCCACGGTAATAAGTTAGGCGCGACAGATTCTTTCTTCTATAAGTTGGTGCCAACGTTAATCGAGGTTATGGGTGAAGCGGGTAAGGGCTTAGTAGAAACTCAAGCCATTGTGGTTAAGTCATTGAAGGCCGAAGAGGAGCAATTTGCGCGTACTCTTGAGCGTGGTTTAGGCATCTTAGACGGCGCGCTTAACGCGCTCAGCGGTAACGTCCTCGATGGCGAGACAGCTTTCAAACTCTACGATACCTATGGTTTCCCGGTCGACCTGACTGCCGATGTTTGTCGCGAGCGTGAAATAACGGTAGATGAAGCAGGTTTTGAACTGGCGATGTCAGCGCAAAGAAAACGTGCACAAGCGGCGGGTCAGTTCGATACCGATTACAACGATTCACTTAAGATAGATGAAGAGACTGAGTTTTCAGGCTATATCGATCTCATTTCGAACGCAAAAATTACCGCCATATATAAAGAAGGTGAATCTGTTACTGAGATAAACGCCGGCGAAGAGGCCGTTGTTGTGCTCGATACCACGCCTTTTTACGGTGAGTCGGGTGGTCAATGTGGTGATAGCGGGACGCTCAGTACCAATGGTATAGAGTTTATCGTTAAGGATACGCAAAAATACGGCCAAGCTGTCGGCCATCTTGGTGCCTTAAAGACGGGAAGTCTGTCCCTTGGTCAATCCCTTGAGGCTAGTGTCGATAAATCGCTGCGTCAGCGCACCGAGCTTAACCATTCTGTGACTCACTTACTTCATGCCGCGCTGCGTCAGTTGCTTGGCACTCATGTGAGTCAGAAAGGTTCCTTGGTCGATCCTGAACGTCTGCGCTTCGATTTCTCGCATTTTGAAGGGGTTAAGCCCGAAGAGCTGCAAGCCGTTGAAGACCTAGTGAACACCCAAATTCGTCACAACCATGAATTGACTTCACAAGTCATGACTATCGATGCGGCAAAAGATAAGGGGGCTATGGCCCTGTTTGGCGAGAAATACGCCGATGAAGTCCGTGTCGTGACCATGGGTGACTTCTCAATCGAACTCTGTGGTGGTACCCATGTGGGACGTACCGGAGATATAGGCTTATTTAAGATCACCTCGGAAGGTGGCATCGCTGCGGGTATACGCCGTATCGAAGCTGTGACCGGTGCCGCCGCTATGGCTTATGTGGCAGGTCAAAAAGCTGTGTTAGATCAAGCTGCCAAGTTACTCAAGGCCGATAGTGGCTCTGTTGTGACTAAGCTTAAGGCGCAACTGGAGCGCACTAAACAGCTCGAGAAAGAGTTATCTCAGCTAAAGGACAAGCTTGCTGCTGCGACGAGTGCAGACTTGGCCGGTGAAGCTCAAGAGATTAACGGCGTTAAAGTCTTAATCAAGAAGCTCGATGGCGTCGAACCAGGTGCATTAAGAGGCTTACTGGACGAGTTAAAGCAAAAGCTGGGATCGGGTATTGTAGTACTGGGTATCGCAGGTGATGCTAAGGTAAACCTGATTGTGGGGGTAACCAAAGATCTCACCTCTAAAGTGAAGGCCGGTGAATTGGTCGCTAATATCGCCGCTCAAGTCGGTGGTAAAGGTGGCGGTCGCCCTGATATGGCTCAGGCTGGCGGAAGTCAGCCAGAGAACTTAGATGCCGCCCTGAACCAGGTATCGTCTTGGTTAAAAGAGCGCTTGGCTTAAGTGAAGGCTTAGCTGATGCTGATTAAGTCATAAATTTGTACTCGACTAGATAGTTATTAATGTCTAATCTAAAGTCATTCAGAGGGCGCTATAGGTATATAGCGCCCTTTTTTATTGCCGCACTATGCATAGTGCTAGGTTTACTGAGCCTGTGATACCTATTGGTAGACAGAGGTAAGCTGAAAACCTATTGTTGCAATGAGATGTATAAAGAATATGCATTGAGCTTTACCGGCTGTAAGCCTGACTAGGTGAAGCTTTCTGGCTTGTTGTAATTTCTATTGAGTTGCTTTTGTGAAAATTGTTAAATTAAGTGGTCAATATTTAATGCGTTGTGCTGGGTATAGCTTTAACCCTTGGTAGGGCTGGGATTTAATGCTAGTTTAATCTCGTGGTTTGAAAATAGTTATCCATCGGGCTCGAGGATCTAGCCTTATGGGAGCGCTGTTCGAGGACTGGATCACGCTTTTGACTTAAATAAGATGTATTTTAATGGTGGTTTTCCACTAGGGTACTATTAATTTGTACTAAGCTAACCTTATAATAAGCATATAACGGAATAGTATCGTATAAAGCTAAATTTGGAACTAAAGGAGTAAACGAATGCTGATATTGACTCGTCGTGTTGGTGAAACACTGATGATTGGTGATGAAGTGACTGTCACTGTTTTAGGCGTTAAGGGTAATCAAGTACGTATTGGTGTTAATGCACCTAAAGAAATATCTGTGCATCGTGAAGAGATCTACCAGCGTATTCAATCTGAAAAAGCAGGCAATGCGTCTGACGGTGGAAATTTCTAGCCTTAAAAGTCTTAAGAGTTACCTCTTAAAATAGAAGAGTCAGTTTTTAACTGGCTTTTTTGTTTTCTGGCTTTTAGTTTCTCGTTTTTTAGCACTGCTTGTCTCAGTGTGTTCTAGTTTTATAACGACATCTTTATTAGATAAATGCGAAGATTTATACAGAGTTTGATTGATATCTGACTAATCTGTTTAAAAACAGCTCAAACAGAAACCCTTTAGAAGAAATGGTTTGACTTATTTTCGTCAAACAGTAATATGTGCGCCAAGAAACGGAGAGGTGGCCGAGTGGCCGAAGGCGCTCCCCTGCTAAGGGAGTATGGGCTTTAAATCCCATCGAGGGTTCGAATCCCTCCTTCTCCGCCATTTCTTACTTGCAAATAAAGTTGCGGATGTAGCTCAGCTGGATAGAGTACCTGGCTACGAACCAGGCGGTCGGAGGTTCGACTCCTCCCATCCGCACCATCTTTGTAAGTTGACGGGAATATTGAAACGCGTTGCGGATGTAGCTCAGCTGGATAGAGTACCTGGCTACGAACCAGGCGGTCGGAGGTTCGACTCCTCCCATCCGCACCATTCAATATGATATAAAAGTAGTAAAGTTTTATTTGTGCGGATGTAGCTCAGCTGGATAGAGTTCCTGGCCACGAACCAAGTGTTTGTAGGTTCGACTATTCCTATTCGCACCATGTAATGTAAAAGTAGTAAAGTTTTATTTGTGCGGATGTAGCTCAGCTGGATAGAGTACCTGGCTACGAACCAGGCGGTCGGAGGTTCGACTCCTCCCATCCGCACCATATTTAAATTTCTAGTTGATATATTGACTGGGATTATTAATTTTTCATCGTTTTGATTGAAAAATTAGGTAAAACGAGTTTTGCGGATGTAGCTCAGCTGGATAGAGTACCTGGCTACGAACCAGGCGGTCGGAGGTTCGACTCCTCCCATCCGCACCATTACTCGTTTTTATGTTTTTCGGAGAGGTGGCCGAGTGGCCGAAGGCGCTCCCCTGCTAAGGGAGTATGGGCTTTAAATCCCATCGAGGGTTCGAATCCCTCCTTCTCCGCCATTACAAATGAGCCCGTAGACAACGTCTTCGGGCTTTTTTGTCCAAAATCATTGTTAGTGGTTTATATTCCACTGATAATGTTGTTATCTCTGGCCAGATAGCAGATATACAAAATATGCGGATGTAGCTCAGCTGGATAGAGTACCTGGCTACGAACCAGGCGGTCGGAGGTTCGACTCCTCCCATCCGCACCATTTTGTATAAGTAATAGTATTGAAAGCGTTGCGGATGTAGCTCAGCTGGATAGAGTACCTGGCTACGAACCAGGCGGTCGGAGGTTCGACTCCTCCCATCCGCACCATTCAATATGATGTAAAAGTAGTAACGTTTTATTTGTGCGGATGTAGCTCAGCTGGATAGAGTACCTGGCTACGAACCAGGCGGTCGGAGGTTCGACTCCTCCCATCCGCACCATATTTTCATTTCTAGTTAGTCCTAATTAACTGGAAATATAGTTATCTTATTTAGAACTTAGATAACTTAGATGACGAGATTTACCCGCGTAGCTTAGCTGAATAGAGCTACCGGTTCCGAATCGAGTGTTAGCAGTTCGACCCCCCTCTTTTCCCTAACGCTCTGTGTCATCATAAATAGACCCGTTGACTGATGTCTGCGGGTTTTTTTGTGCCTGATCTAATATCGGCTTAACTAAGATGACGAGATTTACCCGTGTAGCTCAGCTGAATAGAGTTTCCGGCTCCGAATCGAGTGTTAGCAGTTCGACCCCCCTCTTTTTCCCTAACGCTCTCCAGCATCACATCTAGGCCCGTGGACTCATGTCTGCGGTTTTATTGTGGCTAATATTCTTCCGCTCGTACTAAAATCAATGGGTATAAATCTTAACTTTGACCCTGAACTGCATAAAATATCATTTGTGACTATTTCTGTTCGTTTAGCTGAATTCATTTTCCGGTCATTATCTGGTTTTTAATCATTTTTTTCATTCCACTGACTTTTTATTATTAAAAATATAATGTATTACGGGTTTTGTTGTTGAATCTTCATTGGTGGCTGTTTGTTTTTGCTAATCTTGGTATGACCAATTTACAAGTGTCTCGCTATTTTGTTATAGATTGGTTATTGTTTTTCTAGTGCTAGCCACTTAATGCTTCTTTAGGCGACTATATTTTATCTTTTTAGTCATAAAAAATAGCTCACAAGTGAATAAATAGCTGGAATTGTTCTGTTTGTATTCAATTTTGAATGCTTGTGTAGAGAATACACGCGACGCTAACTAGCTTCTGCTAATACTGAGGATGATATGAACTCGATACCTGAGCAAATTGTGCAAGCCGTAGGCATCATGTTTTTAGGCATGGGTCTGGTCTTTGTATTTCTAACAATACTCATTTTGTGCATTAAATTAGTGGCGATGAAATTTGCCCCTTTGCCTCAAGAGAAAGCAACAAGGGCTGCAGAGAATGAAAGCACTCAGCCAGCAGGAGTGGATCCCAAAATTATCGCGGTGATCACTGCGGCCATCCATCAATATCGCGCAAAAGCATAATAATATTAGTAGGGAGTTTTTATGAGCAATCCACTTGCATTAACTGATGTCGTCTTAAGAGATGCACATCAATCAATCCTCGCCACACGTCTTCGTCTCGAGGATATGCTCCCCATCGCATCCAAGCTAGATAAAGTGGGTTTTTGGTCGTTGGAGTCATGGGGAGGCGCGACGTTTGACTCCTGTATTCGTTATCTTGGTGAAGATCCCTGGGAGCGATTGCGTGAGCTAAAGAAGGCGATGCCAAATACACCTCAGCAGATGCTGTTAAGGGGACAAAATTTACTGGGTTATCGTCATTATGCCGATGATCTTGTGTACAAGTTTGTCGAGAGAGCGCATACAAACGGCGTCGATGTGTTTCGAATATTCGATGCCATGAATGATGTACGTAATCTGGAAACATCGGTGAAGGCAGTGGTCGAAGTGGGTGGACACGCTCAGGGGACTATCTGCTATACCACGAGCCCTGTGCATACCTTAGATACTTGGGTCGACATGGCAAAACGTCTGGAAGACATGGGTTGCCATTCACTGTGTATTAAAGACATGGCTGGTCTATTAAAACCTTATGATGCTTTCGATTTGATTAGCCAAATAAAATCTCAGACAGATCTATTGGTCTCGATGCAGTGTCATGCTACAACCGGCCTCAGTACTGCGACTTATCTTAAAGCCATCGAAGCAGGTATCGACGTGCTCGACACCGCTGTGTCTTCCATGAGTCAGACCTATGGCCATAGTGCCACCGAAACCTTAGTTGCCATGCTAGAGGGTACTGACAGGGCTACGGGATACGATATGGCCTTGCTCGAAGAGATTGCCGCCTATTTCAGAGTCGTACGTAAGAAATATGCTCAATTTGAAGGTGAGCTCAAAGGCATAGACTCTCGCATTCTCAGGGCTCAGGTTCCTGGCGGTATGCTGACGAACATGGAGATCCAGCTCAAAGAGCAGGGCGCTAGCGACAAGTTAGATCAAGTGCTAGAAGAGATACCTAAGGTGAGGCAAGATCTTGGCTACCTGCCATTAGTCACGCCGACCTCGCAAATTGTCGGTACTCAAGCGGTTATCAATATATTGGCTGGCGAGCGTTACAAGTCGACGACGAAAGAGACTGAAGGTGTGTTAAAAGGCGAGTATGGCGCGACTCCTGCCCCGGTCAATGCCGAGTTACAAGCGCGCGTGCTTAAAGGGGAAGAAGCGATAACCTGTCGCCCAGCGGATCTGCTAGTACCTGAGCTAGACAGGCTTACCGTCGAGTTACACCAGAAGGCTGATGAACTGGGGCTCGAACTCGCGAGTGAGTCGGTCGATGATGTATTGACCTATGCACTATTTCCACAAATTGGCCTTAAGTTTATCAAGAATCGTAATAACCCCGATGCATTCGAACCTAAACCTGGAGAGAGTGTCGCCACTCCAGCCACTCCAGCCACTCCAGCCAGTCCAGCTAAGCCTGCAGCGTCAGCATCTGAGCGAGGTTCAGAGACGTATACTGTGAATGTTCAGGGGCAGAGTTATGTGGTGGAAGTCTCAGCGGGCGGTGATATCAGTCAGATAGTCTCCGGTGAAAATGTGGTTCCTTTCGTTGCGCCAAATGTGGCTCAAGCGGCTCCTCAAGCTGCAGCAGTGATAAAGCTTGAGATGAATGCGCCTCTGTCCGGCAATATCTTTAAAGTGAATGTGGCTCCGGGCGATACGGTCCAAGAGGGAGATGTGGTGATCATCTTAGAGGCGATGAAGATGGAAACAGAAATTCGCGCCGAAGCCGATGGGGTGATCAGCAAGGTATGGGTCAAAGAGGGTGACTCTGTCACCGTAGGTCATCAATTACTCGGCATAGCTTAGGAGTCTCAATGGAAGGATTAATTGCTTTTTGGGCTGCATCGGGAATAGCTAATTTTACCGGTGGCCAAGTCTTGATGATGGCCGTCGGAGCCTTGTTACTCTTTTTGGCGATCGTGAAGGGTTTTGAGCCCCTGTTATTATTGCCAATAGGGTTCGGGGCTATCTTGGCCAATATTCCCAATGGTGGCTTCATCGATGAAGGGGGCTTACTGTTTCTTGCCTATCACGTCGGCATAGAAACTGGGGTGTTTCCTCTGCTTATCTTCATGGGCGTTGGGGCGTTAACCGATTTTGGTGCCTTAATCGCCAACCCTAAGATGTTATTGTTAGGCGCAGCGGCTCAGTTCGGTATTTTTGCTACCTTAATTGGTGCAATAGCGCTTAACTGGGTACCAGGTTTCGAATTCAGCATGAAAGATGCGGGAGCCATCGCGATAATAGGTGGTGCCGATGGTCCTACGGCCATCTTCTTAGCCTCTAAACTTGCCCCCGAGCTCTTGGGAGCCATTGCGGTAGCGGCATACTCTTATATGGCCTTGGTTCCTCTGATCCAGCCACCTATCATGAGGCTGTTAACCACTGAGGCTGAGCGTCAGATAAAGATGGAGCAGCTGCGTGAAGTGAGTAAGAAAGAGAAGATTATCTTTCCGCTGATGGTGCTGGGATTAACTATCTTGTTTCTGCCTGCTGCAACGCCTCTGGTAGGCATGTTCTGTCTGGGCAATCTGATGCGGGAATCCGGTGTGGTCGACAGACTGTCGAACACGGCTCAGAATGAGCTGATTAATATTGTGACCATCTTCCTAGGTCTGGCTGTCGGCTCTAAGTTATCTGCCGATAAGTTCCTTCAACTCGAGACCTTAGGGATCTTGGTACTCGGCGCGATAGCCTTCGCCATAGGCACGGCAACGGGTGTCTTGATGGCTAAGCTAATGAGTAAGATGTCTGGTGGTAAGATTAATCCGCTGATTGGTGCCGCTGGAGTCTCTGCGGTCCCCATGGCTGCTAGAGTGGTCAATAAGGTGGGGTTAGAAGCGAATCAACATAATTATCTGTTGATGCATGCCATGGGCCCTAATGTGGCTGGAGTACTTGGCTCAGCCGTAGCCGCAGGTGTATTAATCGCTGTACTGGGATAATCAATCAGTTTGTAGACTTGAAGCCCATCTTTCGATGGGCTTTTTTATTGTTAAATTATCAGTACAAAGTTAAGTCATAAGTTTAAACATGCAGACTTGTAAACTTTAGCTGGCCCCAGTCTTATTTAATCTGTATTTTTATGGTGTTGTGCATAAACGAAGATTGAATCATCCAGGTGGTTTAGGTGAGGCAGATCACAAACGGAAAGCACGCTAGTAAAAATCGGTCAGTTTAAACGAGTGCTTATTGAAGTCATGAATCGAACGTTTTATAATCAAACCACCATTCTTTTACATCGAAGTAGATATGGATTTCTCAACAGATGAAGTGAATTTCTTTAAACAACTCTTTTCTGAAAGGCCACCCGAGGTGAACTCGGTTAAGCGTCATGCCATCACAGTTCAAACCCAAATTCCTAGTGGTTTAGCCACGATCCTGAGTCAATCAAACTTAACCCTGCTAGCACAAGGCGAGGGTTATAAGCTATGGATCCCCTTGCACCTTGAATTAGATGAATTTGGTGGGTTTAAACCTAACTTAGGCACGCCGGAAGTGATCGATATCAATGGCTGTGATAGGAGTTGGCGGGTGAACACCCCCATAGATGTGACCCTATGGGATCAAGCAGACAAGTTACTGGTGAATATTTTATCTCTTTCTTCGACGGGACTCATGGTGAGTATGCAAGATGTTAGTTATCCCAGTGAGAGCTTGTTTGGCAAGGTGTTAAATTTGCACCTTCCTAATGAGGTTTGCGTCGAGCTGGAGTTGGAGCCTGTGAGAGTCAATAGTCATATCTTTGCCGCAAAATTTAAATGCTTAGGTCATGGGCAAGAATCGATAAGGAAGTTTTTGTTTAATCTTCATCGCAGTAGGAATGCCGACTTGTATCGCGACATAGGTTTGGTATAACTCCATCTGTATTGATTCAGATCAACACCCCTCTAAGGTATTTAAGGTTTTATAAAGGTGATCCAAATCACGGTGACAGTGATTAAGTTACTTAGAACGATAACCTGACGGCACCAAGATGTCGTAAAACAATAAGAGGCATCTCCATGGAGTTATTACCCGACTGCTATACAGACTTGTGCATCAACGGCAAGTGGTTTCACTACGATCATGGAGAGACGGCGGTGTTCATGCTTAACGGCAGCAGCCCGCTATCATTTGAATTAGACACTATGCCTACCACGGAAGGTGAATTAGAGATGCACTTAACCTGTATCTCAGAAAGCTTGGTCAATAAAGATTAGGATTGGTATTGGTATTAGCAAGTGATAAGTTGATCGATAAAAATAAAGCCACGGTCTCAGAGAGTTCAGTGGCTTTACAGTGTTGCGCTTAATATGGAAAAACTCTAACCACAGCACTTCTTATATTTCTTTTTGCTACCACAGGGGCAAGGATCATTCCTGCTGGGTGTTTTTTCGAATCGAGTCGTGACAGGCTTGTTCAAGATGCCATCTAGCTCGATGATATTTTCAACCCCTTCGGCATTGACTTCTATGTTTGCTAATAACCCATGCTGCTCAAGAATGGCCTCTATCTCTGACTTACGCTCATCAGAAACTACGGATAAACTCAGAGGGTTCTGACTGGTGCCAGCTTTCTGGGTGCGTTTAGTGTTAAAGCCATAGCTTTCGTGCTTAGGTTTTGGAGTTTTACGCCCCATGAAGAAAAACTTATCTGACATGATTTGTTCCAGAGTTAACGATTAGCAAATGCGATAAAGCAGATTTGTGTGAGCTTATACTATAAACGCGGCAACATTTCCAATTAATCCCCATTCTGTCGCTAATTTCGACAGTGCGTAGGCGCTAAAACTGAAAGTTAAGGGATTGGACTATATGTGTGGAGCCGAAAATTAACTGCGAATATTTTGCTCGGCAGTCACCCAGAGTAACAGTCCAAGGGAGAGGATCACCGTTGCGCTAATGGCTATGATATAGATGAAACCTTTCTTCCCTTGCTTAATGGACACACCGTTGAAATGCAAAAAAAGTGTCCATAACAGACAAAGAAAAATAGGGAGCAGAAAGACTTTTGCCATTGTGTATCCTTCAGTGTTGCAAGTCAGGCTTTGTAAGCCAAGTTTCAGGTGGGGTAAGTATAATACCAATTTAACTAAATATCTGATCTTTCAGTAGGAATTCAAAGCCCTGTAGGCAAGGTCTATATATTGCCCCTAGGTAACTGCTGCATTATTTTCCCTTCACCCGTCCACGGGCTCGTACCTCTGCATATGACCTCCATGGTCTTAAGCGTTCCATACAAAATAGACCATGCAGTGCTAACATAGCATAAAGGGCTTTGCCCTTTGCTTTTAATATTAGCCGACTGATTTTGAACTGGCTATACGAAAACAAGCCGCGACAGCGGCTTGTTTTAACAGGGAGAATTAGCAGGCTTAATTTCTTGCTGTTTGCTTTAAGGGCTCATCTTCTGCGGCGTAGAACTGCGCTTCATCAAATTGCCCCTCAGACTTACCGATGACCACTGCTGTCATCATATCGCCAGTCACGTTGGTGCTGGTTCGAATCATATCGATAATACGATCGATGGCAGCGATGAAGGCGATGCCTTCTAATGGTAAACCGACGACACCTAGAGTCACTGATAACATGACCATAGCACTACCGGGTACACCTGCCGTGCCTACAGAGGCCACCGTTGCAGTAACCGCGATAAGCATGTAATCAGTCATATCCAGTGAAATGCCATAAATCTGGGCGATGAATATAGCCGCAATTGCCGGATAAATACCACCACAGCCGTCCATGTTCATGGTCGCGCCAAGAGGCAATACGAAGGAGCCATAGCGTTTCGAGACACCCATGGACTCGGTGCAGCGAGTACTGGCTGGCAGAGTACCGAAGCTGGAAGCCGTGGTAAATGCAACAATTTGTGCTGGCATGGCTTTACGGAAAAATTGCAGTGGGCTAAGTTTAGCGACAAATTTAATCAAGCCACCATAGACGAAGATGATATGAATAAAGGCCGCGATATAGATGGCTGCGATGAATTTTCCTAAAGGAAGCAGGGTAGACAGACCATATTGACCCACGACCCAGGCCATCAAGCCAAACACACCGATAGGAGTCAATTGTAGGACCATGCGGGTCAGTTGGAACATGACTTCTGCACCAGCTTCGAAGGTGCGTTTCAATGGCTCGGCCTTCTCACCCACCTTGTTGATGGCTATGCCTATCAATGCCGCAAATACGATGATCTGCAGTACCTTGCCTTCGGCCAGTGAGGCGAAGGGGTTGACCGGGATCATATCCAACAATACCTGTGCAAAGCCGGGAACATGACGCTCTCTCACTTCTGTTGCGACCAGATCCATGCTGCCGCCCATGTCGATAAGCGAGCCTACGGTTAAGCCTATTAAGGAGGCTAAAGTACCAGTAAACATAAACATGGCTAACGTTTTAAAGCTTAAGCGCTTCAGGCTCACCTGTGAGCCTAGTGCTGTGATGCTAACAACGATGGCACAAAATACCAAAGGTGCTACTAACATCTTGATGGCGCCGATAAAGAGGTCGCCTAGGGGTTTAAGTACTGTGGCTGACTCGCCAAAGATCACCCCTATCATTGCCCCTAAAACAAAGCCTGCTAAGACTTTCTGCCAAAAGGGGATCTGTTTAATGGTTTGCCACATTATGTAATTCCAAGTAATTTTTATTATTAACATTCAAAAAAGTGCTGGATGTTAGCCTAAGCCTTTTTAGAACAAAATGAGATCAGACTATTATCCGATGTTGCATTGTATAGACAGAGTGGCTTGCAAAACAAACCGATTTCGTTATAACTTATTGTGATAAGTAAGTTTGTTTTAATAACTTTAACTGTTAACACTTGAGTAACATGGGTTTTTTTCTCTTGGTTTATCACAAAAAATTACGTTTTTTCATTAGGTAAGCTTTTATGACAGAGTTATGGTTGATGTTTAGTGCGGCGTTCCTTGCTGCAACCTTGTTACCGGGTGGATCAGAAGTTTTACTGGTGGCCTTCCTGAATGATGACAGTTCTAACTGGTTGGCCTTAGTTATTCTCGCCAGTGTGGGCAATACATTAGGATCGATAACCAGCTATTATCTAGGGACTTTGGGTCGTTTTGCCCGCAGTCCGGAGGAGATGGCTAAAGGAAAGTATAAGCGTTCTCTCAAGCTCATCGACAAATATGGATATTGGGCCTTGTTGCTAGCCTGGACGCCAATTTTTGGTGACCTATTGTGTTTATTGGCAGGGTGGATGAAACTTCCCTTACTCAGATCGACTCTGATGATATTAATAGGTAAGAGTGTACGTTATTTTTTAGTCGCCGGGCTTGCACTTCATTGGTTATAGACGGGTGACAGGTAAAGTGTACCGGATATATTGAGTCGCCGGGCTTGCACTTCATTGGTTATAGACGGGTGACAGGTAAAGTGTACCGGATATATTGATCGCGGCGATGGCTCTAGATTGGGTTACTGTTACTTCAGATAAATTGATATTAAGGATTTTAACGTGAAAAAATGGATATTAGCTGCAGCCATCTCAGCTGCCTTGGCGGGTTGTGCCAGCCAAGAGTCACCAATCAATCTTCCTGTGGGAGTGACCTTGTTAGAAACCGTTAAGGTTGCCGAGTCTGAGATTGGAATCCCTTATAAGAAATATCAGCTTGCCAATGGGCTCACCGTCATTCTCCATCAAGATGACTCAGATCCTTTAGTTCATGTGGATGTGACCTATCATGTGGGCTCTGCCAGAGAGGTTGAAGGCCGTTCGGGTTTCGCTCATCTATTTGAGCACATGATGTTTCAGGGATCGCAGCATGTCGGCGATGAACAGCATTTTAAAACAGTCACCGAGGCCGGTGGTACATTGAATGGCACCACCAATAACGATAGAACAAATTATTTTGAGACCGTGCCGAGTAATCAGCTAGAGAAGATGCTTTGGCTCGAGTCCGATCGTATGGGATTCTTCCTGCCAGCCTTGACGGAAGAGAAGTTCGAAGTGCAGCGTGAGACGGTTAAGAACGAGAGAGCACAGCGCATCGATAACCAGCCATACGGGCGAATGGGCGAGAAATTTAATCAAGCCTTCTATCCCCAAGGTCATCAGTATTCTTGGCCTGTAATAGGTTGGCCGGATGACTTGGAACGCGCTAATCTCGATGACGTGAAACACTTCTTCCAGCGCTGGTATGGCCCCAACAATGCTACCCTCACCATAGGGGGCGATTTCGATGATTTTCAGACGTTAGCTTGGGTTAACAAGTATTTTGGGGAGATCCCTGCAGGTCCCGAAGTCAAAGCCGATGAGAAGCAGTTATTGACCTTAGATAAGACTCGCTATATCTCGATGGAAGATAAGGTTCATCTTCCCTTGCTGCGTATCGCCTTTCCAACCGTTTATGCCCGACATCAAGATGAGGCGGCCTTAGATCTGTTGTCTAATATCTTAGGGGGCGGCAAGACCTCAATCTTCTATAAAAATTTGGTCAAAGATGGCTATGCGGTTCAGGCTGGTGTGAATCACCCTTGTCAGGAGTTGGCCTGTCAGTTCTCCATGTTCGCCTTGGCTAATCCTGCTAAAGGAGGCAATTTAGCCGACATCGAGAAGCGAATGAAGCAGTCTATTGCCGAATTTGAGCAGCGTGGTGTTACCGATGACGACCTGAAGAAGGTGAAAGTGCAGTTTGAAGCCGGGACTATTTTCGGTTTGCAGAGTGTATCGGGCAAGGTGGCAACCTTAGCCTTCAATCAGACTTTTTCCGGTAATCCCGACATGATCTCCTCGGATCTTAAGCGCTACGCCAGTGTGACTAAGGCCGATGTGATGCGGGTATTCGACAAATATATTAAGAACAAACCTATGGTAGTGATGAGCATTGTTCCCGAGGGACAAGAGCAGCTTATCGCCCATGAAGATACTTTTACGCCCCCAGCGTTAACTGTGTCGCACACCGCGGTAGAAGGGGTGGCAGACCATAAGCAAATTGTCTCAGGTTTCGATCGCACCATAATGCCATCTGCTGGGCCCGCACCCGTACTCACTTCTCCTACATTATGGAGGGGGAAATTAGCCAATAATATTGAAGTGATGGGCACAGAAAGTGAGGAGACACCAACTGTTGAGTTGGTTATTTACCTTAATGGCGGTCACCGACTTGTACCGGTTGAAAAAGCGGGCCTTGCTGGTTTAACCGCTGCCATGCTCAATGAATCGAGTATGAAGCGCAGCTCAGAAGAGCTTGCTCAAGCATTAGAGATGCTAGGCAGTAGTGTCACGTTCGGCTCCAGTGCCTATCAGAGTTATGTGAAAATCTCGACCTTGACCTCACGCCTCGATGAGACTCTGGCAATCGCTCAGGAGAGATTATTTGAGCCAGCGTTCAAACCTGAAGATTTTGACCGACTCAAACAGCAGCAACTGCAGAGTCTGCAACACATGATGTCAGATCCTAATTTCTTGGCAAATACCGCCTTCAATGCTTTGATGTATGGCAGTGATAGCCCATTGGGAGTAAGCAGTAGCGGCACCTTAGAGTCTGTCTCCTCGTTGACCTTAGATGATATTAACGCTTTCTACCAAAAGCAATATCGTGCTGGTAATGCACAAATCATCGTGGTGAGTGATCTCAATGAATCTGAAGTACTTTCGAAGTTGAACGGGTTTAGTCAATGGTCTGGTGAGGCTACCCCGTTGCCTGCATTAGCGAAACTCCCTAGGCTTAAGGGGGGGAAGATTTACATCCTGGATAAACCCGGCGCCGCTCAATCTGTGATAAAAATTGGTAAGCGTGCATTGCCTTATGATGCTACTGGAGCCTTTTTTAAGTCGTATTTGATGAATTATCCTTTAGGCGGGGCATTTAACAGCCGTATAAATCTCAACTTACGCGAAGATAAAGGCTATACCTATGGAGCTCGAAGCTTTTTTGCTGGCGGAAAAGAGCTAGGTGTTTATCAGGCTCAAGCCAGTGTTCGCAGTGATGTCACATCTGAAGCATTGGTAGAGTTTGCCAAAGAGATAAAAGCATATCGTCAATCGGGTATGACAGATGAAGAGCTTGCATTTATGCGCGCCTCTATCTCTCAAGGTAAGGCGTTAGACTATGAGACGCCATACCAGAAGGCAGGCTTTATGCGTCGTATACAGCGCTATCAATTGGATGATAACTATACCAATAAACAGACTGAAATCACCATGTCTATCTCGAAAGCTGAGTTGAATCAATTAGCGAGAAAACAACTCGATCTGCATAAGATGATAGTGCTAATAGTCGGTGATAAAGCGTTAATCGAGGCGGATATTAAAGCACTCGGTTATCCGGTGGAAGATTTAGAGTTGTAATTGCCAAATTAGGCCATATATCTAGTGGTAGTAACTTGCGGCATCTTGTTAGAATGGGCGCCGCGATTTTATCGCTCAGAAAAGATGACTTGCCTGAGAAGGTTAAGCGCTGTCGATTGTGTGAATGAAAGAAAATGCACCCTTGACGGGTCTGATCCAGACAAGCCTAAATGATGACAAAAATTAGAGAATAAAATATTGAACTCTTTCAATACATCGATCGAACAACTCTCTGACTCAGAGGGGCGTGCAGCACTACAGGGGATGCAACGTGGCATAGAGCGCGAAGCATTAAGAATCAGTGAGTCAGGCCAGCTGGCGACAGATGCCCACCCTAGAAAACTAGGTGCCGCGCTCACTCATTCCAGGATAACTACAGATTATAGTGAATCTCTGCTCGAATTTATCACTCCTGTTTTCAGTGATATCGATGACTTGCTTGAAGATCTGACCTATACCCACGCATTTACGGTGCAAAACCTTAACCAACAAGGTCTATGGCCGGTGAGCATGCCCTGTTATGTCGGTGATGTGAGCGAAATTCCCATTGCACAATACGGCAGTTCAAATTCAGGACAGATGAAACGTTTGTATCGTAAGGGATTAACCTATAGATACGGCGCACAGATGCAGATTATCTCCGGAGTTCATTTTAACTTCTCTGTATCTCAGCCACTTTGGGACAAGTTGTACCTTTTAAGCGATCAACAGGGTTCCAAAACAGATTTCATCTCTGAGTCCTATCTAGGGCTGATACGTAATTATCGACGCATGGTTTGGGTATTACCTTATCTTTTCGGTGCTTCTCCAGCCCTGTGCAGCTCGTTTATTAAAGGTCAGCAGACTGATATCGAGTTTAAGAAGATGGGCAAGGGGACCTTGTATCTTCCCTATGCCACCTCATTGAGAATGAGTGACCTGGGTTACACCAACAAGGAACAAGACAACTTAAGCATCAGCTATGATTCTCTGGATAAGTTTCTGCAAGGAATGCACAATGCCATCAATATGCCCTCGTCTAATTTTGAAAAAATAGGCGTTAAGGTTGATGGAGAATTTAGGCAGCTCAATGCCAATGTGCTGCAGATAGAGAATGAATTTTATTCGCCAATCCGGGCTAAGCGAGTCACTCTCGATGGTGAAAAACCATCGCAGGCTCTGGCGCGAGCAGGAGTCGAATATATCGAAGTTCGAGCCCTGGATGTCAATCCATACAGCGCGATAGGCATAGATGCATCTCAGGTGCGCTTCTTAGACATGTTCCTGCTCTATTGTTTGTTAAGTGATTCCCCCTTATCGGAAGAGGGCGAGGAAGCCGAAATATCTGCTAACTTGAACCGAGTCATTCTGGAAGGGCGTAAGCCGGGTCTGGAATTAAGCAATAATGGACACCCAGTGCTCCTCACCGATTGGATGAAGCAGATGTTTTCATCTTTAAGCTCGATTGCCGAGCTGTTGGACAGTGAGGGTGAAAATCATTATCGTCAAGCGCTCGATACCTGGTTAGCTGCGGTCAACAATCCTGATTTAACCCTTTCAGGGAGGGTCATGTCGCACTTGTTGGAGAGTCAAATTGATCATGGTTGCTGGGTTAAGAGCTTAGCCAAGCAGTACCATAAGACGTTGAACGAATATGAGCTACCAGAGCAAGTTGTCGCTCGATACAAACAGGATGCGTTAGACTCCTTGACTAAGCAAGCTGAGATGGAAGCCGAGTCTAGTCAAAGTTTTGAGGCATTTCTGCAAGATTACTTCCGAGATGAAACATCGGACAAATCGGCACAAAAGGTCGCCATCCCTTCATAAGTTGCAATACCACAGGCTAAATGTTTTTTAGCCTGTGGTTAGATCTATTCGCCGATATTTTAAAGATGGCTTAGATAAAACGTTTCCGTTGAGAGTGAAGATTTGAAACCATTACTCGTTCTACTTTCCATGCTTATTTTGCTTTCTGGCTGTGCTTCACAGCCAGATGATAGTTTGAGGTGTGGTGTCGTCTCGGGTTATCTGGACCCCGCTCAAAGCCAAGATCTCTATAGAGCCGTTGTGACTCATTTAGACGGCAAACCTGTCATCTCTAAACCCAATTACCGGCTCTCGCTCGGCGAACATACCTTTACCTTTGCCGAGTTGATCAGCGCGCCATCTCTGAAGGTGAAGTTAGCCGCCAGGACGCCTAAAGACTTAGTGATCAGAGTCGAAGCCAACCGTAGATATCATTTTGCGGCTCAATTTAATACCGATAAACGCTATCTTGGCAATGACTCTGGTTTTTGGCAGCCGGTGATCTGGCTAGAAGAAGCGCATGAGTGTGAATTACCCGTGAAGTAACCTGTGACATAACGTTAATACTCGATACTTTTGAGCTTGGATAATTGCTTCTTTAACCTAAGGATGTGACACTAACGTTTTGATTAGTTTCATGACTTAATATGGTCCTGTCTGCATTACACATGGTATCGCACTTATGAAAGGCTTTTCGGTTTTAACAGCAGCTTTTTTGGCATTATTACTCTCAGGTTGCGCCACGGCTCCGCCGGAAAACCCTGAAAATTTATGCTCCATCTATCAGGAAAATCGCGACTGGTATAGCGCCGCACAGAATACCCAAGAGAAGTGGGGCGTGCCTGTCCATGTCCCCTTGGCGATGATGTATCAGGAGAGCTCGTTTAAACACAATGCAGCGCCACCTATGGAGTATTTTCTCGGCTTTATTCCTATCGGACGTGCCAGTGATGCCTATGGCTATGCTCAGGCTAAGACCATGACCTGGGATGATTACGTCAGGGAGACGGGGAACTCCTGGTCAAGTCGCAGTAATTTCGATGATGCCATGGACTTTATGGGCTGGTTTATTTATAAAACCCATAAAATAAATGGCGTCTCTAAGTGGGATGCCAGAAATCAGTATCTGAATTACCACGAAGGCTGGGGAGGTTATAAGCGAAAGAGTTATAACCAGAAAGCCTGGTTGATCAAGGTTGCGGCTAAGGTCGATGCTAGATCTAAGCGCTACGCCGCGCAATATAAGACCTGTAAGGAAGATCTCGACTCTTCCTGGTTATGGCGTCTCTTCTTCGCTTAGCAATAAATATTAGCCGGGCTGGGAAACCTCCTAGCCTGGCTCTGTAAATCCCTGTTGGTTCTGCCAAAATCTGACCTTATTCGCTCTGACCCATTTATTCTTTATTAATTTTTCTTTTGTTGAATATGACAGGCACAAAAAAGGCCGCGTTAGCGACCTAATGCCGATCATTTAGTGATTTATCGATCGGTTGACTGATCTTCTAGATGCTTCAGAATCCGAGTCCTATCTCTAGGTCTCGGATTTTTTATGCAAGTTTCTCAAGCTTTTGACATGATCAACCAACTCAAACCTCATCAAGTTGAAACTCTCGCAGATTTACTCCCTCTGGAACTGATAGAGGAAGCGTATTCATTGACTGAAACTGTCACACTTAGAAAACGTAAATTAACCTTAGAGTCAATGGCTTGGCTTCTTATCGGCATGGCTATCTATAACGATAAGTCGATGGCTCATATCGTTAATATGCTCGACATCGTTGATCGGGAGGGCAAGCCATTTGTTGCTCCGAGCGCATTAACTCAACGACGCAAAGATCTGGGTGAAGCGGCAATGAAAGCACTGTTTGAGTGCACTCAAACTCACTGGAATCGTGAAGCGCTGCACCCAAGTTGGAATGGACTGATGTTACTCGGAGTCGATGGGGTAGTGTGGCGGACTGAAGATACTCCAGATAACGCAGAAGCCTTCTCTCGA
>JAKVHY010000004.1 GCA_023284085.1 Shewanella benthica
AAAAGTAAATTCCACGTCTATGCTTGATCTATTCGCTTCATGGGTGTGCTGGCTATTCCTTATCTAAGAAGATCCTAGGAACTAGAACCTAGGCACTTAACTCAAAGTAAACTCCAACCTACGTTTGATCTATCCGCTTCCTTGAGTGTGCTGGCTATTCCAAGCTCCACTTTCAAAAGTAAATTCCACGTCTATGCTTGATCTATTCGCTTCATGGGTGTGCTGGCTATTCCTTATCTAAGAAGATCCTAGGAACTAGAACCTAGGCACTTAACTCAAAGTAAATTCCAACCTACGTTTGATCTATCCGCTTCATGGGTGTACTGGCTATTCCTTATCTAAGAAGATCCTAGGAACTAGAACCTAGGCACTTAACTCAAAGTAAATTCCAACCTACGTTTGATCTATCCGCTTCCTTGAGTGTGCTGGCTATTCCTTTCAAAGAAGAACCTAGGTACTTAATTCAAAGTAAATTCCATATCAATTATTGCTCTACGTCTTGAGGCAAACAGTACTTAAATGCGAAGAAGGAACTAGGACGTTAAGATCAAAAAAGCCAGTCAGGAACACCGACTGGCTGAATCAAAACCATCAAGCTATTACACCTAGGAACTCTAATCTAGCCCCTAGAACCTTGCTTTAATCCATCAAAGGAACGATTTCACGGAAAGGTTTATTCTGCTGATAGCTTTGTAGCCTTTGCTCGAACTCATCGGAGCGATTTACCATTTTAGAGTTTTTAAGCGCATCAATCGCTTTTTGCTGAGTCTCTACTGCAGAGTTATAGTCGCCTGTTTCGGCATAGGCTGCTGCCAAGTTATCTAAATTAGTGGGATCTTGGTGATCTGATGCGACTAGGCTACGAGCAAGTTCTAGCGCTTTGTCTCCATTGCGGTATTCGGCTTCAGGGCAAGTTGCGAGTATCCAGGCGACATTTCCTAAAGAGACTTCATCTCCTACCGAGTTGAAGCGGTCAACGGCTTTACCACAGTTACGCTCGACCCCTTCTCCGCCAGCGGCATAGATGAATCCCAGTCTAAATTGAGCCCATTTATTGCCTTGCTCACTCAGCGACAAATACCAACGTTCGGCAGTGATCAGATCACGCTCGATTATATTACCTTCGAATGAAAGGTCCGCTAATGTTTGTTGCGCCTTAGCATGTCCCTGCTCTGCAGCCGCTGAAATCCACTTTATGCCTTGCTGCTGATCTTGCATGACGAATCGACCAGACAAGTACATAAGACCGAGTAGAAACTGCGCCTCTTGCTTACCTTGAGTCGCTTTTAGCTGAATATGAGCCACTTTACTCGCCGCTATGGCAGTTTTGGGCTGAGGAATTGAAAATGCATTCGCGGCACTGCTCGTCACTAATGTAAAAATCAGTGTAAAACTAAGACCAGCGCCTAAAAATAACGGATGATATTTCACTTACAACTCCTATCCAGTGTCACTCGTTTGAACGTGTCTAAAAAACTAAATACTATAACCAACTGAAAAATATACTCAAACTATCGACATAAGATAATTCAACAAGAAGGTACAAATCAGTTATTTCCTTGAGTTAGCCAGATTTACTCACTAAAGTCGAGAAAAAGCGTGTTTAGTCGACTTTATATGACCTTCGTCCTTGGTAATAAATTCAATATCGGGCAGAGTTGTAGCTTTGTCTCTAAATTCAAGCCCTTCACTGCATATTTACTTGCAAGTAGTTGACATATATCACTGATGTATCAGAATGAATGAATATTGTAAGTAAGTTGCGAAGATTCATTTATTCTAAAGTTAGATCTTTATCGAGGTTTTACAGAATAAACTAGCGTAAACTGCTTGTTAATGAAGATTCTTACATTCAAATCAAACAGTCGAGGAACATAGGCATGGCTCTTATTGGTAAGCCAAAACCAGATCCCACTTTGGAATGGTTTTTATCACACTGTCACATTCATAAGTATCCAGCCAAAAGCACTTTGATCCACGCTGGTGAAGAATCAGACACCCTTTACTATATCGTTAAAGGCTCCGTAGCCGTTTTAATCAAAGATGAAGAAGGTAAAGAGATGATCCTCTCTTACCTCAATCAAGGTGACTTCATCGGCGAGCTTGGTTTGTTTGAAGATCAAGCCCAGCGTACCGCTTGGGTTCGCGCTAAGCAGCCATGTGAAATCGCTGAGATCTCTTACAAAAAGTTTAGGCAACTGATTCAGGTTAACCCTGAGATTCTGATGAAGCTTTCTTCACAGATGGCCTTCCGTCTGCACAGCACTAGCCAAAAAGTGGGCGACCTAGCTTTCTTGGACGTCGCTGGAAGAATTGCCCAAACTTTACTCCATCTGGCCAAGCAGCCGGATGCCATGACTCATCCCGATGGCATGCAGATCAAGATCACTCGCCAAGAGATAGGTCAGATCGTGGGTTGCTCTCGTGAGACTGTGGGTCGAATCTTAAAAATGCTCGAAGAGCAAAGCCTGATCCAGGCTCACGGTAAGACTATCGTAGTTTACGGTACCCGCTAAGCTAACGTTAAGTTAGATTTAAGACAGCTTCGATAAAGTGGTCTGAGATAATCTCAGGCCATTTTTTTTGGAGAAATATTAATGATAAGGGCACTGTTCATCATCCTGTTCGCTCTTGCGACTTATACGCCTGTATTCGCCCATGGCTCGCCCCTTATCGAACTTGAACATTACCAGGCAAAACATTTAGTCAGTGCAGGTAAGATCCTGTCATTGGATGTTACCCTCTCCAAGATCAATTACTTCTGCTACGGTAAACTCATCGATGCCCATCTCTATCAAGAGCAAGGAAAATGGCGTTATGATTTGCAAATTAAAGCCCAACGTGGCCAAATTATAGATCTGAGTCTGGATGCAAGCACTGGACAACTCAATCCTCATCAATCATTGCCATCTGGCTGTAGCGCTTTTGAAGACTAGCACTACACCATTAGCGAAGTGACAGGTTAATATGAAACTACTGCTCGTTGAAGATAATGCACTACTCGTAGAAGAACTTGAAAAACAACTGAAACTCGCCGGATACGTCACCGACGTGACAGATAAAGCAGCTGAAGCGGATTATCTCTTAAAAGAAACCAATTACGATTGCGTAATACTAGACATTGGTCTGCCCGACGGTAATGGCCTGGAACTACTGGAACGCTGGCGTAATCAAGGGATCATGACCCCTGTTATCATGCTCACGGCTCGCAGCCAATGGCATGAGAAGGTCGAAGGCTTTAACGCTGGAGCCGATGACTACCTGGGGAAACCTTTTCATACTCAAGAATTACTCGCACGGATACATGCTCTCATTCAACGTGCTCATGGAAAAGCGAGCTTACCCACAAAAGAATTAAGCTTTTCCGGCGTCGTTCTCGATGAAAATCAACAATCAGTTACAGTCGAAGGTAAGAGTTTTGAGCTGACCGCGATGGAGTTTAGGTTACTAAAAATCTTCTTGATGTCACCTAAAAAGCTTCTGTCTAAATCTCAGCTTACCGATAAACTCTATCAATTCGATGACGAGAAAGAGAGTAATGTTGTCGAAGTCTATGTTACTCATCTGCGTAAGAAACTGGGTAAAACCGCTATTGAGACTCGTCGTGGACAAGGTTATATCTTCCACGGCATAAGAGAATGATGTCGATCCGCACTAAACTCAGCCTCTGGTTAACGGGTTTAGTCATCATTTCGACAGCCATCGGCATAGTCTTCTTCGAGACTATGCTAAGGCAAGCATTTCACGACTCGATCATTGCCAGACTACAGGAAGATTTAGAACAAGTTCTAATGGCTACTCAGCTTAATAATAACGAACTAACCATAGATCAGAGCCAACTTTCAGGGTTTTATAAGCCAGTATTTTCCGGACGTTATTACCAGCTAAATCTGCCGGAACAAGAGATCCGCTCCCGTTCTTTATGGGATCAAAAACTCGATATTAGGTTGTTAGAGAAAGGTGAAAGCCGGGTATGGCAATCTAAGGGGCCACAAAACCATGATATTCAGCTGTTGTCACTGGGATTAAGCTCAGATTCACTGAATGTCGATGCGACCCTGACTGTCGCCCAAGACCTGAGCATAGGCCGTAAAATATTCACCCAAATATATGGCACTAAGCTGGGGGTTAACTTAGCCATGTTACTAACCATGATAGCCGGTATTTTTCTGGTACTCAGGCAGTCTTTCAAACCGATCAACCAGATCCAGCAAGTCTTGTCTAAACTCAGAGAGGGTGAGATCACCTCATTAGAGGTCAAGAATATCCCCCCCGAACTGCAAGCTCTGGCTGCTACATATAATGAGCTACTCGAATACTCCAGCAAACAGATCGAACGCAGTCGCAACAACATAGGCAATTTAAGTCATGGTCTTAAAACCCCATTAGCCGTGATGCAACAACAGGTAGAGGCCCTGGGACTGAAAGACCCGGATACGGCAATAGCACTACAGAATCAGCTCGATCTGGTTCATAAGATGATTGAACGTAAGCTAGCTGCGGCCAGGATCACCGGAGATATGTTGCCCGCAGCCCAGATGCAACTCCCTAAAGATCTTGAAGATTTATGTAACACACTAAGCAAAGTCCACTTTAATAAACGTCTGCTCTGCAATATCGATATTCCTGAGCACATCACTCGATTACCTCTGCACAGGGAAGATGGCATGGAGCTGATTGGCAATCTGCTCGATAACGCTCATAAGTGGGCCAATGAACGAGTAGATATCCGCGCTAAGCTAGAAGAAGAGACTATTATTCTGATTATCGAGGATGATGGGCCTGGCGTCGCCAGTGAAGAGCTTAAGCTACTCACGAATCGTGGCAGACGATTAGACGAAGCGACCATGGGACATGGCCTTGGACTCTCCATAGTGAAAGACATCGCCGAGCAATATGAGATTAAGCTAACGTTCGCCCGTAGCGACTTAGGCGGATTAAAAATTTGCTTACGCTTTAAAGCATAATCTGCCAATTTGTCTCAACACGGGACAGATTCAAATATAAAAAAAGCCGGAACTCAGTTCCGGCTTTTTCGCGACTACACTTGCCTGAATATCTGCCTAGTTAACAAAACATCGGCTAGTTTGCGTTGGTACTCTCAAAAATCTTATCCGCAGAAGCAGCCACAAAGCCTGTATAAAGACTTCCATCTGCTTTAGGGTAACGCAGTGCAAATTCATAAAAACAGCTTGGAATCTCTTTCTCGGCGTCTGTAAAGCTAACTGAAATACGGTCAGCCATAGTCGAAGATTGCTCCAATAGTACCTCGGCTGAGCCTTTCACTTCACCGCCGGCTGAATTTAACACAAAGTCCCCCTTCTTAAGGGTCTCATTCACATCTAGGATGTTGGTGTATCCAGGCAAGTGGTTGATCGATATTGTGAAATGATTGGCCCTATAACCAAAAGCAGCCACCCAGGCAGCATACTCACTCTCGGCAAGCAACGCCTCATAGGTCTTGGAGTCTAGCTGCCAGTGACGTCCTGAATAGAGGAAGTCATCTGCCTTAGTCGCTGCCACATCAATCTGCTCAACCAGACCTTTAATGGTATTTTGTAGTTCAGGGCTAAATTCTTCAACTAATAATTCAGAGATAAACACCTTAGGCTGCGTCGCATCCGGATGTTCAAAATGTTTAGCTTTCAGATTCTTAGCCTCGAAATGATAATCACCCGAGTCGACATAACCCAGAGACTCGAAGTGAGCCGCCAATACCTTTAAGTTCACCTTCTCAATATTAAAGGTACGTAGGGCAATATGATCGTTGATGATGGTTTCACCTCTAGAAAGCAGTTGACGAACGGGCTCTGCCGAAGGCGTCATCTCAATATAGTCATTCCAAAGGTTTTCAAATAGCTTGTTAATATCTGTGTGCATCAATTTCTTCCTTAACGGCATCGTGTCTCCAAGCTTCAGGCTTTGCCCCGGTCTTGTTCTTATCACGATATAAGTACAGCGAGAGAGTAGCGCTCTGGCCTTTCAAACATTTCTGTACATAAAAAAGGGAAACACTTTCAAGGTGTTTCCCTTCGTTTCATTATAAACTTAGAGACTCAAGCCTGGACTCAAGTTAGCAGGTAGGCTGACAACATCGGCCTCCACCGAGGAAACGGGGTAAGAACAGTAGTCGGCCGCATAAAATGCGCTCGCTCTATGGTTACCCGAAGCGCCAACACCGCCGAATGGTGCGGCACCGGAAGCACCTGTTATCTGCTTGTTCCAGTTAACGATACCGGCACGAATACGTGCTAAGAAATAGTCATAATCCTCACGGCTATCGGCAAGAATACCCGCAGACAAACCATAACGAGTGCTGTTGGCTAACTTGATAGCTTCATCGAAATCGCTGTAACGGATCACTTGAAGTAGCGGGCCGAAATACTCTTCATCCGGAAGCTCGATAACATCAGTAACATCGATCAACCCCGGAGAGACTAAACCTGTACCCGCTTCTAGATGAGTAAGCTCCACGAGAGACTCACCACCTAAGTTAACTAAGTTACGTTGCGCTTCCACCATGCCTTTAGCCGCAATTTCTGAGATCATAGATCCCATGAATGGCTGTGGCTGCGCGTTCCAGGCACCGACTTTAATCTGCTTAACTGCACTAGCGAGCTGCTCGAGTAAGACATCACCTTGTGCGCCTTTCTCTACATAGAGACGACGCGCACAGGTACAACGTTGACCCGATGAGATATAGGCAGACTGAATGATGTCGTGTACTGCTGCTTTGGTATTTTCAACACCTTTAATGATAAGCGGATTATTCCCCCCCATCTCCAGCGCTAAAATCTTGCCAGGTTCACCGGCATATTGCTGGTGTAAGATATGACCCGTACGAGAACTACCGGTAAAGAACAAACCATCGATCTGAGGGTGAGCCGCAAGCGCCTTACCAGTTTCGATTTCGCCTTGTACCAAGTTAATCACGCCAGCAGGAAGTCCGGCTTTCTCCCATAACTTAAGCATAAGCTCGGCTACTTTGGGAGTGAGTTCAGATGGCTTAAAGATCACAGTATTACCCGCGAGTAGCGCAGGAACAATATGACCGTTTGGCAAATGGCCAGGGAAATTATATGGACCAAATACCGCGACCACACCATGAGGCTTATGGCGAAGTACCGCGCGTCCTGCCGGAATATCACTCTCAGTATAACCGGTACGCTTGTTGTAAGCGGCGACTGAAAGCCCGATCTTACCTATCATTGCACCGGCTTCGGTAGCAGTTTCCCACTGAGGCTTGCCAGTCTCCTGAGCGATAACCTCGGCGATTTCGGCTTTGTGCTCTTCAAGTTGAGTGCGATAAGCCTCCACTATGGCAAGACGGGCATCGAAACCTAACATGAACCAATCGAACTGAGCATCACGGGCCGCATCGACGGCGGAATTCACTTGCTCTGGAGTCGCAGTCTTACTGCTCCAGATAACTTCATTGTTTGCTGGGTTTTTAGATGTCACGTCGTGACCAAGGCCTGCAACCCATTGGCCTTTAATAAATTGAGTCATTATTTCTTCCTACATAGCCAACACACGGATCTGCTCACCCTCTGACAGCAATAATCCTGCTGCAAGTTCTGGTGACACAGTGACCACATCACTATCTTCTGTGAGCAGAAGTTTAGCCGAGGTGGCGCGGTAATTCGCTAATTGAGTATTTGATATGATAAAACTGAAATCAGATTCTGGAGCATCACCAATCGTGATCGTCAGTAAGCGGCTTTCTCTTACCGAACGAATATCAGACAAGTTGCACTCGACCGTGGGTCCGCCGTCAAAAATATCGACATAACCGCGACATCTAAAACCTTCAGCCTGAAGCAGATTTAGCGCCGGACGGGTGTTGGCATGCACCTCACCGATCACTTTCTGCGCTTCTTCGGGCAGCAAGCACACATACACGGCATTTTTAGGCATCATCTCGGCCATAAAGGCTTTTTGCCCGAGTCCCGAAAGGTAATCGGCCTCGACAAAATCTATGCCTAAGAAGTGCTTTTGCAACCAGTCATAGAAGGGAGAATTCCCCGCTTCATCACTTTCTCCGCGCATCTCGGCGATAACAGTATCGCCGAAGCGCTCTGCGTGCTGCGCTAAGAATAAGAAGCGACTACGGGATAACATTCTACCGTTGTTATTTTTGCGGTAGGTATCACGCAGGAACAAGGTACATAGCTCGGCAGCACCGGTATAGTCGTGGCATAAGGTTAAAGTTTCCACCTCGTTTCTCACGTCGATCTGCTCGGAGTGATACACCTCAGTGCCTAAACGATAGTGGTAAAAAGCATCTTCCATGCCAACAGCAGCCTCGAGACCACAAGTGCCGACGACTTCGCCAGACTCAGTATCTTCGAGTACCATCAGGTAACCTTCATCGAAAGGTTTATCGACCTGCTTTTGAAACGAAGCCTCTACACGAGCAATCTTGCTCCTGAGTAGATCTTCGTTAACAGGCAAGGAAGTAAAACCATGACCGGATTCTTCGGCTATTTGATAAAGCGCTTCATAGTCGCTAGATCGGATAGGACGTATGATTAACATCTCTGTTTCTCCTCACTCTTGCTCGTCGCTCAACCGCTTACTTATCTTTAGCATGAGTATCTATTAAGACAAGCAGCTAATGGCTAAGGTTCAAGTATTGCCAATGACAAAAAAGCGAGAGATAAATATCTCTCGCTCATTCAGTCAATTAGCCTGCAACTACTTTAGCTACTGCACGTTCAAAACGCGCCAGACCTTCGGCGATATCGGCCTCTGGAATGACTAATGACGGAGTGAAGCGAATAACATTTGCGCCAGCGATCAGACTCATCAGACCTTCGGCAGTACCGGCAACCAAGAACTCTTTAGCACGTCCCTGATATTTATCATTGAGTACCGCACCAAGTAGTAGACCTTGACCACGAACTTCAGTGAACACATCATACTTGTCGTTTATCTTCTTTAGTCCATCACGCAGTAACTGCTCACGCATTTTAACGCCTTGCAATACTTCCGGAGTATTAACTACATCCAGTACCGCATTCGCGACAGCACAAGCCAATGGATTACCACCATAGGTAGAACCATGAGTGCCTATCTTAAGATGAGCGGCAATCTCTTTAGTGGTCAGCATAGCCGCGATGGGGAAACCGCCACCTAAAGCTTTAGCCGTGGTTAATACATCAGGTACCACGTCACCACGCATATATGCGTATAGTTCACCTAAACGACCCACACCCGTTTGCACTTCATCGAATATCAGCAATGCATTGTGCTTATCACAAAGGGCACGTACGGCTGTTAGGAATTCTGGTTCGGCATCTACGATCCCGCCTTCTCCTTGAAGAGGCTCCATCATGATGGCACAGGTCTTATCTGAGATTACCGCTTCCAGAGCAGCGATGTCATTAAATGGTACGTGAGTAATGCCCTGGGGCTTAGGACCGAAGCCATCTGAATACGCAGCCTGACCACCAACACTCACGGTGAAGAACGTACGACCGTGGAATGCCTTGTCGAAGGCGATGATCTGATCTTTCTCTGCACCAAACTTATCCATGGCATAACGACGAACAAGCTTCAAAGCCGCTTCGTTTGCTTCTGCACCTGAGTTGGCGAAATATACCCGATCGGCAAATGTCGCATTGACTAACTTAGTCGCGAGTTCGAGTGCAGGCTCGTTAGTCATGACATTAGATAGATGCCAAATTTTTTCACCTTGCTCTTTCAATGCACCAACAAGGGCTGGATGACAGTGGCCTAAGCAGTTAACGGCAATGCCGCCTGCAAAATCGATGAACTCTTTACCTTCTTGATCCCAGACTCGGCTGCCTGCACCGCGGACAGGGATAACTGCCGAGGGCGCATAATTAGGCACCATTACTTCATCAAACTGGGCTCTTGTCAGTGTGTTGTTGACGCTCATACCTTCTCATCCTTTATTATCGTTAATGGCTCTGTGAGCCACTACTGCCGCCTTCTTATCATTAGAAAACACTTACTGGCGGTACTTGTTTACATTACTTAAGAGTCATTAATAGCGAAAATGTGATCAAAATACCAGTTTCTTACACTCATCATAGACGCGCCTCGCATATTTAATGCATAAAGATTGGTCTTTAAGAATTATACAAGCGTTTATAGCGGGGGTTTACAGCATAATTAGTCATAAAAAAAGTTACTAGAGCCATAAAGAGCTAGTTATTCATCATATATGAATAACTAACCGAACTATAACTGCAAGTATGACTAAGATAATTGCATAATGCTTATAAATAACTCACTCATCATTAGCAAATAAAAGCCCTTCCCCCAAATGCTACAATCCGACGAGTTCTGAGAAAATCATTCGCTAAAATCAAGCAGAATGACAGCTTACTAGATGATGTTGAGCTTCTTATAATTCTGTCCCTTGAGCCGAATGACCTCTTGTTCAGATAACTCATAATAGTCAAACATCATCCGCTTTTCCTGAGGATCAATTTGACGCAACTCTTCCAATAAGACCACTTTAGCGTAGCAATTGGCTCGGGCAACCATGGCAGCATCCTCGGAAAGATCTTTATAACTCAAGTTATTATCCAGCTCGGCTAAGACTTTAGCCATAGCGCTATCTTTGAAATCGAGATAATGAAGCAACTGCCAATTGAGCTTATTTCCATGCTCCAGGACCAGATGGTAGACTTTCTCCGCTGGGAACTCAGTTGCAACAACCGCATCGTAAACTTCTTTGTCCCTACAGCCACTGGCCTCTCTTAGCCAGGTACCCCAGGTCTGTTCAAACAGCTTAGCGCTATTTTTCAGCACCACAGAGGGGCCAAGCTGACTGAGTAAGGTACAGGTATAGACAAAGGAGCCGTCCTTCTCGTGTAATTTAGCCAAGGCCTGAGCGGCAATAGCACTCACGACCGAGTACCGCCACAGTTTTCGAGTGGTCCAGAGTAAGTTGGCATGACCGGTAGGTAACCAATTTCGAATACAAAAATAAGGGATCAATAGCTTAATATTTTCGATGCCGATAAAATTAAGCACTAGCTTAATATCGGTGACTTTCACATCGGAACGCTGGGGGCGGCGATCACGAAAAGAGGCACTATTAACCATATTAGTAAGATCACGCACTAGCCATGCCTGCTCTTCGATCAGAGGTTTAAGACGATTGATGTCTACGTTTTTACCTTGCAACAACTCTAACATCAACAACTGATTTTCGTTGATACCTGAATGCGTTAACGCCTGTTCAGGAGAAGAAAGCCCATGCTCTACGGCATTAATAACCGTATTGATAAGTTGTTCCGATACCTCCTCAAACACCTGCTTCGCTTGGATCTGCTTAGCTAATCGCTCTAAAACCGCCTCTCTCTCGATAGCCAATTTATTTGCATCATTTTCAAGCTCGGCATCGAGCTCATCAAACATGGAGTTAGATTTCTGTTTACCGACAATAAGTTGTTGATACAACCTGTGTTCGATCTCAATAATTTTTCCAGGCCTTACACCACCGGCTACCGATATCGCCACGTTTAGCTACTTCCTCACAAAAACTTTATAGTTATAATTTAGCATTAATCTGATTCATTTAGCATAAGTTACAGAGAATTAACTGTGTTTGAATATATTTAGCTTTGCCAATAAACATCAGGGTTTGGCTTATACAGATAAAGCCAATTTTCATGAGGATCTCCAGCTAAAAAAAAGGCCTCACTTGGAGACCTGATTTTCATTGATAACGAGTTACTTAAGCTCTTGCTCAAACAGCTTATAGATACGGCGGTACTCATCTAGCCAGCTCGATGGCTGCTTGAAGCCATGGGGCTCCACTGGATAGATAGCCGTTTCAAACATGGGCTTCTCAAGTTCAATCAAACGCTGCACCAGACGTACGCTATCCTGGAAGAAGACATTGTCATCGAGTACACCGGACATGATAAGCAGCGGCTTCTCCAGGCCTTGAGCGTGCTCAATTGGAGAGCTACGTTTATAGGCAATAGCATCGACGTCCGGCGTATTTAAGATATTTGACGTGTAGGGCGCATTATAATGAGCCCAATCCGTCACAGGTCGCAAGGCTGCACCGGCCTGAAATAATTCCGGCTCGGTGAACAAGGCCATAAATGTCAGGAAGCCACCGTAAGAACCGCCATAGGTTCCCACTTTAGCCACATCGACATTGGTATTGGCCACCATCCAGCTCACACCATCTTTATTATCTTCCACTTCGGGATAACCCATGTTGCGGTAAACCGCGGTGCGCCAATCACGGCCATAACCTTTAGATCCACGATAATCCATATCCATTACCACGTAACCTTGCTGAGTAAGCAGGTTATGGAACATAAACTCACGAAAATATCCGGAAAATCCGTAATGGGCATTTTGTAAATAACCGGCACCATGATTGAAAATCACCGCTGGGTATTTCTCAGCTCGAGTCTTATCATAACCTTGTGGCAAATATACCCGGGCATATACATCACCCGCTCCATGGCTGGAAGGAATGGCAACCACTTCGGGAGCCTGCCATGGATAATTCTTAAATGCCTCACTGGTATAATGAGTTAACTGCTTACGATCGCCACTAATCACTTTTACAAACAGCTCAGCGGGTTCGGTGCGACGAGAAGCATTGAGCAGCAGGCTATTGCCGTCAGGACTGAGTTTATAATCGAGCTGGCCATCCCACTGAGTCAGCTGCTCATCTTTACCCGTGGCAATATTGACACGATAAACATTATCTATGCCAGGATGCGCCTTATTCGCCTTGTAATAGATGAACTCGGCCTTGGGCCCTAAGGTAACACTGCTAACCACAAACTCGCCCTGAGTTAGAGGTTCAGCTTCCTTCCCTTGCTGTTTTAGATAAATATGGGAGTAGCCTGTTTCTTCCGATAGATAATAAAGAGAATCTGTACCCGTTACCCAACCGAACTGATTGAAGGTGTAATTGACCCAGGCATTGTCATGAAGTCTGTGCTCTGTCTTCAATGAGCCTTTACCCATATCAAGGCTAGCAATCCATCTGTCTTTGTTGTCGATGGCTTCGAGCATGATAGCAACACCATTACCCGAACTTTGCCATTGAATCGCGCTCTGTGACCAGCCCCAATCTTGCATCAACTGGACCTTGCGTGGCGCCTTCTCACTTTTATAAGACTCACCCTTCGCCTCAGCATTTTCGCGCTTTACTTTAGCCAGTACATCTTCATCGAAACCAGTTAACCCTTCGATGGTAATGTCTTTCTTAGTGTGAGTGTCCAGATCCAACAGAACCAATCTCTCTCCCGGAGGATTATCCTCTGCGACTCGTGCTCTTGCCGGGACAGCATCCACATAACCGGCTTTACCTAGATAATTAGGCATGATGTCGTGCTCGCTTCGCCAGCTGTACTCCTTGTCGATCAGAGACAAGAGCACATAGCGACCATCGGGAGAAAGGCTTAAGTCGGACACCACTTCCTTGTCGCCTAAGTACCAGGTCTTAGATGCCATGCTTGGGTCGACCTTGTTGAGCTCTTCCTTGTATGCTTGCTTCTTGTTGGCTTTATCCTGTTGCAGGGCAACGTATTGAATCAACCTTTGCTGTTGTTTAGCTATATAGGTCTCAGGCTCTTGAACACCTTTGGGCTCAGGCGCCATGTTAATGTTAGCAATTTGCTCCAACATTCCACTGTCTTGATGAATGCGAAATATCTGATCGCCTTGCCAGAAGGCGATGTCGCCACCATCGAGGAAACGAACTCCATCGACGTTAGTGTTCTGCCTGGTTAACTGAGAGATTTTTCCCGAAGCCAGCTCCTTAACGAACAAGTTACCTTGATAGATATAGGCTTTACGAGTTATCTCACTGTTAATAACTCCATGTTGCTGATCCGCCAGATGAAGCTGATTTAGCGATAACGGGGAAGCAATGTCTTGATCCACACCTTGATTGTAATAGTCTCTGATAGGTGAAGCATGTGCTTGGCGGGCAAAATACACTGACTGGCTATCATCACTCCAATAAGCTCCCTTGGCGAGCAGTCCCATCCAATCAGGATCTGCCATGATCTGATTCAGCGTGAGTAGCTCATCGACTTTAGGAGGTGTGGCGAGAGCCGGACTGACCAAAGCTTGATTCACTTGAGCAAGGGACTGAATATTAGAGTGAGAGTCTGATACCGCACAACCACTTAAAATAGCGATGGTGAGTACACTAAGAGCTGAATTTCGCAGCAAACCTGTCATTATCCTTCCTTCTGTTATTTCAATGATCCTGACTCGCCTGGATAAGAAAGCCATACTTGGTCATTGATATTATTTTGCGAATATTTATATCACAAAAGAGATAAGGATTAGTTAGGATTTTTCAGAAAACTTGTAACAAGCTCCCAAGGTTTAACTTTAGAGAATAAGCGAAGAAAATGATAAGGCAGCAAAACCCGGAAAGCTATCGGGCAGGAAAGTGACGAACGAGCTGCAGTTATCTATTACTGAAAGGTTCAAAATAGCACCTATGAATAAATCTTTGATCATTCCTTACCGCTTATAACTCACAACTTACAACTAGTTATTCTTGGTTTGAGCACCTAGATCGAGAAAATTCTGTAATAGCTCGAGTCCCTGCTCGGTGAGTACAGATTCGGGATGAAACTGAACACCTAGTATAGGCAGACTTTTATGACTCATTGCCATGATCTCTCTTCCATGCTGGGGATCATCGAACCAAGCATCTAAGATGAAATCTTCGGGTATAGTTTCAACAATCAGTGAGTGATAACGTGTCACTGTCAAGGGGGAGTTCAGGGAGGAAAATAGACGAGTATTGGTATGGTTAATCAGACTTGTCTTACCATGCATGACTCGCTGAGCCCGAATAACCTTGGCACCGAATACCTGAGCGATAGCCTGATGGCCAAGACAAACACCTAAGATGGGAAGTTTACCGGCAAAATGCTCGATAGCTGCAAGAGATATCCCCGCCTCATTCGGTGTGCACGGCCCGGGAGAGATAACCAAATATGCAGGTTGTAAAGTCTCTATCTCTTCCAAGGTGATCTCATCGTTACGCTTAACCAAGATCTCTTGACCTAGCTGCTGAAAGTACTGCACTAAGTTAAAAGTAAAAGAATCGTAGTTATCGATCATCAACAACATGGAACAGGGTTTTCCTAACAATTTAAGCCGGCGGCAGATGCTATCACAGCGCTAGTTCAAGCCACAAGTAATAAAAAAGCCAGTCATATGACTGGCTTTAATGATTCACCTGTAAGCATTACTTAACAAGAGTCAGATGACCTCGACGCTTAGGCTCTGGGTCGGGATCTGGCGACGTCTTATCAGAGGAAGAGTCAACCGCAGGAGTCTCACTGAATGAAGACTCGACAGACGATAACGCGCTCTTGGTATCTGTTAATGTCGCTTTTTCAGGCTTCACCACAGAGAGACCCGCTTCTTCAGACTCAGCATCGACTTGATAAGCATCTTCCATATCGAAGACAGTTCCAGCACCATTCTCTCTCGCATATATGGCTACAATTGCAGCCATAGGCAAGACAACTTGCTGAGGAACACCACCAAAGCGAGCATTAAACTCAATAAAATCATGCCCTATCTGCAAATTACCTACAGCAGTCGATGTAATATTGAGAACAATCTGACCATCTTTCACATATTGTTGCGGAACCTGAGTTCCCGGCACATAAGCGTCAACGACGACATGTGGGGTAAGATCATTATCCATCAACCAATCATAATATGCTTGCAGCAAGTATGGGCGATTTGGTGTCATAGGCTTCATTACATACCCATGCGCATTTCGCGCTCGGTCTCAGTAAGAGAAGCTTTAAATGATTCACGATCGAATAGACGTGTCATATAGGCTTTGACTTCTTTAGCCGCACGGTTATCTAATTCGATTCCCAGTACAGGTAGACGCCATAATAGTGGACCCAAATAACAATCGGCCAGGCCGAACTCTTCAGCCATGAAATAAGGCATCTCGGTAAATATCGGTGCAATAGCAGTTAAGCTTTCCTGCAACTCTTTACGAGCCGCATCGGCACGATCGCCACTTCTGATACGCTCAACCAGCGAATACCAATCATTTTCGATTCTGTGCATCATCAGACGAGTCTGGCCACGTGAAACCGGGTATACAGGCATAAGTGGTGGATGCGGGAAACGCTCGTCCAAATACTCCATGATGATACGTGAGTTATAAAGTACTAATTCACGATCGACCAGAGTAGGAACTGTATTGTATGGGTTTAGCTCGATCAGATCTTCAGGCATCTCACTTGGATCCGCCTCCAGTACATCGACGGTGACTCCTTTCTCAGCCAAGACGATACGAACTTGGTGACTATAAAGATCGTCAGCACCTGAATACAGGGTCATGATTGAGCGTTTATTGGCAGCAACAGCCATTGATACCCTCCGGGAATTTGATGTCAAAAGCAAAAAACAGAAAGCAAACGAGGGGCAATGCCCCCCGTTTACAATATGCGGATGATACATTCTAACCTTTAAAGGGGTTAGTGTACATCTCTCCAGTATTCTTTCTTCAACAAGTAAGCTAACACGAAGAAGATAAACAGGAAGCCCATCACCCACCAACCTAAGCGTTCACGCTCAAGTTTTACCGGGTCGCCAGAGTAAACCAGGAAGCCGGTGATATCACGAACCACTTGGTCATATTCTTCGGCATTCAGAGAGCCACCAGTCGCAACTAGCGTACCATCATCTTGCTTAACCGGGATACCTTGCAGATGCTCAAGCACATGAGGCATACCCACCGACGGGAACACGATATTGTTCACGCCAAATGGACGATTCTCATCTTTATAGAAACCTTTAAGGTACGTGTAGATCCAATCTTCACCACGAACACGAGCAACCAAGGTGAGATCTGGTGGCGTTGCACCAAACCACTGAGCCGCAGAATCTTCTGGAATCGCATTTTCCATCAGGTCGCCAGGCTTAGCATCTTTATCGAACATGAATTTTTCACGCATGTCGTCGAGAGATATACCTAAGTCATCGGCTACTCGACTGTATCGCTGATATTGAGTGCTATGACAACCCGAACAGTTGTTCTGGAACAGATCTAGGCCACGTTGTAATGACTCTGTGTCATTGAGATCTATGTTAGCACTCTCTAGATGGACCGACGAACCCGAAGCAAAAGCAAGTGTGGGTACTAAGGCAACTAATGCAATAAGTAATTTTTTCATTAGTGAGTCAACCTCTCTGGTACAGGTTTAGTCTTCTCGTTCTTACTGTAAAGCCAAAGGAAGAAGAAGAAGCCGAAGTAAGTCAGAGTAAAGACACGCGCAGCAATCGTTAGCTCAGGCGTAGCCGGAACAGCACCTAAATAACCAAGGATAACGAATGAAACGGCAAACTGAGCTAAGTTCAGCTTATGTGTCAGACTACGGTAACGAACAGACTTAACCTTACAACGATCTAACCAAGGCAGTACAAACAGTACAGCAATCGCTAGTCCCATGCCCATTACACCGATCAGCTTATCGGGAATCGCACGTAATATCGCGTAGAAAGGCGTGAAATACCAAACCGGTGCAATATGCTCTGGGGTCTTCATCGAGTTAGCCGCTTCGAAGTTTGGTCCTTCGAGGAAGTAACCGCCACCTTCAGGCATAAAGAAGAGCACATAACAGAAGATAATCAGGAACCCAGCGGTGCCAAAAATGTCTTTAACTGTGTAGTAAGGGTGGAATGGGATACCATCGATAGGCCATCCATTTTCATCCTTATTCTTCTTGATCTCGATACCGTCCGGGTTATTTGAACCCACTTCGTGTAAGGCAATCAAGTGCAGGAACACCAATACAACTAAGACCAGAGGCAGTGCAATAACATGCAGCGCGAAGAAGCGGTTCAGAGTCGCGCCGGAGACAACGAAGTCACCACGTATCCAGAGTGTCAGATCATCACCAATAAAAGGGATGGCACCGAACAATGAGATAATAACCTGAGCGCCCCAATATGACATCTGTCCCCATGGCAGCAGATAGCCCATGAAAGCTTCGGCCATTAGCACGAGGAAGATAAGCATACCGAATAACCAAAGTAGTTCTCTTGGCTTCTGGTAAGAACCGTAAATAAGACCACGGAACATATGCAAGTAGATCACCACGAAGAATGCCGAGGCGCCGGTGGAGTGCATATAGCGCAGTAACCAACCATACTCAACATCACGCATGATGTATTCGATTGACGCAAATGCGCCTTCTGCAGTTGGCACATAGTTCATTGTTAGCCAGATACCCGTGAGTAACTGGTTAACCAGAACTAGCATGGCAAGTGAGCCGAAGAAGTACCAAAAGTTAAAGTTTGTTGGCGTCGCATATTGACCCACATGACGGTTATAAGTCGCCGTCATCGGGATGCGAGCATCGATCCAATCAACTAGATTCTTAATCATTACGCTGCCCCTTGATCGACACCGATGATGACATTGCCTTCATCGATATACTGATGTGGTGGAACAACTAAGTTCAACGGCGCTGGTACACCTTGGAAGACGCGACCAGCTAAATCAAACTTAGAACCATGACACGGACAATAGAAGCCTGAAGGAACGCCTTCAACCTGCTCACTGAACGTATCCGGTAAATAGGTAGGAGAACAACCTAAGTGAGTACATAGTCCCACCGCGATAAAATACTCCGGATTAATCGAACGAACCGCATTTTGAGCATAAGAAGGCTGTTGCTCTTCTGCCGATGCTGGATCGCGGAGTTGACTGTCGAGTGTGGCAAGGTTGGTTAAAATTTCCTTGGTACGACGCACAACCCAGACAGGTTTTCCACGCCATTCGACACGGATCAACTGACCTGGCTCTACTTTACTGATATTTACTTCAACCGGTGCGCCTGCAGCTTTCGCTTTGGCACTCGGATTCCATGACTTTATAAAAGGAACCGCTACAGCGACGGCACCTATACCACCTACTACGGCGGTTGCTGCGGTCAGAAATCTGCGACGTCCGGTATCGACTGGCGCATTGCTCATCCACTTATCTCCAGAGAGTGTTGGAATTTTTGTTTTAAATTATTTTAAAAATTGGGGTTTACCCCAAAACTCAAAAATGAAACTTGAGGCGGGGCTCATTATAGCCAAAAATTAGAAGCAGATCATAGTAAATCGAATAACAAAGTTAACTATGTTAGGAAAATAGCCTTCCCAGCACATTAAATAGTCATCTAGTTATAGAAATACCGATCATATATGCACAGATAAGTGAAAAAAAAGAAATAACATATGACGCTAAATTAGCGACTTAGGAGTTTAAAGCAAAAAAAAGCCCGGCATATGCCGGGCTTTTAATCCAAATAGGCTTATTTGCCTAAAGGGCTCTTCATATATTTGAAGAAATCGCTGTCAGGCTCAAGCACCATGACATTCGAATCACCTTGGAAACTGATCTTATAAGCCTCTAAGCTACGCAAGAAGCTATAAAACTCAGGGTCTTGGCTAAAAGCATCTGCGTATATCTTAGCCGCAGTCGCATCACCTTCGCCTCGAACTTCAAGCGCTTTACGTTGAGCCTCGGCTAACAGGATAGTGACCGAAGCATCTGTATTAGCCTTGATGATCTCAGACTGTTCCATGCCTTGTGCTCTGTGCTCTTTCGCTACCGCTGTACGTTCTGCGCGCATACGTTGATAGATACTCGCACTCACATTAGCCGGTAAGTTAATCTGCTTGACTCGCACATCAACCACTTCGATACCTAAATCTTCCGCACTCTCAGATGCATTTCTCAATGCATCTTGTTGTAGCTCATCACGACTTCCAGAGACAATCTCCTTAATCGTGCGACGGCCGAACTCGGTACGAAGGTCGTTATTGATCTTACGCTGTAGTAACGACTCGGCGTTAGCCTTGATGCCACCGTTAGTCGACAAGTAGTATTTCTCGAAGTCCTTGATACGCCACTTCACATAGGAATCGACCATAAGGTCTTTCTTCTCTGAAGTCACGAATCTGTCTGCTGCACCATCCATAGTCTGGATACGTGAATCAAGAAATTTGATCTTATCGATCATAGGTATCTTGATGTGCAAACCAGGCGCGTAGATACGAGTGATGCCATCATCTTTTAGGATCTTACCGAAACGTGAAACGATCGCTCGTTCACCTTCGTTGACCACTAAAATTGACGACAAGAATACCGCCACTAGTACGGCAGCAATAACCGCTATTAGTCTACCCATGATTAATTCCTCCCCTGACGTTCGCCACGAGTCGGGCGTGTATCCAACGGAACATTAGTTTGAGCCGCAGAGCCATAAGAAGAACTCGTAGTAGAAGTAGAGTTTACACTTCTAGGCTTAGTATTCGACTGGCTCTTCTGCATCAACTTATCTAAAGGAAGATACATCATGTTGTTGCTATTCTTCGAGTCGACTAGCACCTTACTGGTGCCGCTCAACACGATTTGCATAGCGTCTAAGTACAAACGCTCACGTGTCACAACAGGCGCTGCCTTATACTCAGGTAACAAGAGGTTGAAACGAGCAACCTTACCTCTAGCCTCTAATACTTCACGTTCTTTATAGGCTCTAGCTTGCTGCTCCATGCGCTTAACTTGACCACGAGCCTTAGGCTCGATAGCACGGGCATAAGCCTCAGCTTCACGAATGAACCTTTGCTCATCTTCTTGTGCCGAAATCGCATCATCGAAAGAAGCTTTAACTTCTTCAGGCGGACGAGCAGGCAGGAAGTTGACATCGACAATGGTAATACCTAGCTTGTAGGGCTCGATAATACGCTCTACTTCTGCCCAGGTATCACGACGGATCTTGTCTCGGCCTGTGGTCAAGATATCATCCATACTATTATGGCCAATAACATAACGCAGCGCACTGTCTGTCGCCTCACGTAAGCTCTCATTCGCATCAACTGCACTGAACAAGAAATTATATGCACTGGTCACTCGGTATTGAACGTCAAGCTCAACCAAGACCACGTTTTCATCGGTCGTCAACATGCTACCAGAGGCAGGAATTGAACGGACAGTATTCACGTTGACAGGGAACACTTCATCGATAAACGTCGCTTTCCATTGAAGACCAGGATCGACCTCACCTATGTACTCACCGAATCTGAGTGCGACACCTTTCTCGGCTTCTTTTACCGTATAGAAACCAGAAAGGCCCCATACGACAACGGCTATGCCTAAGACAATGATAAGGGCGAATGAACTAAAAACAGGCCCCTTGCCATTCCCTTTGCCACCGCCGAAACGCTTCGAAAGATTACGAAAAACTTCATCTAGATCTGGTGGTCCCTTATCGTTACCACTCTTATTTCCCCAAGGGTCTTTATTTCCCTTGTTACCGGGCTCGTTCCAAGCCATTTATCACTCCATAGGTGTATGAATTAAACGAGAATAAAAATTACTCTACCGCCGAGTCTTCGACAATAAAGTCCTCTAAGTCCCCTTGGCTCTGCTTCACTAATCGGAGCCAATCGGCCTCCAATAAACGAACAGATAAGATACAGTTCCCCAGATCATCAAACTCTTTCTGCTGTATCGCGTCAAGTCGGTAAAACTGACCAATATAATGCCCGGCTGTTGCCGGGATCCGCAAAGTCAGCTCCAAAGTAGCCCTGCCAACGATATCGTTGATGGCCTCTCTAAGCTGATCTAAGCCTTTTTGTTGCTGCGCCGACACCCAGACTCTGATGGGCACACCTTCGTCGTTATAATCTATCCTTGGGTTGACATCCTCTAACAGATCGATCTTATTACAGACAATCAGCTGAGGAATTTCATCGGCACCTATCTCTTTAAGCACCAACTGAACTTGCTCAAAGTTATCCCCCATATTCTCATCATGACAATCGACAATATGAAGTAACAGATCCGCTTCGCGGGTTTCTTGTAACGTCGACTTAAACGCCGCCACTAAATCATGGGGCAAGTGACGAATAAAACCTACGGTATCGGCCAAGATAATCGCGCCATCCGGTAGTTCTAACTTTCTCAAGGTAGGATCTAAGGTAGCAAACAGTTGATCTGCAGCATATACCTCTGAAACTGTAAGCGAGTTGAACAGAGTTGATTTACCCGCATTAGTATAACCGACTAATGAAACCGTAGGCTGCTCACTGCGACTCCTTGCCCTTCGACTCTGTTCTCTCTGTTTATCTACCTTCGCCAAACGCTTGTTGATGGTGCTCATTCTGCCACGGAGTAGACGTCTATCAGTCTCGAGCTGGGTCTCCCCAGGTCCTCTCATACCAATACCACCTTTCTGGCGCTCCAGATGAGTCCAACCCCGTATTAGACGAGTCGACATATGGCGTAACTGCGCTAGCTCCACCTGCAACTTGCCTTCATAGGTACGGGCTCTCTGGGCAAAGATATCTAAGATGAGCGCGGTACGGTCCAAGACCCTACATTGGCAAACCATCTCAATATTTCTCTCTTGAGCAGGACTCAATGCATGATTAAAAATCACCACATTCGCTTCTGTCGCTGCGACCAAAGCCGCGAGCTCATCAGTCTTCCCCGAACCAAGGAAGAATTTTCGGTCCGGTGAACGACGGTTCGCAGTGATCAAACCAACTTGCTGAGCACCAGCCGAATCGACTAATAGTTGTAGTTCGACTAAGTCTTCCCTACGGTCTTCATCGGCAAAGTTAATATGCACCAAAACGGCACTTTCACCCGCCTCATAACGATCAAACAAAAAGCATACTCCTCAACAACTACTCGCTCGCCTCATCTTGCTGACCATTCAAGCCTGCGGCTTGAATTGGTGTCGCGTGATGGGTGCTTACAGTGAATGGACGCGCTGGCACAACTGTAGAGATAGCGTGCTTATATACCATTTGGCTAACCGTGTTTTTAAGCAAGATAACAAACTGGTCAAATGACTCAACTTGTCCTTGTAATTTAATACCATTAACAAGATAAATTGATACAGGAACGCGCTCACGGCGAAGTGCGTTCAAAAATGGGTCTTGTAAAGATTGCCCCTTTGCCATTTTATAATTTCCTTTTTATTAAAAATAAGTAGTAAAACTAATACAACATAACTTTCTTGTTTGGATTTAGTATTATATAGCGAGGATGAATTAGCTAGCGACAATGTCGCAATACACTCGTTAGATTCGAATCTAACCCAGTTTCCAGCCAATTTAACTCAGCCCATCCTCTTAACCATGTTAATTGACGCTTAGCTAATTGCCTAGTAGCAATTATCCCCTTATCGACCATAGTATTATAGTCATAGTCACCATCAAGGTGCTGCCAGCACTGCCGATAGCCTACACACCTCATAGAGGGAAGTGCTAAATGCAGATCATTTCGCTGCCTAAGCGTACGAACCTCTTCAACGAAACCTTGATTTAACATCAATTTGAATCTTTCTTCTATAGAAAGATGTAACACTTTTCGATCTTTCGGTGAAATGGCAAATTGAATAACCTCATATGGCAGAGGAGGAGACTTAATTTGCGTCAGTTCGGTCAAACTTTTACCACTGATCCGAAACACCTCTAACGCCCTGGATAATCGTTGAGGGTCATTGGGATGAATACGTTCGGCCGAAACCGGATCGACTCGCATTAATTCATCATGCAGGTGTTGCCAGCCATGGGTCTGTGCTTCAGCGGCGATCTCGGCCCTAATAACGTCGTCGGCTGCCGGTAGCGGGGATAATCCCTCTAGCAGAGCCTTAAAATAGAGCATGGTGCCCCCGACAAGCAAGGGCGTTTTACCAGACTTTACAATATCGGCAATCTCTCTGAGCGCGTCGGTTCTAAAATCTGCCGCAGAGTAACTCTGCAAAGGATCGCGTATATCGATCAACCTGTGCGGCGCTACCGCGAGTTCTTCTGCCGTCGGTTTAGCGCTGCCTATATCCATACCACGATAGATAAGAGCCGAGTCGACGGAGATAATTTCACAATTGTGCTCTTTGACCAGCTCAATCGCTAATGCCGTTTTCCCTGAGGCCGTGGGGCCCATCAGAGTAATTATTTTCGGTAAACTCGTTTCACTCACTCGTATATACTTCCAACTTTTCAATACCTAACAAAAAAGACTCTGTAAATCAGTGCCCTTTTTCCAACCAAACTTGCCAGGGTAAGCTAATGACGTCCGCCATCAACTCCTCTCTCAGGCTCTGTTCCGCTAACATCAAGTCTTGCCAGATTTGAGCCGGAGACTCGAGATTTATTTCGCAATGCTTGGCAATCCAGCTTGCCAACGCGTCCTGGCCTGGCTCTTCAAAACGCATCCACTGCAATAGCTCAGGGATCACACTGACCAACTGGCTCTGTCTTAAATATGGGGGCACTTTCTTTATTATCAACTGCCCTAGACGAATTGATAGCTCAATTCCTATCTTTCTTAACACTAACTCTCTGAGCTCAATCGTCTCCTTCCAGTCATCGTCCATAGGTATTGAGACTGGCATCAGCAGCGGCTGACTGATCAAACCGCCATCGAGTTTAGCGAATATGCTTATTTGTAACAGTCTGGAGGCGATTGCTTCTATCGGTAATAATGTGAGTTTATCCCCTTGGGTTAGCACCCAATATCTAGCGTCCAATAACGGAGGCATGCTTGGCTGCTCATTCGCAAGCTCACTACGCCCTAAGGATGGAACCACAGGAGTAGTCAATAAGGCCCCATAAGAAGCGATAGCCGCAGCCGAAGGTAACTCAGCTTGTGGGCGCGCAGTAGAGCTCGGCCTTAGACCACTTTTGCTTCCAGAATAGGATGAGGACGATGCTATCGAATACTCCTGCTGAGAACCTACAGGACTCGTACCAGGCCCTTTGTCAAAAGCAAGATGAGCTGCTGTGCTGACCTTGCGCCCACTCGATTCGTTGACTCTCTGAGATTCCTGCACGCCTGCTTGATAAGAACTTGAGGATGCTTCTCTACTGCTCTGGTCTTCAATAGAAAAGACGGGGCTGCCGACTTGTGAGAGTGCCGATTGCAGTGCCTGTAAAATAAAATCATGGACATAACGGCTCTGATGAAACCTCACTTCATGCTTAGCCGGATGCACATTGACATCGACTTGATGAGGATCGAGTTCGAGCATCAGCACATAGCTAGCTTGGGCTCCGGTAATGTGCTCGGCGAAGGCTTGTCTAACGGCATGATTGACGAGTCTGTCGCGAACTAGCCTGCCATTCACATAGAAATATTGGGTGTCACTGGCCGGGCCCTCGAAGTAGGGTGACTGTATATAGCCTGACAAGTTCAAGCCTTCATGTTCGCACTTGACCTCTAGTGCCTGCTGCGCAAACTTCTTGCCACTAATCTGAGCTAAGCGTTGAAGATATTGATCTGAGGTTTTTGCCGGTCGATAGTTTCTCACCACCTTACCATTGTTTTTTAACGTGAAATGTATATCTCCTCTCACCAAAGCAATGCGTTTAAGCCACTCATCTATGTGAGTAAATTCGGTCTTGTCGCTTTTAAGAAAACGTCTTCGGGCGGGAGTATTAAAAAAAAGGTCCACCGCCTCTACAGTTGAACCTACTGGGTGGGCCGCAGGAATCACCTTAACGGCCATATCAGAGCCTTCGGCATAGGCCTGCCAAGCTTCACTCTGCTCAGCCGTGCGTGAGGTCAAAGTTAATCTGGAAACAGAGCTGATACTCGCTAACGCTTCACCGCGGAAACCAAAACTTAAGATAGCATCGAGATCGTCTAAGGTACTGAGTTTAGAGGTGGCGTGTCTGGACAAAGCCAAGTTCAGCTCTTTTTTGGGGATCCCCGAACCATCATCATGAATTTTAATCAGTTTACTGCCGCCCTTTTCGATCTCTATATCGACTCGGGTCGCACCGGCATCTAAGCTATTTTCAACTAACTCCTTGATGACTGAAGCCGGTCTTTCGACAACTTCACCCGCAGCAATTTGGTTAGCTAACTGAGGTGGCAATATTTGAATTGTCATAATTTTTAGCTCTCAAAACAGGGGAACTCACAAGATCACTTAAGACGAACTAGGCTCTTGGAATAACTAACTTTTGACCGATTCGAATGTTGTTAGACTTTAGATTATTGGCTTTCTTAATGCTAGTAACAGACACTTGATACCTGTGAGCAATAACAGACAGGGATTCACCCTTGCGAACATTATGCTTTCGCGAACCTTTACTTGCCATCAAAGAATTAACCAGCGGATTACTCTCGAAATACTTAACAACACCCTTGTGTATAGCATTGGCAATATTATTCTGATGCTGTCTTTGAGACAACAATCTCTCTTCTTTGTGATTAGAGATAAAGCCAGTTTCAACCAAAATGGAAGGAATATCTGGTGATTTTAGTACTGCAAAACTTGCCGATTCGGGCTTGTATTTATGCAGCTTGGTGACTTTACCTAAATTAGCAAGTACATCGTCGGCTATGCTATGACTAATCGCCATAGATCTATCCATAGACATATCCAGCAAGGTCATAGCCAAATATTGTTCATTATCGGTATTTTGGATAATCTCGCCGGCACCACCCAAGAGCTCTGAATGCTTCTCTTTATGCTCTAACCAGCGACCGATTTCACTATTGGCACGTCTCATAGACAAGACCCAAACCGATGCCCCCCTAGGTTGTGGCGAGGTAAATGCGTCGGCATGAATTGAAACCAAAAGATCCGCTTTACTATTTCTGGCAATTTCTGAGCGCTTATTTAGATTCACAAAGTAATCACTGGTGCGAGTCATAACGGCTCTCATACCTGGTGTAGCGTTGATTTTAGCCGCTACTTTCTTAGCAATTTCCAGCACCACTTTTTTCTCATAGATCCCAGATGGCCCGATAGAGCCGGGATCGTCTCCCCCATGACCCGCATCTATGGCGACAACGACATCTCTTAGTTTCTGTGTTGGTTTACTCGGCTGACTCACAGCGACAGAAGAACCACTGTCATCCAGATCAACCACTAAGCGGTTTCCATAGGGAGCCGTTGGTGGCAGTGAAAATAGGTTCGCTTTTACCGGTTTTACCAGATCGATAACTAGGCGTAAGGTCCCCTTAGAAGGCGGTTTACTTATCCTCACTCTCTTAACCAATTTACTGTTATTAGCTAATTTGCTGAGGTTTAATGAGGTCGTGGTCCCCTTGAGATCGACGACGAGTCGATAAGGGCTAGTCAGATTGAAATGCGTATATTTAGGTGCATGGGTGAGGTCGAAAACGACTCGAGTCGACTCTGGAGCGGCCCAGATGCGCACACCATCAAGCTTAGTAGCACTATGGACAACAAAAGAAGTACATAATGTCAGCATCACAAGTATAGCTTTGAGAAGATTTTCGATTTTTATCATTATTATTTAAGCTTACTCAGCAATACTTGCCCTTTGGTTGTTCCTGACGTTATTTCAACTTCTCTACTAGTACCAACATATTTAATTGCAATACTGATATCGGCGACAGGCATTAATCCATGGCCCCTATCAGGCCACTCAACGAGACATATACTCTTATCGGTGAAATAATCTCTGATCCCCATATACTCAAGCTCTTCGGGATCGCTCAACCTGTATAGATCGAAATGAAATAGCTCAATATCACCTAATTCGTAGGGTTCAACCAGGGCGTAAGTTGGGCTCTTTACCGCGCCTTCATGACCCAATGCCTGAATCAGGCCTCGGCTTAAAGTCGTTTTCCCGGCACCAAGTTCACCCGATAAATTCAGTGTTAAAGGCGGGGTTATGACTTGCGCTAATCGCTTACCCAGATCCACTGTATCTTGTTCATTATCTAGAAAAACCTTAACCGATGCCATTGTATTAACTTTACCCTTTCTATAGTCGTTTCGAACCCATTACTTTATACCAAATTGCTTATCAGCAAAACAGGTTTCACTAACATAGCGACAATTGATTAATTAAAGATTATTAACCAGAGAACGAATATGAGGCATCAAGTCACTCGCGAGCATACCACGCTCTCCGGCAATCGCAGCCCGATCAGCAGCTTCACCATGAACAACAACCCCCATGATGGCGGCATCGAATAGGCTAAAACCTTGAGAGATTAACGCCGCAATTATGCCCGACAGCACATCACCGCAACCTCCGCTCGCTAAACCTGGGTTACCCACAGGAGCCACAACACATTTTTTCCCATCAGATATTAAGGTTCCAGGACCTTTTAGGACCACAATACCGCCATATCGTCGCTGTATATTTTTAGCCGCAGCAAACCTGTCCCGCTCAACTTCAATAGGGGTAATTCCCAGTAATCGGGCCGCTTCTCCACTATGGGGAGTCAGTACCCAGTTATCATTATAACCGGGCTCCTCGCTTAGCAAGTTAAGGGCATCTGCATCCAGTAAGCATGGTTTGTCACACAAGCCCACCGCCTTGAGCAAGTTGTAGCCCCATGACTCCTTTCCTAGACCCGGGCCTATGATTAATGTGTTTGCCCATCCCAGTCTCAGATAGACTTCCATATCGACTAGCTCACATCCCCAAAACATCAATTCCGGTCGATCGACATTGACCGTGTGTTGATGCTCAGGCCTTGAGAGCACAGTGACTAAGCCGGCACCCGCTCTTAAGCAGGCTTCAGCCGCCAGTCTAATCGCTCCTGCCATGCCCTTATCACCACCAATCACAGTGACTTTGCCCGAAAGACCTTTATGAGTGTCTCTTGCTCTGGGGGAGAGCATGTTGGCTAAGAGATCACTCGAGACACGAGTCATCTTAGAGCTAGGTAAGTAGGGCGAGAGACCAAGATCTGCAAAAACGAGATCGCCAACGCATTGTCTGGCATGCCCAGTCAGCAAGCCTTGCTTCAAAGCGCCAAAGGTCAGAGTCATATTCGCTTGAACTGAGCAGAGGCCACTGCCTGTATTGGCATTTAGACCCGATGGTACATCCAGACTAAAGACCCAAGCTTTACTGCTATTGATCGCAGCAATGATGTCTCTAAATGGGTCTCTTAGCTCTCCCTTCAACCCTAGGCCTAATAAACCATCTATGATGACTTCCGCCGCCACTATTTTCTCTATATTCGGAGTATCTATGACTCCAGCCTCGGCCTTAAAAGCATCACGTGCATGGATAAACTCAGCAGCGATAACATTAGCCTCTTGGGGATGAACAGGTCTAGGCACTGCCATCACGGAGACATCGAAACCTGCTTCTAACAAGTATCTTGCACAGACAAATGCATCGGCACCATTATTACCGTAACCTGCAAGCACCAAGACAGGAGTTTTACTGTTTTTCCTTTTGACTAGCTGTCGATAGGCCGCCTCGCCAGCTGATTCAACCAGATCTATATAAGTAGCGAGGCCACTGCTAACCAGACCCAATTCAGCCTCACTTATTTCTGAAGCCCTATACAGTTCACAAGGAAGTACCGAAGCATTTTCTAACATAACGAATCTTCCTCGAGGGGTAATGAGTACATCATATTGATATAAAGTAAGATTAGTAGAGTTAGAACCTAAAATCGTCGATAGATTCAGTCATCCTTGTGCCTATTCAACCATGATTTGATCTTGCACAAGAAATGGACAGTGTAACAATGTCGTTAATGACAAAAATGAAGAGGTAACTGGAAGGGATACTGATAACAGTAATAAAGATATGTATTAAGTTATCGAGAAGCAATAAAGGCGCCCTCAGGCACCTTTATCAAATAGCTTAATAGTCTTAGATGTCATCCATACGTATGCTGCTATGAACCAGTCTTTGCTGTTGAATTCTCTCGACACGCACAAGCTCATTTAACGTTCCAGCGATATCCACAGAGGAGGAATGCTCGGCGGTTACCTGCAGAAGATCGATCAATAGGTTATCCAATTTCAAGTGCAGTTCTAAGATATCTTCTTCAGACATATTTGCTGTCAAGACGATGTCGTGACACCTCTTTATAAAATCTTCAAAAATAATATCTTTATACCAGGTATCCAGTACTTTTTTAGGTGCTGAATCAATATAATTTTCCAGCTTCTCTGATACCCCTCTCTGATGCTGTTGGAAATACTCCAGCATCATCTTCACTCTGGTTGAATCAGCCTCTGTTTGCAGTCTGCTATAGAGTTTCGCCATCTCTACTCGGCAAGTAGCAACATAACTTAATAGTTCACTTAGTTGTTGAAATCGCATGTTTGCACTCCAAATTCTTGCCAAAAGCTGGCTAAAGTAATTTTTTACTGCAGCCATTATGGGGACAAACACCAATGGAATACTTGAACAAGGTCTAAGTTTGTTACTTCTAAGCTGGCTACATTAGGAATAGTTAAAGAATTTCGCTATTCATCACGTAAATAGCCAGAAGGTGATATAGACATGAAATCGCTGAAGAGTGAGATCTGTAAGAGGGTATAAACTAATAATGAAGTTGAGTACGCTTTGTGTTTTGACAATGGTAATACAGAGATTTGGGGGCTGAGGTAATAAGAGTTTGGAGACTGAGGTTTTGGAGTTTTTAGTAAGAAGGAAATTGGAGCGAGCTCTTGATTTAAACTAAAGTGGTTCGAACCGCCTCTGGTTTCGAGATAGGCTATACCTTGGCAAAAAAGAGGTATCAACTCTTTCAAGTAATCAACTGAGCTAATGTCGCTTAAACTTTCTTATTCAAAGATTTTGGTAAATCTTTAAACCTAGATTGAAACGACATACCGGGTTCGAAACAAACAACCGATGACCTATACCTTGGCAAAAAAGAGGGTATCGTTTTTTTCTACGAGCACAACTGAGCTAATGTCGCATAAAATTTTATATTTGGAAGTTTGATATCGAAGAGGGAGATTGGAGCGACATATCGGGTTCGAACCGATGACCTATACCTTGGCAAGGTATCGCTCTACCAACTGAGCTAATGTCGCATAATCTTTTAAATTGGAGCGACCATTCTTTAACATAAAGAGTGGGTTCGAACCGATGACCTATACCTTGGCAAAAAAAAAGGTATCAACTCTTTCAAGTAATCAACTGAGCGAATGCCGCTTTCAATCTTTTAAATTGGAGCGACATATCGGGTTCGAACCGATGACCTATACCTTGGCAAGGTATCGCTCTACCAACTGAGCTAATGTCGCATAATCTTTTTAAATTGGAGCGACCATTCTTTAACATAAAGAATGGGTTCGAACCGATGACCTATACCTTGGCAAAAAAAAGGTATCAACTCTTTCAAGTAATCAACTGAGCGAATGCCGCTTTCAATCTTTTAAATTGGAGCGACATATCGGGTTCGAACCGATGACCTATACCTTGGCAAGGTATCGCTCTACCAACTGAGCTAATGTCGCTTAAAACTTTTAGTCTCGAATATTTGGCGTATTCAAAACATTTTTAAATTTGGAGCGACATATCGGGTTCGAACCGATGACCTATACCTTGGCAAGGTATCGCTCTACCAACTGAGCTAATGTCGCATTCATACTATTTACTAACTTACTTGTCAGCAAAAGTTGAGGCCGCATTATATGAGAATTTCATATTGCTGCAACCCCTTCTTGAAAATAAATGTCTGTTTGGTCAAATTTTGAATACTTTTGCGCGATAATACTGCAATTCGGCAATAGATTCCTGGATATCCACCAGTGCTTTATGGGTTCCCTGCTTAGTAAACCCATCCATAAGCTCTGGCTTCCAACGTCTGGTTAGCTCCTTGATGGTACTTACATCTATATTACGATAGTGAAAGTAATCTTCTAGCTTTGGCATGTACCGGTTCATAAAACGTCGATCTTGACCTATGCTATTGCCGCACATAGGTGATATGCCTTGAGGAACATATTGAGAAATAAACTCTATGGTCATGGCAATGGCATCGTCTTCACTGTATTGACTGCTGCGCACTCGCTCGACTAATCCTGACTCACCATGGTGCTTTTGGTTCCAATCGTCCATTATAGCGAGCTGTTCATCAGTCTGATAAATCGCAATCACAGGCCCTTCAGCAAGAATATTTAACTCTTTATCTGTCACTATTGTTGCGATCTCTATGACCTTATCGGTCTCGGGATCTAACCCGGTCATCTCTAAATCTACCCAAATGAGATTGTTTGCATCTGCAACCATAGATCTGCCTTATTCTTCCTGTTTGCCTAAATTCAGGCTTTTTTGTTTAAGACCGTGTATCATACTGCTTTTTTAAGCTACACAAAATCACCTTATTTACGATGACAAAACTGTGAGTAAAAAGAAACCCCTAAGTCAGGGTCAAAAACGCCGTATGCGAGCCAACCAAGAAAAAAGGCTACAACGGAAAGATTCAGGTAGCAATGCTCCTGAATTACAGGATAGTTCACTTGAGCCAGAACAGCTCGGAACTGTTATATCTCGTTTTGGGCAGCATGCCGATGTTGAAACCGAATCAGGCCAAGTTGTGCGGTGTAATATTCGCCGTAACATTCAAAGCCTGGTCACCGGTGACAAAGTGGTCGTGCGTTTGGCTGTGGAAATCACCACCACCGTAGCCGGCATTATCGAAGCCGTCCACCCTCGTCATTCGCTGCTCTCGCGGCCAGATCTCTATGATGGCATCAAGATCATCGCTGCTAATATCGATCAGATCTTGATTGTCTCTTCGATAGTACCTAGTTTTACGACTCAAATAATCGACCGTTACTTAGTAGCAGCAGAAGACACAGGTATTTCACCGATAATCGTCCTCAATAAGATCGATCTCCTCACCGATGAAGATCGCCCTGAAGTCGAAGCTGCACTAAAACGCTACCAAGATATAGGCTATCAAGTCTACCAAATAAGCAGTCATACTGGCCAAGGCGTCGATGACATAAAAGCCTTACTGAATGAAAATGTCAGTATTTTTGTCGGCCAATCAGGTGTAGGTAAGTCATCCATCATTAACGCTATGATGCCTGATGCCGAGCTAGCTATTGGTGATGTCTCTCAAAATTCAGGCCTAGGACAACACACGACCACGACGGCTAAGTTAATGCATTTTGTTAGCGGAGGCGATCTGATTGATTCTCCGGGAGTTCGAGAATTTGCGCTATGGCACTTACCACCAGAAAGAGTGGGTGAGTGTTTTATCGAGTTCCGGGAATATCTAGGCACTTGTAAATTCAGAGACTGTAAACACAAAAATGATCCTGGTTGTGCCATCACCGAAGCATTTCATGCTGGCAAGATCGCAGCAGATCGATACAACAATTATCATAAAATTATTGCCAGCCTAAATGAAATGCGCCATGCCAGACAGTTTAGAGCTAGCGAAGAAGAATAGGCTAAGCGCAATATTTTGAAGGGAAGTACACGTGGATAAAATAAAAATTGCATTGCAATATATCATGCCTAAACATTTAGTCTCTCGCCTGGTGGGTAAACTGGCAGCCGCTGAATTAGGTTCGATAACGACCGCTGGAATAAAATGGTTTATTAAGCAATACAAGATCGATATGAGTGAAGCCGCACAGAGCGAACCTGAAGCTTATAAGACGTTTAATGCGTTTTTCACTCGAGCCCTCAAACCAGGTGTACGTCCGCTTTCACAAGATCAAGATTATATTGTCCATCCGGTCGATGGCGCGATAAGCCAATGCGGTCCTATTAATGACGGTCAGATATTTCAAGCCAAAGGACATGAGTATTCATCACTTGCACTACTTGGTGATCAAGCCGATGATGCCAAACGCTTCGAAGATGGCGATTTCGCTACCATCTACTTAGCACCAAAAGACTATCACCGAATTCACATGCCAGTGAAAGGCACCTTGTCAAAAATGACTTATGTTCCCGGTGACTTGTTTTCCGTCAACCCATTAACCGCAGCAAATGTTCCAGGGCTGTTCGCCCGTAACGAACGTGTGGTGGCAATTTTTGAGACCGAGATAGGTCCTATTGCCATGGTATTGGTCGGTGCAACCATAGTCGCAAGCATAGAAACCGTCTGGGCGGGTACCATTACACCACCCGGAAGTAAAAATGTATTTACCTGGGATTACCCGACCGAGGGGCCAGAGGCATTAACCCTTGAAAAAGGTGCCGAAATGGGAAGGTTTAAGCTAGGCAGTACGGTTGTCATGCTATTCGCCAAAGGTGCTTTAGATGAATTTGCCGACGGTGTCGTGCCAGAAGCCGTGACCCGCATGGGGCAGACGTTCGCAAAAATAGAGGATTAACCTGATCTAAACAGCTTTTGGTCAGTATACGGAGTGATAATGAACCAAACGGCTAGTAGTAAACAATCAGGTTTATTAGAGTTACATCTCGCTGTGCTGCTATTTGGTGGCACGGCACTCTTCTCAAAACTTATTCCACTCAGTGCGTTAAATATCACTCTGCTACGCTGCGTAGTTGCCGCTCTTGTCTTAGCCTGCATAGTCAAATTTAGCAAAAAAAACTTATCACTCAACTCCACTAGAGATTATTTCATCGCCCTAGGCCTAGGCATTATCGTCAGCCTACATTGGGTCACTTATTTTGCATCTATGCAGCTCTCTTCCGTCGCTATCGGTATGATAGCCTTCTTCACTTATCCAGTGATGACAGTCTTAATTGAGCCCATCTTCACAGGTAATCGAATTCAACGAAGTGATCTTGTTAGTGGGCTCGCCGTGCTACTTGGAGTCATACTACTGATCCCCGAAGCCAACCTGGGCAATGATGTGACTATGGGCATAGCGCTGGGAATCTTATCCGCCGCGTTTTTTACCGCTCGCAACCTGCTACATAAGAGATATTTTTCAGCCTACTCTGGTCCCCACGCTATGTTTTACCAAACAGGTGTAGCCGTCTTTTTCCTCGCACCTTGGCATACAATAGAATTCAGTCAAATAGAACAAAATACCTGGTGGCTGATACTATTACTCGGAGTGATGTTCACCGCTGCTCCCCATGCACTTTTTACCGCAGCCTTGCGTCACCTTAGTGCCAAAACTGTAAGCTTGGTCTCTTGCCTACAACCTTTCTATGGTGCTGTTTTAGCTCTGCTATTCTTAGGTGAACAGCTAGATATCAAGACGACAATAGGCGGCTTATTGGTCGTCGCAACCGCCATTTTCGAGACTCAACGGCATCGAAAAACATCCAGCTAACTCTCCTTTTCTTGACTGAAGGGTGAGAAGTTCGGTACTTGCCATGATGATTTTAATTTATATTTCTATTTTCTGAAAAAAATCACAAAAAACGCAAAAAAAAGAAGCTATATTAGCCACTTTTATTGATAAGATATCTTCGACTCTTTCTCTAACCTGCATCCAAATATGTTTCCAACTATGCGCACTACTTTTCTGCTTCTCATTGCATTAACCGGCTTCAGTGCAGCCGCAAGTTCGCCACTCGAACTCAATAAGCGCCTAGGACTCACTCAACCGGCTTCGACCACTTTAACGGCCGAACAAAAGCTGGCACATATCCAGCGCAGTATCGAAGAGCAAGCGTTAATAGAAAAAAATCACCTTAAGCTGATCAATAACTACCAAGGACATAAACTTAGTCTGGAGCGACAACTGGAAGAGGCTAAGTCACCTCTCCCTTGGTCCAAGACTAATGATCCCACTCAGCAGGCATCTCTCGCCTATTTAAGACTGTCTGAGCTCAAAGAGATAGAAGCCGAACTCAATATAAAAGTGACTGACTTAATCAAGCAGCATAACCGGCTACCATCTGATATTGCCTCTGCTCGACAATCACTGACTCAGCATAAAAAAAATCAAATAGATCACTCTGACAACAATCAAAATATGTTGCTTAAGGCACAGCGTCAGCTCTATATTCAGCTTCTGACGACATTAGAGGCCGAACAGGCGAGCAGCCAAAAACGCATCAACCTCAATCAACAACAGATGTTGCTGGTCAGGCTGCAACTATCACAACAAGAGAGCCTGATCGAAGAGATCAATAAGGCCACTGCTAAACAGAGGCAAAAGAAGACAGATGCCACCATAGCTAAGAGTCTTTTTGAGACTTCTGCAGAGCTATCCCCCCTGACACAACAACTGAATCAGCTAAATATCGATTATGCCAACACGCTAAAAATCCTCACTAAGGACACCAATCGAGCCGTTCTCGCACAAGAAGCTGCCGAAAACCTCTATCAAGTTCAAGCGAAACAGCTGACCAACACCCAACAACAAGTAGGCTTAATCAAATTAAATTCAGCATTCGGCGAGCGCTTCCTGCAGATGCTGCAATCTCTACCCGCCCCACCGAATCAGGATAAGCTACAAACAAAAATAGCCCAAGCTAGGCTGGAAAGATATCAACTAGAGCAAGATCTAACGATAAACAACCAACAACTGGTAGCCAATGAACCTTTAACTAAGATACAAATGAGACTGCTCACCTCGCAGCATGACTTGCTCACGCAACTCTTGCAGAGCCAAGATCTTTATTTGAGTGAACTCACTGATTTAAGAGTGATATATGAACAGTTAACCCAACAGAATATCGCCTTGAAAAGCATCCTCAATGAGCACCTATTTTGGGTGCCAAACGCTAACTCCATCGATAAATTATGGATCACAGATCTTTTTCAGAGTGTGAAGTGGCTTATGAGCCAAACTTTTTGGTCTGACATCTCTGTTTCCTTCGATGAACAGAGTGAATACTGGTCTTGGTGGATCATCTTGTTTGTACTCTGTTTAGTCGCCCAAGATCTGTTAACACCTAAGTTCAAATCTGCCATGGCCAATGACATCACATTTGTCGGTAATGTCACCCAAGATCTGTTCAGCTACACCTTCAGGGCCCTGATTAACTCTTTACTCTACTGCGTGATTAAACCACTGCCAGTGATCGCCGCAGGTGCCATCTTACTCTTATCCAGTCTGAACCTAACGGCGGCAATCGGCATGGGGGTGTTAGTCGTAGGTTTACTCTACCTGCTCTACCGCTTCACCTATCTTCTCGCACTGAATAGGGGCTTGCTCATAGGCCATTTCAAAGGTGAGAAAACAATAATCAGGCAAGGTCAACTCAGGTTTAAATCCTTCGTTATCATGGCAATACCTTTCTTTGGAGTCATGGGGTTTACCGAGTTTATCGATAATTCAGTACTGAGAAATAGCATTGGCCGTGGCGCCTTCATTATTTTCAGTATTTTCCTGTTTAGATTCTATAAAGATATCTTATCCTTATCTAAGAAAAATAAGCATCAACATCAGGATGATAAAAATAAAAAATTACTCCAAAGATTTCTGTGGGCAGTACTGCTCATCGTCCCTCCGGTCTGTGCCATTCTGGCTTTTAGAGGTTATTACTACACGGCGTTTCAGGTGCTACTACAACTGCAACTTTCCCTGTTATTATCCCTAGGCTTCATGTTGCTCTATCAACTGATTAAACGTTGGATGCTCATAGAAAGGAGGCGCATCGCCTTCGACCGTGCCAAAGCCAGACGCGCAGAAATATTGCTTCAACGTGAGCGAGATGAAGATCCACAAAGCAATACCGACCCCCTCGACACCTATGAAGAGCCGGTTGTCGATCTGGAAACCATCTCCAGCCAATCTCTGGGGCTGGTGCGCTCACTATTACTACTGGCTTTCTTAGCAAGTTTAATCGGCCTCTGGACCCAGACCCACACAGCATTATTCTCATTACTCGATGGCGTGACGCTCTGGACCAGTAACTCTCTGGTTAACGGCATCGAACAACAGCTCCCTATTACCCTAAAATCATTACTACTCGGGCTGGTCATAGTCGGCTTCTCACTGATGATAGCCACCAACCTGCCCGGTTTACTCGAGCTCACCATATTACAGCGACTCGATTTGAGTCAGGGAACCGGCTTTGCCATCACCACAATGAGTCGCTATCTAGTGGTGTTTTTCGGTATCTTGAGTGGCTTTTCAACTTTAGGTATGGAATGGTCCAAGTTACAGTGGCTAGTAGCAGCACTCTCTCTGGGACTGGGTTTTGGATTACAAGAGATCTTCGCTAACTTCATCTCAGGCTTGATCATCTTGTTCGAAAAACCGGTGAGAATTGGTGACACTGTGACCATACGAGATCTCACAGGTACCGTAACTAAGATTCAGATCCGTGCAACGACCATCATTGACTGGGATAGGAAAGAGATCATCATCCCCAATAAGGCGTTCATTACCGAACAACTCATCAACTGGTCCCTCTCAGATCCAATCACACGTGTTATTGTCTATATCTCAGTCGCGAGAGACTCAGATCCGGCTAGGGTCGAAGCGGCACTATATCAAGCCGTAAAAGGATGTGATGATGCATTAGAAAGTCCAGAGCCTGAAGTCTGGTTTGCGGGGTTTGGTAAACACACCCAAGATTATGAAGTCAGAGCCTATGCCAAGGATATGAATACCCGTTGGCCTCTTCGTCATAAATTGCATAAAGCCATCTGTAAAAAACTTCAAGAAAACCAACTGGAACTCGCATATCCGCAACTGGAAGTACATATCAATAACATGCAGAGTAAAGAGGCTCAAGGACTCATCAGAAGCTAATGATTATTTTTTCCCATAGAGGCGCCAGTGGATACGCGCCGGAAAATACCATGGCGGCCATGAAGAAGGCGATCGAATTAGGCTCACGTGCCATCGAGTTCGATATTCATAATGTTGAAGGTGAACTCTATGTCTTCCACGACCGTCGCTTAGATAACAAGAGTAATGGCACCGGGTTAATAGAAGAGGTAAGCCGCAGTTATCTCGACTCCCTCAGAGTTGACGGTGAGCCTATCCCCACACTTTGGCAGGTGATGAACTACCTAAACCAGCATGACTGCCTGGTTAACATAGAGCTCAAGGGAATGAACTGCTTAGAGGTATTTATCGATACTTACCCTAAGCTAATTAATCAATTAAATTTCTCCACAGAGAAGCTAATTATTTCATCCTTTCACCACGGGTTCCTGGCAAAATTCCGCCAGCGGTTTCCTCAAGCCTTAGTGGCGCCTTTGTTCGAAGGCATTGCTTTGGATAGCCAGCAAACAACCAGCCAGCTCGATGCATACTCGCTTCATCTGAGTCTCAGTTTCCTGACTCAAGAGATAGTGACACAAGCTCAATCACGTGGACTAAAAGTCTTTGTATATACAGTCAATGAAACATCGGATATGGCTCAGTTACAAGAGATGGGGGTTGATGGCATATTTACTAACTTCCCCGATCGAGCGGCGAAGGCTCTGCAGGCATAATTCAGACCAGCATTTACCAAACTTTAAAGGCTACCGATGAGACTCAGTAACGCTTTAGCAAGCAGGGCTTTACGGCAAAATCGAATTTGTTGCGCAAAAATTCAATAGCCACCTAAACTATAGGTAAACTCGGCTAAATTTGCCTATGTCGCTGTTGAAATCTCATTGAGCCAAGGATAGAGCAAAGACCCAAGTTGATGAAATACTGAAATAATACGTTCCACATGCAAGATCCATAGACAAGATTATTCAGTAGAATAAGGGGGACTGAAGATGAGATACAAGTTACTATTACTCACCGGTGATAATGAGCGATATAGATCTTTACTGCAATCCTGTCACCTCCCTGAAATTGAAATTCTGGGTGATGAAACCCAGCACATTTCACAAGCCAATATTTGGCTGGCAGAGCCTTCTCTCGCCGCGCCGCTACTGCCTCATGGTAAGCATATTATCTGGATGCAATCGACCATAGCCGGCGTCGATGCCTTGGTCAAGCCACGCCAAAGAAAAGACTATCGGCTGACCAATGTCAGGGGCATATTCGGCCCCTTAATGAGCGAATACTTGTTTGGTTATCTGCTTGCTCACCAGAGAGAGCACACCATATACCGGTCGCAACAGGCGCAGAAAATTTGGCGTCCAGGCAGCTTCAAGACCCTTCAGGGTCAGCATTTACTTCTGCTTGGAACGGGTAATATAGCCAAGCATATTGCCCAAACTGCGAAGCACTTTGGCATGCATGTCACAGGGATAAACCGAGGCGCTAAGCCAACGATTGGTTTTGATGATGTCGATACCCTAGCAAACCTGCCCCACTATCTGTCCCAGGCTGATGCTATTGCCAGCATACTTCCAAGCACACCAGATACCAGAGGAGCGCTCAACGCCCAGACCTTATCACTGATAAAATCCGATGGTATTTTATTCAATCTAGGAAGAGGAGATGTACTGGATCTCGATGCTCTGTACTTACAACTAAAGGAAAACATCCACCAGAATGCAATATTAGATGTCTTCAACCAGGAGCCATTACCTCAACATCATCCCATATGGACACTGGATAATGTCATCATAACGCCACATATTGCCGCCCCTAGTTTTCCCGAGCAGGTGGTCGAGATCTTTGCCAATAACTACCATAAACTGCTAAGAGGCGAGCGACTCGCCCATGAAGTCAATTTTGAGCGCGGTTACTAGTATCGAATGGTCAGCAGCGCCAGTTTTTCCACTTTTCAGATCCCTTTCATACTTAGGTATAACAGCTAGCAAAGTTTCCATTTTTAAGATCCCCTTCACACTTAGGTATAACAGCTAGCAGAGTTTCTATTTTGACTTATACACTTTTGATATTAGCATTGAGAATCATTTTCATTTATACTTCGCTCATCTTGTTAGGGGGCCTAAATCAATGTACGTTTGTCTTTGCTTCGCCGTTACCGATACACAAATAAAAGCAGCCGTTAGTCAGGGAGATGTCTCTCTAGCTGATGTGAAGAAGCGTTTGGGTGTAGGGAGTCAATGTGGTAAATGTACTAAGATGGCTGGCCAGATAATCCAGAGACAACTGGACATAGAGCCCCAGTATTACCAAGTGGCCTGATAAGCAACGAACGACTCTTATCTGGTTATTTCAATAAAGAATTCAGATAAAAAAAGCTGCCGTTGGCAGCTTTTTTTATCTCTGGCGAGTGTGCAGATTAGTCTATGACCTCAACGCTGCCATCGCCTAGCTCTACGCTATCGACACGTTGTAATCCCCGTGGCAGTTTCGCCCCTCTCCTGCCCCGCTCACCACGATAATGCTCCAAATCGCTTGGTTTCAGGGTTAGCTTGCGCTTACCAGCCCAAAGAGTAACAGAGGTATCTTCGGGTACCACATGCAGGTGGATGAGCAACTCTTCTCTATTCTTCGCTCTTTCAGTTGGGATACCTATGATCTTATTCCCTTTACCCTTAGATAGCTGAGGTAGGGCTTCCATAGAGAATAACAACATTCTGCCTTCATTGGTGATGGCCAGAATCGACTCGACTTTCGACTTATCCACCAACTGAGGTTTAATCACTTTAGCGTTAGCCGGTAGGCTGAGCAGGGCTTTACCGGCTTTATTCCTCGACACCATATCTTTATATGAGCCAACAAAACCATAACCTGCATCCGACGCTAGCAGATAGAACTTCTCATCATCCCCAAGCAAGAGATGCTCCATCACCTCACCCGGTGACAGATTAAAACGTGTGGTGATCGGCTCACCTTGGCTTCTCGCCGAAGGCAAGGTATGAGTATCGGTGGCAAAGGCTCTACCGGTTGAGCCTATAAATACCGAAGGCTGATTACTTCGACCTACCGCAGAACAGAGGAAACCATCTCCGGACTTGTAAGACAGTGTATTACCATCAATATCATGTCCCTTGGCACAGCGGACCCAACCTTTCTCAGACAAGACGACAGTCACGGCCTCTACCGGAGATAACTCTTGCTCAGTTAGTGCCTTAGACTCACTACGCTCCACCAATGGAGAGCGTCTATCATCGCCATAGTTCTCACCGTCTTGCTTTAACTCTTTCTTAATTAAGGTCTTCAGGCGTCTATCCGAACTAAGCAGCAACTCTAGCTTGTCTCGCTCGACTTCCAGCTCATTCTGCTCCGATGTGATCTTCACCTCTTCAAGCTTAGCCAGATGACGTAACTTAAGATCTAAAATAGCATCGGCTTGAATCTCGGAGATCTGGAACCGTGACATCAATTCAGCCTTGGGGTTCTCCTTATAGCGGATGATCTCGATCACCTCGTCGATATTAAGGAAGGCAACCATCAAGGCATCTAAAATATGTAACCTAGCTAAAACCTTATCCAATCTGTGGGTGATTCTTCGAGTCACAGTAGTTAAACGATACTCCAACCACTCGGTGAGGATCTGTTTAAGCCCTTTGACTTGAGGTTTCCCGTTAAGCCCCAGAATATTCAGGTTCACCCGGAAATTTTTCTGCAAATCTGTCGTCGCAAAAAGGTGGGCCATCAATTGATCACAATCGACGCGATTTGAACGCGGCACCACAATGATACGAACCGGATTCTCGTGGTCAGATTCATCCCTGAGATCGACCACCATAGGCAGTTTCTTGGCCTGCATCTGCGCGGCAATCTGTTCTAAAATCTTGCCGCCACTGGCCTGATGTGGCAAAGCAGTGATAACGATTTCGCCACTCTCAACAGCATAAACGGCTCGCGCCTTTATCGAACCTTTACCTGTCGAATAGATCTTAGTGATATCCGCCCTGGGGGTAATGATCTCCGCCTCAGTTGGATAGTCGGGTCCAGGCACAAACTCCATCAAGCGTTCGAGATCTGCTTTAGGGTTATCCAGTAATTCGATACATGCAGCCACTAATTCACGGGTGTTGTGTGGCGGTACATCTGTCGCCATACCCACGGCTATGCCGGTAATACCATTGAGCAAAATATGAGGCAGACGAGACGGTAGCACCAATGGCTCTTTCATCGTGCCGTCGAAGTTAATTCCCCAATCGACAGTGCCTTGCCCTAGCTCACTGAGCAGGACTTCTGAAAACTTCGATAATCTCGCTTCGGTATAACGCATGGCGGCGAATGATTTGGGATCGTCCGGTGCCCCCCAGTTTCCCTGACCATCGACTAAGGGATATCGATATGAGAAAGGCTGCGCCATCAGTACCATGGCCTCATAGCAGGCACTATCCCCATGGGGATGGTACTTACCTAACACATCACCTACGGTACGGGCTGATTTCTTATGCTTAGACTGAGCCGATAGGCCCAGTTCACTCATGGCATAGATGATACGACGTTGAACCGGTTTCAATCCGTCACCAATATGTGGCAAGGCCCGGTCCATGATGACGTACATGGAATAATTTAGATAAGCATCTTCCGTGAAGCGGCGCATAGACATCTGCTCTACGCCATCGAGACTTAAATCTATCGCATCACTCATTTTTCAGTTTCCTCTGCTTGCGCAGTTTGTTCTGTTTCTTTCTTAACAATATCTTTGTAATACAAACGGTAAATATTGCCTTTAAGATCATCTGATATATACATGGCTCCATCCGGAGCCGTTAATAAAGCGTAAGGCCTTGCTACGGGAAAACCACCATCTAAGAAGCTGACCACAGTACTGCGCTTGACGACTTTCTGCTGTACAACCTCTAACATCACCACCTGGTAACCGATTTTACTCGAACGATTCCAGGAACCATTCTCGGCGACAAATATCTGATTATGATATTTAGCAGGAAACGCCTGACCACGATAAAAATGTAGGCCCATTGGGGCAACGTGAGCTGGTAATTCGAAATTGGGCAAAGAGATCTTCAGGTTCTTAGGTCTATCGTAGGCGGGCTCTATGACCGAAGCAGCGTGAATATAGGGAAAACCGAAGTGCTCCCCGGTTTTTTCTAGCCGGTTAATCTCATCGGGAGGTAGTCGATCCCCCATCCAGTCTCGCCCTTGATCGGCAAACCATAAGGCATCGTCCATAGGCGACCAATCGAAACCCGTCACACTGCGAATGCCCGTGGCGACTTGCTCACTACTGCCGGTCTCTATATCGATGGCGATAATACTGCCAAACGGGGCTACAGCCTCACACACATTACAGGGTGCACCGATAGCCACATACAAGCGACCATCCGGACCAAAGTGCATCGCACGTCGGCTCTTATTGGTCTTTCCCGGAAGCCGGTCATAAACCTCCTTGCCCCGTCCTGGTCGGCGCAAGCGGTTCTCAATATCGACAAACCTCACTATCTTTTCATCGACGGCGACATAAAGATCACCATCATGAAAGGCGATGGCTTCAGGATTTTCTAAGCCTTTGGCTACTATGTATCGCTTATCGACTCGGCCATCAGCATTGCTATCGACCAGAGCCACTATGGTGCCCTTTTTATGGGAACCGACAAATAGCGTGCCCTTATCCCCCAGCGCCATCTGTTTAGCATCACCAAGCTCTGAAGCATAGAGAGTTAAGCCGAAGCCTTTGGTCACAGTGATCATCATGGGCTGTGCGGCCAGTAACTTTTGGCTAAACAGCACAGCGGCGCAAGCTAATAGTATGCTCCACCTTCGTTGATTTTTTTTCTGATTCAACAACATTATTGTTTTATAAGCCTAATTATTCTAATTGTTGGAGGCACTTCACTAAAAATCAGCAAGATCACCTTTAGATTCTAACCATATTTTACGATCACCGGCACGTTTCTTGGCCAGTAACATATCCATAAGCGCTATGGTTTCTTCAACATCATCTATGGTTAACTGCACCAAGCGACGTGTATTAGGATCCATGGTCGTTTCTCGTAACTGCAGTGGATTCATCTCTCCCAGCCCCTTGAATCGAGTCACCTGTACTTTACCTTTCTTCTTCTCGGCGGCAATACGATCCAGTATGCCTTGCTTTTCTGCTTCGTCTAACGCATAAAAAATCTCTTTGCCTACATCGATACGAAACAGAGGAGGCATAGCCACATAGATATGACCCTTTTCGACCAAGATCTTGTAGTGTTTCATAAACAGAGCACATAATAAGGTAGCAATATGCAGTCCATCTGAATCCGCATCGGCCAAGATACAGATTTTTCCATACCTAAGTTCGGAGATATCACTGCAATCGGGATCACAGCCTATCGCAACCGAGATATTATGTACTTCCTCTGACGCCAATACCTGGCTGGAATCCACCTCCCAAGTATTAAGGATTTTACCACGCAAAGGCATGATAGCTTGAAATTCTCGATCACGAGCCTGTTTAGCACTGCCTCCCGCCGAGTCACCCTCCACCAGAAACAGCTCTCCACGCATAGGATCTTGACCACTACAATCGGTCAACTTACCAGGAAGTGCCGGACCTGACGTCACCTTCTTACGGGCAACCTTCTTAGCCGACTTTAAGCGTTTATGCGCATTGTTAATACACATCTCCGCCAGCGCCAGTGCCTGTTCGGTATTCGTATTAAGCCAGAGGCTGAAGGCATCTCTGACAATGCCGGAAACAAACGCCGCACTCTGACGACTGGAGAGTTTCTCCTTGGTCTGACCGGAAAATTGCGGATCCAATAACTTGATCGACAAGATAAAGCTGCTGCGATCCCAGATATCTTCGGGGGTGAGCTTTAACCCTCTGGGGATAAGATTACGAAACTCACAGAACTCACGCATTGAGTCGAGCAAACCCTGCCTGAAGCCATTCACATGAGTGCCACCTAAGGGAGTAGGAATAAGATTCACATAACTTTCGTTAAGATACTCTCCCCCTTCCGGTAACCAGGTAATAGCCCAATCTACCGCCTCCATATTTCCCTTCAAACTGCCTACAAATGGCTCCTCAGGCAACGTAAGCGCATCTTTAACCGAAGATTGTAGATAATCAGTCAAACCACTCTCGTAGAACCACTCTTGAACTTCATCCGTCTGCTTGTTAGTGAATTTAATCTTAAGGCCGGGACAGAGAACCGCCTTAGCTTTCAACAAATACGTCAGCTTAGGTACGGAAAAATTGGCTGAATCGAAATAGCTGGGGATTGGCCAAAAATGAACCCTGGTACCTGTATTTCTACGGCCACAAGTTCCAGTCTCTTGCAACTCTTCGACCATGTCACCATGTTCGAAGGCGATGTCATAGACAATACCGCTACGTCGCACGGTAATTTCCACACGACTCGAGAGCGCATTCACCACCGAGATACCAACCCCATGCAAACCACCTGAAAACTGATAGTTATCGTTGGAAAACTTACCACCCGCGTGCAGCTTAGTAAGAATAAGCTCTACTCCGGATATACCCTCTTCTGGGTGAATATCCACAGGCATACCACGACCATCATCGATAACCTCTAACGAGTTATCCTTATGCAGTGTTATTTCAATCTTAGTTGCATGTCCCGCCAGTGCTTCATCGACACTATTATCGATAACCTCTTGGCCCAGATGGTTTGGGCGCGTGGTGTCGGTATACATACCTGGACGGCGTTTAACGGGATCTAGCCCATTCAGGACTTCAATGGCATCAGCGGTATATTGATTTGTCATGGCACACACAATTTATAGTTATTAAGGCCATGTTGCGGCCCGATATGGTTAATTGTCAAGAAAACAGAAACTGGCAGATAGAGTGCATCTGCTTTTCATAGCCCACGAAGCTATGATCGCCACCGGATTGAATCAAAAGCTGACAGCAGTGGTATTTCTGTACTGCTTGTCGATAATCCAGGACTTCATCGCCCGACTGCAATAATACTAAAAATCGGTCGGGATTAAGAATAACTTCAGTATTAAAAGCGGCAACCTGATCTTTATGTTCAGGCAGAACTTGGTAATACTCATCGATATAGGGATTATATTGCTGACCAATAAAGTCATCGAATAGCTCAAAAGGCGTCACAGCAGGATTAACCAATACCGCTCGCCCACCATACTTCTCGGCTAAATAACTCGCAAAATAACCGCCAAGCGAAGAACCTATGTAAGTGAGCGTCTCTCCATTCTCGAGGGCAGACTCCACCAGTCCCGACAGTAATTCCATCGACTCTCTGGGAGTGGATGGTAATTGAGGCTGACGGAAGTTCAGTTCAGGATAGTGTTCAGCGATAAATTGCGCGGTTACAAGCCCTTTATCTGATAATGGAGAGCTATTGAACCCATGAATATAAAGCAGCATATTTCCTCATAGGCGGATTCTTCCCATCATCGAATAATCACTCAGGGGAGTGAGAGAATAATTTTAATAAATGATCAATAGGATGCTAACACTTGCTTACGTTTCTACCAAGTGATTAGGCTTCAAAGAGAGGGAAAGCAGCTAATTTTTACAGTGACACACCATTAAAATCTGGCATCAACTCCTGAACAAGCTGACGAGATTAGTATTAATAACCACTGGCGTTTCTATCGGGAGCGAATTTATCACCGGGGACACGATATACATTGGTAATCATGCTGCCATTGGCTTTCAGTTCCAACAGGCGATATCCGGGTTGTTTCGCATCCAGTGCGAAGTAAGAGGATAGCGGCTTAAATTGGATACAAGTTGAAGGCGTAGACATCAAGTGAATAATGCCATGAATACCTTGATGCTCTTTATGCAGCTCTTGATGTACATGACCCCAGAGCAAACCTTTGACTTGTGGGATTTGAGCCACTTGCTCGATAAAGTCACTGCCATTATCCATGCAATGTTGATCTAGCCAGCGACACTTGACCAGAATGGGATTGTGATGCATCACCAGCAAAACGTGGCGATCGGGTTGATCGGCTACGGCACTCTTAATGATCTCTATTTCACTGTCAGACATGTGTCCGCCAGGCTTGCCCCTCACAGTAGAGTCCAGCATGATTATTTGCCAGTTACCGGCTAAGATTCGACGCTGACCGAATATCTTAGCTCCCTGCATATGCAGATTCATAACACGAGGGTCATCATGATTTCCGGGCAGATAATGGCAAGGCATATCGAGAGGAGCGATCGCTCGCACAAAATTGTGGTACGACTCCCCCGAGTAATCTTGACTGATATCTCCGGTAGCCAACATAAGGTCTGCTGGGTAATCCACAGCCTGTATGGTATTGAGCACAGACTCCAGGCTCTTAGCTGTATTAACACCTAAAAGTTGAGCATTGGGATCGGCAAACAGATGAGGATCGGTCACTTGCACGATTCTCACACTTGCCTTCTCTTCAAGAGAATAAGAGATAGCCTCTTTTAACACTATAGATAGACCCTAAAATTCAGCCAAACAAACAACACTCGTAGAGTTATCAATTCTTAATAACTCTTCCAAAAAAGCATTCACTCGATACTTCTCATCACGATGGTGCATACGTATATTTGGATAATCATATACCGGACTGAGCTGATAAATCTGTCGACTAGTTAACACTTCTGCTAATTTAGCATCATGATACACGCGAACCGTAATTTTTGGGGTGTCGACAAAATCGGTTTTACCGACATTTCTTGAGATTTCGATCAATTGGGTATAGCGAGTATTTTCCAGCAAACGAACATCTAACAGCCCGTATTCGCCGCCAACTTGCCAACTTGCACCCTGCTCAGCGCCATCGGGCAACCAGCGAAGAATATGGTAATAATTACGCCCACACAGCGCGAGAAAGCGATTAATATTCGGCTGATATCTCTTTGGGGTTAAGCTACTAGCACTACTCACTTACCGATTCATCCTCAAGTTTACGCTTTAGCTTTAGAAATTACTCTAGTTCCTAGAATTTAGGACCTAGGAACTAGGAACTAGGACCTTTACGCAGTTTAGAATAATTTAGCTGTAACCACTGTAGGCCAATAACAGTAGACGCATTATTAATTGTACCATCATTTACAAACTTAAAAGCTTGCTCCCTGCTGAATACGTGAACCTGAATATCTTCATTTTCATGCTCTAGCCCGTGTACTCCATGTGCCTGACTCGCATCGATTTCAGCCCAGAAAAAATCGAATTTCTCACTGGTTCCTCCTGGACTAGCGAAATAGCTGGAGATCTTCGACATCTGTTTAGCCTCAACTCCTGCCTCTTCGACCAGCTCCCTGCGGGCAACAGCCTCGGCCGTCTCCCCCTCTTCTATCATACCCGCCACTAACTCAAGCATCCAAGGGCTCTTGGTCTTGCCCAATACAGGAATACGTATCTGCTCGATCAACACCACTTCATCCGTCACAGGATCATAAGGCAATACTACAACTGCATCGCCGCGTTCAAAGACCTCCCTCTTAACTTCACCGCTCCAGCCACCTTTGAACAACTTATGCTTAAACCGATAAACATCTACAGAGAAAAAGCCCTTAAACACCGTCTCTTTACCTAACAAATCCACATCTTGTTGATCAAACTTCTGTTTCATCTCGCTCCCTTATCTGGATCAATCCAGTATCAAATCATCTGCAAAAGTGTATAAAAAACACACTAGACTAGAGTAAATTCTATTTAGATAGAAATAGCATATTAAAAATCAAAAACTGTTACACTTCTAAGTTGACTTTAAAACAGGTAATTTCTTAATATCTATGTCTTAATAGCTATTAATAATTGGCTAGCTGGCTCAGGCCATTAAGTTTTGATGTATCGGGAAGCGTCGGGAAGCGCAAACCGCCTCGCTATTATGCGGGGTATCACTTAACTCTATAAAAGTTAAACGGCTCCTCCACTGGAGGATTTTGTCTAAAAGGACAACCAATGAAATTCAAGATCCGCACGATATGTGCAGCACTCACGCTGGCATTCAGCACTTCTGCTGTACAGGCCGACGATTTACTGCAGATATATCAACAAGCACTAACCAGTGATCCTATCGCACTGCAGGCTCAGGCTCAACGTGACGCCCTGTATGAACAGATTGAAGAAAACCGCGCTCCATTATTGCCAACCATAAGTGCAAGTGTGGGATATGACAAGAGCTGGCGCAATGAAGATACCCAGTCTAATACGGATTCAAGCGGCATAAATGCTGGCGTCACTTTGAATCAGGTCATCTATGATCACAGCGCCTGGGTAGGATTGAGCCTGGCCGAGTTAGCCGCCTCTCAAGCCGATGCAGCTTACGCGTCATCGCTACAGACTCTGATTATCCGCGTAACCACTGCCTACTTCGCTGTTTTATCGGCTAAAGATACCTTCGAATTTCAGGGCTCGGAAAAGCGCGCGATTGAGCGTCAACTCGAACAGACGAAACAAAGGTTCGCCGTGGGTTTAACCGCCATCACAGACGTTCACGAAGCCCAGGCTCAGTACGACTTGGCCCGCGCGCAAGAGATCTTAGCGGAGAATGAACTGATCAATAGTTATGAGGCTCTGCGTGAGATAACAGGCATAGAGCATACGACTATCAATATCTTAGATACCGAACGTTTCAGTGCCGTCACCCCGTCTCCTACCAGAGCAACCGATTGGCTTAAGATGGCTGAAACCAACAGTGTCGATCTACTGACTACCCGTATTGGTAAAGATATCGCCCAAGAGACTATCAGTCTCTATAAAGCGGGTCATATGCCTACACTGAGTCTGAATGCGGGTTACACAACCAATATTCAGCAAGAAAATAATGATAATGATGCAAATGATTATGACAACGGCACTGTAGGCCTGACCTTAAGCATACCTATTTTCGAAGGTTTCAAGGTCAGCTCTAAAGTTAATCAGGCGCAATATCAGTACGTAGAAGCAAGCGAGAAGATGGAACAGACTCACCGTAAGGTAGTAAAGGATGTTCGTAACAACTTCAACAACGTAGGCGCTTCGATCAGCTCGATCCGTGCCTATGAGCAATCTGTTATCTCATCAGAGAGTGCCCTAAAAGCGACTCAAGCAGGTTTTGAAGTAGGTACTCGTACCATAGTCGACGTACTTAACCGTACGCGCGATCTGTATGACTCTAAGCGAAAGCTATCTGATGCCCGTTACGGTTATATCAATTCAATACTCGCACTTAAACAGGCTGCCGGTACCTTGAATGAAGATGATGTCATCGCCATCAACAATGGTTTAACTGCACAAGCTACACAAACGACCACTCAGTAACGAGCCAGTCTGTTATATTTAGCGTTAAGCTAAGTTCTCCACTGCGGATAACTTAACTAGGAACCGCCACTCTTAATCGATGGCGGTTTTTTTATGACTAATAAAAATCGACCTATACCATTCCATATAAGTATCCCAATAAAAAACCGCCGAATGGCGGTTCTTATATCAAACTTAACGCACTGAATTTAGAAGGCTAGATGTAGAAGACCAGAGTTAGAAGACCAGTTCGACACCGGCGAAGTAACCTTTAAACTGAGTGTTAGCCGTTACGCCATCGAAGTCATTCACATCGAAGTTAAAGTCGCGGTAACCGACACGCACCTTAGTATCCAGAGCCACGCCATCGAACTGCCAACCTAGACCGATAGAATAATCATAAACACTAGACTCATCGACACCTATCATCACATCGGCAAAGCCATATAGACCAAGGCCAGGAATGCCGACCTGAGCATCGGCATAAGCCATCACTATGCCGCTATCGAGCTCAATTTCTGAATTTACACGGCCGCTTGTCGCTTTATCGTTAACACGGAAAGAGCCATGCATCTTCTTGTAAGCCGCACCAACATCTAAAGCAACCAGATCATTATCTAACACCTCGTAATAAAGAATAAAGTCTGTGTTACTTAGATCTGAGTTTGTATTGATATCGCCATTGTAAGTCCGACCACCAAAGTCAAAGCCATCGGCAACACTACTACCACTCGCATCAAGACGGTTCTCTCTGATTTTTACATTCGGCACCAAAGGGATCGGATGCTCTATGGCAACCCAGAAGCTACCTTGAGAAGATGAACTGTAGTTGAAATCTTGCTGTGGTTGACCATTTTCTGCAAAAGTGCCACTGGTATCGGCCTGCCAGTAATCGCCACCGACCTTAAAGCCGATCAGTGATGCAGCCTGTGCAGAAGTGCCTACCAAACTTGCCAAAAGTGCACATGCAACTAATGTTTTTTTCATTATCTAATTAACCTTTAATCAATAAATTTGTTAGATCAATCACCGCAGCATTTGCGCGGGAAATATAATTTGCCATCACCAAAGAGTGATTGGCGACTACGCCGAAACCCGAACCATTTAAGATTATCGGACTCCAAACAGACTGTTGTGTCTCTTCCAGTTCACGTATGATTTGCTGCAAACTGACTTCGGCATTCTTTTTACGTAATACATCAGCAAAATCAACTTCAATAGCCTTCATAAAGTTTAATAATGCCCAGGTAGCACCTCGTGTCTCATAAAACACATCATCTATCTTCCACCAACTGGTCTTAATCTGTTGGCTAGCCTGCTTAGGCGTAGACTGAGAAGCCTCACTGTCGCCGGCTAAATCTGTGTTCAACCTATCTTGCCCTACACTGGCAGAAAGACGCTGAGACATGCTGCCTAAACGTTTCTGCACCTCTTTGAGCCACTCGTTGAGATTATCCGCTCGAGCATAAAATTGCGCTTCTTGGTTGTTAGTATCTGATATTTTAGCGCGATAAAGTTTCAGTAATTTGATGGCATCTTTATATTCACCTTCGGCGCTAGGCACTAACCAGCTGGTATGCTCGATATTGAGCTTAGAGTGAGCGGCTAGCAGATCTTTATCAGCCATGGATTGAGACTGGGAACGACTGAACTCTTTACGCAGGATTAATGCGAGATCTCGCGCTTGCTCCAAGGCCCCAAACTCAAAGGCAGGCATATTATCCATAAAAATTGAGGGCGGAGTCACATCGTTAGATAACCAACCACCTCTCTTGTTAAGCAAGGCTTCCATGGTCACTATGAGTGACGTCGTCGTCGCATAGCCCACGACACGAGACTCTTGACCCGCTTTTAACTGCTGCGGCAGAATCACATCGGGCGCTACACTCCACCAAACACTGATGAAGTAGCCAATCAATATGATAAGAACCGCGATACCCGTCCACTTTTTCCATGTCATTTGCATTTGATACACTCCGTTGAATCCCACATTAAATTAATGATGATGGTGATGACCTTCCGATTTAGTCATGGCTTGCTTACTCACCATCAAGCTCACTGGAAGCTCTGAGCCATTATCGAACTTAAGGGTCAAATTGACTGACTCCCCCGAGACTAATGGCTGTTTCAAACCGAGCAACATGATGTGCTTACCCGACTCGCTCAAAGTTAACTGACCATGCTGGGGGATAGTGAAGCTTTCTACCTGACGCATCTTTACCATACCGTCCTCTTCGATAACGGTATGTAACTGAGCCTCTTTGACAAAACTGGCCTCTACGGCAACGAGTTTGATCGAAGGACCATGATTTTCCAGGGTTAAATATGCTGCGGTATTGGGCACGCTAGCTGGCATAGCTCTCACCTGACCGTCGACAAGTACAACATTGGCCATGGCAGAGAAAGATGCCCCACACAGCAGGGCAAAGTTAAACATGTGTTTGAATATTTGCTTCAATGTCTTAAACTCCATTTAACCCCATTCGTCTTAGAGGAGAAAACGCAATGAGTACAATTCAGGTTAAGGATGAACAAGGCGTAAGAATTATCACAATTAATCGCCCTGAAAAGCGTAATGCTCTCAGCCTTGAGATGTATACTAATCTCACAGAATACCTTATCCAAGGTGAGTCAGACAACGCAATTCACTGCTTTTTAATCAAAGGCCAACAGGAGTGTTTTACCTCGGGTAATGATGTAGCAGACTTTTTAAAAAATAGTAACTTAGATAGCAAACACCCGGCCTTTAACTTTCTCTTTCACTTATTAGATCTCAAAAAGCCAATCGTTGCAGCAGTCACAGGGGCTGCAGTAGGTATAGGTACCACCTTGTTACTGCATTGCGATCTGGTTTATGCCGATAACACTGCAAAGTTTCAGTTACCTTTTGTTAACTTGGCGCTGGTACCGGAAGCCGGAGCGAGTCTGCTGCTTCCGCAACTCGTTGGACCACAAAAAGCAGCCGAATTACTGCTACTTGGAGAAAGTTTCAATGCTTATACGGCTAAAACACTCAATATTATCAATGATGTCATCCCCTCGGAGACCATTTTTGACTTTGCTTTAGCCCAGGCAATCAAACTCGCTAAGCAACCACCTCTGGCACTTCAGGCATCTCGTGCATTGATGCGCTCAAATAAAGAGCTGGTACGTCAACAGATGAAAGATGAGCTGGCGCAGTTTGCTGTAAGACTAAAGAGTGATGAAGCCAGAACTCGTTTCGAGGCATTTCTCAAAAAATAACGGGGTTAATCTATAGCCCTGCTGGCTGGATAAGATCAGGGTCCTCGTGGACTCTGCATCTTGATAGAGAAGAGATAGCAAACTCAGGAAAACTTAAGTCGGTTCTTCAGTCAAACTGACTCGACTTACCAACCCCCCATGCAGCCAATAGTAATAAGAGTACAGGCCAAAGCAGAGAGAAGCCGCTAAAAACCATAATCAGAGCCCCAAGGATACATAATGCAGAGACCAAAGCTAAAACACTAAAAGCGACAGTCAGCCAGAGTAAAATAACCAGTAGCATCACAGAGGTGACGACAACACTCCATAAGCTCACATCCATCCAAAAAAGTGGCTCTACATTAAAAAATTTACCAGAAACAAACTCAGATACTCCCCAAGTCTCCAACGTCATAACCAGAGCAGCTATCACCAAGATGGCGGTACTTAGACCTAACAATATCGCTAGTGATCGGCTTGCCTTGCTCTTATTTACACTACTCTTGGTTACAAGACTTTGCTGACGATTCAAGAGTTCGCTTGCCATTTAGGCAGTACTAAAGCGAGTACAAAATAGATCAAGAGTCCCATCGCCGGGTTCAGCAAGATCACTGCAGCCCACACCACTCGAGTCCATAAACAAGACCAGTTAAACTTATCGGCCATCATTGCAGCTACGCCACATACCAAGCTAGTCGGTCGTTTCATACGACGCATATATCTATCTGTTGAACTAAAGGCACTCATTGTCTTCTCCATTTAAATCTACTTGCCAGGCTTACTTTAATCCAGAACCTTGTGCCAGCTAAAACTGCAAACTAACAGGGCGCAAAGAGCAAAACTGAGTACTGGCATGAGTAGTAGAGTCGCTATATCCGCTGTAAACCACATATTTAATCCTTAACCATAGCGCTAGTGATCACTGTCTCAGATTGCTTTTGAGCTAACTCACTCACCTTGCCACTGTCTTCTAATTCAAACATGGCTTCCGCAAGCTGTGTTTGTAGTGAGAGGCTGAGCTCGCGTTGGGCGACTTGCATCATATCTTGCATTTGGGCACTGATGTTCTGCTCTATATTGCGAGTCAAATCAGTAAGAATTAGACCATCTGCATGGGCCCCCATGCTCGCTCCCATCAATACTGCGACCACTAGAGATGCTTTTGCTATTTTGCTAACAGTTGAATTAAACATGATGTCTTCCTTTTCATTAGTGTCTTTCGACTTGAGTTATTAACACATTAGATAATGCGAGCAGCGTGCCAACTTTAACCGAATAATTAAAATCGTTAAATAACAAAGGCATGGGCACCGACGTATCGAATGTGTACAAAAATGAAATGAAAAGGTAAATAAGGTTTTAGTAATTTTAACCATGGGCTGGTTAAATTCACTAAGTGAAGTTATAGATAACTGATTTATCTGCAGTGAGATCAAAAAAACCGCCAGTCAGGCGGTGATATACCATTCCGAGTAAGTATCGGATCATTCAGCGGGAGTTCAAAGCACTGTAGGCAAGGCGAATATTTGATGCTAATAGTTATTCTATATCGAGAACATTCAACGTAGCATAAAGGGCTTTGAAACCCGCACTGCGTGAGGCTCTCAGTGTTTCCACTTCTGTGTTACATTGACTTAAAAGGGAATAACCATTTCCTCATCAATGCGCCTTGAATTGAAAAAACTGAGAGACTCTGAACTGACCAGATACTTATATGGAATGGTATTAAATGATGAAATCGAGCCTAGCAATCCATTTTTTTTCTAGCCTGTTCAATCACTTCAATTCCTGCCCCTTGTTTATGAGCATTCTCACTAATATAGCGTCTCCAGGCTCTGGATCCTGGCTCTCCTTGAAACATTCCTGTCATATGGCGAGTGATGTGGTTTAACCTGCCACCATCGACAAGGTGTTTCTCTATATAAGGAATAAATTTCTCTAAAACAGCATCTCGGCTCAACACTGATTTATTGCTACCGCAGAGTAGCTGATCGACCTCGGCCAATATATAGGGGTTTTGATATGCTTCACGCCCCACCATGACTCCATCGATATGCAGCAGATGCTGCCGACATTCATCGAGTGTTTTAACACCACCGTTGATGGAAATATGCAGCTTAGGATATTCCTGCTTCAGCCGATACACACGCTGATAATCTAGAGGGGGGATTTCACGATTCTGTTTAGGGCTTAATCCCTGTAACCAGGCCTTTCTGGCATGCACTATAAATGTATCACAACCCACATCGCTGACAGTATCGACAAACTCAGTCAAAAATTCATAGCTGTCCTGATCATCGATACCGATACGGGTCTTAACGGTCACTGGAATATCCACGACTTGCTTCATCGCGGTGACACACTCGGCGACGACCTTGGGCTCAGCCATAAGGCAAGCGCCGAAGCGACCACTTTGAACCCGATCCGAGGGGCAGCCCACATTCAAATTGATCTCATCATAGCCGCGTTCGGCAGCCAGCTTAGCGCAAGTTGCCAAATCCTGAGGATTTGAGCCACCTAACTGCAATGCCAATGGGTTCTCTTCACTGTTATATGCTAGATAATCCCCTTTGCCGTGAATAATCGCCCCTGTGGTCACCATCTCGGTATAGAGCAATAATTCTGTAGACATTATCCGCGCCAGATAACGATAATGACGATCGGTCCAATCCAGCATAGGCGCGATGGAGAAGGTGCGATTTATCTTAGATAACTTAGCCGAGTTTGAAGTTAAGGATGATGACATAATTGCTTTAGCCTGATTGAGAATGAGCCTGAGTTCAAGTTGAATAACATTCCGGCCAACAAGAGCCGGGCGCGCATTTTACACCGACTCAAGGTCAGAGACAAACTTGTGTGATATAAGCAGCACTCGAATATCCCCTTATATAAAAAATGAAGCCAGATCAAAAGTAGCCTAAACTTTATAAAAATGTATATGCGACAGTCATAGCAGCTGTAAATTGATATCTAATAACTTACCTACACCGATTTTTTTATGAACGTTAATTTCATTAATCCTTTTCTCGAATCTTTACTCAATGTCATCTCGACAATGGCAAACATGAAACTCAGCCCGGGAAAGCCAAAAATAAAAACCAATAACCTTTCCAAGGGAGACGTATCAGGACTAATAGGCATGGTCGGGCCGCAGACCAAGGGCTCCTTATCGATCACCTTCGAACGGGGACTCATCTTAGAGATCATGCAAAATATGTTGGGGGAAAATCCAGGAGAGATCAACGATGAAATAACCGACCTAGTGGGTGAAATAACCAACATGGTGACCGGTGTAGCTAAAAATATTTTAGGGGAGAAAGGCTATGATTTCGAGATGGCGACTCCCGTGGTAGTCGCAGGACTCGGTCATCGCATCTCACATAAGTCCGATGGAAAGAAGATCATCATGCCATTTACCAGCCCCCATGGTTCTGCCTACATAGAGATTTGTTTCGAAAACTAACAGGAATCTTGTCGTTTATCAAAACAAGCGGGGTCAGTGTAAACTTTATTCTATGCCCTTTAATCTGACAGCCAAACAGTCTCTATTTTCTCACCCCTGATAAAATAGCGACATTTTTCCTGCTCTTGCTGTCAGCGTTAATACATATCAGGTTGCCATACTTTCCTTAATGCCGATAGTCATTTCCAGAGATTCAACTCTGACCCGCTTTGGACCAGAAACGTGTTTAGCCGTCACCTTTTAAGCTCTAATCGAAGAAGCAACTTTCTCGAAACAAGAACAGGTGCGAACGCGGCTATGACCTTCGGTGTCAGGGTGAGGTATCGCGAAGTGATGCTCTTCGAACGAGAGGCTGGGATGCCGAACTGGCCGTTAAACATGGACGTTGTTGGAAACGGCAGAGTCCACTGGGAGTGAGCTTACAGCGTGTCATAGAAGTGTTTGCACATTCGCCTGCTGCAAGCAATAAACATCAATGAAGCTATGGCATTCATAAAGCTAACCAAACAACAAAATCTGCCACATGAACCCACAACGGATATTTCAATGACTTGTTATCTGACAAGTAGATTAGAAGGGCTGATTGACCATGACCCAAAATTGACTGGAGCCCTCACCTTGGGCAAATTCGGCCCTAACCACGACACTTTCAACTTCAAATCTAGCGCCCACGCCTAAGGTCCATTTCATATCATCATGAAGTTCACTGGCACTGAAGTTGTCGGCGACCTGTCCCGCTTCTGCAAACACCACCCACTGCCACCAAGGTATATTATAAAGATTAAAAAAAGGCAGAGTTTGTAGGGGTTGCCATGCTGGTTGCACTCGGTATTCGGCAGAGTAGAGCACCGCGCTACGACCGACAAGCTCCCTGTTGGAATAGCCTCTTAAGTGGTCGAACCCACCCAGACTCACTCCGGCGAAAGAGGGAGGCCGCTGATACTGTTCAGTTCCAGAATCATATTCGTTCCATGTCGGCGTATCGGCAAGATAGAAGTTCAACGCCAAGATCTGCTGTGGAAACCAAGCACTTCCCCCAAGAGAGAAAAAGGCGCTCTGCTCGAACTCCCAAGTCGTCCAACTCTCACGACTGTCTGCGCCATCAGACGAGCCCCCTGAGCCAAAATCACGAGTAAAAGTCAGGCTAGTTTGGCCTCCACGAGTACTATTTTTACCATCGTCGCGATTATCCCAATCCAGTGTCAACTCGAGTCCTTGCGCCTTAGTGGGCAGATCTTCATAGCCCACTAACTCCTGAGTTTTAACGAAAGGAGTTAGCTCTATGCTAGTCACACCCGACTCTCTGGGATCCCAAGTAAAATCATCACCTTGCTTCGAGGACATCAAGCTTCTTGCCGCACCACTAGCTCCCTTCCCCCAAGGCAGTACATATTTGATATGCACTTTGGAATATGACTCATCCCCCTCGGTCACGATACGATTTCTTTGGCTCGGATCACTGGCACCAGAGACTAAACTTCCCCCACCTGATCCTTCCGGGACGAAGTAGATCCCCTGTTTATAATTAGCCCGATAAAACTCACCCGAGAATAGCCAGCGATCTAGATTTGGCAGTTGATAATTACTCGCCGCTAAATAGCTTACCCAACTATCGTTGCTGCTATAGAGCCCGATACCTAATATGGATGCTTGAGCCTGCCCCGCATGCTTGAGCACCCCGGCGGCGCCAACTGTGGTGCTTAAGGTTTCTGTTGAAAAAATAAAGGGCACGGCGACAAATTCAGGCTCAAATTTATCTCTTTCCCACTGGGAATCGGCACTGGCAACAGGTTCAACGACATTGCCGTCATCATAAACATCACTGTCAGTAACGCGTATTCCAGGATTCGCAAGCTTTTCTGCCGCAACAGGAGAAATGGCAATGACACTAAAGAGCATCAGCACACTAAGGGGTAAATTATGGTATTTCAAAATTTATCTCACTCGATTACGAACATCCGGTTCATTGAATCGATACAACTAAAAAATAGACCTAGGTGTTTATTCCATGTACACGGCAACACGAGGAGTTAATTTTGTCACGAGTTCATAGGCAATGGTGCCTATGTGCTCGGCAACGACTTCAACCGGTAAGGCACTGCCCCACAATATGGCTTCATCACCAATACTATCGGTAGAGTCCAATCCAAGATCGACAGTCAACATATCCATAGAAACGCGTCCAACTATGGGCACCAGACGCCCATTAACCCACACAGGGGTTCCCTCTGGCGCATTTCTCGGATATCCGTCACCATAACCGATAGCGACAATGCCAAGCTTAGTATCTGCTTTGGCTCGCCAGTAGCAGCCATATCCCACAGGCTCACCAGCCTTATGCTCACGAACGGCAATCAGCTGAGATATCAGCTCCATCGCCGGTTGCAGACCATGATTCTTACCTAAGTCCCCCACAACAGGGGAGACGCCATAGAGGGCGATACCCGGGCGAATCCAGTCCTTATGACTATCCGGCCAATATAATGTTCCAGCCGAGTTGGCTAACGTAGTCTCGCCCGGTAATTTTTTTGCCAAACGATTGAATATATTTAACTGCTCTCGAGTATAAGGGTTATTCGGCTCGTCGGCACAGGCAAAATGAGACATTATCTTGATAGGTTTGGCCACTTGAGGACATTCCAGCAGTCGCGCATACACCCGCTCAAATTGCTCGGGGGTGAAACCTAACCTGTGCATGCCAGTATCCAGCTTTAACCAGACGGTAGCGGGTTTAGACAGGCTTACCTGCTCTAGCATCTCCAGTTGTTTCTCATTATGCACAACTGTCTCTATGTCTTTCATCACTAAGGTGGTTAAGTCTACCGGCCTAAAGAAGCCTTCCAGCAAGATGAGTTTAGCCGTCACGCCGCCATCTCTTAATGCTATAGCCTCCTCTAAACGGGCCACACCGAACCCATCGGCATCTTCGATGCATTGAGCCACGTTCAATAAGCCGTGGCCATAACCATTCGCTTTAACGACCGCCATGATTTTACTCGAAGGCGCGATCTGGCGTAGGCGAGCTAGATTATGTTTCAGCGCTTTACAGCTGATCTCTGCACGTGGGAATGGCTTCAAAAATTGACCTTATCGATGGACCGGAACCTTGGGCCCGATCCAGCTGTGATATTAATATGAGCATTGAATCTATATAGAGTGATGCTAACAATCAATTGTCTGCACTGTATGTGAATCAAGATTAATCTCGGCTTAAGCGCAACGTCACCCTTGCGCCTTGCCTATGGGAAAGAGCTAACGACTAGTCTTCCTCAAACTTAGGGCCGGAATAATTATCGAAACGAGAGAATTGCCCCTGGAAGGTCAAAGCAACACGCCCAATGGGCCCGTTACGTTGCTTACCTATGATAATTTCTGCGACGCCTTTATGCTCTGTCTCGTGGTTATACACCTCATCACGATAGATAAACATGATTAAATCGGCATCTTGCTCAATCGCGCCCGACTCACGTAAATCCGAGTTAATAGGACGCTTATCGGCACGCTGCTCCAATGAACGGTTGAGCTGTGACAGCGCTATGACCGGAACCATTAACTCTTTGGCTAACGCCTTAAGCGAGCGGGAGATTTCCGAAATCTCCAAGGTACGGTTATCTTTCAATGCAGGCACTTGCATCAACTGCAGATAATCGATCATGATCATCGACAGACCGCCGTGTTCACGGGCGATTCGCCTGGCCCGGCTTCGAACATCGGTCGGAGTCAGGCCTGAGCCATCATCGATGTACATCTTACCTTGCTCAAGCATGATGCCCATGGTTGATGAGACACGAGCCCAATCATCATCATCAAGCTGTCCGGTACGTATCTTAGTCTGATCCACTCGGCCCAATGAGGCCAACATACGCATCATGATCTGCTCAGAAGGCATCTCTAGGCTGAAAATCAGCACAGGTTTATCTTCATTGAGTGCCGCCTGCTCACACAAGTTCATCGCAAAGGTCGTCTTGCCCATAGAGGGACGCGCTGCGACAATAATCAAGTCGCCGCCCTGGAAACCCGCCGTCATCTTATCGAGATCGTGAAAACCACTGGAGATGCCGGTCACACCGCCTGTAGGGTTATTATAGAGTTCCTCAATTTTATCGACAGTTTTCTCGAGAATCGCCTTGATGCCTTTCGGACCTTCGTTGGCATTAGTTCGAGACTCTGCAATCTTAAAGACCTTAGTCTCTGCAAGATCCAGTAGCTCACTGGAGTTGCGCCCTTCGGGATTAAAACCTGCATCGGCAATCTCATTGGCAACCTTGATCATGTCGCGTACTACGGCACGCTCACGAACGATACCCGCATAAGAGAGTATGTTGCCCGCACTGGGAGTATTCTTGGCAATCTCGGCGAGATAGGCGAAGCCGCCGGCATCCTCTAACTGATCTTCAATTTCTAATTGCTCAGAAACGGTGATGAGATCGATAGGATGGCTAGCACCGATTAAGGTCGCCATCGCATTGAAAATCATCTTATGAGAGCGAGAATAAAAATCTTCTGCAACCACAGCTTCAGACACCCTATCCCAGGCATCGGAATCCAGCATTAGACCACCGAGTACAGATTGTTCGGCCTCTAACGAATGTGGTGGCATCTTGAGAGCATCCATCTGGATATCTCTAGGCTTCTGTTTTACCTTGAAGCCACCTTGACCTTGCTGTGACATTTAATCTCCAAATTCCCAACGATTACACAAAATATGATATAAAATCGACTCAATAAAAACAGGAAGTGAACAACTTCCTATCCAAACAACAATTAAAATAAGGAATCACTATGCGCATTGCATTGATCTCAGCATTAGTGCTGTCATCTGGAGTGGCATTTATCTCTCTCGAGACCCATGCAGATGAGGGGCAATGGCAGCCTTATCAAATGCCATCGATTGCAGATAAACTTAGCGAAAGAGGAATCGACATTCCGGCAAAACAGTTAGCCGACCTCACTCAATATCCGATGAATGCGGTTGTCGGACTCGGCTATTGTACAGCCAGTTTCGTCTCCCCCCAAGGGTTAGTTGTCACAAACCATCACTGCGCATATAGAGCCATACAATACAACAGTAAAAAAGAGCATAATTATATTGCCGATGGTTTCCTGGCAACGAATAAAATCGATGAGCCGAGCGCGGGTCCCAACGAAAGATTATATATTACCGAAGCGGTGACCGATGTCTCCAAGCAAGTAATCCAAGGCTTGAGTCAAGATCCTCTGGTGCGTTATGAAGAGATTCAATCAAACAGAAAGTCTTTGATTAAAAGCTGTGAGAGTGATGACAACTATCGCTGCTCAGTCAGAAGCTTCCATAGCGGCCTCGAATATTATCTTATCAAACAGCTGATTATCCGTGATGTGCGTCTCGTATATGCACCACCTAAGAGTGTCGGTGCTTTCGGTGGCGATATCGACAACTATGAATATCCACGCCACGCAGGAGACTTCACCTTCCTGCGCGCCTATGTAGGCAAAGATGGTCAGCCTGCGGCGTATGCTGAAGATAATGTGCCGTTCGAGCCTAAGAGTTATCTGAAGATAAATGCCGATGGTGTAAAGGCTGGCGATGGCGTATTTGTCGCCGGGTACCCTGGCTCGACCAGTCGCTATCGTTTAACCAGCGAACTTAAATTTGCCAGTGACTGGCTCTATCCCACCTTAGCGTCTCGATATCAACTGCGTATCGACACCATTGAGGCCATGGGAGACAGCAGTAGTGAAATTGAAATCAAATATGCCGGCACCTTAGCCTCTATGGCTAACCGTATGAAAAAATATAACGGCCTACTCGATGGTTTTAAGGCCACCGATATAGCAGGCATTAAGCAGAGCCGTGAAGATGACTTCAAGCAGTGGTTAGCAACCGATAAGACCTACCAGACTTATCAAGCCAAACTCGATCAACTCGAACGTCTACTCAGCAAGAAACGTATCGAGAGCCAGACACGTTACTATTTTGAAAATGCCCAATCTAGTACGCTTCTGGCAGCGGCCAACAAGCTGTATCGATTGTCGAAAGAGAAGACTAAGCCCGATGCGGAGCGTGAAGAAGGCTATCAAGAGCGAGACATGAAAATGTTCAAGGCACGTCTCAAACGCATCGATTCCGGCTTCGATACTGCAGTAGATAAAGCCCTATGGCTACAGGATCTACAAGCTTACAAGGCTCAAGACAACCGAGTGGCAGCCCTGGACGCTATGCTTGTCGATAATCAAGAGTCCGCCTCTCTATCTGAAAAGCTAGATGGTCTTTACTCACTTACCTCCCTGACAAATCAAGATAAACGATTAGCCTGGATGGACGCCGAAGCCGATGCGTTCGAGACCAGTGCAGATCCCTTTATTCGTCTTGCCGTAGCACTTTTTGATACCAATATGGCCCAGGAAAAAGACAAGAAGACCTTAGCCGGTCAGCTATCTCAGGCTCGCCCCGATTACATGAAAGCCATTATTGCCTATTACCAAGCCAACGACTGGCCTGTCTATCCCGATGCTAATGGCACACTGAGGATCACCTATGGCATGGTCGACGGATATCAGTCGAAAGATGCCTTATATAAACAGCCTTTCACTCACCTAGAAGGCATAACCGCCAAGCATACTGGCGTAGCACCTTTCAACGCACCACAGAAAGTCCTAGAGGCCATTAAAGAGCAGAGATATGGCAGCCACAAGGTCGCCTCAGTCATACATGATCCCAGCACCTGGTTGTGTCGACTGTTTTCTTGCTTAGATAAGCCGGGAGCGTTTAATTCGGTACCGGTAAACTTCCTCTCCAGTGTCGATACCACTGGCGGAAACTCAGGTTCCCCCGTGTTTAACGGCAAGGGAGAGTTAGTTGGCCTAAACTTCGATTCCACCTATGAAGCGATAACCAAGGACTGGTTCTTCAACCCCACCATCACCCGCGCCATACATGTGGATTTCCGCTATATCCTTTGGATGATGGATGAAGTGGACCATGCGGATAACTTGATAGCCGAGTTGGATTTAGTCAGGAACTAAATAGTAGAAGTTCCTAGTTCCTAGGTCCTAGGTCCTAGGAACTAGGAACTAGGAACTAGACACTTTTCTACAGACATAAAAAAACACCGCCCTAATTAAATTAGTGCGGTGTTTTCTTTTAAAGCTTTTGACTTAATGCCGAGGCATTAAGCCGTTCGCTTTAAAACTATGTATTAAGCTTCTGCAACAACAGAAATCTTAACGATAGCTTTAACTTCAGTGTGAACCTGAACTTCAATTTCGAACTCACCAGTAGTACGCAAAGCGCCTAATGGAAGACGAACTTCGCTCTTAACGAGTTCAACACCAGCAGCTGTAACTGCATCAGCGATATCACGGTTACCAATTGAGCCGAACAGCTTGCCTTCGTCACCAGCTTTAGAAGCGATAACAACAGACTCAAGTGCATTGATTTTCTCAGCGCGCTCGTTTGCAGCAGTAAGGGTAGCAGCTAACTTAGCTTCTAATTCAGCACGACGTGCTTCAAAGACTTCAGTGTTAGCAGCGTTGGCAACAACAGCTTTACCTTGTGGCAGAAGAAAGTTACGTGCGTAACCAGACTTAACTACAACTTGGTCACCTAGATTTCCTAGGTTAGCGATCTTATCAAGTAAAATAATGTTCATTATTAATTCCTCTAGATTGTTGCGCTATTACTGATGTAAATCAGTGTAAGGCAGTAGAGAAAGATAACGAGCACGCTTGATAGCGCGAGCTAGTTGACGTTGATATTTAGCGTTTGTACCTGTGATACGGCTAGGAACAATTTTACCACTTTCAGTAATATAGTTCTTTAGAGTTACGATATCTTTGTAATCAATCTCTGTAACGCCTTCTGCAGTGAAACGGCAGAACTTGCGACGACGGAAATAACGTGCCATGTGACAGTCTCCTAAGTTTTCAATTCGACATTTTCAGCGTGTATTACTAAGCGATTTTGACCATTTCGACTCTGCTGGAGAGCGATAAAGCCTTGCACTTCAATATCCACGCCGATTTTCAGTTTATCTGTAACGCTTTCAAAGCGTTCACCACTTAATATCACTTGTATCTGACAGTATACGTTTCTTAGCATTTCTGCTTCGAAGCACTGAGATTTGTGTTCCAGCATAATCACACAGTGTGCGATGCCTGCCGGGCTTTTAAAGCTTCTGGAACGCGTAATGGTTCCGGATAACACCAAATGGTTTGTGGCCAAAGAAAAACTTACTCTGCTGCTTTTTCAGCGGTTTCTTTAACTTCTTCAACAGCTTTTTCAACAGGCGCGCTACGACGCTCGCCTTCGCTAGAACGGCGTGAATCACGCTCTTCTTTTAGCTTAGCCATTGGAGATGCTTCAGTGATGGCTGCTTTAGTACGCATAACCATGCTTCGCAGAACAGCGTCGTTGAGACGGAAAACTGTTTCTAACTCTTCAACCGTTTCAGCAGTAGCTTCTACGTTCATAAGAACATAGTGAGCCTTGTGCAATTCGATGATTGGGTAAGCCAGTTGACGACGGCCCCAGTCTTCTAAACGATGAACTTGACCGCCAGCTTGGGTAATAATACCCGTGTAACGTTCAATCATACTAGGTACTTGTTCACTCTGGTCAGGGTGAACCAAAAATACGATTTCATAATGACGCATTTTTTGCTCCTTACGGTTATCTAGCCTCGTTGTTGGCTCAGCCAAACCAAATAGAGGCAAGGAACTAATTAAAGTGACTGATTTAAGCCGCGGAATATTACACAAATTTAAGGCTAAATTCAAGCAGTATCTATGATCAATTAGGTTAATGTGCGATTCATGGTCATCTATCGAAACAGACAGCGCACCTTAAATAGGCATTTCCCCAAGTGTCCCGCTAAGTTCGTTGCTGGTCCGTAACCTGGTTGCCACATTAAACGGGGCAACAATAATTTGAAATTGTATCGCTATATTAACTTTACCGATGCAGAACAGAATAGGTATGATGTTGACCTATCGTCATAGAACCTCACCACATTAAAATAATAGTAAGAATAAAATAATGTTTAGAGTTTTAACTGCCCTACTTGTATCCATACCTATGTCAGCCTGGGCCTTAGTGCCCCCCGACTATCAAGAGCTGCCCAGTGATTTCACCGCAGAAATCGAGGCAGGTTTGCAACTCAATACTGGCAATACCGAGTCCAGTAGCTTCAATGGTCGAACCAAACTGGTTTACGACACAGAGCAATTTAGGCAGGAAGGAACGTTTAAACTCTATTATGCTGCCGATAATGAGAAAACCACGGCGGAGAAATATGATGTACAGCTGCAGTCCAGCTATAAATTAGACAATGATTTTTCATGGCTAGACGATGGCTATGTCTTCGGTCGAGGTGACTTCACCTTAGACCGTTTCGGTAGTTACACCCAAATATCTACGGTTTCTGTAGGTTACGGTTTCGATGCAATTTCAAATAGTGACACTAAGCTCAGCTTAGAAATCGGTCCAGGTTACCGATATAACATGCCTATCGAAACAGAATCTGAACCAAACCCCCAGGCCGATAAAGACATCATTGTTCGTACTGCCGCCAAGTTTGAGCAAAAGCTGCAGGAATATACCAGCCTCAACGCCGATCTCACCGCTGAAATAGGCGAAAACAACAGTACCCTCACCCTGGATATGAACTACAAGAACACCCTATTCCAAGACTGGGCCTTCAAGATAGGCGTCAACATCAAGTACACAGACATCGTCCCCGAAGGCACCGAGCAAACAGATACCATCACCACGTTCAATTTGCTGTATACGTTTCGATAAGGTTCGAGGCTCGAGGCCCTAGGTTCGAGACGCTAGGATTGAGGTTCAAGGAAGGGAAAAGTTATAAGTGGTCAGTTTTAAGCTGTAAGTTTGTGGAATCAAACATGCAGCTTCATTCGAAGCTATAGCCTACAGCGAGATGAATGAGAGAGCACTTCTATGACACAGCACCCTCTTTAATAAGCAGAAAGTATCCCTATAGCTTCGTCCATTTCAAAACACTTCCATGTTTAACGGCCAGTTCGGCATCCCTCTCGTTCGAAGAGTGCCACAGTGACACCTCGTAACGGACGAGCATAGCCGCGTTCACACTGGCTATGGTTTCGAGACAGTTATCTCTTCGATTTAGGTTTTATTGATTAGTCACTCATAAGGTTTTGATTAGGAAGAGTATGGCAAACGCAAATGTGGTGTCGCCTTACAAGCCTACGCATAGATTCGGCTTTATTTTGCGGACTTTTCTTATGAAAAAACAATGACAAGCCATTATGCGTCCGAGTTTAGCAACTTGTTATGTGTGATTGACTATTACTCATATTTTTATTTTTTTCGTGCTAAATTTATAATTTTTTTAGCCGTAAAGAAAAATAGTAGTATTCCTCCAGAAATTAACGCCAATATTCCTAATGGTAGGAACAAGCTTTCATGAAGAAGACCTTTTTCATCGATGTATTGATAAAACTTGTTTTCTACCAATAAAAAAATAGCACCTATCAGTAGGAATAACATACCTGATAATAGAAGTTTATATTTCATTAATCCTCACACTGACACATAACGTCTCAGTATTTATACGTTGCGTTGCTTGCAAGGCATAAATCGCGTGTTGGACTTGGCCACTGCCACATCCATGTTGTTTGGTATGCTTTATGCTATAGGAATTTGCTTTTCTGGGGTAGCCATTTTTATACAAATTGTAGTTAATTGTTTGATATAGTTTGTATAAATTGGTCGAAGTAAATAAGGTCACCTTCTTGTAAAATACCCAGTGTAAATGCGGCTACGATGACATGGTCGTTCTATGACACCGCAAAGGCTACAGGGATTGTACTCTCGGCGTCTTGCAGAACCTTCTCAAAATAAAGAGTGCACATAAGCACGCTGCAAGCGATAGGTAACAATGAAGCAGAAAATTATAAACACACTAGCCAATACCAACTCAGCCAACAGCTAAACCATCAAATGGCAAAAAACAGATACAAAAATGCCGATGAGGACTAATCCACATCGGCATTCGATGCACTATGGGATACATGCTCCCAAAATGACGATAGCTAAGTTTTCAGAAACTTAGCTCAATCTCTGGCGTACAGCCTCAAACAAACAGACTCCAGTAGCCACTGACACGTTCAGGCTGGATACTGAGCCGGTCATAGGTATCGAAACCAGTGAGTCACAGCTTTCGCGGGTTAGACGGCGCAGGCCCTTGTCTTCGGAGCCCATGGCGATCGCTAGCGAGCCTTTAAGATCGGCCTTGTAGAGATCCTGCTCTGCTTCGCCGGCGGCGCCGACAATCCAGACACCTTTCTCTTGTAGGCTTTTCATGGTGCGAGCCAAGTTAGTGACCTGAAACAGCGGCACCACTTCTGCGGCGCCGCAAGCGACCTTGCTCACCGTTGGCGTTAGACCCACAGAGTTATCACGCGGCACGATAACCCCATGAACACCGGCGGCATCTGCGTTACGCAGACAAGCACCTAAATTGTGTGGATCGGTAACGCCATCCAGGATCAGCAAGAAAGGTGTCTCCGTCTTCTCGACTTCTATCTTATCAAGCAGGACCGCTAAGTCTTTGTCATTGAGCTGTTTGACCGCCTTGACTCGGGCTATCACACCTTGGTGTTGACCACCGTCTGACTTGTCATCCAATACCTTACGTGTTGCATGCTGCACCGAGACACCGTACTCAGCCGCACTCTCTAGGATCGGCATGAAACGCTTGTCATCACGACCCTGTAGTACCCAAAGTTCGATTACGCGTTCCGGGCTATGTTTCAGTACCGCTTCGACGGCGTGAATACCAAAGGTGATATCTTGTTTTTTCATCTATTACTGTCTCTATTACTTACTTGCTTTGACGTTACGCTTAGCAGGGCTCTTTTTTACTGAAGCCTTTTTTGCTGAAGACTTTTTAGCCTTCGACTTCTTAGCCGTCGTTTTTGTTTTAGCGCCGGACTTTTTAGCTCCACCGCTCGTATTGGTTTTAGCAGCGTCGGCAGAAGGTTTTCCCGCCGCAGATTTTGAACGAGAACCGCGTCGCTTAGGTTTACCGCTCTTATCTGCTTTGCCTAGCTTAGCGCCCTCTGCATTGACTCGCTCTCTGGCAGTCATTGGCTTCTTGCCACGGCTTGGACGTTTAGACTTACCTTCCTCACCCGCCATCATCAAGTCTATCTGTCTGTCATCCAGATTGACGCTAGCCACCTTCACAGTGACCTTGTCGCCTATCTGGTATATCTGACCGGATGACTCTCCAACAAGACGCTGACGCATATTATCATATTGGTAGTAATCGCTACCCAGACTTGAGATATGCACTAAGCCATCGATAAAGAGTTTATTCAAACGGACGAACATGCCGAAATGAGTGACCGAGGCCACTACGGCGTCGAAGGTATCACCCACGTGATCTTGCATAAACTCACATTTAAGCCAATCGCTAACATCACGGGTCGCCTCATCGGCGCGGCGCTCTGTGGTCGAACACTCGACACCGAGAAGATCTAACTCTTCTAGTTGATAGTTATAACCACCACCGGGCGTCCATTTCTCAGTCGCCTCTCCCTGTTCTTTCGCCAGCAAGAAGCGAATAACGCGATGCAAGATCAAGTCAGGGTAACGACGGATAGGCGAAGTAAAGTGAGAATAGGCTTCTAAGGCTAAACCAAAGTGTCCTTCATTATCCGGTGTGTAAACCGCTTGCTTCATGGAGCGCAGCAACATGATCTGGATAAGCTCGGCATCGGGCCTGTCTGTGATCGACTCCATCAGCGCCTGATAATCGGTCGGTGTAGGCTGAAGCCCACCGCCCATGCTCAAGCCACGTTCCTTGAGGAAGTCTTTAAAGTTCGTCAGTTTCTGTTCAGATGGAGACTCATGCACCCGGTATAAGACTTCGCCCTTGTGCTTCTTGACGAACTTGGCCGAGGCCACGTTAGCCAAGATCATGCACTCTTCGATGATCTTGTGTGCCTGGTTACGATTTCTCGGCACTATGCTGTCAATCTTGCGATCGGCATTGAAAACAAACTGAGTCTCAGTAGTTTCAAATGCGATGGCGCCTCGTTGTGCACGAGTCACATCCAGAGTCAGATACAGAGATTGCAACGTCTGCAGATGCGGGAATATAGGTTTGAGCTTATCACTCACCTCTCCGCCTTCGAGCATATCGGCAACTTGGGTATAGGTCAGACGGGCATGAGAATGCATCACAGCCGGATAGAATTTATATCCTGATAGTTTACCTGCCGCGGAGATAGTCATCTCGGCAACCATACATAAGCGATCGACCTCAGGCATCAAAGAACATAATCCGTTGGAGATCTTTTCCGGCAACATAGGGATGACTTGTGATGGGAAGTACACCGAGTTTCCTCGACTACGTGCTTCCTTATCTAATGCCGATTCGGTGCGTACATAATGGCTCACATCGGCAATCGCAACCCAAAGACGCCAGCCACCGCTCTTTTTAGCTTCGGCATAAACGGCATCGTCGAAATCACGGGCATCTTCGCCATCGATGGTCACTAAAGGCAAGTGACGTAGATCGACTCGACCCTCTTTGTCAGCTTCAGTCACTTCATCGGGAATCGCGCGCAGCTTCTTCTCAATCTGACTCGACCAGGTATGCGGCAGATCGTAGTTACGCAGGGCAATCTCGATCTCCATGCCAGGAGCAAGCTGCTTGCCTAACACTTCGGTGACTTTACCCGCGGCCTTCACATAACGGCCCGGGCGACGGGTCAATTCGAGCACCACAACATCACCCTGACGAGCACCATTACGGTCCTCATCGGCAATGAGTATCTCTTGGCCTATACGCCTGTCATCGGCAATGACGAAAGCCATGCCGGAATCTAAATGGAAACGTCCCACTAGGGCGGCGGCTCTCTGTTCGACCAGGCGTACGATACGTGCTTCGCGGCGCCCCTTACGATCGACTCCGGCTTTCTGCGCCAGCACCTTGTCGCCGTGGAAATACATCATCATGTCACGGTTATTGATAAAGAGGTCGTCACCGCCCTCAGCCAGCTTCAAGAAGCCAAAACCATCTCTGTGACCGATAATAGTACCGGTAAGCAGGTCCATACGCTCGGGGAGGCCGTAGGCCTGTCCTCGGGTAAACACCAGCTGCCCATCCCGCTCCATGGCTCGTAACCGACGTCTAAGCGCTTCAAGCTGCTCCTCACTTTCGAGTTTAAGCGCCTGTGCTATGCGTTCACGGTTTAACGGGGATTTTTCTGATCGTAAGTATTCTAAAATAAACTCACGGCTTGGAATGGGGTTTTCGTAATTTTCTTGTTCACGCTTTAAATGCGGATCTTTGATCATTCAATATCTCAAATATTTTACCGGAATATTCCGGGTCATACCAATTGCTAATAGGCAAATGGTACTGTTTATCGGGATCTCAGGTGCTCCTGTTTTGCCCTGGCAACTGCACTGGGCGGCATTTTCTGCTCTAGCACCTTCAATAATTCTAAGGCTTTATGTTTTGTCGCCTCATCACTAAATACATCGTTATATAGCCAGTGATATCCCATCTCGAAATCTCTTGGGCTACCATAGCCTTCACCAAACAGTCTAACTAACATCATACGTGCCGGCAGGTCGCCATTGGCCGCTGCGGGCATCACATAATGAATGGCTCTGTCGCGATCTTGTATCACAAATTGTCCATCGTGATAGTACTCGGCGATCCTGAGCATAGCTTCCGCGCTCCCCTGCTCGGCAGAGTCACGCAGTAAAGAGATCCCTCTCGGTGGGTTTGCTTTTACACAAATACCATGATTAAGCATCTCGGCCCAAAGATATTGATACAGGGGCTGTTTAAGCACCTCGGCTCTCGCCTCAATATCCTGGACTAACTGACAATCATCTCCCGTGACTCGCGTAAGATATTGTTTAGTCCTGATCAGTTCAATTAACTGCTCCTGACTATAGATATCCACGGCTCGAGTCTCAGCCCAGCTCAAAGCCGGTGTAAGCGCTACTATCGATAACAACAGATAACGCGACATGATTTTCGATGAAAATTTTAGCACTTCTCGTAGCATGAGCTCTCTCGCGAAAAATTCATAAACATAAGTAGTGATCAGACAAGACACTCGATTAGCGGTGAATAGCTTGTCTCATCAATACTCGCCTATTGGGTACATAATAGGTCATCGGCAGTATAACGCATTTCTTGAGCACTGCTTACCCGTATCAGCACCAATAAAAAGGCCGCTATATGCGGCCTCTTTCTATTAACTAAACGGATTCACCAGAATCATGGTCTCGTTTCTATCGGGACCCGTAGAGATAATATCAATTGGCGTTTCTAACAAGTCTTCGAGACGCTTAATGTAGTTCAATGCCGCTTGCGGCAATTGCTCTAAAGAAGTCGCACCGAAAGTGGTCTCACTCCAGCCTGGCATAGTTTCCAGTACAGGTGTGACCTTCTCGTAGCCTTCGGCCGCGAGTGGAGTCACTGTCGCGACAGTTCCATCTGGATACTGATAGCCAACACAGATCTTCACTTCTTTCAGACCATCTAGCACATCTAGCTTAGTCAGACAGAAACCGCTTACGCTGTTGATCTGTACCGCACGCTTCATGGCAACTATGTCTAACCAACCTGGACGACGCTTACGACCAGTAGTTGCACCGAATTCGTGACCCTTAGTGCCTAAGTAGTCACCGATTTCACACTCTAGCTCAGTTGGGAAAGGTCCGGCGCCGACGCGAGTCGTGTAAGCCTTCATGATACCCAATACATAATCCAGATGACGTGGACCGAATCCAGAACCTGTCGCTACACCACCTGCGGTAGTATTAGAAGAGGTGACGAACGGATAAGTACCATGGTCGATATCAAGCAAGGTACCCTGTGCGCCTTCAAACAGAATAGGCTCACCCGCTTTACGCGCCTGATCTAACAAATCAGTGACGTCGGTACACATACTCTTAAGGTAATCTGCGATTGCCAAAGCATCTTTCAATGTCTTTTCATAATCTACAGCTTCGCACTTGTAGTATTCAGTCAACATGAAGTTGTGATAGCTCATCACATCTTTCAGCTTCTCTGCAAACAGCTCTGCATCAAACAGATCGCCAACACGAAGACCACGGCGTGAAACCTTATCTTCATATGCAGGACCAATACCACGGCCCGTTGTACCAATAGCCTTATTACCGCGAGCTTTCTCACGGGCAACATCTAGAGCACAATGGAATGGCAGAATCAGTGGACACGCTTCAGAGATAAGCAGACGCTCCTCAACAGGAACTCCACGCTCTTTAAGCATGTTGATCTCAGTCATCAGAGCTTCTGGTGATAGCACCACGCCATTACCGATAATGCATTTTACATTATCACGTAAGATCCCTGATGGAATAAGATGAAGAACGGTTTTGTCACCATCGATAACGAGAGTGTGACCGGCATTGTGGCCACCCTGATATCGAACGACATATTTAGCCTGTTCGGTAAGTAGGTCAACTATCTTACCCTTTCCTTCGTCACCCCATTGGGTGCCGAGAACTACGACGTTTTTGCCCATTATTTGCTGCACGGTAGTGGTTAAAACGGGATTTTAGCAGATCTATAGGGGCTGTAGGCAAGTAATTTATGAAAAAATAATCAACAAAACGATACCGGCGGTGACTAAACCACCACCCAAACGTTGCAGAAGTTGCTGATTTTGGTTCGAAATATCCTTTAAATATGCTTTCCAGCGATTAGGAAATAACAGTGGCCCAATTCCTTCGATAACAAGCACAATACCTAACGCTAGCATGATTAGTTGTAGAGACATAATTTAAAATTCCGGATAACGGGAACGGGATTAAGATTAGATTAGATTAACAAAGTGATGCTTTCTATGCGCTATTTTTGATGGTAATAATAAATTTTTGCCAATAAAAAACCCAGCATAAGCTGGGTTTTTTGAGTTCTCGATAGCGAAAAATTAACGCTTTGAGAATTGTGGCTTCTTACGTGATTTACGTAGACCAACTTTCTTACGCTCAACTTTACGAGCATCACGGGTAACGAAACCAGCGGCACGAAGAGAAGGACGTAGAGCTTCATCAAGCTCCAACAATGCACGGGTAATACCGTGACGAATTGCACCTGCTTGGCCAGTGATACCACCGCCCTTTACAGTTACATAGATATCTAGTTTTTCAGTCATTTCAACTAGCTCTAGTGGTTGACGAACAACCATACGAGCAGTTTCACGACCAAAATACTTATCTAGTGGAAGTTGATTGACAACTATGTTGCCAGTTCCTGCTTTCGCGAATACGCGTGCAGTAGATGTTTTGCGACGGCCAGTGCCGTAGTACTGAGTTGCAGCCATTAGCTTAATCCTGTTTAGATATCAAGAACTTGAGGTTGTTGTGCAGCGTGGTTATGTTCTGTACCAGCGTAAACTTTAAGTTTACGGAACATGGCACGTCCTAAAGGACCTTTAGGTAACATACCCTTAACCGCTTTCTCGATAATCATTTCAGGCTTATGAGCCTGCAGCTTTTCAAAGGTGATCTGCTTGATGCCACCGATGAAACCCGAATGCGAGTAGTACACTTTGCCTTTCGCTTTATTACCAGTGACGGTAACTTTTTCAGCATTGATAACGATGATGTAATCACCGGTGTCAACATGAGGTGTATACTCTGGCTTATGCTTGCCACGTAAACGTGAAGCAATTTCAGTAGCGATACGACCCAAAGTTTTACCTTCAGCGTCAACGACAAACCACTCACGAGTGACTGTCTCTGGTGTAGCAGTAAAAGTAGTCTTCATTTTACAAAAACCCAATGTTAAAATTCTGTCTCAAATGCTCTACCAAAATTGGTAAAAACACAAATAGTGCCATTCCCCGCCCCTTCGAGCAAAGAATTAGGCTTTACAACCTCCATCTAATTGATGGAGTAACGAGGGCAGGTGGCGGATTATAGACAAAGATGAGCTAAAAATCACCTAATATTTGCAGTACAGGTGATTTAAATAACCCCCTCCTCTCGGCAAGACACTTGTTAGCCCTAAAAGCCCAAATATTTAACCTTATGGAAGATGTTCTAAAGCCAGATAATCATGGGATTGCATCTCGGTGAGACGTGAACGACAACGCTTGAATTCGAAGCTTAATAAGCCCTGAGTGTAGATGTCTTCGAGGGAGACTTCGGCTGAAATGATAAGCTTAACATTACGCTCGTAAAACTCATCCACCATGGCGAGAAAACGCCGGGCAATATCGTCGCCGGTAAGCTTATCACCCATCTGCTTAACCCCACTGAGCAAGACAGTATGATAGAGGCAGGCGAGCTCCATATAGTCTCTCTGGCTTCTGGGGCCATCACACAGGGCAAGAAAGTCCAGTAGCAAGACGCCTTGAGCCTGTTTTCTTATACTAATGTTGCGCCCGTCGATCTCTAGAGCATCCACTGACACCTCAGACTCGGGTGCCAACCTGGCAAAATAGGAGAGTAAATTCGTATCGGCCTTAGCATCGAGGGGGAAATGATAGATTTCCGCCTGCTCCAGCGTACGCAGACGATAATCGATTCCTGAGTCCACGTTGAGTATTTGGCAATGTTGGTTGATCAGCGCGATGGCTGGCAGAAAGCGTGCTCGCTGTAAGCCATTACGGTAGAGTTCATCGGGAATGATGTTGGATGTCGCGACCAGCGCCACCCCCTCTTTGAATAGGGCTTGAAATAAGGTCCCGAGTAACATGGCATCGGTAATGTCCGACACGAAGAACTCATCGAAACAGATCACCTGATACTTCTCTGCCATCTGTTTGGCAATCGTTAACAGGGGATCTCTCTGCCCTTTTAGGTTATCGAGATCTAAGTGAATCTGATGCATGAAGCGATGGAAGTGTGCCCGCAGCTTTCTCTCTCCGGGCAAGGCATCATAGAAGGTATCCATCAAGTAGGTTTTACCGCGCCCAACCCCACCCCAGAGATAGAGTCCCTGAACCCCTTGTGGTTTTGTCCCCAGAAACGAAAATACTCTTTTCACCAGGCTCGGCTTACTATTAATAAGCTGAATTTCATCAAACACACGCTGCAAACTTTTTACCGCTTGCTCCTGCGCTGGATCGTGTGAAAAGTCATCTCTAGTCAAGTCTTGCTGGTAATGCTGCCACGGAGTTAGCTGGGACACGTAAAATAATCTCTTTAATGCTTAAATGAACGGCTAGATGGTATCATGTCAGCAATAATAATTTATTCGAATTTTCAGTTCCTGATGTAAAGGAGTTTTATATGGAATGGCCCTTAGTTATTGCAACTTTCGTTCTCGGGATCTTACTAGGTTACGTCGGTCGCACTATCATTGCCCGTAACAGTGAGTCTAATGGCAAGGGAAAAGCCCATGAGCAGACAAAATTAGAATTGAGTCAGCACAAGCAAGAAGTCACAGATCATTTCGAATTGCACCATAAACAACTTGCCGAGTTGGCGGAGCAATTAAACAAGATCAACAAACAATGGAATGAGGCGGCGAATACCTTAGCCCCTAAAAGCACGGCTAAGCCACTGGCTAGCTTAGTTAACCATGAAGTATCTCGAGACTCTATAGACACTCAAGCCAATGAACTCAACAGTGAAAATGTCATTATAGTGAATCAAAAAAATTAACCTTTGTTAATAAAGATGAACTTTCAACTCCAGCCTATTGTCGGATTCAGTAACAAAAGATCCATGATTGCTTCTTGATATAGCAAAAAATATCCCTATATCCTTAAGTAACACTACTGAATCCGATATTGGAGCTATATAGATGAAATCCAAATTAAGCTTACTTTCTGCCGCCCTGCTTACGGCATCGCTCTCTTTGGCACCTAGTCTGTCTCAGGCAGCAATTCCAATCGCGGTCGAAGGACAATCCATCCCCAGTCTGGCTCCCATGTTAGCGCGCACCACACCCGCGGTAGTTGCCGTAGCCGTTACGGGGACCCATGTCTCTAAGCAAAAGTTACCCGATGCCTTCAGATATTTTTTTGGTCCTAATGCCCCTCGGGAGCAAGTACAGGAACGTCCATTTCGAGGCCTAGGTTCGGGAGTCATCATAGACGCCGACAAGGGCTATATCGTCACCAATAATCATGTGATAGAAGGCGCTGACGAAATCTTAATTGGCCTGCATGATGGACGTGAGGTCGAGGCAACACTTATCGGCACCGATGCCGAGTCTGATATCGCATTATTGCAGATCAAAGCCGATAACTTAGTCGCGTTGAAACGTGCCGATTCCGATGAACTCAGGGTCGGTGACTTTGCCGTCGCTATCGGTAATCCTTTCGGTCTTGGCCAAACGGTGACATCGGGTATTGTCAGTGCCATGGGCCGCTCGGGCCTAGGTATTGAGATGCTGGAGAACTTCATTCAAACCGATGCAGCCATCAACAGTGGTAATTCCGGCGGCGCCTTAGTCAACCTCAATGGTGACCTGATCGGCATCAATACCGCCATCGTAGCACCCGGCGGCGGTAACGTAGGCATAGGCTTTGCGATCCCTTCTAATATGGTTAACAACCTGATCGATCAGATCATCGAGCACGGCGAAGTCCGCCGCGGCGTATTAGGTGTATCGGGTCGAGACCTGACCCATGAGCTGGCGAAAGGTTTTGGCTTAAATACCCAACATGGTGGTTTCGTCGATCAGGTCATGGCCGATAGCGCAGCCGATAAAGCAGGCATAAAGGCGGGCGATATTATTGTCAGTGTCAATGGACGCAATATCAAAAGCTTTCAGGAGCTAAGGGCGAAAGTGGCCACCATGGGTGCAGGCGCAGAAGTTGAGTTTGGCTTGATCCGCGATGGTGACAAACACAGCGTAACCGCGATTCTAGGGGAAACCAGTCAGACAACAGAAACCGCCGCTGGGGCCATTCATCCCATGCTCGCCGGTGCGGCATTAGAAAACAGCAAGCAAGGCGTTGAGATAACCGATGTGGCTCAAAACTCGCCAGCGGCAGCCAGTGGCTTACACAAAGGCGATGTTATTGTCGGTGTGAATCGCTCACCAATAAAAAATATTAAGTCTCTAAAGGCCAAACTTGCCGATCAACAAGGCGATGTTGCATTGAAGATAAAACGTGACAACAGCAGCCTATACTTGGTCCTGAGGTAACAATAAAACAGCATAAAGCCTATGGTTAGCCTTTATGCTGTTTCTTATTGGCAGATAAGGCGATGACTAAGCATTGACAATGCTTGTCTTCTTTGCTGCTTCATCACTTTATCTTAATTACCTTCAAGCTTTAAACATGCTAATCTTACGCTACTTTTTCTTTAACACTCTCTGATATGACCCTTAAAGACACTCTACTCTATCTCGGCAAGGCCGTTTTGTTCGGCCTTATTATGGCGGCAGTCTTTCTGGTAGTAACACCTTTTTTGGCAAACAAGGATATGACCAGCCTGTTTTTCCAAAAGCGTGGCGATCATGGGGTTGAGCTATCATTTTCCGTTGCAGTCAGACGTGCAGCCCCTGCCGTAGTCAATATCTATAGTCTGAGTATCAATCGTAATCAACCTCTCAACTCAAGATCACTGCAGGGCCTTGGTTCTGGCGTGATAATGAGCGCTGAAGGCTATATCCTTACCAATTACCATGTCATTAAACAAGCCGATGAGATAGTCGTCGCCCTACAAGATGGCCGTAAATTCACCTCAGAAGTCGTTGGTTCAGATCCTGTCACCGATCTGACCGTACTAAAAATTGATGGCGACAGCCTACCAATAGTGCCAATCAACTTAGGGGTACCTGCACAAGTCGGTGATGTTGTCTTAGCCATAGGCAATCCCTATAACCTTGGTCAGACTATCACTCAAGGAATTATCAGTGCTACGGGCCGTAATGGACTCAGTTCTGGCTACATGGATTTTCTACAGACCGATGCTGCAATTAATGCCGGTAACTCAGGTGGAGCACTTATCGATACCAGTGGCCAATTGATAGGCATAAACACAGCGGCTTTCCAGGTCGGTGAAGAAGGTGGCGGTCATGGAATAAACTTTGCCATCCCAATCAAGCTGGCCCATAGCATCATGGGTAAACTGATTAAAAATGGTCGGGTGATCCGGGGAGCACTAGGTATCAGCGGTGAACCCATCAGCCCTGTAATGGCGCAGATCCTCAATCTACCGGATCTTACTGGTGTGGTGATCACAGGCGTCGATCCCAATGGGCCTGCCGCTCAAGCTCAACTTCAGCCAAGAGATGTGATAACCAAATATGCAGGGGAAGATATTCCTGGCGTCGAAATGCTGATGGATAGAATCGCCGAAACACCACCGGGAACGCAAGTTTCCATGACTATCATACGTAAGGGTAAACCTTACGATGTCCCTGTTGTTATTGGTGAGAATACATCTGCCAATGAGCAGTAATTATCGTTCACACAGGGGTCAAGCCTATGACCCCTCGTTTCTGACTCCTAGCTGCTAGCCCATGGCTGTTATCCTCCTCTCATACTAAACTTGTTTCAGCATCCTGCTTCAAACCACCCTTTCAGCTATCAAGACTTTAAACCCCGAGTCCACTTTACCGGGGTCATATCAGGCTTATAGCTTATAGCTTATAGCTTATGGCTTATGGCTTATAGCTTATAGCTTATGGCTTATGGCTTATGACTCATAGCTCATAGCTCATAGCTCATAGCTCATGACTGTGACTGTGACTGTGACTAATGATTGGTGGAAAACAAAAGTTAGCTAAGCAGTTTCTGAAGGGAGGCTAAACAATATAAAAGCCACTCCGATGACAAATTGGAGTGGCTTGATGAACAAGGGACTAAATTAACAGACTAGTTATAGTTATAGTCGTAATTATAATGAGCTTACTTATGTATCTTAGGTAGTGCTAAAGCTCTTTCACTGTAGTCAGCGTGACAGTTACCACAGGTGAACTCTGCAGTTGCCCAAGGCATTTGGAACTTACCATCTTCAGTGAACTGCTTCGCTGCGGGGTCTAAGTCGATAGTGAACAAGTGAGACTTCACATCACCGAATACCACATCAGCTCCACCTTGTCTTGGCGCAGTCTTAACTGCACTCTTAGCCAGTTTCGGCATATGACAGTCGGTACAGACTGCTGCGGCATGTGGAGCTGCGGCATGAGTATTCTGCGCAAACTTTTTCTCACCAAGACCACTGGCATTATGACAATCTGTACATGCTTTAACTGCTCCGGTGTGTAATCCATCAGCACTATCTTGATTCACGGTAGACTTGTGTGAATCATGACAAGAGGAACACGCCATACCGCTCTTAGGACCAATTTCATCGCCGGCTTTATAGGTACCATAGTCTTCAGGAACAACACCTAGCATCTCATCGCCAGTTTGGTGATGCTTTGATAACCTGCTGCTAGAGATGATTCGCCCACCCACTTTACTGCCGTTGGGGAAAGCTTCGTTATAATGGCTAACAAATGATGGGTAATCTTTCTCACCATCACGTGTGTGACACTCGGCGCACGTTACCGCTTTACCGTAGCCCATATCATCGGCTAAGAAGTCTTCCGTTGTACGTGCTGTAGCAATTTTAACTATGTTGTCTTTAGAAGGAGACTTAACATGGAAGCTACCCGCACCATGGCAAGATTCACACTGGACGCCTTGCTCTGCAAAAGTACCGTTCATCCCAGGAAGATCATCTTGACGGTCTGAATTACGAGTATCGCCACCGGCTACATCTGTAGTGCGCTTCCAGCCAGTTGTATGACAGTTACCACAGCTATATTTGTAGTCGAACTCAGTTGCCTTGTAATCACCCATCACATCGGCATCAGTTGGGTGATTATCAGGGATATTGAGCTCACCTTCGGCATTACGAATATTATATTGAACATTTTTACCGGTGACGATGTAACCATCGGCATCTAACCAGCGCATTTTCCAATGATAACCACCGACTGTGTAGGTAACTTCGTCATAACTGGTTGGTGCACCTAAAGTATTGTTTTCTTCTGCATCGACTAGCAAGTCAATTGCGCCAGTAATGGTGGTTTCTGGAGTGTATGGGAATGCTGGTTGTTCATTTCCCGGATTTTTCATAATCTTAAAGTTATGACCCGTTTTAGCAAATGTTTCATGCTTTCCACTGTGGCACGTTGCACAAGCTGCCGAGCCGACATAAGCGAGAACTTCAGGCTCTGGAATAACAGCAGCTTCAACCGTCACAGTCACTTCACCCGTTGCTTCATCGGTGCCATCGGTGATGGTATAATTAAACTTCACTTCGCCAGCGGTTGCACCTGCTGTAAAGTCAATTTTCCCCGCATTAATAACGGCGCTATCAGAGTCAACGGATACGATTGATAAGGTATCACCATCCGCATCGGTATCATTGGCTAATACATCTATGGTCACAACTTCTGCTACTGTTACCGTAGCGGAATCAGCAACGACAAACGGGGCATTATTCATTGGTGGTGTGGCGTCATCATTATCACTACCACACGCTACCAACATGGTTATCATGCTGGCAAGCACTAGCTTTTTATAGGGAATTTGTACGTTCATAAGTTCATCCTCATTTAGCTTTTTTGATATCGCCAACATTGCAGGTAGGGCGATTAATATGCCTCTTTGGACATGTAGCCAGTATTGATGAGTTACCCCTAAAGGAATAGATAAGAGGAGTTCACAACCAGATTAAAGTTGTGAACTATAGTTATCAGAAGTTTTTTAGGTGACTGTTTATTATGAATAAATAAAACCTATGAAAGGTTATGGTGTTGTAAAACAAATTGTCCTGTATTTGTCAAAATGTAGATCTTTCTCTCATTTTGCATCACCAGACCAGCTTTCTTGAGCTGGCGCAGATGAAAATTAAACTTAGTATGATCTTCCACCCCAACCAAACGGCACAGGTCCATAAATTTCAACTCTTTATGGCAACCCAACGACTTTAATGTTGCGCGTCGTAGTGGATTAGCTAACGCTGCATAGACGCTATCGGAGTCGATATCAGAACTCGATTTCAGTAGTTGCTTTTCAGCGATACTACGCCGTATGGTCATCACAAGGTCGACACTCTTAAACGGCTTAGTCAGCACACTGTCAGCTCCTTTCTTCATCGCATCAACCGCTGTATCTACGGTGGCGTAGGCAGTGACAATAATCACAGCCATAAAGGGGTTTTCCTGCCTCAGGTTCGAAATGGCCTCGACACCTGTCATTCCGGACATAACTAGATCCATTAAAGCGATATCGAAAGAGTGCTTTTGGCAGACTGTAATCGCTTCCTCCGCGCAGGGTACGGCGATCACATCGAAACCTTCAAGCTCGAGAATATCGACCATATTCATCCGAAGATCTTTATCATCCTCTGCAATTAAGACCTTAGTCATGGATCAAACCTCTATTATAAAATGTCATCGACACCTTGGTACCCTCACCTAATGTGCTTTCAATATTCATCTTGCCCTGATGAGCACTCAATATGTGTTCACAAATCGCTAAACCAAGTCCCGTCCCTTGGCCGATTGACTTGGTCGAATAAAATAGTTCGGTCGCTCGCTCTAAGGTTTTACTGTCCATTCCTTCACCCCAATCTCTGATTGAGAGGTAGAGATTGTCAGCCCCACCATGGGCAGTGATTTCAATATTTCCGCCCGACGCTGTCGCATCCATTGCATTATTGATCAGGTTTATCATCAATTCTTCGAGTTTAACCTTATGGCCATATAGGGTTAACTCAGACCCACAGCTGATACGTAAATTGTAAGCTTTCGCTTTATGTGCAAGTAACTGAATAGCACCATCGATAACTTGCCGAACCGAGACAACCTCAACCTTGCCTTCATTAGGTCTGGCATACGTCAGTAACTCCTTACTGATTTCAGATGCACGGTCAATTCCATGGCGAGCTCTATCTAGGTACTCAACTAATGCCAGATTCTCGGCTGGCAGCTTACGTTCAAGCAGCTCTAATGCAAGAATAGAAGACGCGAGTGGATTATTGATCTCATGGGCAACCCCCATGGCCAGGTGACCAATGGCTTTATACTTATCAGCTTCAATGGCTCGCTTCAGTTTTGCCTCTGTGGCCAACTCCTTCTCAATATCAAAAACTTTCAGTGCCCTATGTAAGGTAAATAAAATTAAGCCTGCTGCCAGGGTCCGAAAAACGGGCACACTATGGTGAAAATCTGTAGGTACCAGCCCTGACAAAACCCCATAAATCAATAAGCCCATACCTGTTGCGACAAAGTAATGGCCGTATTCATGATCAGCCTTTTGCAAATGATATCCATAAAGAGAGATACCGATAGCCGCTAATGAAGCACTACCAAACCCCAGTAACCAACGGGTATACAGGGCGGCTTCGGCAAAGGTATCGGCAGAAAGATAATAACCACTGGATAAGAAAAACATCCCTGAGGTATAGATAATCACTATCACAGCAATCACCAGCTGACCAAGCTTGGCACCTAGCCTATCGCTAATGCCAAACAGCAGCCAAGCAAAGATCATTAAACCTGCATAGGAAAGTGAGAGTTTTATCAACCTTAGCCAATTTATAAGGGTTTCATAACCCTGGTATATCTCATCACTAAACAGGATGACATAAAGTTCAGACCACTCATGAAAGGCATGGGAGAAACTAAACAGCGCTAGCGCCCATAGAATAGGAGATATAGACAACTGGCTATATTTAAAGTTTCGAAATACGACAACACAGCCTATAGAGAAAAACACCAGGCCATAAAATAGATAAATGTTATATGTGATGAATGCTGGCATGGGCGGAACGTACCACTTTTGGCTGGTTCGCTTGTTGATCTAGGCAACAAATGGATCATTGAGTCACTGTGCATGTCACAGATATCGAAATAATCACTAACACCTTGCCAGCACGATGCTGGGTCATCTTCGCGACTGAAGTGGCTCTCACTCATATGTACAATCAGCTTAATTCGCTTCGTGTATCATTAATTAAAGGTTATCAATATCTGGAATACAGCAGCTTAACTCACTTCTTGTATCATTGATTAAAGTTAGCTATCGCTTCCACAGCACATTCACTAGAGCTCCGATCATAATAATGCTACCACCAATCCAGCTTACAACAAGAAGGCGAGTTGCAGTGTTATCAACAAGCTATCGCTTCCACAGCACATTCACTAGAGCTCCAATCATAATATTGCTACCACCAATCCAGCTTACAACAAGAAGGCGAGTTGCAGTGTTATCAACAAGCTATCGCTTCCACAGCACATTCACTAGAGCTCCGATCATAATAATGCTACCACCAATCCAGCTTACAACAAGAAGGCGAGTTTCAGTGTTATCAACAAGCTATCGCTTCCACAGCACATTCACTAGAGCTCCGATCATAATAATGCTACCACCAATCCAGCTCCAAATAGAGGGGAGTTCACTAAAGATTATCCAGCCAAACAACATAGCAAAAATCACCTGAACATAGGCATATCCTGCAGCTTTTCCTGCAGACTCAGACTGCATCGCCTTGGTCAGCCCCACCTGACCAACCTGGGTAAACACACCCACAAATAGCAGTAATAATAAGCCTTCAAAATTTGGCATCACAAAATCACTGCCCAATAGAAAGATCGACAAGGGTAAGGCAATGAGTGGAAAATAGAGGATAATAACCGAGATATCTTCTATGTTGCTCAGCCTACGTACAATGACATAGGCAATAGAGCTACCCAACGCCCCTAGTAAAGCAATCCCGATACTTGTCCAAGGAAGTGCAGCTTGCTGATCGACGCCCAACCCCGGCAGCACCATCACTAAAAGCCCCAGAATACTGAGCGTGATACAGACCTTAGTTGAGTGCAGTACCCGCTCACCCAAAAAGATAAATGCAAGTAACGCAGTAAACATAGGGTGTAGATACTGAAGTAAAGTAGCCTCAGCTAAAGGAAGAGTAATCAATGAATAGTAAACACAAAATAGTGCTAGAGTCCCTACAGCTCCCCGAGCCAAAAGTAACTTCCTATTATGACCCCACATAGAAATCCCTTTGCGCTTAACATCAATATAGCTAAGCCCCAACGAGACCAACGCCCTTGCAGCAATAATCTCTAATACTGGAATACCATGAGCGCTGACGAGCTTGACGCAAGCTGACATTAAAGAGAAAGCGAGTGCCGACAGCAACATAAAGCGGACACTCAAAGGGATTTGAGAAAGGATACCTGGGTTCATTAAGACAACTTTGTGAAGGAAATGAGGGCGATAATAACCCAAGTAAGTTTTGTGACACACTAATTTTTACCAGCAGATTAACCGATAGAAATCCCCCCTAAACTCGTAGCAGTATTTTCGGTTCTAGTCTCTGGATAGGACTCCACGACTGACCTCAGCCATAACGACAAGTAATACCATTCCATATAAGTATCTGGTCAGTTCAGAGACTCTCAGTTTTTTCAATTCAAGGCACATTGATGAGGAAATGGTTATTCCCTTTTAAGTCAATGCAACACCGAAGTGGAAACACTGAGAGCCTCACGCAGTGCGGGTTTCAAAGCCCTTTATGCTACGTTGAATGTTCTCGATATAGAATAACTATTAGCTTCAAACATTCGCCTTGCCTACAGCGCTTTGAACTCCCGCTGAATGATCAGATACTTACGCGGAATGGTATAAAAGCCTAAACAAAAAAACCACCTCTGAGTTCTTCAGAAGTGGTTTTCAATAACAGTGGGAAAGCTTACTGTTGAAGTTGGCTAATTTAGCTCACACGAACAACCTGACCACCTAAGCCTTTAAACTTATCTTCGATATGCTCATAGCCGCGATCCAGATGATAGATACGATCGACTATCGTGGTGCCATCGGCTACGAGTCCGGCAATAACCAGACTGGCCGAGGCCCTTAAGTCCGTCGCCATCACTTGGGCACCATTGAGTCGCTCGATTCCCTGAATAATACAGGTATTGCCTTCAAGCTCCATGTTTGCACCCATACGAATAAGCTCAGGGACATGCATGAAGCGGTTCTCGAAAATAGTTTCGGTAATGGTCGAGGTGCCTTCGGCTAACGCATTGAGTAAGCAAAACTGTGCCTGCATATCGGTTGGAAAGCCCGGATATGGCACCGTTTTAATATTTACTGCCTTAGGTCGCTTACCTTGCATATCCAGCTCAACCCAGTCACTGCCGGTGGTGATCTTAGCACCAGCATCTTCAAGCTTAGCAAGCACAGCCTCGAGCGTCGATGGATCGGCCTTGATGCAACGTATCTTGCCACGAGTGACCGCTGCAGCGATCAAGAAGCTGCCGGTCTCGATTCTGTCTGGCATCACACGATAATGACAACCCTGCAGAGATTCGACCCCTTGAATGCGAATAGAGTCTGTACCTGCACCCTCAATTTTTGCCCCCATGGCGATAAGACAGTTAGCCAGATCGACAACTTCGGGTTCACGTGCGGCATTTTCTATGATGGTTTCACCATCGGCGAGGGAGGCTGCCATCAATAAATTTTCTGTCGCCCCCACGCTGACCATATCCATGAATATATGCGCGCCTTTTAAACGGCCATCGACACGGGCCTTGATATAACCCTCTTCGACGTCGATCTTCGCCCCCATCTGTTCTAAACCATGGAGATGAAGATTCACCGGACGAGCACCGATGGCACAGCCACCAGGCAGGGATACATCTGCGGTACCGAAACGGGCCAATAAGGGGCCCAAAATAAGAATCGATGCCCGCATGGTTTTAACCAGATCATAAGGTGCACAAAAATGATCCAGAGAGGTGGTTGAGATACGCACTTCACTGTTATTAGTACGGCTCACTTCGGCGCCTAAGCAGCGCAGCAACTCACAACTTGTGCTCACGTCTCTCAGATCCGGCACATTGCTGACAACAAAATCAGTTTCGGCCAATACGCCAGCCATCAAGATAGGCAAGGCGGCATTCTTAGCCCCGGAGATCACGACTTCACCAGCCAGCGCTTCGCTCGCCTGAATTTTTAATTTATCCAATTTAGATCTCGGCTTACATGTTAAAGATTTTTTCACGCTTCCATTGTGTCGGCGTGAAGGCATTGATAGTTAGCGCATGTAGCTCGCCACTGGTGATACGTTCCATTAGAGGAGCGTATATGGTTTGCTGCTGTTTTACGCGCCCCATACCATCGAAACACTCGCCAACGGCCACGATTTTATAATGGGTTCCAGCTTGGGTGACGTGCACTTCATCTAATGAGAGTGCATCCTGAAGAAGCTGCTCGATCTCTTTTAGCTTCAGTGCTTCATTTGTTTGTTCTGTTTCGTTGGTATCCATGGATCTATTTACCTTGTTTTGCTTCTTCATCGAAGAAGTGTTCTAAATCGTATAACGCAATTAATTTCGCGAGCTGGCTCGATGCCGCACTGAGTGTGACCTCTCTTCCTTCTCTCTTAGCCAGAGCGATAAGCTCTAAGATGAAAGCTATGCCTGCACTGTCGCTGTAACTCAGTGCCGACAGGTCGATGATGTTAATCTTGGCACTCAGCAGGCGCTTTCTCTTACCCCAAAGCTTAACCACATCTCCTTGTGAGAGCCGACCTGAGATGCAACACACCGAGTCCTCACAGATAAACTCAACCACTTAGAGTTTAGCCCCAGTAGTCTTATCACTGATATGGCCTTTATTGCGTTGCTCTAACTCTAAAATCACCGAATCGATCCCTTTTTGACGGATCAAGTTTGAAATTTCTGAGCTCTTCGATGCCAGCAAACTGACACCTTCGGCAACAAGATCGAATGCCTTCCAGCTGTCGTCTTTGAGGCGGCGCACCTTAAACATTAACTTAATTGCCGGTCGACCCGGTTCAATCAAGTCAACGTTGACATCGACCATCTTCTCACCAGAAAAATCTTTCCCGGGAGCAAACCTCACGTGTTGATCTGTGTACTCGGTGAACGCCTGTGCATAGGTAGACACCAGATAACCCTGAAATGCTTTTACAAATCGCTCTCTTTGGTCTTTTGTGGTTGCCTTAAGATGTATACCCATGACTTTATAAGACGCATACTTATAATCAATATAGGGCATAAGCTCATCTGAGACTATCAGTTTAAGATGGTCAGGATTGGTCTTAATTATGTCAATATCCTGATGAAACCTGGCAAAAGTATTATTCGCCACAGCCTCAACCATATCATAGGGGTTCATGGTGTTTACGGCCGAGTCTTCACTATGGGCTGTTGCACTCAACGCGAGTAAAAACAGTGAAGCGCTATACATACAGATGCGATTAAACATTCTCATTTAAAATCCTTGACGCGATAAAAATATATTCGACTCTTTATTACAAGCTATCACTATTATCTATAGAAGCTTGACTCAATTCAGGGCTAATCTTTGACGCTATATAGGAACTGACCAATAAGCTCTTCGAGCACCAGAGCCGAGTGAGTGTCATCAATTCTATCGCCATCGACCAGCATGGCGATATCATCGTCCATAAATCCTGGAGTCAGCCCCAGAAATTGCTCACCCAATAAACCCGAAGTCAGAATCGACAGACTACTGGTTTCAGGGAACTGATCGAAATGCTTATCCATAGACAACTTAACCACAGGTATCAGCTCACTGGGATCGAGAGTGATCTCACTCACACGCCCGACAACCACGCCACCCACCTTGACCGGGGAACGCACTTTAAGCCCGCCGACATTGCTAAATTCAGCATAGAGGGTGTAATGATTAGCCCCGGACTTCACTTCGACATTGGCAACATTGAACACTAATATCAAAAATGCAGCCAGGCCGGATAACAGAAACAGTCCCACTAATACTTCAATTTTACGAGTTAACATACTCTCATTTCCACTCTACATGCTGAGCCGACTTCAGTCTGCTCAATAAAATCCATTAACGACCAAACATTATCGCCGTAAGTAAAAAATCTAAAGCCAATACCGCCAGACTCGACTGAACCACGGTCTGAGTCGTGGCTTTACTTATCCCTTCCGGATTAGGAACTACCTGATAGCCTCTATACAAGGCAATCCAGGTCACGACGATGCCAAACAGGAAACTCTTAATCAAACAGTTGACGATATCCTGACGCCATTCTACAGAAGCCTGCAGAATCGACCAAAAACTGCCACCGTCTATGCCCTTCCACTCGACTCCTACGATATAACCACCATAGATGCCGATAGCGGTAAACATCAATGTCAGCAGAGGCAGACTGACCACGCCGGCCCAGAAACGAGGCGCAATGATCTGCCTTAGCGGATCGATAGCCATCATCTCCAGGCTGGAGAGTTGCTCGGTACTCTTCATCAAGCCTATCTCGGCGGTTAGCGCCGAACCGGCACGCCCCGCAAATAGCAGCGCCGTCACGACCGGGCCTAATTCCCGTAGCAGGCTCAGGGCTACCATAGGACCAAGGCTCTCCTCTGTACCGAAGCCGACGAGAATATTATACCCCTGCAACGCCAATACCATGCCAATAAACAGACCCGATATAAGTATCAGCACCATAGATTGCACGCCAACAACATAGAGTTGTTTAACAAATAGCGGGAATCCTTTTAAACGTGGCTTACGGGCTATCGCGCCCCAAAGCATGATACCCGCCTTGCCCAAGCCGATCACCAGCGCTATGCCTCCACGGCCAAGATTGGCTAAACTCTCAGCCATATTCATAAACCGACCCTCTCTATATTAGGAGGACACATTGGCGACTTGTTAGTATATTTATCTTTCACTGACCGACTAACTCCTCTGCATAATTTGATGCAGGAAAATGAAAAGGAACCGGGCCATCAGGTTCACCACCAATAAATTGTTTAAGCTGCTCATTGTCGGCAATTTGCAACTCCTCGGGAGTCCCTTGGGCTATAACACGCTTATCGGCCATCACATAAACATAATCGGCGATGCCTAAGACTTCCTGCACATCATGGGATATCACCACAGAGGTGAGACCCAAAGCAGCTGAGAGTTCTTTGATTAGCTTCACCAGCACCCCCATTGATATGGGGTCTTGACCCGCAAAAGGTTCATCATACATCACCATATCGGGCTCGAGCGCAATCGCTCTGGCAAGCGCCACCCGGCGCTGCATCCCCCCAGAAAGCTCGCTAGGCATCATTTTAGCTGTGCCTCGTAAACCAACTGCTTCTAATTTCATCAATACGATACGGGCGATAATCTCTTCGGCGAGTCCTGAATGCTCACGCAGAGCGAAGGCCACATTGTCGAACACATTCATGTCGGTAAACAGGGCCCCACTCTGAAATAGCATGCTCATTCGCTTACGCAGGATAAATAACTCCTTGCGGCGGCATAGATGCACATCTTTGCCATCGAACAATACCGAACCTGAGTCGGGAGTTAGCTGGCCACCAATCAACTTAAGCAGAGTCGTCTTACCTATTCCACTCGGGCCCATGATGGCCGTGATCTTACCTCTGGGAATCGATAGGCTAATATCATCAAAAATGACGTGATCACCACGACTAAATTTTAAGTTGCGGATCTCGACCAATGAGTTGGGTTTTGGTGACACTTCTATGTTCATACCGCATCCATTACGTACAAGCACCAGGGGAAGGCAGACGAGTCTGACAGAAACTGAGCAGCAAATTGTACGTAATTGCGCTAATAGGCACAACTGAATCGACACTATCTTGCCTCAATACTTTCATTTTCATTCAAATCCAGCGAAAATGCTCCTTGACTCATTTTAGAATTGAATTAAATGTTATTTAATATTTTCATGCTTATTGCGGGATTGGGCGTTTTAGTCTGGAGCGCCGACAAATTTGTCTATGGTGCGGCAGCGTTTGCCCGCAACCTCGGACTCCCACCTATGTTGATCGGATTGACCATAGTGGCAATGGGCAGCTCTGCTCCAGAAATGTTCGTCGCGGCCACCGCATCCTTGGAAGGCATGACAGATACGGCCATCGGCAACGTATTGGGGTCAAATATTGCCAACATCACCTTGATATTAGGCATCACAGCGCTATTAGGGGCCATTTCAGTCCGCTCCCAAACCCTGATGCGGGAAATACCTTTGATGTTGGCCGCAACAGCAATCGCGGGGTATTTTCTCCATGATGGCCTGCTGACACGCATGGAAGGTGTCATGTTAATGGGACTCTTCTTCATCCTCATGGGTTACCTTATCTGGCATGGCTTAACCAACAAGCAAGCTGACACACTCGAAGCTGAAGCCGATGAGGAAATACCGACTGGCGTACCGACTCGCAAGGCGGTTCTCTGGCTCGTCGTGGGTATGATTTTACTGCCTCTGTCTGCCGACTGGATGGTTCAGGGCGCGGTAGGTATCGCCAAAGCCTATCATTTATCGGATCTGGTCATAGGCTTGACCATCATAGCCATAGGCACCAGCCTACCTGAGCTTGCGGCTTGTGTTGCCGGCGTGCTGAAAAAAGAACACGATCTAGCCATTGGTAATATTGTCGGTTCAAACTTATTCAATATTCTCGCCGTACTCGCCCTTCCCGGTTTAATTGCGCCAGGGGAAGTAGACCCGGCGGCCAGTACCCGGGATTTCTATATGGTAATGGCCACAAGCAGCGCTCTTGGGGTACTCATTTTACTGAGTGGCCGTGCAAGAGCATTAAAGCCTTGGCATGGAGGCGTGTTACTCTTGACCTTTATCTCGTATCAACTCGTCCTTTTTCTTGCCTAACAAGACTTGCATCAGACTGAATAAACAGAGAGAGCAAAATGCTAGATGTAAATAAATTACGCCAATGGGGCAAAAACGTTATCGATATCGAGCGAAAAGCTCTCGATAACTTATACCAGTATGTAGATTCAGCCGAGTTTGCTGCAGCGTGTAAATTGATCTTTGAGTGCACCGGCAAGGTCATCGTCATGGGGATGGGCAAATCTGGTCATATAGGCAATAAAATTTCAGCCACCTTTGCCAGCACAGGCACACCCGCATTTTTCGTTCATCCCGGTGAAGCTAGTCATGGCGATCTTGGTGTACTCAGTGAGAACGATATCATCTTAGCCATCTCCAATTCGGGAGAAGCCTCAGAAATTTTAACCTTGATGCCGGTCATTAAACGCATGGGCCTGCCTATCATAGCGGTAACGAGTAAGCCTAAATCCACCATGGCTAAACATGCGATCGTGCATCTGTGCATCGAAGTGCCCGAAGAAGCTTGCCCCCTTGGGCTTGCTCCCACATCCAGCACCACGGCGACCTTAGTCATGGGCGATGCCCTCGCCGTGGCACTGTTACAGGCGAGAGGATTTACCAAGGATGATTTCGCCCTATCACACCCAGGTGGTATGTTAGGCCGGAAATTACTGCTTAAAGTCAGTGATGTCATGCATAAAGGACCTGACCTGCCTCTGGTCAAGCAGAACATCTGCGTCACAGATGCCCTCTATGAGATTTCTAAGAAAGGCCTAGGCATGACGGCGGTTACCGATGATGCTAACAAGTTGGTGGGTATTTTTACTGACGGTGATCTGCGCCGGGTCATAGATGCTCAGGTCAACCTGAGAGAGACATCTATCTCAGATGTGATGAGTAAAGGCTGCATCACCATATCTGAAGGGATTTTGGCCGCCGAAGCACTAAAAGTGATGGACGAAAATGATATCAATGGTCTCATCATAGTCGATGATAACAACACACCTATAGGTGCATTAAACATGCTCGACATGGTGAAGGCAGGAGTAATATAAAATGAATGAATCTCATCAAAGTTTTTATGGTCCTGTAGCAGACAAGGTTTGGCAGAAGGCTAAGCAGATAAAACTACTCATCTGCGATGTAGATGGCGTGTTTTCCGATGGTCTGGTCTATATGAGTAGTGCTGGTGAAGAACTAAAGACCTTCCACACCCGAGACGGATACGGGGTGAGATCTCTGCTCACCAGTGATATTCCCGTGGCGATCATCACAGGGCGTAAGTCTCAGATAGTCGAAGACCGTATGACAGCACTGGGCATCGAGCATATATACCAAGGTGTAGACAACAAATTAGTGCCGTACCAAGCGCTACTCTCCTTGTATGATGTGACCCCTGAGCAGGTGGCATATATAGGCGATGATATGGTTGACCTGCCAGTCATGAAACAAGTAGGCCTCTCAGTCTGTGTCGCCGATGGTCACCCCTATGTAAAGCAAGCTGCCGACTTTGTCACTAGTATCAAAGGCGGACACGGGGCCTTACGTGAGTTAACCGATCTCATCATCCTCAGCCAAGATAAATTCGATACTGCACACGGTATGAGTATATGAATAGAGTGACTCTGGCCATCATAACTTTCTTCGGCATGGCCTTGCTGCTTTATTGGCAGGTGCAATCCAAGAAAAGCGATGAAGAGGTGGCTATCGATGTCAGTTTAAGACCAGATTATATTGCCGATAACCTACGTAGTGTCGATTATAATGAGTTAGGTTTAGTCAGTAACCGAGTCACAGCTACGCATATGGAGCACTTTGATGAGGCCAGTATGACCTATTTCACTCAGCCCATATACCTAATCTATCCCGACGGAGGTCAAGCCAAATGGCGCCTGCAATCGACGAAGGGGACACTCAATAAAAAATCAGGCAAAGTCGTTCTCGAGAACAATGTTATTATCGATTCCATAAGCCCTGAAGAGCCGATCCAAACCATGAAAACCAGTTATCTGGAATTAGATCTCAATACCATGGTCATGACCTCAGATCGTGAGGTTTACATCACAGGTAATGATTTTATTATCCAAGGTGTGGGTTTGTTCGGCGATCTAAACGCCCAGAAAGTACAATTATTGAGTAAGGTTAAAGGGGTATATGAGGTCAATTAACTTGGTTTTATGCTAGCCCAAAGCCATATTTACAGAATCATCAGACTCAAAATATCCATACCAATGCTCCATATGTGTTGTGAACAAGACAAGTACGCCATTTGAAGGACGATATGAACAAACATAACTTAATCATCGCTGCTCTACTGTGTATCACCAGTTTTAGTGGTATGACAAAGCAAGATGATCTCATGCAAGAAGTTAAGATCTCGGCAGCGAGTCAGGAAGCCGATATCAAGAATAATCAGATGATCTTTCATGGTCCTGTGGAAGTGACTCAAGGATCGATCAAGATTTTGGCCGACGAACTCAGAGCCACCTCTAAAGAAGATGGCGGCGGAAAAATACTTATCGCCATCGGCAATCCTGCGACATACTCCCAGATAATGGAAGATGGACGCCCGGCTTCTGCTAGTGCCAAAGAAATTAGGTATGAGCTATCGAGCAGAACCTTAACCTTGGTAGGCAATGCCACGCTGGAGCAAGATGGTAGCCGAGTAACAGGTAATATGATTCGCTACAACATAGCTAAGCAACAGTTGATAGCTGAAAGCATAGGCAATGAGAGAGTTATCACCATTATTCAGCCAGAAAGCTATCAGGATACCAGTCAGGATAAGACCGAAGAACAGCCCAAAGAACAACAACCTGCTACAGAGTCGCTGCCGACTCAACTACCAGAAGTAAAGCCAGGTGAAACGAACAATCGAACCAGCAAACACGACACAATGCCGACTCAATTACCAGCAGTAGAACCAGGTGAAACGAACAATCAAACCGGTAAACACGACACTATGCCTACTCAGTTACCCGTCATAGGGCAGGAGAAACAATGAGCCAGATGACGCTAAAGGCAGTCAACCTTGCCAAAAGTTATAAGAGTAGAGCCGTAGTTCAAGATGTCAGTATCACAGTCAAAACCGGACAGATAGTCGGTCTGTTAGGCCCTAATGGCGCGGGAAAAACCACCACTTTCTACATGATCGTAGGCTTAGTACAGAGTGATAAGGGCAGGATCTTAATCGATGATGATGATCTGACCTTAGATCCTATGCATCTGAGGGCAAGAAAAGGCATAGGTTACCTGCCTCAAGAGGCCAGCATCTTTAGGAAGTTATCGGTTCGGGATAACATAATGGCGGTACTGCAGACGCGTTCAGATATCGATAACAACGCCCGGGAAGAACAACTCGAAAGCCTTCTGGAAGAGTTTCATATTACCCATATTCGAGACAGCCAAGGCATGGCACTCTCGGGTGGTGAACGCAGACGCGTCGAGATAGCCAGAGCCTTGGCTGCTAACCCTAAGTTTATTCTCCTCGATGAGCCCTTTGCAGGCGTAGATCCTATTTCGGTTATCGACATTAAAAAAATCATCGAACAGCTTAAGAGTCGCGGCTTAGGTGTACTGATCACCGACCATAATGTGCGTGAAACTTTAGACGTATGTGAACGCGCTTACATAGTCAGTCACGGAAATTTGATCGCTGAAGGTACACCTGCCGAGATCTTAGACAATAAGCAAGTACGAGCTGTGTACTTAGGTGAACAATTCAAGCTATAGTTAATCAAGAGACTCATTCTTAACACGCATTAAGGGATGAATACTTATCGACACTCGGCTTAGTCAGCCTAAGGTCAAGGGGCTCAGAGAAACCCCAAACAAGTCAAAGCAGGCTTTCTCATTTTATAATTACAATGAAGGGAATAGCGGTAAATGAAAGCGTCACTCCAGCTAAAAATGGGTCAGCAGTTAACCATGACACCACAACTGCAGCAGGCTATACGTCTATTGCAACTATCGTCGCTGGAACTGCAACAAGAAATCCAACAAGCGTTAGACTCCAACCCCCTTCTCGAACTAGATGAAGAACAGGTTGATCTCCCAGTCAATGGTGAAGACAAGACCATCGAAACTGATGACTTTAGCACCACGGGTGATGGTGATGGCGAGGGTGATGGTCCAATCGACAGCTCTGCGGTTGAAACCTCAGAGGCAATAACCCAAGACTCCATGCCTGAAGAGCTCCCCATGGACACCACCTGGGACGAAGTCTATACCGCATCGCCTAACTCGAGTTCGGGCGCCATGCGCGACGATGATATGCCTTTCCAAGGTGAGACCAGCGAAGGTTTATATGAGCATCTCGAATGGCAGAAGAATCTCACGCCATTTTCTGATAACGATCTCGCCATAGCAACCGCCATCATAGAGGCCATCGATGAAAGAGGCTATCTAACCCAAAGTGTTGAAGATATTCTCGAAGCCATGGGTGACCCTGAAATTGAACAGGATGAAGTTGAAGCCGTACTCAAACGTGTGCAACACTTCGATCCTATCGGCATAGCAGCCAGAGACCTCAGCGAATGCCTCTTGATTCAACTGGCACAATACGCAGATACAACTCCCTACATAGATAATGCCAGGCTCCTTATCAAAGACCATCTCGATCTGATCGCAGGACGTGATTTCCGCCTGCTAATGCGTAAGACTAAGCTTAAGGAAGATGATCTCAGAGTCGCCATCGAATTAATCCAAACACTTAATCCCCGCCCAGGACTAGCCATTACCCCTGGTAAGGATGAGTATGTCATCCCTGACGTCACAGTGACCAAGAAGAAAGGTCGTTGGGTGGTTGAGCTAAATCCAGACAACATGCCGAAGATCAATGTCAATCAACATTATGCATCCATGGCGAAAAGTACCAAGAATCAAGCAGATAGCCAGTTCATTCGTGGGCACCTGCAAGAGGCTAAGTGGTTTATCAAGAGCTTAGAGAGCCGCAACGAGACCTTACTGAAAGTCTCAAACTGTATAGTTAAATTCCAACAGGGCTTCTTCGAATTCGGTGAAGAAGCGATGAAACCTATGGTATTGAACGACATAGCCGAAGCCGTAGAGATGCACGAATCCACCATATCCCGCGTCACCACACAAAAATATATGCATACCCCAAGGGGCATATTTGAGCTGAAATATTTTTTCTCCAGCCATGTGGGCACCGATGATGGCGGAGAGTGCTCATCTACCGCCATTCGTGCTTTTATAAAGAAGCTGGTTGCAGCCGAAAATCAACAGAAACCACTCAGCGACAGTAAGATGGCTTTACTATTAGCAGAGCAGGGCATTCAGGTCGCAAGACGCACCATAGCTAAGTATCGTGAAGCCATGTTGATTCCACCATCGAATCAACGTAAGAGTTTATAGAGAAGGAAGTAACTAAATAGAAAAGTCTACTTTAGTCACGACTTGATTAGCGCTCATGTTGAGCGCTAACTACCAGAATCAGCCTGTAGTCGATAATCCTTAGGCTCAACTTCTGGTATAACAGGGAATTATGTTGTGAGTTAAATCCCTAAAGATTTATCTTCAATCAACCTAAGCGTTAAATTGGACACTGGAGGAGTATTTCTATGCAAATAAACCTAACTGGACACCATATAGAGATCACTACATCGCTAAGACAATATGTCGAAGAAAAGTTCACTAAGCTTGAACGACATTTCGATCAGATCAATAATGTACACGTTATTTTAAATGTTCAGAAAATGCAGCAAAAAGCCGAAGCCAAACTCCACCTTGCCGGTGGTGAGGTTTTTGCAATGTCAGAGAACGCAGACATGTACGCCGCTATCGACTCCCTGATTGATAAGCTCGACCGTCAGGTTATTAAACACAAAGAGAAGCTAACAAAGCATTAATAATGGAATTAAGTACCATCCTGCAGCCGGAATGTACAACTTGCGCCACTCCGGGCAGTAAGAAAAAGGTACTGGAGCTCATCAGCGATCTTGCCGCTGTCCAGTACCCAACCCTATCTTCACAAGAGATTTTTGAAAGTCTCTTGGCGAGAGAAAAAATGGGAAGCACAGGTATAGGTAATGGTATTGCGATTCCTCATGGTAGGCTGAGCAATATAAGTCAACCGGTTGCTGTATTAATCAAGTGTGAAGAGCCTATCTCCTTCGACGCCATTGATAAGCAACCTGTAGATATACTATTTGCACTTTTAGTCCCTGCGGATCAATGTGAGCAGCACTTGAGTACTCTGTCGTCCATGGCCGAGAAACTCAACAACAAGCTTATTGTGAAACAGTTACGAAAAACTAAAGATGAGTCAGAACTCTATCAGGTAATAACACAATGAAACTGGTGATGGTATCCGGTCGTTCCGGTTCGGGAAAATCTGTCGTACTCAGGGTCTTAGAAGATCTTGGTTACTACTGTGTCGATAACCTTCCTCTGCCGCTAATGGATACCTTGCTCGAACAACTCAAGGGCAGTACAGATCTCGTTGCCATTAGTGTCGATGTGCGTAATATGCCAGAGCAAGATAAAGAGCTAGAGAAGCAATTAGCTAACCTTCCCGAAGGTACAGAATTGCTCAGTTTTTTCTTGAACTCGAGCGATGAAGTTCTGCTGAAGCGTTACAGTGAAACCCGAAGATTACACCCTCTATCCCGCACTAAGTCTTCTCTTAAAGAGGCGATAGAGCATGAAAGAGAGCTGCTCGAACCTGTATCTAAGATGGTCGATCATTACATAGACACATCAAATCTCAACATCTACGACCTGAGTGACAAGATCCGTGAAATTCTCTTGGGCACTATCGATAAAGAGCTGGTGATTAACTTCGAATCTTTTGGCTTTAAGTATGGGATGCCAGCCGAGGCAGACTTCATGTTTGACGTTCGTTTCTTGCCAAACCCCCATTGGGAGCCGGAGCTAAGACCCATGACAGGGCTAGATGAACCTGTGCAACTGTTTTTGAGCCAGCAACCCATAGTCAATAAATTTATCTGGCAAATAGAAAATTTACTGGCTACCTGGTTACCTCATCTGGAAAGAAACAACCGTAGTTACCTTACCATCGCCATCGGTTGTACTGGCGGACAACATAGATCTGTTTATGTCACAGATCAATTAGCTAAGTTATTCAGTAACAGTAAGCATAAGATTCAGGCACGTCATCGCGAATTGAGCAATGACTAAATTAGAACGCCAGGTCACCATATGTAATAAACTCGGCCTCCATGCCCGCGCTGCAACCAAACTCGCCATACTGGCGTCCGAGTTTGACGCCGAAATAACCATAGTGCAGGGAGAGAAGGAAGCCTCAGCTGCCAGTGTGTTAGGCTTATTGATGCTAGAAACTAGTATGGGGAAAACCATCACACTACTCGGTGAAGGCCAGGATGCCGATGCCGCGCTAGATGCAATATGTGCACTTGTCGATGCTAAATTCGATGAAGCAAGTTAACACTAACCTTCTATTCTCACTATAATCACCCTTTCTTTTACAAATTAACTAGTTAACTCTAGCCTAAAGCAAACTATCAATTCACAACCAAGGGGGGTCCACTATGCCGATAGAAGTACTAGACAGTGAAACAACAGATCAACGTCTAAATCAGCTCACCCGAGCCCTAGGTAGTGGTATGTTTGTCCATGTCAGAAACATGCTCCATGATATGGCAGCATCGGACGTGGCCTTTATTTTAGAGTCCTCTCCGCCAAGAACGCGTCAGGTGTTGTGGCAGCTTATCGATCTGGATCATACCGGTGAGATCTTAGATGAGCTGGGTGAGGAGCTAAAAGATAACCTCATCAAACAGATGACACCTGAGCGAGTCGCGAAAGCCGCACAAGGCATGGATACCGACGATCTCGCTTATATCTTGCGTAGTTTGCCGGACAGTGTCTTCAATAAAGTACTCAAGTCCATGAGCAGCCAAGATAGGACGAGAGTCGAACAAGCGCTATCCTACCCGGACGACACCGCTGGCAGTATCATGAATACCGATACCGTCACCCTACGCCCCGACGTCAACATAGATGTGATACTGCGTTATCTTAGAATTCGTGGAGAGCTACCGGAAGCGACTGACACCCTCTATGTCGTCGATAAACGAGACAACTTGCTCGGTGGTGTACGGATTTCAGATCTGCTCACCTGTAATCCGGATGCATCTGTCAGAGACATCATGGCATCGGAACTGGAGGGTATTCCTGTTGGCATGAATGACAGCGAAGTCGCACAACTATTTGAACGACACGATTGGCTCTCGGCACCTGTGATCGGCGAAGATAATCAATTACTGGGCAGGATCACCATAGATGATGTCGTCGACATCATCAGGGAAGATGCCGAGCACTCCATGATGGGCATGGCGGGTATGGATGAAGATAGCGATACCTTTGGCCCAGTGTTGAAGAGTACTTTACAGCGCTCTCTATGGCTGACCATCAACCTATTTGCCGCCCTCTTGGCTGCGTCTGTCACTAATATGTTCGAAGGCACGCTGGAACAATTTGCCACCATAGCGATACTGATGACCATAGTGCCGAGCATGGGAGGCGTCGCGGGCAATCAGACCTTAGCCTTGGTCATTCGAGGGATTGCACTGGGCCAGATAGGACAGAGTAATACTCGCTGGCTGATAGGCAAGGAGCTGGCCATCGGCTTCCTCAATGGCTTATTATGGTCAGTATTGGTATTCGCGGCTGTGTGGTTCTGGAAAGGTGATATTGCCTTAGGTGCACTCATAGGCGGAGCTATGCTAATCAATATGACAGTGGCTGGATTTGCCGGTGCCAGTATCCCCTTGCTACTTAAAAAAATGAATATCGACCCAGCCCTCGCCGGTGGCATGGTGTTAACCACTGTCACCGATGTGATTGGTTTGTTCGCCTTCCTCGGGCTAGCCACCTTCTTTCTACTGTGAATAAATACTTAAAGAAGTGGCTATAAACACTCAAGGAAGCATTAGAAAAAATTGCTAATATTGAGGGATACCAGCCTTTAAGGCATCAAGGGTGCATCGAAACCATAGGAGAACAGAATTTTTTGTCCCTGTTTCGATAAAATAAACATGGCAAGTTTAGCCGAATCTGTTTGCGCATTGTGGATGATTGTCAGGCCATAATTAGCCCCTACAGATAGCCCCTCAGGTATTTGAACAATTTGTAATTTTGGCAGTTCTTTTTGCGCTAACACTGCGTTGGTACAGTAAGTTAAAAAGATATCGGCTCGCTTGTTCTCCATCACCCAGCCATATGTATTTCTCCCTGCGGGGGCTTTATCACTATGTGGCCCACCCGTAAGTTGTAACGCTTTGCTCTCTAACTGCTCAGTAGCACCTAGTTTCAATTTATCGGCCTTGGCGAATAGTGCCCACGCATAATCACCTGATGGATCGGCCTTAGGTGTCGAGATACCCACTTTAATAGACGAATCTAGCATAGTGTTCAGTAATGTATCAGCAGTAACATCGACTTCGGGCTGAGCGATAGCGCATAATTTATTACGGGCAAACATCACCACAGAACCAGACTTACCAGCATTTTTCAGCATCTCCGGGTGCTTCATATTTGCTGAAGCAAACAGATCGACTTGCTCACCATTTTCGATACGCTTGCGAAGCAGTCCAGATGGAGCAAAATCGGCATGAATGACCTCTTGCTCCACTTTCTGATATTCACTGAGTAACTCCCCCATCGCCGCCTTCAGACTTCCCGCCGCTCTAAACTCTAACGGCGCAGCACTCGCCACAAAAGGCAGAGTTAACACAGCTAATGCAATCCATCTTTTCATCTTATCGTTCCTTGCCAGTTTCAGTTCACGAAAAAGTTATCAAGCCATAAACACATACCAGTCTCAATAGACGGCGGTTAAATCTTTTACTGGCTGAGATAGAGATCGCCTAGTTTCAATGGTAGGCGGACAAGATGTCCTATAATGGGGGAGCAGATAGACAAAAGGCTCCCAGAGGGAGCCTTTTGATAATACTTCAAAAACAGCAATTCACTTTAAGGCAGTGGACTTAAGATAATCTCCACACGGCGGTTCTGCGCCCTGCCTGCTGCGGTGGCATTACTTGAGATAGGTCTAGCTTCACCTATACCTTCAGACTTAACTCTGGCATATTCCACGTTCTGAGTCACAAGGTAATTGCCCACTTCAATGGCACGAATTTTCGATAAACGCAGGTTATATGACTCAGACCCTGAACTGTCCGTATAACCCAATATATTGAGTTGAGTCTGATCATACTCTTTAGCCACTAGAGCCACGCTATTAAGTACCTTTTGAGCTCCAGGGTTGAGATGAACCTCATCGACACCAAAGGTCACTTCATTGGGCATATTCAACACAATATTGTCACCACTACGAGTCACGCTGACACCGGTTGATTGTAACTGCTTACGCAGCTCTGCTTCCTGAACATCCATGTAATAACCGATACCACCACCCAATGCAGCACCCGATGCAGCACCTATTAACGCTCCCTTACCACGATCACTCTTACTGGAAGAGACGACGCCGATTGCCGCTCCGGCAATCGCACCAATAATAGCGCCGTTGGTTGCCTTAGCATTTTGACTTTCATTGGTATAAGGATTAGTCACCTGACAACCTGCAACTAAGATACTAGTAGCAAGAACAGTGACACTCAGTACTGACATATTCATTTTTTTTATCACATAGAACTCCAGAATATCTTGATAAATTTACACTCAAGATATACAACAGGGTAAATACAGTTTACATTTTGTAAATCGAATGATGTTCAGTATATAAACTCCCGATGAATAAACAAATGTTCATCGGCTAACCGTTCACTATTTCAGCTTAATATTAGTTCATCATGCCCCGAATGCATCGAGTTGTTACTCACTCGACATTTTTTACACATAGAAATGAGATAATTCTCAGTTCTAAAAAACAATAGGTAAGGTGCGGTGAGGTCAAAACTATTAATCGTTGAAGATAATCAAGATGTCGCGGGGATTCTTGCCGATTATTTTGAAGTGCAGGGAACAGAAGTCGACTTCGCCACCAATGGCGAGCTCGGATTGAAACTCGCTCTTGAATCCAGTTTCGACGCCATCATTCTGGATCTAATGCTGCCAAAGATGGATGGCCTCAGTGTCGCTAAAGAACTCAGAAAGCAGGGCTGTACCACTCCCATCCTCATGTTAACCGCCCTCGATGATAAGCAAGACCTGCTCAACGGGTTCGAATCTGGAGCTGACGACTACCTGGCCAAACCTTTCGACTTAGATGTACTCAATGCCCGTATCTCAGCATTGATCAAACGACAGCAAGGAAGAGTAGCCTTAGGCATATTAAAATACGGCAGCCTCGAATTAAACACGGCTGAACATCAAGTCTATCGCAACGGAAATCAGCTCATTCTGACGCCGGCTTGCTATCAAATATTGCACTTATTGATGAAGCGAGCGCCGAACGTAGTCAAACGTGAAGAGCTTATCGAGGAGTTATGGGGTGATATGCCACCGGGTAACGACATATTGCGTAGCCACATGTATCAACTTCGCAATCAATTAGATAAGCCATTTCCCGAGTCAATGCTGGTCACTGTGCCAAAAATAGGCTTTAAACTTCAACAAGAAACGTTAAATAATAGTAATGAAAGCCCCTAAACCATCTAGTTCCACGGCTCAGAGCTTAACCAAAAAATTAAGCCTCTATTTCAATGCCATCGCTCTGCTTATCGGCATATTAGTTTTTGCTCTTAGTCAGGCGGGCCTCTACTGGCTCGAAGATGAGATAAACAAGCGCAACTTACAGCAGACGGCTGATTTTGCCGTCGACCAATTTCAGCGAGGGGCAAGCTCCCCCCTCATCATAGGGCCTAATATTTTAGCCTATGACTCTGTCCAGTCATTACCTAAGCAATTCCAACAACTCAGCCAATACCCCATTGGCTATAATGATGAAATCACCGATGACATAGCCCACGACCTATTTTTCTATCACTCCAGCTTTGATCTCCAAGGTGAGACTAAACCTCTGTTCTTAACCATGGAAGCTGAAAAGGTCGAACTCAGCTCTGATGAATGGCGATATATCAATTTTGCCTCTCTCGCCATCATGATACTCCTCTATCTGGCATTCGATTTCGCCATCTCAAAATTATCTAAACGTCTGGTGCAGCCTGTCAATCAGCTCAGTCAGCAACTGAAGTCCGCCCACAGAGAAACCAGTTTCTCAGTCCCGGAAGGTTCGGCATTAGAGTTCACTGAGCTATCTAATAGCCTGAATAAATATCGCAATCAAAATGAACTCCTGATAAAACAAGAGCAGTCATTCGCAAAATATGCCAGCCATGAATTAAGAACGCCTTTAACCGTTATTCTTGGCGCCACCAAGCTGCTCGACAAGAGTACAGAGCCTGAGTTTCAACTGCGACAGAGAGCAAGGATCACTAGGGCTGCGACCGATATGCAACACACGATTGAAGCCCTGTTAAGTCTGGTCAAACAGGAGCAGACAAGAGAGAATTCCACCAGTAGGAAACTGGTTGAGAAAGAGATAAAGCAGATCTTGGATGAGGTGTCCCCTCTGGCTACATACAAGCATCTCAAGGTCGAACTCAAGATATTTGCTGAACCAGACATTCAGCCGAGTCCTCCCGTATTGAGGATGTTATTGATCAACTTGTTGCAGAACGCCATCAATGCCAGTGATTCAGGGATTATCACCCTGGAAGTTTGGCAGTCTTGCATCAAAGTCGTAGACCAGGGCCATGGATTGAATGATTCAGAACAGAGCAAAGACGGTCACGGCTTAGGCCTCTTGATCGTGGATGCACTCTGCGATCGCTATGGCTGGCAACTGATGTTAACTTCTGGAGAAGAGTCAGGTTGTATTGCTAAGCTGACCTTTCCCAATATCGGTGAGACAAGGGCTAGTGATTAGCCGACCTCATCTAGTTTATGATTAAAGTCAGACTGGTTTATGCTAATTCGAACACTCCCTTACAGAACAATTCAACATATCTGTAAGGGAGTTATCAAATCAATAAAATCCATATTGATATAAAAAATTTCGAGTCCAAAACATAAGAGTCATGGAATTAGCGATTAATTGGCTATGTTATCTCATCACTTTAGTCTGTAATTTTTGAGCATGAACCAACTCTCGATCAAACACACCTGTACTGGCGGCATGCAGTAATTTTAATTTCATCTCTTCTACTTTAAACCTAGGTACACGCAGCCTGTTACAGCCAGGATGTATCTGCTCCATGGCTAACACTTTCTTACCAAGCTTTAAGGTTAAAATTCTAAAGTTATCATCATCAGATTTTGCATCATGCACTTTAGCTCGCGCCCTACACTCCTCTAGCGTCAACTCCCATATCCGCTTTATGATTTTATTACCGACACCATTATTTACCATGGCGTACTCCTGAAAACAGTCGAGCGAGCTCACAGCACCTTTGGCATTACTCATCATTATCCCCCTGCATTGAATAATTGATTGTTAGCCATCTTGATTTTTGTTATTTAATTTATAAATAGATAAATTAATATCTACTTAGATACAGTTATATTATTTTTGCTAGATACTTGTCTACAGCATTAATTTTCTTGTGTGACCAAGCTCAACACAGAAATTAACAAATAGTGATCTGCAACAATTAATCACCTAATAACAGCTACATATTCTTATGGAAATACCACTGCTCGCGGCCAGAGTTTTGAACATGCATAGCCAGCAATATAAAAAGTAAGAAAGCAAAAAAGGCACCCTAAGGTGCCTTTGACTTTGCAGGAAAACATTTGGAGCTTAAACTCCTAGAGCTAGCCCTAATGGCCTCTCTAGGCACTTAATCATTACAGAGTAAAACCGTGGTGACCCATGATTTTCTCTGGAGTATGACAAGTTGCACAAGCCTCTTTAGCATCTTTTGCATTACCTAGAGTATCTGACAAATCTTCAGCGGCCTTGTCCTTGTTAGGACCAATATACGCACCATTTAACTCCATGTGCGACATAGCAGCGTCTGACAAGTACTTCTGGTGACAGCTTATACATGCGGCAGCATCTGGAGATGCATACCAAGTTTCAACCACTTCATCAGCAGCAGGGCTTTGAGTGCTAGGAATTGTATGAGCTTGGCCCGCATTACGGCCTAACTCGAAACCATACTTAAGACCACCATAACCTTCTACAGCTGAGTGACACGTTGTACAATCTGTCTTCAGGATAGTACCGCTACCACCGTGGCCATTATCATGCCCTTGAGCCTTGTGAGCCTTATACATGAAACTGGTTGATTTAAGTAATGCTACGCCATTGCTGGCTTCGCCATTACCTTTCAGACCCTTATCGTTAGTATGACAAGCCATACAGTTCACACCATTAGAATCATGATAGAACTCAAAGCTATGACAACCATGACAAGATGCAGTATCGACAATCGGACGACGCTCGCCTACTACAGTCTCTGCATTGTCTAACACGGTACGATAAGCCGGTGTTTGAACATAAGCTGGATAAGCATTGTCAGCTTCACATGCTACACGCTTGTCAGTACCTTCTTCAAAACACACTTTTAATACTGGTAACACTTCGAGTGAACGCGTTGCAATATCGGCAGGGAAGTTAATAGTGACTGCAACACTTACTGTGTTATCCGCATTCCAAGTCGCTTTAGTTTCATCTTTAATATCGATGCGGCGCTTGCTATAGGATGCTTGATTATAATCGGGGTAATCTTTCTCTACATCCCAGCTTACTACCATGTACGGCTTGCTATAGCCTTCTTTATAGATTTCATCTTTAGCGACTAGCTCACCATTGGCATCCATAACCTTCATATCAAACTTAATCAAGTTAGCAGCGTCGATAGTCACATTACTGACTTCTACACTGTATTCTTTAGCAGCTTGGTAAGGCTTGGCAGCTTCTGAATGCACTTCAACACTATGACAATCGGTACAGGTAAACTCAGGGTTCTTATCTGACTTATGCTGCGCCGGAGAATCAGTATGACAACCAGTACATGCGTTGGCATTAGCATTCGCTAACCATAGATCTTTGTCGGCTAACTCTTCATCTTGAACGTGACAAACGGCACAGTCCATAAATGGCTTAGTCGGGAAAGCCGGGTAATCGAATGCATGATCGCCGCCATAGCCCGCGATGGTATAAGGCATAGGGACAACATTGCCCTCTGCATCTTTACCTTCACGCTCAGGTCCCATATGAATAGCATGTATCATATGACCTAATTCAACAGAAACTTCATTAGGATCTGACACTATGCCGTTGTGACAGGACTGACAGTTCTCTAGATCGAGACGACGACCACCGTGAGCCTTAAGGCTATCTGGTTGGTGACAGGTATAACAAGTTTCCAGCGTCACTAGCTCGCGAGTCTCAACACCTTCGGTTCCATTTGTTGATGGGATCCAATCATAATGAGCATTTTCTGCCAGCTCATGACCTGAGGCATATTCGAACTGCATCTCGATAGCAATTCGTTGAGTCAAAGCCGGATCGAATACAACACCAGCCGCATCGACAGTAGTCGTTAGATTCGTGTCGAAAGTGTAAGTATAAGTACCATCTTTATGATCGACTAAACACTCAGCACAATTTTTTATCTGCTCAAAACCTTGTTCGAAACTAGTTCCGGCATCGTTTGTTGTGTCATTCAACAGTGAAATCCACTGTTTTAGCTCTGAGCCTTCGTTAGTTTCTAATTGAGCTAGCGAGAAGCGGAAATCATGATACTCATTTTCAGCGCTCAGGCCGTGTAGCCCCACGCCCTCTTTATTCTCAAGATCGAAATCAAGGGTAATGATACCGTCTGCATAAGTTGCATTGCTGATGCTTGCAACTGCTTCGGCAGCCATATCAATATGCAGGCCAGAGGTACCGGGAACACCGGGGCCACCGGGTTGACCATCTTCACCATTCTGTCCATCTTCGCCATCACTACAGCCAGCTATGCCTAAAGACATCGCTCCTGCAAGCACTAGCCATAACTTACTTTTTTTTGTATTTAACATTGCTCATCATCTCCGTGGAGTTGTTCAATATAATTATTTTGTGAACACTCGAAGATTACCCCTAAAGGGGTAGCGAAAAATTGAACAGCGTCAAAGAAACATTAACAATTCATTCACCAATGATTTATTAATTTAACACGAAGGACATGTTGAAAATATTCAATAGAAATCATCAAGAAAATCATCTGTAAAACATTTTATAAACTATTCCTACAATCATTTAAAATACACAAGTAATCATCAATGACTAAAAAGGGAGCCATTAACTCCCTTCCTCACCGCATATTAGCCTTGACGAGTGAAACGATATGACTGTATCAGCTGTTCTTCACCTTTAACTTGGGTAAAGGTGTCGACTAAGAACACATCTTTGCCGGCAAACCTTAACTCTAAGCGCATACTGTTTCTCTCGTCACCATTTAACGTCTGGCCTTGTACGTTCACTGGATAGTAGCTATATCTTTGGTTTGTCACATTTAGCTCACCAGAGAAACGCATCAGCTCATTATTGCTAAAGTCTGTTTCCAGACTATAGCCATCGCTTGGCGTGTAGGCTAGTTGAACTCTGCCACTCAGACTGTGTGGCTCACCATTAACCTGAAGCTCATCGAAATGCAGTTCGACGGCCGTCGTTTTGGTTAAGCTACCTCTTGCCATACCACTTGCTTCGATGCGACTTCCTTGTGCATCTAGCGCCCAAATATCAACACGCCAGTTACCGTTAAAACTATCTAACTTATCCCAGTTTTGTGGCACCATTGACGCAGCACCAGCCGCCATAGGCGCGCTGGCTAAACCATTAATATTGATGTTCTTAGTACTATTTTCATTACGATAGTCTTCTCTGTCATTATGATAATCTGCCGCAGCTCCTGCTGCAGCTCCGGTTGCCGCACCAAACATAGCGCCTTTGGCCGCTAAACTTGCATCCCCCATAGCCGCACCCATGGCTAAGCCAATTAAAGCACCACCAGCAGCGCCTGTTTTTAAGCCACGATGCTGATCACGTTCACCATTTTCATCACTGGTACTGGCACAGCCGCTCAATGCTGCAATGCACAATGCTGCTAGTGAGGTTTTTATCATATTAGTCATAGTGTATTTCTCGACATAAAGCGGTACATTGGTACCGATAAGATAGTGTGATTATTTAACCAGATAGCCGGTCCTAACATCAGGGCAGGCGTTAACAAAAAAAACGACCTAATGCCTAGAGGTTTTCTCGCTGTTGGGTCAGCGAGCGTTCAGACTTAATCGATGATGACTTAATGAAATGGGTATAACTTGTGGTTTAAAGAGGAATAATGAACCAGACACAATACAAGGGCATAGACGAATACTTGTTCCAGAAACGCACTCAACAAGATCTGTCTCAAGAGGGGCTAGCACTGGCACTCCAGCAGTTTGACCCGCTATTTTCTGAACTTGACTCCCTCACAATCAGCCGTTGGGAACGAGGCAGAGTCAGCCCCAATATTCGCAGACAAGTGGCACTAATGGAGTTTTTTGGCGATGAACCACACTTGTTACTCGCTAACCCTGATTTTGAGTTGAAACAACTGCCCTCCATGTCAGCATTTCAGCAGATGTTAGACCAGCAGACTAATTACAATCACGTCATGGGTGCCCATCCTTATATTCCTCAAGATGAACTTAACTTTGAAAAGTTAAATAAGCGGAGCGACAATCTATTACAAAAATTACGCTGGGTATGTAATGCCCATAATAATTTAACTAGGCAGCGAGAATCATGGGATGCGGAGTTTTTAGCTCAACTGGTTTTATTTCCTTCCACCGAAGTGATCTTCTACCAGATAGATGACATTTTAATGGGGCACTCCCTTTATATACGCATCGATGAAGACACATTATCCGCTCTGCTCAGCGGTAAGATGCAAGAAACCCAACTAAGCACTGACGATCTCATCGAGAAGGACAAACCTGCTTGCCTGTATATGTTAAGTGCATATATTGGCGGACGCCATGTGGCCGAAGACTCTTTGCTACACATGTTATTTACCTTGCTTGAAAACCCACTCAATTTGTCATTGGGTTATAAGGCCCGCAGTGATATTGGCATCAAGTTAATGGATTTTCTGTCCGGCAAACATGTTGGGCAAGGAGAGGTACTTAGGGAGCGGCTCGATGGTGCTAAATATCGAGGAAAACGCTATAGCTACATCTCATTTAATCTACCAAGAGCAGACCTTCTAGCCAGCCCGCTGATGCTAAATGTAATGCGCAATCAAGGCAGAGCTTAACAGAGTACTTTGCAGTACTCTTGATCGATTAAGTTAGCTGTTGATGACTCTATTCAATGAAAGCCAACTGAAAACCTAAGGATTGCGTGTCATCGGCATACAATACCAAGGTATATTGACTCGCTTCGAAATCGAAAACCTCAGACTGATACAACAAGGTCAAATCGCCATTGTCATCTTCATACACCACACTCACCTCATAATCACCTATGGGTAACTCCAGTGATTCAATTTCGGCAAAATCTACCCCTTCGATGTAATATTCTGCCGACTCTATCGTTTCACTTCGAGACACAAAATAGATGTTGAGATCATCAAATTCATGGGCAAGATTGGCGAAATTGACCTCACTCTCATAGGCCCTGGGTCTCAAGTCATGTAATAAGGTTAACCCTTTCACTTGCTCGTCTGCATCTTGGTACAACAACATGGACTTGGTCTCATCTTGGTTAAATGTCACCAAGAGGTTATTCGCCAGTATCGTTTGAGATTCGCTTAGCATTATCGTCACACCATAGTCATCGAAATCAACCGATTGAAACGCCGTACTCTGACCCAGTTCCATGCCTTTCATCTCTATCTGATTGCCATTGTTAGTGACTAGAACGTCTACAGTTCCCTGCTCGTTCAAACCATTAAACAGGCGAAACTCGGCTGACGCGTCGATATTGGCATGGTTATCAGCTCCCGAAGTCGAATCCACATTGTCTATGGTGATATTAGGCGTCCCAGGCCCAAAACTGTCCCTAATAATGAGTTTATAAACAGTTTCAGAAGTTAATGAGAGTGATGCCGTAGTATAAACAGGCTCTAACGAGCCTGTGGCCGTCAGATAGATAACATAATCACCGGTATCTAAGGTCACACCAAGGGTGCTCCCCTTGTAGCTCAAACTGTCGAGAAGGGTGGCATCAATAAACTCACGTCCATCGACCCCAATATAAACATCGTAAACACCGGCATCCATGGCGGTGTGGGCCACAAGAACCAGCATCTTGCTATAATCTACATTTTCATCGTCATTCAGCTCATCCATCTCAGTGGTCTGATAGCTAACATCCATAAACTCAGGCGAGTGATAATCTCCCACTAACATAAACAGGTGATGCTCACCGTTATTTAAATTGAGCGTCTGCTGATACTTAACCAAGTCATCACCAATATCATCTTTACCAATAATTTCAACTTCAAACTCCCCGGTAGCATAAGCATATTTAGGCATGGCATTGGCGTATTCCACAGCCGTGTACTGATAATCATCCAATGACAAACTTAAACTCGTGCTATTAGCCGATGCATTATAAAACTGAATATAGCTCGCATCTGTGGAAGTCGCGGTATCATCAGAACTACAGCCGGCAGTCCCTATAAGCAAACCAGAAAGTAAAAAAGCATATCCCAATAATTGTTTCTTCAAAACTCACTCCTTTTGATATTATTTTGTTATAGCTGTTTACACAGCCGTTACTTATGACAACAAAGGAAGGTCAAGAAACGTCAAGTTAGGTAATAAAGAGTAATATCAAGCTAGAGCTTTTTTGGCTATTGAATATAAAAGTAAACGAATAAAAAAACGGCGCCGAAATGGCACCGTTTTTTAACGACAAAGAGCATATGTTAATTAACAAAAGAAACCCTACTCTCAATGTTAAATCTGGCTTAGCTCAATCTTGCTCTGCCCAATAAATCATAAAGTTGTGACATCTCTATCCGGCTAAAATCACCTTAAATTGACTTTGTAGTGACTCATCATCTTGCTGACCGTACTTGATCAACAGATCATCTTTACCATCACCATTGAGGTCTTCGCTAGATACCATGCCACCGTCTTGAGGCAGCTGGACTCGGATTTTTTCGCTCCTCTTAACAAAAAGCCTGTCACTGTCACTGCCTAGAAATATCTGCAAGGTATCATCTCCGTCTGACAACAACAGATCTTGCAGCCCATCACCATTAATATCCGCCAGCTTGACCACAGGGGTGCCACTTTGACCCGAGGTGAGGCTGAAGCTTAACTCCACCTCTTTACTGATATTGGCATCATCGGAAAACTGGCTATTCTCATCCATCTTAAATAGATACACATCCTGATCGATACTGCCCGAAATCAAGGCGCCGATGATCTGTGATAAGCCGATGTCGAAGCCCGCCACCAGCACCTCATCTTTGTTATCGCCGTCGATATCGATAAATTCTAACCCTGTTAAGGTGCCATCGGCTCTAATCACGCTATTAGGCTTCTTCGGAAACGTCAGCTGTCCCTTGATGTTTTCACCCAGATAAATCTCATAATCATTCACCCTATCCAGCACACCTGAGCTCTTGGTGTAACGCACCACCATATCGGTTAATCCATCGTTATTGATATCTTTAAGCTGCTCCACTTTGCGGTAAATCAAGGAACTCTGATCTAATGGCTCACCGTAAGCGTCTCGCTTGTTCCACCAATCCAGACCGCTGATAGCCAGACGAACCGAGCTGTATTTAGCAATAGGATCGAAATTGCCCGACTCCTCTTGTCTATACACCTCTAGCTCCCCCTCACCTATCTTAACCACATCTAACTTACCATCGAGATTGATGTCGGCACTATAGAGTTTTGACTGGGTGTAGCGAACACCATCGTTATAGAGTCGGACTTGAGGCTTAATCGGCAGGGGCTGCCTGTGATAACTGCCATCGGTTTGTGCGATAAACAGCTCTACCTGATCGAAGTCGCTAATGATGATGTCATCCAGCCCATCACCATTAAGATCACGAATAAAATCACTGTCACTAATGTAGTCGGGGCTATGCTTGAGCGACATTGAGTTGATATCGGCAACAATTTGGAAGGGGTTTAATTTATCACCGGGAACGAACCTAATTAAATGCTTACTCGATAAGAACATCAATTGCTGCATTTCATTAGCATTAGCATTAGTCGACGAGATATCGTTATCACGCCGGGTCAAATCGAAGCTGGCAAGCTCACGAGGAAGTTTAACTTTTAAAGACTCGGTATACTTGCCCTTCACCTTATCGAAAGCAAAAACGGCTATCCACTTCTGCCGGGAATCATCCACACCGAAGGTCACTAACTCTTTGCCACTAGTCGCTAGCAAATTAGCCGGCAATATTGGATGAGTCAGCTTGAAGCTGGTTTCAACACTGTGAGATTCGAGGGTTATAGCCGAATTTTTGGAGGCCGCATTAGCACCAACCGATGCCAGAGCCATCATAGGTAAGAGCAATACAGGTAATGCATGTACGGGGGACGCCGCAAGCATAGATAAAAAAGGTGAACCGTTTCTGATTTTTTCCATTTGCAATAAACTCCAATCTCGCAATAAGCGCCCGACTTTCTCTTTCGTATCGCGCTAAAAACCTATGGGCTTAATCTATCGACTCTGAAAAAAAAAGAAAGTTCAGTTAATCAGATGTTACAAAGTAATGGAGCAGGAGCCTAATTAGATACAATTTTTCGCTGAAACTGGCCTGAATGTAGACATGCTCAGATTCACTCATGGCGCCGTTATGAGCATGATAACTATCATCGAACAGTGAAATATCAAGATTCCCACTTGGCGAGCGGCAGAGGATGCCACAATATTTTTAACCAATGCCGATCACCCCGAATCAGGGTATAGTTCACAAAAATATAAAAAACGTGACAAAGAAGGATAGCCAATGTTTAGTAAAAGTCTTATCGGCCTAAGTGTTTTAGTGGCCTTGTTTGGTTGCACTAATGAACAGACTGAATCTGAAAATAATACGACTGGAGTCGCTGCCCAAAGTACACAAGTCGCTCAAACAGCTAAGGTCGACACGGATAAACGAGCGAGTATTGACGCTAGAGTGGCGCAGTTCACTCAAGACTTCATCAAGTCTCAGCCAGCATTGGCCACCTCGTTAAATCTCAGTTCTGACATTGCGGGAAACTTTCAACGCCAGCTCCCCGATTACTCTCCGACAGGCATGAAAGCCTTGCAACAAAAAATGCAGCTCGCGGCATCACAGCTAGCCAGTATAGAGACCCAAAATCTATCTGATAACGACAAACGTCACGTCGTCGTTAACCAGGTAATCGCTAATTACTACGCCGGAGATGCGCAATTTAACGCAGGTTATATCGATACCTGGGGCGGACACCTGCCTTACATAGTCAACCAAATTAGTGGGCCACTGATCGACATTCCTACCATATTAACCGATCAGCAGGCTATCTCAGACTTAGGCGATGCTGCAGATTATCTGCACCGCTTAACCGCCTTGGCTGAAATGACTAATCAAGTAAAGGTCAAAGTGGAAGCCGATGCCGCTAACGGTGTCATTCTTCCTAAGCCACTATTTGCCAACACGCTTAAGTTCCTCGCTAAGTTTACGGCAAAACCTGCTAGTGAACACAGCCTGGTCACTAGCTTCCAAGAAAAACTGAATGCCACTGATAAAGTTGATGCAAAGCATAGAGAGGCTTTCATTGCACAAGCCAGTAAACTCGTCGATGAGCAGATCTATCCCGCTTACCGTGATGTTAGCGCTCTGATGACCAGCTTAGCGCGTAAAGCACCCACTGACGTGGGGATTTGGGCCCAGCCCAATGGTGAGTCTTTCTATCAACATGGCATCACCTACTTGGCAGACTCTGATTTGAGTGCCGACGAGATCCATCAACTGGGCATCGAAGAAGTTAACCGCATCACCAGCGAGATGGACAGCATCTTAAAAGCTAACGGCTACAATAGGGGGAGTGTAGGCGAGCGCATGATCCAGCTCAGCAGTGAGCCACGTTTTCTATACGAGAATTCAGATGCTGGCCGTCAACAATTGCTCAAGGATCTCAGCAAAGACATAGAAACAGTGATGACCAAGGCACCACAACTATTCTCGACTTTGCCACCACAAGAGGTGATCGTTAAGCGTGTCCCAGTTGAAACAGAGGCTGGGGCTGCTGGTGGCTCCTATATACCACCAGCGCTCGATGCTAGTCGTCCCGGCGTCTTCTTTATTAACCTTAAAGATATGACCTCTATCTCCAAATACGGCCTCAAGACGCTCACTTATCATGAAGCAGTACCAGGACACCATTTCCAGATAGCCCTTAACATGCTGCAAAAGGATATTGGCCTGATGCGTCAGAACGCTTCATTCAATGCCTATATTGAAGGCTGGGCCCTGTATTCAGAGCTGCTTGCCTCAGAAATGGGCATGTATGAAAATGATCCTTGGGGTAACTTGGGCCGTCTCAAGGCCGAGGCTTATCGCGCCGCGAGACTCGTAGTCGATACAGGCCTTCATCATAAAAAGTGGACTCGCCAGCAGGCCATAGAATATTTTTCCGAGGCGACTGGGTCCACCCAAAAAGAGGTGACTTCTGCTATCGACCGTTATATCGCCTGGCCGGGTCAAGCCCTGGGCTACAAGCTTGGTATGTTGAAGCTAGTCGAGCTCAGAGCCCTGGCGCAACAAACTCTGGGGGACAAGTTTGATATCCGCGCCTTCCATGATCTCATCTTACTACCAGGCGCCAGACCTATGTCTGTAGTCCAATCAGATGTCGAGCAATGGATAGAGGCACAAATATAGGTGATGAGCCGGAATTAATCTAAGCTAATCTATGGCTAAGCCGACCCTTCGGCCTAGCCATAGATTCAGTTGCTATGACCTTATTTAACGATACCGAGACAAAATAATTTACCTTGATATATCCAAGCGTATTGATAGTATCGGCCACCTCTATATATCCAATATCACTTGCTCATCCGAGAGTATTCCATAAGCACATTTTTTCTTATCATCCTCTGTCATTTTTGGATTATGTAAAATGCCAAACACTAGCCGTACCACATTTCAGGGTAATGCCCTTGCCGCCTTCGCTTTCCTGCTTTGGGGCTTGATGCCACTGTATTTTCAGATGTTACCTGGGGCCGATACCAATGAGCTACAAGCCTTTAGGATCACATTTTCGGTGCCTTTTATGCTGGTGGTTATTCTTGTCATGGGTAAGAAACTCCCCTCTTTGGCGGCACTCAAGGCCGACAAACGTTCGGTAGCACTATGTGGACTCGCAGCAGTGATCATGTGTGTGTCTTGGTATAACTTTACCTGGGCTATCACCCATGGGCAGGTGTTAGCTGCTAGCTTAGGATTTTTCATTAATCCCTTGTTCGCTATCGCCCTCGGCGTGATGTTTCTCGGGGATAAACTGTCCAGGGCCCAGACCATAGCCGTCGTTCTAGGGATCTGTGGTATCGGCTACATGGTATACAGCTACGGAGAGCTTCCCTGGAGTTCTCTGCTTATGGGAGGATGCTTCGCTCTCTATGGCTTATGTAAAAAATTTATCCGCTTCGATTCGTTAACCTCGGTGACTCTGGAAGCTGCCCTCTTGGTGCCCTTTGCCCTAAGTTATCTCTTTTGGCTAGGGATCACAGATCAGAGCATGGCTCTGGCTGAGTTCTCAACCTCTGACACAGATACCTGGTCACAACTACTGCTCTACATAGGCGCGGCACCTATGACCTTAATGCCACTTATCTTTTTTGCCCTTGCCATCAGCCGTACCAGTCTATCTATGATAGGCCTAATGCAATATATCGAGCCTAGCATGCACTTTCTGCTCGCTGTGGTACTGTTTAACGAGTATTTCGATCAAGTCAAAGCGATCAGTTTCGCCTTAATCTGGACAGGCCTTTTACTCTGCACACTCGAAGCCTTACCGGCGCTGCGACAGAAACGAGCTAACTTGAAGCTAGGAAGCTAGGAAGCTAGGAAGCTAGGTACACAGTTACTCATTCAGTCTAGCGAGTATTTCATTAGTGATCTTACTGCTGAAGACCATAGAAAGATGCAGAGCGACGAAGAACTTCTTATTCTCAGCCAACTCCCAATGTGAACTGCTACTCGGCACTATGGTGTAATCGATAGATGTTCTGTAGGAATACAGTTTTAGCCCATCGAGCCGGTCTGCAGATTCATCTAAGGACCTGAGAAGTTCACTATCGGGCCTGAGTTGTTTCATCGCTTTCGATGGGTAAGGCAGATAGGCCATGTAGCTGCCGCTATGAGGACTAGAGATGGTAAATAAGTGGCTAGTTCTTGAATACCCTTCGAGATCTTGCAGGTAATATCTAGCAACGATACCCCCCATGCTAAAGCCGATAATCACTATGCGCTGATGTTCACCGTATCGCTTATCTATCTGGCTCTTTAGGCTATTGGCGGCATACTCAACGCCATGGCGACCATCAAAGGGCTTTAGCGTCGGGGTGAAACACTCGAATCCCTGAGACTCAAACCGTCTCCTCATCCAGCTCATCACAGATCCCGTATTAAAAATACCATGCACTAAAACCAGTTTAGGTTTTCTCTCTGTTATGGTCATCACTGATCGCTTCTCATTATTTCTAAATGCTAACTTAGATTAACACCACTTTTAGTTATCGATTTTGCTATCATGGCGCCGCTGTAACTAGTTACAGTCAATACACCAATATCAATATTAGTCATCTATACGAGTCAATTATCATGTCTATCTCCGCATTATTAGCCACAGCTCTCGAAAAGCGTCAAGACTTGCTTACCCAAACTAAAACGAACAACACAGATTGTTACCGGGTATTTCATGGCACAGTCGAAGGCGTAAATGGCTTAAACATAGATAGATATGGCGAAGCCTGGTTAATTCAAAGCTTTCATCAGACATTGAATGAAGTCGAGCTAAAAGAGATAAGTGACTCGCTAACTCGAGTCGAAGATCTGCCCATTATCTACAACGACCGCTCCGATAAGAATTCACGCGTGATGAACCCGCTGGATGTCATTACCCAAGACTTTGCTAACCGGGCTCAGGTAATACATGAAAATGGCATCAAGTTTACCTCTAAGCTGCGTCATGAGGGACAAGATCCCTTGCTGTTTCTGGATATGCGAGCGGGTCGTGAATTCGTCAAGGCAAACAGCCTGAATAAAACCGTACTCAACCTATTTTCATATACCTGCGGCATAGGCACAGCTGCCGCGGTAGGCGGAGCCAGCAGGGTGATGAATGTGGATTTTTCATCGTTTGCATTAACCGCAGGTAAAAAGAATGCCGAGCTAAATAATGTCGGCGATGTCTGCGAGTTTGTCCAGAGTGATGCCTTCCCGGCACTGCGTCAGCTAGCCGGACTTAAGGTCGGTGGGCGTCGTAACCAGAAGCTACCTAAATACCCTAAACTAGCAGTCACTCAGTTTGACCTGGTATTTCTCGATCCACCTAGATTCGCCAAGAGCCCTTTCGGTATCGTCGACCTTATCAATGACTACCAGAGTCTATTTAAGCCCGCACTACTGACAACGAAACCGGGTGGCACCATAGTCTGTTGTAATAACGTTGCTAAGGTCGAACGAGAGGCTTGGTTTGATGCCCTGGTTCGCTGCGTCGAGAAACAAGGACGCGCGGTAACCAGCCATACCTGGTTAGATTGCCATCAGGACTTCCCGTCATTTGACGGTAATCACCCGCTAAAGATGGTCTCCCTGATCATAAGTTAACAGAGCTAATCTATTTTCACTCACTAGTGTAAATATAGAAATCATTACACTAGTGAGACAAGCCAATAATACGCCATACGCTATATTTCCCTCTCCATTTCTCGCCTTAACATTGATTAACTCTGGTATATCATCAAAAGGTCAGCGCTTATCACTACTCACGTCACAAGCCTAAACATTGGCAATACATTGACATTGCATCTCCAGTGTTTGAATATACGCTAGCTTTAGAGAATCTAACCTCTAAAACAAAACTTTCAATGACTGAAACGGATTTCAACATATGACAGGTAAACTTATGTCTATGTTAACAATTTGCTTCAGGCCTACATTTCTCGCAAGAGTCCGGTCGAACCTGTCGCTTTAAACTACCACGAATAAAAATAATAAAAGTATGAGTATCAGTTTATGTTACCGACACACGAGCTCAGTCGAGTCGCGGCTGTAAAACAGCCACAAGACTCAGGAATTAACAGTAGCTTCCTATCCGTTTTACTGCTGTTATTTGTCTTCCACATTCTCACCTTGAATGCGCAAACCAATTTAGAGGCCTTCAACTGGTTCAATGAACTTGGCGCTAGCCTCCCTAGCTGGTTACTACTCAGCGTGACTGACTTAGGCGACGGCATTACCGCCGGAGCCTTAATCTTAATTTGCCTCACTTATAAGCCCCAATGGTTATATCGTGTCATAGTCACCACACTGCTGTGTGCATTATGCGTGCATTTTTTTAAACAGTATTTCGATGCCCCCAGGCCTGCTGCCGTACTCGAGGTAATCAATATAATAGGCAAGGCTCGCTATGAGCATGCGTTCCCATCGGGACATACAACGACAGCCTTCGCCCTAGCCGGAATCATCTGGCTACTAGCCGACAAGCTATGGTGTAAACTAAGCGTATTGATGCTGGCGATTGCGGTGGGGATTTCTCGTATTGCGGTGGGAGCACACTGGCCAGAAGACATCGCCTTTGGCGCGATACTGGGCTGGCTATTGGCCTATCTGGCTTGCAGTGCAATGCCATTATCGACACTCAAACTCAAGCATCAATATTGGATTATCTTTGCCCTATCCATGATTGTACTAGTGAGTGAATTAAAGCATTTAGGCAAAGATCCTTTCTCTGTGCTCCTGTTTAACCGCTATCTCATCATCACGGCGCTTATCTCTCTGACTGTCTACATGTGCAGCAAGTTTCAACTGAGCGATAAGCCAAGCCATAAAAATGCTTAAGTAATTCGGTATAACCCAGAGAAGGGAGAGCGAGCTCTCCCTTGGATATCTATTCTCTCTCCCATGAAAGGGACTAAAGCCCACCTAAGGTGAGTTTGGCTGGATCTAAAAGCTGCTCAAGCTCCTCACGAGGAATGTCGGTCTCTTCCTCGGCGACATCCAGTACGGCTCGACCTTCTTTATAAGACTTCTTAGCAATTTCAGCGGCCTTAGCATAGCCAATAATTGGATTGAGCGCGGTCACTAGAATGGGATTTCGAGCCAAGGCTTTCTGCAATTGTGCTTCGTTAACCTTGAATGTTGCTATGGCCTTATCTGCCAATAGATGACTGACATTGGCCAGCAAGCTTATGCTTGAAAGTAAGTTATCGGCAATCATGGGCAACATGACATTTAATTCAAAATTTCCCGCCTGGCCACCCACTGTGATGGCGCTATCGTTACCTATGACCTGAGCCGCAACCATAGTGACCGCCTCGGGGATCACGGGATTAACCTTGCCCGGCATGATAGATGAACCGGGTTGTAGTGCTTGCAACTCGATCTCCCCCAAACCGGCTAAGGGTCCCGAATTCATCCAACGTAGGTCGTTCGCTATCTTCATCATAGATACGGCCACAGTTTTCAACTGCCCCGACAATGAAACTGCAATATCTTGTGTGCCAATATGGCTGAAAAAATTACTCGCCGGAGTAAACGTAAGGCCGGTGACCTCACTGAGCTGATGATTAAACTCTGCGGCAAAATCTGCATGAGCATTGATGCCGGTGCCCACAGCCGTCCCTCCCTGAGCCAGGCTCTGTAATCTCGGCTTAATCCCATCGATCAGGTCGATATTTTGCTCTATCTGACTCGCCCAACTCAGCAGACTCTGACTCATACGCACAGGCATGGCATCCATAAGATGAGTTCTACCCGTCTTGATATGATGATCGACTTCAGCGGCCTTGTGTTTAATCACTTTCAACAGATGTTCCAGTGCCGGTAATAAACGATTCTCCAACTCAATGGCGGCACTGATATGAATACAGGAAGGGATGATATCGTTACTGCTCTGACCATAATTGACATGGTCATTGGCACCTACGGTTTGATTAGCAATTCTAGACGCTAACGTGGCTAATACCTCGTTAGCATTCATGTTCGAGCTAGTGCCCGAGCCGGTTTGAAACACATCCACAGGGAAGTGCTGCATCATGGCCTCATCATCGAGTAGTTGAGACACTGCATCTGAGATACCATCTGCCATATCTTGTGGCAGCAAGGCTAGCTTTGCATTAGCCTGAGCAGCAGCCGATTTAGCCAGGAGTAAGGCACGAATAAATGCCTCAGGCATTCTCTTGCCACTGATGGGAAAGTTATTCACCGCTCGCTGTGTTTGAGCTCCATATAGCGCCGAAGCTGGCACCTCTAACTCTCCCATGCTGTCTCTTTCAATACGTGTAGTCATGATCTTCCTTTCCATTATTACTTACTAATTAGTTCAATCAGTGGGCCAAACCTGCTTTAAAGAATTGACTAGTGACTCTCAGCTCATCGAACAGCTTCTCCAACTCTTGTTTCTGAGAGTCACTATCCACGAGTCTAGACAAGGCACTTAAAGGCTTATAGATATTGTCTAAACACCCATAAACGGGCCAATGTCCTTTCTTAATGGGCCAAGCCCGCTTTGAAAAACTGGCTAGTGACTCTTAGCTCATAGAAAAGTTGTTCCAACTCTTGTTTCTGAGAGTCGCTATCAACGAGTCTAGACAAGGCACTTAAGGGTTTATAGATATTGTCTAGACACCACAACCTCCAATGTCCTTCGAGCATGTCATCAGCTAAAGTATCGAGCAATAATCGATACTCTGCCACATGGAGGGACCAGGCAGCATGTTTACAGGCCCCCATAAAAGCTAGCTCCATGGAAAACCAGATTAACACTAGGCTAGGATTATCGACCTCTTCGCCGTGGCGTATCTTATGACGAAGCACATTGATCGCAGGATCTTGACTATCGAACTGTGGAAAACATTGGCACATACAAACCACTTAATGAGAATGACTATTAATATCATTAAGTGGTTTTATACTAAATATGTCAATCGTATTTACTCAGCAAGGCTCAAGCTATGAAAAGAGCGGTAAGTGGTAAGCAGAGACAAGCTGGAAAGCAGTTCCCAGTTGAACCTAGGAACTGCCTGACCTAATGACCTCTAAGGTGTAACGATATCGAACACACCTTTAGGCTTATCTAGTAGCGAGAAGAAACTCATCAGATCCAACTTGCTGCCCTCGATACTGAGATCATCGGAGAACATAAGATCCGATGCCCCGGCATGACCTATGATCAGATCGATGAAGAGCTCATGACTGATATTTAACGTCGCATCGGCATCGGGATTCTTACCCCCTCGTTTATGATGCAGTACCGAGTTGTTCAGCTCCAATACATAGTTTTCATCGAGATCGATGAAGTTAATATTGAGCAAATAATGTTTACCGAATGCCTCGGGGCCGATCACTCGCGATGCCATAGATTGCAGGAAGTTCTCTATCGGCGAGCGCAGCAATATCTGCTTCATAGACACCAGGTCGATGCCCTTATCCGGAGTGCCGTGGCGTAATTCAAATGCAGCCGATAGGTACACATCACGCCAAGCGGCAGACTCGGCCTGATAGCCAAGTTGATCGTAGCTCTTGGCCAGTAATTCTTTAGCCGATGTATTAGCCCCATCAGCAAAGACCAGATGATTGAGCAGCTCGGCGGCCCAACGATATTCTCCGGCTGCGAAGGCTGTCTTACCATGAATTAGCACGGCATCGGCGCCTCCCATCAATTCGACATATTTATGCGCCGATTGGGAGCTCGGCAGAGGATCTAAGTTAGCCGGATTAGCATCATACCAGCCAAGATATGCCTGATAAACTGCCTTAGCATTATGCTTAGCGGTACCGTAATAGCCGCGACTGGCGAAGGTATTGGCCAGAGAAGGAGGCATCTCAATCTCTTCGGCTATCTCGGCCGGAGTCAGACCTTGGTTGAGCATGCGCACAGATTGATCGTGGATGTATTTATAGGTGTCTCTCTGCTTGCCTAAGAAATCGGCTATGGCATCCTCGCCCCATATAGGCCAGTGATGACTGCCAAAATAGACCTTAGCCTCTTTCTGGTTTGTGAGCGCCTCATCGATTGAACGGCTCCACTCGAGTGCGTCCCTGACCTTCGCGCCCCGTAAGGTATAGAGGTTATGCATGGTCTTAGAGACAAGCTCTGCACCACAATAGGCCTGATGTTCAGGTAAGTAGAAGGTAAATTCAGAGGGGGCCTCTGTGCCCGATACGATCTGAAACTCAAACTTCACGCCATCGATTATCTTAGTCTCATCGGTTGCTACTGTGATGGTAGGAGCCAGGATACTGAACGTACCGAATGCGGGCTCTTTACCTAACCCAGAATCGATATGACCCCGGGGAGATCTGGGTAATCGCTTGCCAAACATATACATGGCGCGGCGGCTCATGGCTGTCCCGGCCATGACATTTTCGCTGGTGGCCTCATGCATAAAGCCGCCTGGTGCCACTATGTCTATATCCCCTATAACAGAAAGTTCCGCATCACCGAGCAAGCCCAAAGCCCCACCAAAATGATCCATATGGCTATGGGTGAAAATAATGCCTGAGACCGGCTTCTCGCCGAGCTGCGTATTCACGAAAGCCAGTGCAGCCTTCGCCGTTTCCACCGTGGTCAGTGGGTCAACGATAATCCAGCCGGTTTTTCCGACGATCACTGTCATGTTGGCCAAGTCGAAGCCACGGACCTGATATACCCCTGGAGTCACTTCAAATAAACCATGAATGTTATTCAGACTCGCCTGTCGCCATAGACTCGGATTCACGCTGGCTGGAGCATCCCCCTGAATAAAATCGTAGGCGGGCCTGTCCCAGATATTTTTCCCCTGTGCGTCGACCACCTTCAAGTCCGGCAGTTTAGCGATAAACCCCCGGTTCGCATCGATGAAGTCTTGCTTGTCCTCAAAAGGCAGCTGAGCCAGCAATGCAGAGTTTGCCTCTAGGGTATAACTCGTCGCGGGCGTAAAACCATAGGCATCCACCACATCGGGGGAAACGGATAAGGCTGCCATGTCGGCTCGCTCATCGACATTAGGCTGGCACCCTAGCAGTAATAAGCTACTGGATAAGAGCAATGTACGGCTGAGCTTGATTCGATTTAATCTAATTCCACAAGGGCGAAAACCTTGCTTTAGGCTCTGCTTGGAAATATGTTTGGCAAGCTGCTTGAGAAAAGGCTGCTGACCGCGGTCCATTTTATTATGATTATTCAACATGGGTACTCACTCTGGCATTAACAACTAGAGCCAAACTATTACACTAATGCAACACAGTGGTTATCATTTTCGGCCAATATAAACGAGTGTTTATATTGGCTCGGGTTGAATTTAAAAATGGTGAGTCTTGGCTATGGCTTGCTTCTATGACGAAAAGCGGCTGGACTGGTGCCATGCCAGCGATGAAAAGCACGGGAAAAATTGGTTAAGCTGGTATAACCGAGTTTATCTGAGAGCAAGGTGATCGAAAGTTCGGTATTCATCAAGTAGTGATAGGCCAGCTCCCTGCGCTTTTGTTGCAGCAAGTCGCGAAAACGGGTCCCCTCCTCCTTCAACTTGCGCCTCAAGGTTCGCTCGCTAATATTATAAACTTGCGCTACCTTCTGCGCCGTAGGCTCTCCAGACACCAACATGGCATGAATCGCCTGGCTGGCTTTCTCCTGCCACTTAAGGGCTTGCATCTTCTCTAAGTAATCCCTCACCTTAATCTCATTTTGAGCCGCGAGTTTTGGATTGCCCATGACAGTGGATTGCTCCAACATACTTCTGTCCATCCACAAACAGTTCTCTTGCTTATCGAAAGAGATAGGACAGGAAAAACAACTTTGCCACGGACGCAAATTTTTAGGTTCGGCTCGCATCAGCTCGACACTCAATACAAACTTTTCATGGCCTAAAATAAGCTCACCGTGATGCATCAAGGTAGCAAAAAATGCATCTATCGACATAGGGCTAATATCAACCCCGGGTAATGGGCTAATAGTGAATCCCAGGCGATCAGGGGTTCTCTGCAACTTGATGCTGGCTGAGTTACTCACCAGGGCTGAATAATTTGGCAGGGCTTCGAATGCTTGTGCAAGTGTTGCCGAGGTCATCATCAGTAAGCCAAGGGAGCGAAAATGCATGGGATAAGCATACTGGCCCACGGTCAGGCCGAATGCCTCTGACTCAGTTGCCTGCTCGGCCAGATGCCAGAGCCGAGTCATGCGTTCGATGGCGATTCTGGAGTCGGGGGCAGATTCGACTTCATCGAGACATAAGCCCGCATTGTCGAATACACGGTAAGCATCGACACCGGATGCACTCAAGGCCCTGGATATTGCGATGGCCCAGGCTGAAATCGTACTATATTTCAATTTATCAGGCATATGAGCCGTTATAGGCTTAGTCGATATTGAGGGCATTTAAGTCACATCGGATCTTATAAGTTACCCTTAGTAATATCACAAGCCTTGCTTAAAGATCATGCCACTTTTCACAAACCTCATCATCAAATTCAAAACTCCCATTCTGCCATTTAAGCAGTATTACTCAATCATGGTTTTTTTAGCCCTAGTTTACGCTTATTCACCTAGGTCATTTTGTCTCTCCAGATATAACGCTAACAATGAATTGTCAGTTATTACTCGAACGGCCACGGATTTCTACTTCCACTCTCAAGGTAAATCATAAGAAACCAACGTAATCACATGATAATTAATCAATTAAAAATAAGTAAACCTTTAAAGAAATCTAACAGCTTATCGCTCGGTCAAACATTGACCCTCACAATGATGAGACATACTGACGCACACCATTGAGACATTTTGTCAAACCCTGCCAAGCGGCAAAGCGCGAGCGTTAAAAACTAAAATAGATCAAAATAGAGCGATAAAATAGGCGATAAAACCAAAAAGATGCAACGAATACAGCACGAGAAACTATTAGCTTAATTATGAGATATCACGCATAACAGACCTGTTGTCATTATAGGTAATTTTAAAGATAATTTTAAAAGAGAAAACTTTAGGATATCACTGCATCAACCAAGCCTGATGAATTCGCTTGATAGTGGAGCATAACCCTAGAGCATACCGCGTGAGGCTGAGCAATTTCAAAAGTGATTTTGATGTATTGCTTATAACCCTTATAAAACAATGAGAGGCTAGTATGGACAGACGACAGTTTTTTAAACTGTGTGGCTGCGGAGCGACAACATCGGCCATATCGGCGCTGGGCTTGATGCCCGGAACCGCGATGGCTGCGCCCCGTGAGTATAAGTTGCTAAAAGCAAAAGAGACCCGCAATAACTGCTGTTATTGCTCTGTGGGTTGTGGCTTATTGATGTACAGCCACGGCAGTAACGGTAAAAATGCGGAAAAGGCTATCTTCCACATCGAAGGCGATGCGGATCATCCGGTTAACCGCGGCTCCCTTTGCCCTAAAGGTGCCGGCTTGGTGGACTATGTTAATAGTCCAAACCGTAATCACTTCCCTGAAGTACGTGAGCCTGGCACCAATGAGTGGCAGCGTATCAGCTGGAATGAGGCATTCGGTCGCATTGCTCGTCTGATGAAAGATGACCGTGACGCTAACTTCATCGAGAAGAATAGCGATGGAAATACGGTAAACCGTTGGTTGACCACAGGGATGATGACCTCATCGGCTCAACCGAACGAAGGCGCCTTTATTACCCATAAATTTGCCCGTTCTCTTGGCCTGGTTGCCATAGATACTATTGCGCGTAACTGACACTCCCCAACGGTAGCAAGTCTTGCTCCAACATTTGGGCGCGGTGCCATGACCAACCACTGGATCGATATCAAGAACTCCAATGTCGTGGTGATTATGGGTGGTAATGCCGCCGAAGCACATCCTGTCGGTTTCGGCTGGGTGACGGAAGCCATGGAACACAATGGTGCTAAGTTGGTCGTTGTTGACCCTCGTTTTACCCGCAGTGCAGCACTGGCAGATTGTTATGCGCCATTGCGCAGCGGTACGGATATCGCATTTTTACTCGGCCTGAGCCGGTACCTTATCGACACCAAGCAAGTGAACTATGACTATGTGAAGGCCTATACCAATGCCAGCTATATAGTGCGTGACGATTTCGAATTTAATGAAGGTTTATTTAGCGGTTTCGATGAGAAGAGTCGTACCTATGACAAAGAAACCTGGTACTACGAACTCGATGATCAAGGCTATGCCAAGATTGATGAAAGCCTGAATCACCCTCGCTGTGTGTGGAACTTACTGAAACAGCATGTGGAACGCTACGATTTTGAAACCGTTAGTAATATCACAGGTACTCCGGTTGAGGATTATGAAAAGGTTTGTGCCCTTATCGGCAGCACGTATACCCATGATAAAGCGGCGACCTTCATGTACGCCTTAGGTTGGACTCACCACACTAAGGGCACGCAGAACATCCGCTCTATGGCCATGGTTCAGCTACTGCTGGGCAATATTGGCGTATTAGGTGGCGGTGTTAACGCATTACGTGGCCACTCGAACGTGCAAGGTGCTACAGATATGGGGCTGCTGTGTCAGGCTCTACCTGGTTACCTTAAGCTGCCGAGTGACAAGGATACGAGTCTACAGACTTATCTCGATCACCATACGCCGAAAGCATTGCGCCCGGGGCAGACTAACTATTGGTCGAACTATCCTAAGTTTTTCATCTCACAGATGAAAAGTTTCTGGGGCGAGAACGCCACGGCAGAAAACAGTTTCGGTTACGACTGGTTACCTAAATGGGATAAGCAGTACGACTTTACCAAGCACATAGACATGATGTACCACGGTGAGGTTAATGGCTACTTTATTCAAGGGGTTAACGCAATTAACTCCATGCCTAACCGCAACAAGACATTAGCGGCATTTAGCAAGCTGAAGTTCATGGTAGTCATGGATCCGTTAGCGACTGAAACCTCAGTGTTCTGGCAAAACAACAGCGAATTTAACGATGTCGATCCAAGCCAGATCCAGACTCAGGTATTCCGTCTTCCCACCACGTTATTCGCCGAAGAGGAAGGCTGTATCGTCAACTCGGGTCGCTGGATGCAGTGGCACTGGAAAGGCGCTAACGCACCGGGAGAATCTAAGCCTGATGCGGAGATCTTGTCCGGCATCCTGATGAAGCTTAGAGAACTTTATAAAGAGGAAGGCGGGGTATTGCCCGAGCCTATACAAGCGGTTAATTGGAACTACCACAACCCTCATTTCCCACATGGGTCAGAGGTGGCTAAGGAGCTTAACGGTATCGATCTTAAAACCGGTAAGCAGCTGGATAGTTTCAGTCAGCTTAAAGATGATGGCAGCACCGCCTGTGGTTGCTGGATCTACTCAGGTTCCTGGACCGAAGAAGGCAACATGATGGCTCGCCGAGATAACTCGGATCCATCCGGTAAAGGTATCACACCGGGTTGGGCATTCTCATGGCCTGCTAACCGTCGTGTGCTCTACAACCGTGCCTCTTGTGATGTTAACGGCAAACCTTGGGATCCCAAGCGCACCATAGTTGAGTGGAAGCATGGAAAATGGCATGGCATAGATCAGGGCGACTTCAATATGAAGCTGACACCACAAGAATCGGCCCATCCCTTTATCATGCAACCCGAAGGTGTGGGACGTTTCTTTGCCCTTGACCATCTGGCGGAAGGACCTTTTCCTGAGCATTACGAGCCAATGGAATCGCCTATCGGCACCAACCCGCTGCATCCGAAAGTGATCAGCAACCCTGCGGTACGTATGCTCGACGGCGTGGCGGAAACCTTGGGGTCACATAAGGAATTCCCTTATGTATGTACCACCTACTGTGTCACTGAGCACTTCAACTTCTGGACTACACATTGTCGCCTGGCTGCTATCTCTATGCCCGAGACCTTTGTTGAGATCGATGAAGTGTTGGCGGCAGCTAAGGGGATCAACAACGGTGACTGGATCCAGGTTAGCTCCAAGCGCGGCAGCTTGAAAATCAAGGCATTGGTGACTAAGCGTCTGCAACCGCTCAAGGTTAATGGACAACTAGTACACACAGTTGGCTTGCCACGTCACGGCGGCTATAACGCCCTGACTCGTAAAAACTCCAGCTGCAACATTTTGACCACGGAAGTGGGTGATGCAAATACTCAGGTGCCTGAATTTAAGGCATTCCTGGTCAATATTGCTAAGGCGGAGGAGATCTAATTATGTCTGCTCAAGATATTATTTTAAGCTCAGGCACCTCTAAGCTGGCCCCAGCTGCACAGGTAAGAAAGAAGCTTAGCAAGGTGGCCAAGCTATTCGATGCCACCAAGTGCAATGGCTGTAAGGCCTGTCAGGTGTCCTGCTCCGAGTGGAACGATCTGCGGGCGCCAATCGGTGAGTTTACCGGTAGCTACCAAAACCCGGCGGATCTCTCCTCCGAGTGTTGGACGCTGATGAAGTTCAACGAAGTCATAGACGAGAAGGACAAGCTACGCTGGCAGTTCACCCATACGGCCTGTATGCATTGTGACGACCCAGCCTGTTTGACAGCTTGCTCGACCAAGGACGCCATCGTCCAGCATGCCAACGGCATAGTGGATTTTGACTCCGACAAGTGTATCGGTTGTGGTTATTGCGTAACAGCCTGTCCATTTGATGTACCTAAGCTAGATTCGGTGGATCAGAAAGCCTACAAATGCACCATGTGTTCAGACAGGCTGCAAGTTGGTCTGGAGCCGTCATGTGTGAAGTCATGTACCACAGGGGCACTCAAGTTTGGTACCCGTGAAGACATGTTGTTTATCGCAGACTTGCGTATCAAACAGCTTCGCGAGAAGGGCTTTACCAAGGCCGGCTTGTACAACCCTCAAGGGGTTGGCGGTACGGGCATGATGATGATCCTGCACGACATCGATGATCCACAAAGCTATGGGTTGCCAGGGGATCCCAAGACCAGCCTGCCGATCAAGCTTTGGCAAGACGTGGTCAAGCCTCTGGGAGCGGTGGGGATTATCGCTACCGTGGCGGTGGCTTGCCTACACCGCATCACAGTGGGCCGCAATATTGTCGATGAAAGTGTCGATGAGACTGATGAGCCGGCCGAGTTAGATCACACCCAAGCAAGCAAATCAGATAAGGAGTAACTCTGATGCATAAGCAGAATATGATTTTGCGCCATAAATTGTTCGATCGGCTCTGCCACTGGTTTATCGTGGCAGTGGGTTTGGTGACCTTTCTCACCGGCTTCGCTTTCTTCTTCCCCTCCTTCCAATGGTTGGGATCGATCGCGGGTACGCCACAGATGGCGCGCTTCGTTCATCCCATCGCCGGCTTGATGATGTGTCTGCCGCTGATGTTGATGCTAGCGCGCTACTACCACCATAACAAATGGGAAAAGAACGATCTGAAATGGATGCTGGCCATCAAGGATGTGATGTTTGAGAACGAGGACAAGATCCCCGCGATCGGCCATTACAATCCGGGGCAAAAGGTGTTATTCCGCACGTTCGTGGTGACCAGTGTGGTATTAACGATCACAGGGATCATGATGTGGCAGCCCTATTTTGCCCCTTACTTTGCCTCCTCCGCTATCGAGTGGGCCATTCTGTTGCACGCCGTTTGCGCGCTGATCATGTTTATCTTCGTGATAGTGCATTTCTGGATGGCGACCTGGGTGGAAGAATCGGTTGAAGGCATGTTGTATGGCGCTGTATCCAGAGGCTGGTGCAAGAAGCACCACCCCAACATGCTAAAGGATCCTGAACTAAAGACTATTAAGCAGGAAAAACACTAATTATGAGCACAGCAATACTCGACGCTGAAAAAATCCCGGCACAGAAACTGGAGATCAAGACCCTGATCCCTGCAGATCCGAAACTGGTCTACCAACTGCGAGCAGCAAGGTTAGCCGAGCTGGCTGAAGAGTCGGGCTTACCTGACTACTTTCGCTTGCTAAACCTTCTCGTTCGCGCACAGGAAAAGCTTGCCAAGCAGGCTGGTTTGCTAGAGGAAAACTGCTTTGGCCCCAAGCCTGAGTTTGACCTTGAGCAAAACCAGCCTATGGCTCAGGGGCATTTTGAGTGGGGAAACTATTGGCAGTCGGTATTGCTGGAGCTTATCAGTGATCTCTTGCCAAAATTGTCTTCGAAGAATGGAGCCGATCTTACCGAGGTGCTAAAGGAGTTAGCCGGTACTGAACCACAAACACTGCAGCAATATGCGCAAGCCATGTTACTCGGTCAGTTTGCTGATGTTCCGGCGAAATACACCTTGTTTATTTGGGCCGCACTATCGGTCTACTGGTCCCACTGGGCAACAGATATTGCTAGCGCCTTAGCAAAAAAGGGAGAAGGCCATAGGACCTTGTGCCCGGTTTGTGGCAGTCACCCGGTGGCGAGTGTGATCAAGGCAGAGCCTCGCTCTGGTTTACGCTATCTGCATTGCAGCTTATGTGAAAGCCAATGGCATCAGATCCGCGCCCAGTGCACTAGCTGCGGCGAAGATAAAGGGGTTTTCCTTTGGGGCGAAACAGAAACTAAGGCTGCCATACGAGTCGAAAGCTGTGACACCTGTAAGGGGTATACCAAGATGTTGTTTACCAACATCAACCCCAAGCTGGAGGTCGCAGTCGATGACCTGGCAACACTCTTGATGGATCAACACTTGGTAGAGCAAGGCTATTTAGCCACCACGGTTAATCCGCTTTTGCTCGCCCACGAGCAGTAAAGTAAGTCCCGTCAGGGCAACTGACTCAAGCTCTATGAGGCACTTGCCCTGACGTTTATTTCTCTACTTTCAGTAAACCACTGAACTTAACCTTAAGCACATTAACCAGATGACCCAAGCAATCAAGATGACCGCAGCTCTTTACCGTTCACTGCCAGCCATGGACAGTCTGTTGATGAATAAAGCTGTGATAACACTCAGGCAGGAATATGGCGACACTTGGGTAAAATCTCAATTGAGTCGGCTTATCAATCAAGCAAGATCCCACATTACCGAGCGGGAAATTATGCCCGAATATTGCGCGACACCCGAGTCGCTGATTAAAACATTAGCTCAGAAGTTGTCAGATGCGCAGCGCCATAGCCTGCAACCAGTCTGGAACTTAACCGGCACTATCTTACATACTAACCTAGGCCGCTCTCAGTTATCAGAAAGTGCAATATCGGCAGTGACTAAGGTGATGCGCTACCCGACTCCCCTCGAGTTTGAATTAGAGGCAGGCAAGCGTGGCCATAGGGATCAAGCCATAGGAAAAATATTAAACCAGTTAACGGGCTCCCAAAGCTGTTGCCTGGTTAACAATAATGCCGCAGCCGTGCTCTTGATGCTGTCGAGCATCGCGGCGGGCAAAGAAGTTATCGTCTCCCGCGGTGAGCTGGTCGAGATTGGCGGCGCCTTTCGTATCCCGGATATCATGCGTCAGGCCGGCTGCACCTTAGTCGAAGTGGGCAGCACCAATCGTACCCACTTGCGAGACTACGAGACGGCTATCACCGAGAATACCGCCGCCATCATGAAAGTTCATACCAGTAACTATCATATTAAAGGCTTCACCTCAGCGGTAGACGAAAAAGACTTAGCCAACCTTTGCCAACAACATCAAATCGCTTTAATTTCAGATCTCGGTAGCGGTGCCCTCACCGACTTGACTAAATTTGGCTTAGGCGACGAGCCCACACCACAACAGATGTTAACCGACGGAGTCAATCTGATCAGTTTTTCAGGTGACAAATTGCTAGGAGGCCCACAAGCCGGGCTTATCGTCGGCGATAAAAACCTTATCGATTTACTCCAGAATCACCCACTCAAACGCGCGCTACGCTGTGACAAGATGACCTTGGCCGCACTCGAAGCCACGCTTTTGCTATATCGCAATCCCCAAAAGCTGAATGATGAATTGCCCATGCTGCGCAAGATGTCTCGTCCGCTATACGAGCTAGAACAGTTGGGCCAATTACTCATGGTTGAGCTGCCGGAGTGCTTCGCCCCTCATTTCAACCTAGCTATCGTCCCGAGTCAGACACAGGTTGGCAGTGGCTCTCAGCCCGATACCTTGCTCGAGTCATTAGCGCTCACTTTCACAGCCACTGCGAACAGCCAATACCCAGTCCATCAACTGCAGCAGAAATTTAAGCAGAGCCTACGTCCTATCATAGGTCGAATCAGTAACAATCAATATTGGTTGGACCTTCGCGGCGCAGAGCAAGAAGTGCGTTTGATCAATGCACTCAGAGAGGTGGGGCTGAAATTATGATCATTGTTACTGCCGGCCATGTGGACCATGGAGTCTTCCCTAGCCAGATATTGATGATAAATGGAGAATTCCAATGATCATAGTCACAGCCGATGATGTGAATAGTGTGGACCATGGAGTCTCCCTTAGCCAGATATTGATACAAGGGGAATTCCAATGATCATTGTTACTGCCGGCCATGTGGACCACGGTAAGACGACCTTGCTTCAAGCATTAACCGGAACCGATGCCGACAGGCTTCCCGAGGAGAAAAAGCGCGGCATGACCATAGATCTTGGTTATGCCTTTATGGATATCGGTCAGAACAGCCGCCTGGCCTTTATCGATGTACCCGGCCATGAGAAGTTTATCAGTAACATGTTAGTGGGTGTAAGCAGCGCCAAACATGCCATGTTAGTGATCGCCTGTGATGACGGTGTGATGCCACAAACCAGAGAACATCTGGATATTCTACGTTTACTAAACCTGGAAAATCTGATTGTGGTACTCACTAAAATCGATCGTGTCAGTGAGACTCGTGCAAAAAATGTTGAGCAAGAAGCCTACCGACTGCTGGCAAGCTATACAGGCAATGTAAGTGCTTTGTTTGCTGTTTCATCGGTCACTGGAAGTGGGATTGCCCCTCTACGAGAACATATTAAACACTTAGTCACTAACCAAATAGACGAAGCCACAATGCATGGCTTCAGAATGGCAATAGATAGAGTCTTTAACGTCAAAGGCGCGGGGCTAGTCGCTACTGGCACTGTGATAAGCGGCAGAGTCGAGCTAGCTCAAAAGCTATTCTCCTCCAACCAAACCCAAGCACTTCGAGTGCGTAATATTCATAGTCAAGGACAAGAATCTCAACACGCGTGCATCGGGCAGAGAGTCGCACTCAATCTGGTCGGTGTTGACTCTCACTTAGGCTTGCAACGGGGAGATTGGTTAACTGAATTAACACCTCTACAGGCATCGGATCGGGTTACAGCAATTTTTGATGGACAGCAAAAAGTTAAACACTGGCAGAGCGTGCATATCTACCACGGTGGCAATCACAGTTTAAGCCGAGTTGTGCTGTTACAGGCACTCGAAGGTCATCGCGCCTTAGTCGAGTTGCAGTTTGAACAGCCGATGTCACTGACCCACCACGATAAGCTCATTGTTCGAGATGCTGCTGCAAGCAGTACCTTAGGCGGCGCACAGGTTTTGGAGCTACGCCCGGCTTCGAGAGGCAAACGTAAGCCTGAACGGCTGGATTATTTAAACCGCTTGGCACAGTGTAACTCACCGAGTAGCGCGCTTGAATTCCAAAGCCTGATAAGCCCAGTTTTGGCAATTGATTTCTGTTGGGGATGGCAACTAGATTCTGAGCAATTACACCGGCTGTCGGAGCAAGCTCAGTTGCAAAGTATTGCGGGTTTTGTGATTCACCCTAAACTACTCGAACAGATAGCCAGCCAGTTCTTATCTATTATCCAAGACTATCATGATCAGTTTCCCGATCAACTTGGATTAGCAATGAGTCGGCTTCAACGTATGAGCCGAGGAAAATACCCTTTCGAAATAACCAGCTATGTTGTTTCTGATCTCTGTAAGCTGAAGCAGCTTCAGACGAGCCGTGGCTTAGTTCATCTTCCCAAACACAATATTGCACTCACAGAGCAGGAGTCTTTGCTTTGGCAACGCATGTCCGCTCAGTGCCAACAGGCTAATGCGCCTATGTGGGTGAGTGACTTTGCCATGCTCAATGATATAGCGCTCAAGTCGATACGGCACTTCTGCTACAAATTAGTTCAATTAGGTTTTTTAACTTCGATATTAAAAGACAGATATGTCATGAGTGAATCTATCTACCACTATGCGGAGCAGATCCGAATTCATGTTTACAGACATGAAGAAATAAAAACAACAGAATTTAGAGAGCTGGTTAAATTAGGCAGAAAAGCCAGCATTCAGATATTAGAGTTTTTCGATAGGAGTGGATTCACTTATAGAAAATATAAATCTAACAGTAGAAGCATCAGAGACAATGAATTATTTATTCAAGAAATAAATTGGCGGAAGAACATAGGAGTCGAACCTACCTGGGACTGCTGGCAACCCCACCCGGATTTGAAGTCCGGACGCCTCACCGGAGACGACGTTCTTCCTCAAGAACGAATAGGATAATAAATAACTTAGTTTAAGTTAACAAGAACAATTATTTATTAATGGGATATTTGTGACGCACACCCATCAATTTAAAAGACAAGTATTGATTAGTGAACTTTATTTAAAGGAACATATATTATGAGTTCAATTCAAACAAAAATTAACAATGTAATTGAACATAGAACGGTCAGATGTTTTAGAAATTTCAGAGAATCAGAAATTATAGAGTCTGTCGCTTCAGAGATTAGAGTCGCACTGATATACAATGGGGTTTCACACACAGTTATGATGGCGAGCCCCGCAGATCTTGAATGTTTCGCCATAGGTTTTACACTTTCAGAGCGCATCGTAGACAAGGTTACCGAGATTAAATCAATAGACGTAGAACCTAATGACAAGGGGGTACTCATTTATATTGAAATTACTAACCGTTGTTTCATGGCACTAAAAGATCAGCGGCGAAATATGGCAGGTAGAACCGGATGCGGCTTATGTGGCGTGGCACAATTAGAACATGCAGTAAAGCCTACAATACGTGTTAAAAATAACAAAATCTTCAATATAAACTTATTGCCTAATGTATTAGAACAATTACCCAGAGTGCAAACCATGTTTAATATTACAGGTGCTACTCATGCCGCGATGTCATTATCAGAGAGGGGGGACATAATTTCAAGCTATGAAGATATAGGCAGACACATAGCTCTGGATAAATTAATAGGATCTTACTCAAAGAATAAAAGCATAACGCCAACGGCTATCTTATTAACAAGCAGAGCGAGCTTTGAGATGGTCCAAAAATCTGCCAGCGCAAATATTGAAATTATATTTGCAATCTCCGCCGCCACATCACTAGCGATAGAACTAGCAGAAAAATCCAATATTACCTTAGTCGGTTTCTGTCGTAATAATAGGGCGACTATATACACTCACCCGCACCGAATCACCTCGGAAAAACTCAATACATTAGACATTATGGAGCCAGGAAGAAAGCAGGCCTATTAGCCCTGCTTAGCTTATCTGTTTGGCGCAGATATCCAATCACCCCGATAGCTTGCTATAATTTTGGCTAATAAAAACTAGCAAGTAAAAACCTGCTGCCGATCCAGCTTAAATACCTTATCCGCCAGTCGTTTAGTCTGCTCGGGGCAGTGTGACACCATCACCATGGTGTATTGCTGCTTCAATGACTCAAGTAACTCCTCTATTACCTGTGTATTTTCGGGATCCAGAGAAGCTGTTGGTTCATCTAACAAGAGTATCTCGGGCTCAAGCACTAAGGCTCTTGCCAGACATAATCTTTGCTGCTGACCGCCGGACAGTGAGGCGGCATCGGCATTGAGCCTATCCTTAACTTCGTCCCATAACATCACCTGCACTAACACATCCTCACAGCGTGCTAAGCCCTGAGCCGTATTTAATCCTGCCACAACCTTTAGCGGCAATAGCAGATTTTCTATGATACTACCCGGTAAGAGGTTAGGAGTTTGAAATACCATGCCGACTTTGCGACGTAGCAAAGGTAGGAACTTATGGGCAAGTTGACTGACATCTACCTCTGCCCCGGACAATTTCAAACAAATACTGCCACTCATATCATGTTGGTCGAAGCAATCATTGAGCCGATTCAACGCCCGTAATAAGCTTGTTTTTCCGCAACCAGATGGACCGTTCAGCATGTGTAGCTGCCCCTTAATCAGCCGCAAGTTCACATCTTTGAGGATCGTTTTATCGGCAAAACGAATACTGACTCCCCGAAGAGAACCGACGATGTCATCTCCGCAGTCATGAACGATATCTAACACATTTTCTCCTTTATCAGGCTCTTTGCTGATCCCAATATATTGCGGTTGCGGCGCCTGACCAGAGCAGCGAGTAAGGTAAAAATAATACTGGTCAGAATGAGCAAGACTAACGCCGCGCCGAAAGCCATATTAAGCTCTTGTTGCGATTGATACTGGGCACTGAAATAAAATATGGTAAATGGTAGGGCTTCAAATCGCTGCAGAAACCCACCGGGTAACCCAGCATTTGCAACCGCGCCGGTTAACATGATCACCGCGGTATCTTCAGCCGCCCGGCCTATCGCCAGCATGAGTCCACTCATAATTCCAGGGCTGGCTTGTGGCAGTAGCAGCCGATAAGTGACTTGCCATTGAGTCATACCTAAGGCAGCCCCGGTGACCGTCAACTGTTTTGGCAGACTGCTCAATGCATTTTGAGTCGCACAGGCGATATAAGGCAGAATGAGTAGAGCCAAACAGAACGCCGCAAGCAGAAGACTGACATTGGCTTGGGGAAATAAACTGGCTCGCAGAACTAAAATCAGGCTAAAACCAAACAGTCCCATTAAAATGGATGGGATCCCGGCCAGAATATCTACCGCCAGACTAAACACTTTCTGAGCCCATTTTTCCGGAGCACTCGCGAGCCAGATCCCACTGGCAATTCCGGGGAGCGCAGCCAAAGATACCGCACATAAAACGACGGTGAGCGTACCTACGCAGGCAGGCCATATCCCCTCCCAAACAGGCTTCTGCCCCATCATTGCAGCTAGGGGTTCTGTATCACCGAAGAAGAGTTTTAGCTCTAATGTAGGTAGCCCCTTAAATATGATGAAACCAATTAAAATCAGCATGATACTAATTAACAAAAGGCTGCAGAGGTTACCCCAATGACCTATCCACCGACTCATTCTTGTTGCACCAATCAATTTCGGCCCACCAGATAACGCGATAGCAAACAGATGCACGCGCTGCTCATGAAGAGGATCATTCCGGCAGCAAACAGTGAATTATAAACTTCACTGCCTTGATCTGTGGCGATCACTAACGCGATATGCGCAGTCAAACTACGCATGGCATCGAAGACTCCCGAGGGCAACTGAGTGGCATTTCCCGCTAGCATCAAAGGGAGCATGGTATCCCCGATAGCGCGGTTAAAGCCGAGTAACGCTGCACCACATATGTTGACTTTGCAATGGGGCAAGATGACTCGCATATAGGTTTGCTCGGGGCTAAACCCCAACGCCTGAGCCCCCAGAGCATATTGCTGCCATAAGGGCGTGGTAATGTTATCTAACATGACACAGATAACAGGTAGAATGAGCAATACCACCATGCAGATAGCGGCAAACAGGCTGTAACCTGAGCCTAGCTGCAGGCCGTTACGCAGCAGCGGCAAGAGGAGAAAAAGGGCCGCTAACCCATATACCACGGTCGGTACCGCCGCCATAAATTTAAGCAGAGATCGCAAGATAATGACCAGCCAACGCCGACGCGATAACAGGCAGAAGCTATTGAGACCCAAAGCGATCACAAAGGCGGCAGATGTCGAAATAAGAGCCAGTGATAAAGTGCCGAAGACCATGGCCAGAATGCCAAAATGCCCCTGTTCGGGTTGCCATTGCAGACTGAAAACGAGACTGGTTTCATTCAAAAAAACCGGTAGCGAAAACCAAATTAAAAAACAGAATACAGCTAACAGCATCAGGCCACTGGTGACCACTAAGATCATCAGCAAGCCTTGCATCCAGCAATTTTGCTTGAGCGTATGGTTATGGCTTTGCATCGAGTGCAATATAACCAGATGCCTGAATGAGCTGTGCACCTTGCTTACTATAGATATAATCGATAAAAGCCTGAGTCAGACCTTCAGGCGTTCCCTTAGTATTCATATATAAGCGACGAACCACAGGATACTCCCCAGAAGCACAAGCCTCCTGACTGGGCTTAATCTGGTTATAAGTTGGCGCTTTTACCATCTCATCTATATAGCCCACGCTGCTGTAACCAATAGCAGCAACATCCTGTGACACTGCGGTTTTCATCGCACCATTCGATGGCACTATGTTCGCATTGGCAGCAAGCGGTGCGCCTTTTAGCAGCTTTTTGCTGAACACTGAACGGGTACCACTCGCTTCATCGCGACTAAAGAGGTGTATCCGCCTGTCATGACCACCGACCTCTCGCCAGTTAGTAATTTTGCCCTGGTAAATCGCGATGATCTGCTGCTGGCTAAGATCATCGACCGGATTATCGGGATGAATGATCACAGCCACTCCATCGATAGCGAAGGCAAATGAATTGAGTCCTAAATTCATCTCCTTGTTTTTTAAGGCACGTCCGGTATTGCCGATATCCACTAACCCGTTGGCCACTTGTTGCACACCCACGCCCGATCCCCCGCCAGCTATGGTGATACGAATATCTGGGTTATTCCCCATGATGTGTCTTGCAGCCTTCTTCATCACAGGAATATGCGCGGTACCTCCGGCAATATTCAACTGGCCACTCATCTTATCGAAAGCAGAAAGATCATCGGCAATAAGTGGGCTCGACATGAGCAAGGTAAAAATAGCCATTAAACGAACAGAGCAGGTTTTCCACATCATAATAGTTCCCGGCAATAAATGTTAAGCTGAATCAGCGGTGACAGAAGGTCTTTGAATAAGATGATCTCATTATTACTAATCGCTCATTCAGAGCAAGTAGGTATACTATTTTTTGCAACCTAAATCGTAATTCTTTTCTGTACAGTAACTATTTAGGACAAAATGACCCATAGTTAAAATGATTTGAGAATAAATAAGTCATTTAAACCTCCCTACTGAATAATCACTGATAATATAAAATCCATCTAGATTAACAATTGGTAATATAACAACATCGGCATCTCAACCAAAAACCACTATCACTTATCTTAATGCATTGTAAATATGCGAAATTACTTAATAACAATTGTCGACAAGCCATATTATTACGTTCAATTTAGAGATAAAATACTTGCAGTGATTTCAGCCTTAACATTTACATTCTTTAATAAATTGTATCAACAAAGTGCCAAGTAAATATATCTATCATCAATGGAGTCGATGTTCATGCCGCTAGGTGAAAATAAAATAGTCAGAAACCTGCAAATAAAAGGGAAAGAGGCGAGAGATGTTTATCAAATAGCTTCAGCAACAAATAGTCAACTCTCCAGTCCCCTAGAAGATAGCAAAATTGGGATAAGTGATATCCACTTAGGTGCCAAGTTACAGCTTGAAGCGATCGCCAGACGTGGCTGGGATGAATTAGAGAATATAACCGACAGAGAACTACGCACAAAGATGTCCACACTGCGCCATTGGCGCAAGAGATAGCAACACACAAGCTCAGCTTTTAAGAGCCTTATCACTAAGGCTCGGTATGCTACAATTTTTTAGCTTTGAATCTCTGCCCCTCCAGTACTCATTAGCGGATGTTACTTTAGCTTAAACTGTTCGACTAAGGTATTTAACTGGCGCTGTGCTGCAGTCAATTCGATTGTTTCATTGACCGTTTTTTCTCCATTCACAGATAGCTCGGCAACCATCTCACTCATCGAAGATATATTACGGGTGATTTCCGCAGACACTGCATTCTGCTCTTCCGCAGCTGTCGCGATCTGAGTATTCAACTCGGTGATCTGCTCAACAGAATCACTAATCACCCCAAGATCCTCGGCAACCAGATGTGTAGCTTGACTTGTTTTTTGACAGGTATCTTTTGTCGCTTGCATGGCTAACATGGCCGCATCTGCTCCGCGACGCAACTTAGCCAATGTACACTCAATTTCGGCCGTACTTGTCTGAGTTCTGGCGGCCAACGCCCTTACCTCATCGGCAACGACGGCAAACCCCCTGCCTTGCTCTCCTGCACGAGCAGCCTCGATGGCCGCGTTTAACGCCAGTAGGTTAGTTTGATCGGCAATATCTCCGATAACCTTAAGGACATTGGTTATATCTAACGTATCTTTATCGATTGCGGCAATATCGGCAGCTGTCTTGTCGACCTCCAACGCTAACCGGGCGACAGTCTCTTCGGCCTGAGCGACAACCACTTTGGATTGAGTCGCTTGTGAGTGAGTATTTTGAGTAAACAGCGCCGTTTCCGAGGCATTGTTAGCGACATCATTTGCGGTCGCACTCATCTCCTCAATCGCCGTCACAACCTGCTCCGTTTCCTGGGTGTGAGCATTTAATATTTCAGCGTTTGAATCTGTCTGCGCCCTCAAGCGTTCGGCACTGTGAGAGATATTAGTTGCTGCCTCCTTTATCTCCAGCATCATCGCCTGCAAGCTGGCAATGAAACGGTTTATTCCTGCCGATATTTGCCCTAGATCATCGTGACTACTGACAGTTAACCGACGTGTGAGATCGCCATTTCCCGTAGATAGAGCGCTAACCATCTCCTTGAGCTCAAGAATGGGCCGATATAGGACCTTTAATATTCCAAGAGAGGTAAAAACTGATATCAGCAGCATGACCAGTGAAAGCATAATTGCATTCTTCAGAGCTGTATCGACTCCTGCGTAAGCCACCGCTTTATCCACGCCAATAAACAGATACCAACGTTTGCCATTGACCAAGTCTATCGCCTTAGTAAAAGCCAATTTATCTACACCATCGAGACTGTACTCCTGCTGCGTTTCAGTATTAGACAGCATCTGTCTCTCTACATAGCTCAAACCTATGTCAGAAAAACGCTCTCCTAGCCTATAAATCCCCGAGCTAGATGCCATAAACTTTCCTGAACCGTCTGCTATCACGACATAAGCACCTGGAAAGTTAATGCTGTTAACGCTAGCCTCCAATCTGGAGAGCTCTATGCTGCCAAAAATAGCACCATCCCCCAGACTAGCGACAATCGATACACCTTGTTCACCTGTGTATTTGTCGATATAAATATCGGTAATATCTAAGCCCTTGGTACTCCGACCTTGTTGATACCAGGGCCGAACTCTAGGGTCGTAATCGGCGGGGCTCATGCCGTTTGTCCAACCATGATCGCTGGTCGAAGAGTAGGCGATACCAGATTCGAACCCTAAGCAGATATTGGTCAAATGGCTGCCGCTCTGAGCCAGTCTGGCAACCAGAGAAAAATCTTTATCTATCATGCCATTCTTATAGTTTTTGACCACAGAATCGACCGCTAACACTTGATTATCAAACCAAGTTTTAAGTTTATTCGACTCATAATTGATTAAGGCTAAGCTTTTCTCATTAACACTCTGAATCGTGGTATCTCTGATATAGATATATGAAAGCCAATTAGAAACTAATAGGCTAATAGTCAGTAATATAACTGATGACGATATTAATGCTTTTTTAAAATCCAACAATTCAGAACTTCCCTATCAGTAAAAATATAATCAAACGCGCACAAAAATACTGCGCTCAATAAAATAATAAAAAAAAGTCAGCAAGCTATAACGACAGTATCGATTCCAGCAGATTAGCCCCTAGCCATAAACACAGCCAGAGTCAGGGTGCATACCAGCAGCACCAGAGCACTCAAGCTGACAATCGTGCGTAATGTCTTCTCAAACTCCATGGTTATTCAATGCTCTCATTTAGATAACTGTCATTTAGATAAGTACGGGGTGATGCTGTCACTGAAGTGAGTCCTAAGACCCGTGTCTGTCTGTTCGATTAACATGACCGCGAGATTTAGCTCATTGGCAATCTGCATCGACCGCTCCACACTCAAGATCATCATGGCAGTCGCAAAACCGTCGGCTACGGCGCATTGCTGGTGAAGCACGGTCGCCGATACCAAGCTGTTGCTGGCCGGCATCCCTGTTGTCGGATCTATGATATGACTCAAGCTCTTATCATCACTGTCGATATAATTTACATAGCTACCCGAGGTCGCCATCGACATATCTTTAAGGATGAATACTTGTTGTATTTCCAGGCTGAACTTCTGTGGACGAGTCACGGCAACTATCCAATCTCTGCCTCCGACACCGACACCGACACCACGAGTCCGTAGCTCCCCGCCAATTTCCACCAGATAATGATGCACACCCAGGTCATCGAGAATTTTGGCGACACGATCTACGCCATAGCCTTTCGCCACCGCCGAGGGATTTATCTCTAGGCCCCTTATTACTTTCGTCACGGTTCCCGAGTCCAAGATGAATCCATCCATGCCTGTTTTTGAGCGAGCCAGCTCTAGCTGACCACGGTTTTTACCTTGAAGATCTCTTTGCTTAACACCAAAACCCCAGAATTCGATCACCGGGCCTAAGGTCACATCGAGCGCACCATAAGTTTGCGCCGAAACGCTGCGGGATATCTGCAGTACATCCCAAAGGCGCGCAGAGAGCGGAATAGCTTTACCTGAATCACTTAAGTTGAACCTAGAAATTTCGGAATCTTCACGGTAAACCGACAGAGATTGATTAACTCTCTCTAGCTCCTGATCCACTGACGCCTTTATCTCTTGTTTCGATGCGAGAGTATCCTGTAGGCGCAACTGTATGGTGTAGGTCGTCCCCATCGTATTACCGGTTATCTGCTCGATATTGATATGCGCCCATGCCTGAGACATGAACAGCAGGGGGACTAAGCAGATCATCAGGAGGTTCATATCTAGCCTCTTGCTATAATTCAAAACAGCTCGCATAAATGGCGATAAAAAATGCCGTTCACCTCAGTGAACGGCATATTATCTTCAAACATCTGCTAGCAATTATTGTGCAGCAGCTTCTCTACCTGCGATACGACCAAACACGGTAATATCTGTAATGGCATTACCACCCAGGCGGTTAGAACCATGGGTCATTCCGGTAACTTCACCGGCTGCGAACAGACCAGCAATAACCTTACCTTGGGTATCGAGTACACGGGTGTGGGTATCTGTCATCAAGCCGCCCATAGTATGGTGGACAGATGGCTTAGCAACCAACATATAGAAAGGAGGCTCCATGATAGTCTTGAGTCCACCACGATGATTAAACTCTTTATCTTCACCCGCTTTAGCAAACTGATTCACGCGCCCAACCTGAGCCATCAATGCCTTCTCGTCGATACCGAACTTACCTGCCAGCTCTTCGATTGAATCGGCTTTAAACATCATACCTTTACGGTTAAGCTCTTCGAACTCATCCTTATGCACGCCTACAACTTTAGCTATTTTCTCGATTTCGTTACCCCACAACACATAAGTTTGCTGGTCGGTCTGGGCCAAAATTGCGCTGCTAATAACGTCACGACGCTCCAACTCTTCGACGAAGCGATGACCTTCTTTGTTCACCAGCAGGGCACCGAAGAAGCGCGAGTCGGCGATCAAAGAGATCGCGCCGCTATCGATATGACAGATAGGATAAGTCTGAATAGACTTCATATTATGGGTTTTAGCGTTGAGCTTCTCGGCCATCACGATACCGTCGCCCATGATCCCACGGGCGTTCGTTGTGCCATAACGATTATCGAGTTCGGGAGCATATTTAGTTCGCATCTCAACGTTGGCACCGAAGCCACCCGTTGCCATGATCACGCCACGCTTGGCGTAATAGGTGATCTTCTGCCCATTCTTCTCGGCTTCTACACCGATAACACGTCCACTCTGATCTTTTATCAGCGCAGTTGCCGTCGTACGGGTATGAATTGGGATCTGCAACTCATCGGTTTTTGCCATAAACTTGCTGATCCACTCGGCGCCGGTATGGTTACGAGGGATCAGGGCACGCTTAACGCTGTGACCACCAAATTGGAATAGCTGGTCTTGATAAAAATCGACCTTAATATAGTCTCTCAACCACTCAGCAGCAGGGAGTGCCTGCTCGGCCAAGATCTGCACCATCTCAGGATCGCCCAGATAGTCGCCGCCCTTAAGGGTATCTTTAACAAACAGCTCGATGCTATCTTCGATACCCATCTTCTTCTGAACCCAGTTACCAGGCACGTTCATCTGGCCACCGGTGATCAAGCTGTTACCACCTACAGTCGGCATCTTCTCTATGATGACTACACTAGCACCGGCATTTTTAGCCGTGATCGCGGCGCTGAAACCTGCACCGCCAGAACCTATGATAACCACGTCGAAGTTCTGTTCACTGGCGAGCAGGACTTTCGACTTATTATTGCTCTTAGTCATACCGGCAACTAAGGTAACACCCGCCGCTGAAAGTGAGCTTTCAACAGCCTGTTTAAATGCACCACTGGTAATCGTCGCACCACTGATACCATCGACTTCAGTGCTGTTATTGGCAATCATCGCATCTTTCATTTCGGTAAATACCGACGCCGCCAATATCTTATTTTCATTCTGCTTCAGGATACTAATATCGACCAACTGGCCATTTTTAGTTTTGGTCTGAACTTGAATTTCTCCATGCTTACCAAACGCAGAACCTTCGCTCTTCGTTATTTGGTCAGCCTCTTTAACCGAACACCCCATGACCAGAGCTATAATTGCGCTGGCGATAATTGTTTTTTTAATCACTTTTATATTCCTATTGAGTCAATCTGATACTAGAAGGTAAAACCAACCGCGACGCCATATTCGATGCCATCATTAGGCGCGGCGCCCCAGCTATCGAACTGTGTCAGGTGCAACTTGGTATAGAAAGAATCACTCACACTTGTCTTTAACGTAGTGATGATCTGATGTCCGTAGCTGGCATAACCTAAGGTACTCATATGATCTTCATCACGATCGATCTGCCCTTCATAGTTAACAGATAAGGAATGCTTAAGCCCCATTGCCGAGAATGGGTAACGGGCGTTGATCACCACGGCATAACCGCTTAATCCATCAAAACTCTCCCCGGTAGGATCGAAGTGAGCCGCTGAATAGTTGAGTCCGACGCCTGCATTCACGAACAGAGATCCAAACTTCTGGTTGGTGGTAACACCAAGATAGAAGTTGTCTTCCATCACGGTTCGATTAGAAACAAGAAAGTTCTGAGCCCAAATATTAAAGCTAGAATCGGCGATTTGCTTGTCTATAATAAGAAGTGATTTAACCGTTAGCTTGCCATCCTTGCCATGTTGGGCATCACTAATCTCACCTGGATTCTCCAGCTTCACATAAGCGATTAACGTTCCCCACTCGGCCTTATTAAAGTGAGTCAACTTAACAAAAGGCTGGTCATAAGCCCCTCCATTATCAGACTTAGTATCTGAGGTATAAGCTTTGTAGCCAATATCCAGAGAAGTCGCCGACATTGCTGGTGCCACAAGAAGCATGGTTAGTGCGGTTACAAGTTGCTTTTTCATAGAGCTATTCCTTAATAAAATCATCCGAAATAGAATAAACAACCAAGCAATATTAATTGTGAGCTAGCTCGATATCTACTTTTGATTTAAATATCACTGTGGGTTTGAGAAGTAAAACCTATTAAAATGGTGCTGACACGAACAATTAAATAATTTACAATGTGAAAGTTACGTCAAAACTTTATGGACAACAAAGCAAAAAAAACCACTAAAAAGTAAATAACAAACAAATAAATTTAGGTTCGTTAAAAACAATTAAGTGGATAGTGTAAATATATATTAATCACATTGTTATATATTAGACTAAAATAATAATACCTTATTTAAAGCAAGGGAGTTCAATGGCCAAAACATTCATTATCTTCAGTCAGGTTATAATTAATGATGCATGGAATTTGTTATCGACAGTAGTCGAATGATACTGCCAGTCTAACTGTTTAGCTAAACGTTCAACGAGCATGAGTCCCAGACCAAATCCGCTGCGATTATGAGGTGACACTATATTGGTGATATCAATTCGCTTACCCGACTGCTCTATTCGTACACCTCGAGCACCGTGCTCTAAACTATTGCGTACCAAGTTATTTAAAATAATAGTCAGTGGTTCTTTCAACACGATCAATTCAGTATCATCACAAATTAACTCTATCTGGGTGTCATCTCCTTGTGCATATTGTTGATCAAAAATGATTTGCCGTAACAATTCATCCAGTTTGACAGGACTAGAGTGCATAGCAGAACACTCAGAACTCATCATCCAAAGTAAAGTCTCGGTAATAGACTTCATCTGACTTGTTGCTTGACTAGCGTGCAACGTAGGCCCATTTAGCTTGCCTTGTTGCAGGGTTAAAATATCAAAAGAGGACTGACATATCGCAATAGGAGTACGAAGCTCATGGCTGGCAAAACGCAAAAAAGAGAGTTCGCGTTGCTGCGCCTCTTTTAACTGTCTTATCGAGATATCCAGAGCATCGACTATCGATTGCAGCTCGGAATAACATTGTTGAGGGAAGTTAAGGCTTTGCATTTTTTGCCAATCATGCTGTTTAATCGCACGACTGATTTGATGAACAGGAGAGATCACTCGACTTTGTAGATAAAAGGCTAAACTGGCGACAACTCCAAATGTCATCGTGATCAGCAAACAGATCGCCGCCATATTTTTAGGCGCAAACTCAAGATCATGGGTGGCATTATAATTTAGCCACACGTATAAGTTTTGCCCTGATGCCTGCTGATACACCATCAGCGCATCGATGAACTGACCATTATGGTGATGATATTCAACTTCATTTATTGCTGTCGGTTTAATACCCTGTGTGATCGATTTAACTTGCTCTGGAGCGCTATTCCAATCTGTGTATATTTTGATATTGTCTGTTTGATAAAGGTTACCGGTATCGGCCAGATATTGCTCAGCCGCCTGGGCGGCACTTTTCATGGTGATGTCATGCATACTAAACATCCCTGTACACATCATACATAGCGGAATAAATATGTTGATAAGTAAGGTGACCCCTAAGAACACCACGCCATAGCATTGATAGACACGCTTTAAACTCATTTTATGCTTCACAGGCTGCCACCTTTAAACACAAACCAATCCCGCGCACGGTATGCAAGTAGTGATGTTTATAGGGTTTATCGACAATTTTTCTCAACAAATGAATATGACTCCTTAAGCTATCACTATCAGGCAAACAATCCGGCCACAATAGACGTTCGACCTCTTCTCGTTCGACCGTTTCAGGGCTGCGTCTAGCTAACAGGGATAATATTTTCCACCCCGTACGCGACAGTAAAAGCTCTTCCCCTAACCTGTGTACTCTATGACCCGCAAAATCAAACTCTAACTCTCCAATTTTTAGTAACTTAGGAGCTGGGCGACGCTCTGCAATCACTTTCAGTCTGGCTACCAACTCGGGCATAGCGAAAGGTTTGATCAGATAATCATCCGCACCAACTTCGAAGCCTGAAAGTTTATCTTGCAACCCGCTTCGTGCAGTTAGCATAATCACAGGTGAAATGACGCACTGATCTTTCCACCTTTTACATGCTTCAAGTCCATCTCCATCAGGCAGGTTCAAATCAAGAATAATGGCATCAAAAATACGGCTAAACACGGCACTTTCTGCCTGCATGATGGATTCGGCATAGTCGCATTCAATACCTTTCAACTCTAGATAGTGAATGATGTTTTTAGCTAACAGACGGTTGTCTTCAACCAGCAATACCAACATTAATTATATAATCTCCAGCTGATGGGCAATATGTACTAGATTGGCTCGATTACTCGCCGAGAGTTTATTTCTCATCGACTCTAAATGATATTCCACACCACGAACCGTAATGTGAAGCTGTGCTGATATTTCATGATTATGCAGTCCTATTGCCGCCATTTTCAGTGCTTTGATCGCAGTTTGGTTAAATAGATTAGATTGGAGGTATGGATTTAACTCATCATGATAGTGCTCGAATAACACCATTTGAGCTTGCTTTAGGCTAAGATCTAATCCTGAAAAATTAAGTTCGCTAGAGTCATATTTAGATAATAGAGTGAAGCGGCCACACCATACGCTCGAAGAAAAATGCCGCAGTGGATAACTCACCACAGTGTTAATTCCATAAGAGTTAAATAGCTTCTTCGCCTTGTTAGCTTGATCATTTTCTAACAACTGATAACAGTAAGGCTCATCTAACTGCAGCGCTGGGGCGAAATTAATGTCACTTGGAGCCACCCTAGCCATATACTGATTTTGTAGCAATTGAACCTTAGACGATGAGCTCAAAATACCATCGGTTCTATGTAGCACGCGACGAGTCAGTATGTTTTTTTTACAGTTTTGCAGATAATCTTGGTGAGCACGATTTGCAATGCCCTGAAACCAAAAACCAGCAAAACCATGTCGATTAATCGCCGACTTGATGGGATTCAGAATTAGAGGGTTAATCACTATACCAGCTGTAAATTTGCTATTGTTATCTTGCAAAGAACCTTGCATAAAACCACCATACACATCAAACCAATCAAAAAGTCATCTTGAATTAAGTAACGAGTTGAGTGAGCTCATCTAATGGCCCTCCGCAGCGCTTGTAACTCCAGCTCACCCACATGACACGACTATATCTTTAGGCTTGAACCATACCCAAATCTCTTACATTGATAAACTTTGTTAAACAAGATCTTCTAAGTACACAACAAAGATATAAAAATGTTTATTGTGATTTAACTTTTTGACGTGATTTTGACGATGTTTGACATATACTTATCTAGATATTCTCAGAAAAACAGTTTATACACCTAATTAAAACCCGAAAGTCAGTGATTAACAGCTTCTCCATAAAGGTTTAGCCTTCGATCATATAATTTTCTTTTGTATCCTCCAGACTCACACCCGCCAACAAAAACATAAGCCATTGATACTAATCAGCTTAAGCCTCATTAACAAGATTTAATCCTGCCGGTAATCATTCCACTTTACTTCGCCATAAAAAGTTCTAAAATCCGCCTCCAGATTCAATCGTTTAACCAAAAAATTAAACTGTTCACTAGGAGATAAGGGTGGATACTACCGCCGTTCATGATTCCAAAAATAGCACCTTAGTTCCGGTCCTGGGACTGTCATTCTTTGCTGTAGCCTCTGGCTTCTTGATGAGTCTAATCCCCTTATCATTGAGCTCGTTTGAACTGAAGCAAAGCTTAGTCCCCTGGCTTGCTAGCATCTTCTACTTAGGATTACTGGTCGGCGCCACCAGCGTCGAGAGAGTCATTAGTAAAATTGGCCACAGGGTCGCTTTTATCGTATTTCTCTGCCTCTTGATTACCAGCATCATCACCATGTTGCTGCTGCCCATCGAGCCAGTGTGGCTAGGGGCTAGATTTATCGCGGGTATGGCAGTGGCCGGAGTCTTTGTGGTGGTCGAGTCCTGGCTCTTGATGGCAGATAGCGCCAAAGCCAGAGCTAAGCGCCTAGGTCTATATATGACATCATTGTATGGCGGCAGTGCACTAGGGCAATTGGCTATAGGTCCATTAGGCACCGACGGGATAACACCTTTCCTCTATGTCATTGGCTTGTTGATGTTGGCCGTATTGCCACCTCTACTGATTAAATCGGGGCAACCTGAAAAGAAAGCTCAAGAAAAGATGCGCGTTAGCGAAATAAAGAAGTTGAGCCGCCCGGCAATCATAGGCTGCTTAATTTCAGGCTTACTGCTTGGTCCGATTTATGGGCTTATGCCTTGGTATATTTCGGCTCAGCCTGCTCAGGCCCAATACACAGGGATCTTAATGGCCTGCATCGTCTTGGGAGGCATGTTAATACAGCCTTTGGTGAGCTATCTCTCCACAAGAGTAAGCAAGAGCTTGCTGATGGCCATGTTTAGTTTGTTAGGTACGCTTGCGGTTATGGGCTTAGTTGAATCTCAATCCCTGCTGTTAATTGGAGTTAGTTATCTGGTTTTAGGCGCAGCTAGCTTCGCTCTCTACCCTATAGCGATAACCTTGGCTTGTGATGCACTGCCTATGACTAAAATCGTATCGGCGACGGAGGTAATGTTACTCAGCTACAGCGTAGGCTCAGTTCTAGGGCCTATTTTGGCAACAACACTCACAGAGAGTGCTAATGGCATACTCTATTACTTTGGCGCCATCATGCTCAGCACTTGTCTATACATGCTCATCAAGAGCATAGAGAAGATACAGTCAGGGCATAAACCTGTGGCGGGTTTATAAGCTCCCTATTGCGAGAGTATAAAAGTAAAACAAAAAAGCGCTGAGATTTCAGCGCTTTCTTTCTAATTAGAATCGAGTGTAACACTTCAAAAAACCACGGCGTCACTACATAGTACCTTGCGCTTCAGCTCCTTCACTGGCTAAGTAATCACGAATTTTTTGGCTCGATGCCTGATTGTAGGGACTACGATATTCAGGGCCGCGCATCTCATTCACTTTAACGCCTAAGTTTACATCTGCCTTGTGACTAACCAGAAACTTCACCATATCTAAGTGACCACGGCGGCTGGCATTGATAAGCGCAGTCTCATCACCTTGAACAATTGCATCGATCTTAGCGCCGTGCTTTAACAGCAATTCGGCAATGTCCTGCTCGTTCCTGGCGGCTGCTATGATCAGCGGATTACCGTCACCTCGGGACGCTTGATTAGGATTGGCTCCTAATTCGATAAGCTTCTCTACCATGGCCAGGTTGCCCTTTCTCACTGCCACGATAAGCGCTGTACCATCACCAAACAGCGGCGTATTAATATCGGCGCCATCATTGATTAGAGACTCAATCACACTAATCCTGTTCGCCTGTACCGCAGCTACCAGCAACTCCGCGTCGCCCTGGTTCATGGCATCTGTGGCGATATGACTCGCCTGTTCCACCAGTGACCCCTCTAAACCCACCTTAGCAAATGGTGCACTCTGCCATACCAGAGTCGATGTGAGCACAACCAGAGATATCCCAAGTAATGGACCCAATTTTTTACCACGTAAATGTGAACTGTTTTCCATGTCTAATATTCCTTCTATACGTATGAAAAGTTGCTTCTTCTTGTTGAACATAGATACGCCATGTACCAGCGGGCTATGTTCTAATCCGACTTTGACACTATTGAGCAGAGACTGAGCATAGGACGAGCTATCGCCAGTTTGGCGTGCAGCAAATTCATCACAGGCGAGTTCTCGATTGAGATTGATCTGTTTATTAAAAATCGACAGCAAGGGATTCCACCAAAACAGGCAGGTGATCAACCTTTGCAGCAGAGAAAACCAGATATCGTAACGCTTTATATGACCAAGCTCATGATAGAGGATATTCTCAATATCCTGAGCCTCCAGCTCCTCCAGCAAGTTAGCCGGAAATAAGATCACAGGCTGCAGATAACCCACTACCATAGGGCTGGTGATGCCATAGGACTTGAGTAACTTTGTTTTACCCAGCTGCGGATAATCCTTAAGATATCTAGCCGTTGGCACACGGATCCCGCTTCCGATCAAGCCCTGTGTACTGCTCCATGCTATGACTAAGCCTATCAAGCGTTTTACCGTTCCAAAAGCCATGATAATCAGTAACAGCACTAACAAATATGCCAATACTTGGGTATCGTTTTGACTAGCATTCGCAGCATCTGAATCTTGAACTAATCTGCCTCCGGCGACTTCCAGTTTATTTTGGCTCTGAGTGTTCAGGCTAACCTGGTCATGCTTATTTTCACTGGCTTCTATTGAGCCAGTCGTCAAGGCGGGTGATTGAGGGATAAAAACACTGCTGAGCACTGGCAGTAGTATCGATAGCAGGAGTCCATGCATCCAGAGACTGGCCTTAATCTCAGCACCTAGCCTGGCAACCAAGCGGGTAAAAATCGCTAATACGGTCAGTATCAACAGGCTTTGCCATAGATGAGCGACGACGATTTCACTCAGATAATGAAACAGCTCGGCAATCAAGGAGGCATAGGCTGAGTTAGCCATCACGCCCCCTTGCCCTGCTTACTCTTGTCTATCTTATCTTGCAACGTTTGCAGGGTATCGAGATCGATATCATTCTCTTCGAGCAGGTGCTGAGCCAGTACATCTGGCGAGCCACCGAAGAATTGCTTCAACACGTTCTTCAACGCATCGCTTCTGGCCGAGGCCTTATTCTTCAAAGGAAAATAGATGAAGGCCCTGCCCTCTTTGCGATAATCTACATGACCCTTCTCATGCAATATCTTAAACATGGTCTGCACTGTGGTATGGGCGACGACTTTAGATTTTGACAATTCATCGGTGATATCACGTACAGAGGCTTCTTTAACGCGCCAGAGGATCTCCATGATCTCCTGCTCTGAATCGGTCAATACAGCTTGCTTCTTTCTCGCCATGGTTCCATCCGAATAGGGTTAAGTTTAAAACTAACGAATTAGTTTTAAGGCTAACAAAGCATCAGATTAGGATCAACTAATTAATTAGTTTTTAATATTTCAAATTGTTTCACCCATTGGTTATTCATTTTAAAACTGTTTTTAATGAGTCATAAAAGCATAAAAATGGAGCGATATATCGCTCCATTAAACTTGTTAGATCTAGGTTGTCTGCTTGAAAGCTAGTTATCTTCCCGATGAGACTTGGCATACCAAGTTGCGAAGGGTTGCGCCGTCAATCCATGGGCAAAGATACTCATCAATACGGTCACAGTGACTACGGAATAGACTGTCTCAAAACCCTCTATCGATCCCATCTCATGGGCCACGATCAGCACATAAAGGATAGATGCGATGCCTCTGGGCCCGAACCAGGCGATAAAGAACATGGTCGACAGGTCCAACTTAGCACCGATTAAGCTGATGATAACCGGCAGCATGCGCAGCACAGTCAGACTTAAGAAGGCATAGAGGACAACGTCTAAACTGATATGAGCCAAGGTGATAGGCACAAACGCGAGTCCAAACAGGAAGAAACTCACCAAGACAAATAACTCGCCTTCGGTCTCGGCAAAATCTTCGATATGCTGCCTGGTTGTCTCACAGGTATTACCGGCATAAAGCCCGGCAAAGAAGGCGGCGATGAAGCCATTACCCGACAGAGACTCCGCCAGATAAAACGACAGTATGGCTAATGCTATGGGGATCAAGTTCTGATAATTTGACTCCATCCAATTGTGTTTAACCGCCTTGACCGTGATTCTAGTGCCCAGATAACCTACGGCTCCACCGACCAGGGCACCAAAGATGATCTGCTCGAACACATAGGCGACCCAAGAGTTATCTTGGGCCTGAGTCAGGCCACTGCTGATCATGGCCACCACGGTTAATACTAAAGGGAAGACGATGCCATCGTTTAAGCCGCTCTCCACATTGATACTGGAGCGTATCTTCTTCGGTACCTTAGGATCAGACACCACCGCCTTACCTAGTGCCGCATCCGTCGGCGTGAGCAATAAGGCCAACAGAATAAGATAGATCAGAGGTTCATCGGGGAAAATCAGAGTCGCGACAAAGGTACCGGCAAGAACAGTGATTGGCAGACCGATAAACAGCAGCCTGGCGGGGATCTTCCAGGACTTTCGCAACAAGTTAAGATCCAGCAGGGCCGCATCGGCAAAGAGCACAAGCACCAGAGCAATTTCGACGATAATCGTCACAAATTCGGCGTTGACCTCCACCTGAGTAATATTAAAACCAAAGGGAGAGAGCAATAGCCCGAATCCGGTAAACATCATGGGGCCAGAGATATTTTTCCGGGATAATGCCTTAGAGATATAGCCATAGAGCAGCACAACCAATGCAATAACTAAAATGACTATATGTTCGTCCATGCTCAATCCCTGAAAGTTAGTTTTTGTTTATTTTTCACCGCTGTAGCGGGTAAACTAACAAACTCTCCCCCCATTAGCTAACTTTGACTGGGCCGATCATAAACTGAACCCTAGCGACAAATGGACACTCGACAACTTATACCGCTTGGTATAATTAGCTAACGATAATCACATCTTCCGTATTCATATTCAGTTCGGGCCGGTGACAATCCAGATAGCGGCTTCGCTTCTTATGTTTGAGTTGTTGCAGATCCACCAAGACCAGACCATCGATGCAATCACCAAACTCGGCATCGATACCAAAATCCAGAAACTGCACCCCGCCTGGATCGCATAGATCGCCATATTGCTTATAGAGCGTCGGAACCGCGGTATCCATGCTGGCCAAGGTCTGTTTTAACACCTTGAAGCCTTGGCTATAATCCAGCCCATCGAACCATTGCGCTAATTGAGATTCCCGTGCCTTGGTAAAGGTATAGGGTGAATGCGAGCGCACCAAGTCGGCGCAGCCCTGAAATTGAGTCTGATAGAAATACACCAGCATCTCTTTTGCCTGATCTGGCAACTGGTCACTGATGGAAACCGGACCAAACAGGTAACGGATCTCGGGATGTTTGCTTAAATAGGCCCCAATCCCCATCCACAGATAATCCAGGCTGCGTTTTCCCCAATACTTAGGCTGCACGAAGCTGCGTCCCATCTCCAATCCTCGCTCAAAATAGGGATTAAATTCATCGCTATACTGAAACAGAGATTGGCTATACAGGCTCTCTTTACCTATTCGCTGGTGAACCTGTTTAGCACTGGCAAACCGATAAGATCCCACCAACTCTAACGCCTCCCTGTCCCAGAGGATGATATGTTGATAATAAGCGTCATACTTATCGGTATCACGTCGCTGACCACTGCCTTCGCCAACCGCCCTAAATGCTACTTCCCTGAGTCGCGCCACCTCACGCATGATGGGATTAGACCCCGAGTGCCGATAGAGAAATATCTGTTTATTGTCACTGGTCTCCCCCAGTAACTCGCAGGACTTGAGTGCTTGCTGTAATTCACTTCGAGACTCAGGATGAGCGATAGCGTTTTGCGTGGTGAACAAGGGGCTAAGGTTCTTACCGATACGGTAAAGGTGACTCTTCAGTAGTTTGACCTTAGTCTTCAGCGGGAAATCGTTACTGCTCACGACCTCTTTGGGGATCAATTGCCCTATTCGGACCGGCATGGTGCGTTTGGCCTGCTTAAACATCTCTTTGACCAACAACAGGCTGGCCAATGGCTTGTAGATCATGGAGGCACCATAAAATGCTGCCGAATTTTTAGCATCCACATAGATAGGCAACAGAGGCGAGTTACAGGCCTTGGCAATTTTCAGAAAACCGCTATGCCAGTGCAAGTCCGTTACTCCATAAGGTCTGAGACGGGACACTTCTCCCGAGGGGAAAATTAACACCACTCCCTCTCCACGCAGATGTTGATGGATATTTTCCAGATGTTCTTTTGGCGTTCCCCCAGTCATATTTCGTACCGGCAATAGGATTGAATGCAGAGGTTCCAGCGCCATCAAGAGCTCATTGGCTACGACCTTGATATCGGGTCTCACCTTGCTGATGAGCTTGATCAGGGCCAGAGCATCGAGAGAGCCTATGGGATGATTGGCATAAATCACCACCCGCCCTTCACAGGGGATATTCTCAATTTCACTGCTGGGCACCGAGTAATTAAAATTAAAACTCGTTAAGATCTGCTCAACAAAATCGACGCCTTTGAGATAGGCGTACTCGGCAGCAATGTCGTTGCACTCTTTCTCATTGAGTAGGTATCTCAGCATGGCCTTGGTCGGAGCCGCCAGCCAAGGCGTTTGATTCAGCTTAGGTAAGTTTTTTTCAACCATATTATCGACGGTAAAGATCATCCTTGCACCTCTTTAGGCAACCTGTTGCTTTAATGATTTTGGTTTACGTTTTAATGAGATTGATGCGATAACAAATGAGCATTTTGCCTGCTCATCCCACTTATGTAGCTGTAATTCCCCCCATTCCGACTCGGCGATAAAGGTGCAGTTTTCCACCCAATCGCCATCGTTGGCGTAGAAGATTTTGCCCTGTTGAGACAGTTCAGGCTGATGAATATGGCCACATATCACCCCATCGACCTGTTTATCTTGGGCATAGCTGACAACCGCGGCACGAAACAGGCCGATCGCCTGCTGCGCCTTATTGACTCTGAGCTTGATATAACTCGCTAATGACCAATAAGGATAACCCAGGTGAGTTCGAACCCTATGCAGGTGCCTGTTGAGTAACAGCAAGAGATCGTAGAGTCTATCTCCAAGCTTGGTTAACGCCTTACCGACACAGACCTGAGAATCGAACTGATCTCCATGTAGCATCAAGATTTTTTGGCCACCGAGTGTGGTATGTATATGCTCCTTAGCAATAGACACGTCCCACAGATGAAAACCGGCATAAGCTTTGAATTCTTCATCATGATTGCCCGGCACATAGATGATCTTAGTGCCATTTCTGGCCATGATGAACAACTGCTGTAACACCTGATTGTGGGACTCGGGCCAATACATCCGCCGCTTCATCGCCCAGATATCTATGATATCGCCGACCAGATAAAGGGACTCAGTTTGAGTCTGCCTGAGTAATTGCAACAAGTATTCAGCCTTACAATCCTTACTACCAAGGTGGATATCTGATAGCCAGAGGGCATTGAAACTGTGTTTTAACAGCGAAGCTGACCTGTTCTTAGATTGAGATTGACATTGATTGCCGATTATCGAGCTTGTCGACATAGGGTGATCACCATTGTCATTATGTTTACCCACAGAGTAGGGGGATAAGTTGACTCCCCCATGAAGGAAATGTTGCAAAATCGTGACTAAGCGTTAGATTCGCACGTCTCAAAATGTCTGAACTATACTCAACATCTGACTTTACCTTTTAGGAGATCCCCATGTCAGATGAACAGAACTGGGTTCTGTCTATGCATCAGATAGAATGTTGTAATTGCAGCCACGGCTGCGGATGCCAATTTGCCGGCTTTCCCGACAGCGACACGGGGGGATGTCAGGCCTTGATCGGCTTTTATGTTAAGTCCGGACGGTTCAACCAGATTGATCTTACAGGAATGAAAGTCGTACTGGCCGCCTCTTGGCCTAAGGCTATCCATGAAGGCGATGGCACTGGAATTCTTTTTATCGACGCCGCAGCTTCAACCGAACAGGTAGGCGCTATCGTCACCATCTTCTCAGGCTCTGCTGGCGGCATGCCATTCGAAGCATTAGCCGGCACCTTTTCAAACTTTGTCGGCCCCCAAATACATACCATCACCATGGATACCGATGACAACAGAGCCGGCTTTTCCATCGAAAATGTAATGAGCGTGCGGCATATACCACTCGTCGATCCCATGACGGGAAATGACAAGCGAGTGAGGATCAGCTTTCCCGACGGTGGCTTCTTCTGGAATGAAGGGATCATAGGCACCACAGAGTCCATGAGCCTTAAACATGATGCGCTCTCATTTGAACATGTGGGACGCTTCGCGGCTAAGGCTGAAGTCAATTGGAGCAATAGCTAAGGTTAGTTCTTGTATATACAAGCACTAACCAAGCCAGAACTAGCCAGAACTAGCCAGAATGTCTGATCGAGCGCCAATTAAGTCGACCTAAAAAATAGTAAGAAAAGATGAAAATAAAACGAGTCAATTACGCTAAGGGCTGTTTGCTACTTGGCATCTTTATTCTCATCGCCATGTCTTGGTACTACATGGCAGCACTCATGTCGATGAATATGCAGCCCGTCGCATACTGGAGCGGCCTGGATATCCTCATGCTATTCATCATGTGGAGTATCATGATGGCGGGGATGATGCTGCCCTCGGCACTGCCGGTGATCTTATTGGTTGAGCAGATAAATGAAAACAGACGATCACGGCAAGCTAGCTATAGCTCAACGTTTTATTTCATTGGCGGTTATCTGCTAACCTGGACCTTCTATAGTCTAGTTATCACAGGTGTTCAGTACTGGCTACATACCCTCTCAATACTCACGCCTATGATGCACAGTAGCCAAGTCTGGTTTACCAGCCTGCTACTTTTCCTGGCTGGAGCTTACCAATGGCTGCCGATAAAGCAGAGCTGTCTCAAACACTGTCGTTCTCCCTTAAGCCTAATCACGACTCACTGGCGTGAGGGTAATTTGAATGCCATTAAGATGGGCTTTAGCCATGGGCAATACTGTCTTGGCTGTTGCTGGGTATTGATGGCACTCTTATTTGTACTCGGAGTCATGGACCTATTCTGGATCTCGATATTGACCTTAGTGGTGCTCATTGAGAAGCTAGCACCTAAAGGAGATATTTTCGGCAAACTTCTCGGACTGGTGTTAATCGCTATTTCACTGTTGATGCTATTATACCATTCCGAGTAAGTATCTGATCATTCAGCGGGAGTTCAAAGCGCTGTAGGCAAGGCGGATGTTTGAAGCTAATAGTTATTCTATATCGAGAACATTCAACGTAGCATAAAGGGCTTTGAAACCCGCACTGCGTGAGGCTCTCAGTGTTTCCACTTCGGTGTTGCATTGACTTAAAAGGGAATAACCATTTCCTCATCAATGCGCCTTGAATTGAAAAAACTGAGAGTCTCTGAACTGACCAGATACTTATATGGAATGGTATTACCAATATTTTAAGATTTAGGACTCATACTGGCCTAGCCAGGTTTTTAATAATCCATTGAGCTCTGGCCTAGCGGAATCAGACAAAGACGCTACTATTGCTTGCTGCAATCGACCATGTTCCTCTATCGCCTCATCGATCAATACCACTCCTTGTTGAGTCAGCGCCACCGAGACACTACGCCTATCTTGCTTGCTGTTCACTCGCTCAATCAAGCCCTTAGACTCCAACCTAGTTAAACGATTAGTCATGGCACCTGAGGTGAGCATCATGGAATCTATCAGTTCAGAGGGTGTTAAACAGTAATCACCTCCCGAACGCCTCAAGGTCGCGATCACATCAAATTCACCAGACTTAAGATCATAGGCCTTATGACATTCGGCGACTTGTGACTCTATATACTTACTCAAACGCATTAATCTACCGATCAGCTCCATGGGCAAGGTATCTAAATGCGGCTTCTCGGCTTTCCACTGGGCGGCGACACGATCTAATCCATCCATTCCTTTTATCCTATTATTGTTATTGTTTATACTGACATTATTTGGTTTATTGAACTCAACATTAGATTAACCAGCAAAACGACTTTTACCTTAATGAAAAGATACTTCATGTGAAGGTACTTTACAAATGGTAAAATGAGGCGCAGACTACAAACTATCTTCACATGAAGGTAGTTTAACTTTGAATGAGCTTAAATCTAAGCTTAAAGATGATTTTGAGACTGTTTTATGAATATATTACTCGCGATGATCCCAGCATTTTTCTGGGGGACAACTTATGCTGTTACCCAGTTTAGCCTACCGGATTGGCCACCGCTATTACTGGGAGCACTCAGAGCACTGCCGACCGGGCTCATCTTGCTAGCGCTTAACCCTAGCTTACCGAAACGAAGTGATTGGGGCATCTTGCTCAAGTTAGGAAGTATTAATATCGCCGCTTTCTTCAGCCTGATCTTCGTGATGGCACTCACTTTGCCCTCGGCAATATCTGGTGTGGGCATGATATCTGTGCCTGTATTTGCCATGCTTTATCACTGGGTTGTCAACAAGCACCGACCCAAGGGTATACAGGCCTTCTTCGGTTTCTTGTTAATCGTGTTAGCCTGGCTCTTGTTCGATCCTGCCTCAATAAGCCTTAACCCTATCGGCATGCTCGCCATGCTCGGCGCGATCATCTGTATCGTAGTGGGAAGTAGCCTCACAAAAGCACTGGGAAGCCGTATCCAGTGGTGGAGCGTGTTGACATGGCAACTGATCTTAGGAGGAGGAATATTGGCCGTGGCTGCCGGGGTTCAGGCCCTGATTTCCCCCGATATCTATGTTGAGGTATTACATAGTTTCAACCTAACCCATGGCTTAGGCCTGCTCTGGATAGTTCTGCTCAATACTGCCCTAGGCTACATAATGTATGTCTGGTTACTGCAGAGAATGACTGTGGTCGACTTTACCTTCGGTGGTATTGCCAATCCGGTTGCGGGGATAATCACAGGAATGTTGCTTTTGGGAGAGATGTTTACTCCCCACCAATATGCCTTGATGGCCAGCATGATTTTATGCTCTCTTATGCCACAGATCATAGGGCTTATACGCAATAGAACGGCACTAAAGAAAGAGAAACAAGCAAGCGTGATAAGTGATAAGTGATAAGTGATAAAAACAGGCTAGCTGCTTTAGGCTAGCCTGTATATACAAGTTAGATGACTCGTAAGCATCAGCCCTATCTCGAAATAATAGCTCTAAATAATAGTCCGCAACAATAGCCCTAAGCATTAGCCCTTAAAATCAGCCATACAGACAAAGATAAGCTGTTTGAGTCTCAACTTTCACCTGAAATTTAGCATCACCAGGCACATCGAATTGAGTTCCGGCTTTAAAATTTTGCCAGCTATCACTGCCCGGCAATAAAACGGTCAATGCGCCAGCAACCACTATCATGACTTCAGGTGCTGCTGTACCAAATTCATAATCGCCAGGTTCCATCACACCGACAGATGCCGGCTTACCCTCTCCCTGAAAACCGATAGATTTTACCTTACCTTCGAAATACTCATTTACTGCTAGCATCTACCACTAATTAAATAGATTGTTATTTGACCGCCATCACAATAATGAAAAATTCTTGATCCACATCAACCCACCCTTAAGTTCCTGCTGATTTACCATAAAATCAATAGACACAAAATCAGTAGGTGTATTAGGTTAAACAAAGAGCCGCAACATCTCGTTAACAGGTCGATGAGAGTAGAAGTTGAACACCTCTTTACATAGGCAATTGATTATCAAGAGTTTATTTACAGTGGCTTGCTGGTAAAAATCAAACCGTATGAATAATATGACTATTCCGGAGTGTTATATGACAAGAGTTAGAACACTATCTTCTCTGTCTGCAATCCTATTTCTCAGCATTTTATGCTGTATGAATGTGAGCGCAAACAGTCAAAAACTTATCGATACAGGCGAGATGCTATACAACCAAAACTGTGTCTTTTGCCATCAAGCTGATGCCATAGGAAAAACAGGCTTTGCTCCCTCACTTTCCAACCCTGAGTTGTTGGCCATTGCATCGGATAAATACTTAGCATCGACCATCCGAGATGGCCGAATTGGTACCGCCATGGGTCCTTATGCTCACCTTGGCAAAGAGAAAATAATCGCGATTGTAGCCTACCTCAGAAGCCATGAAACCTTGCCCCACCGCTCAGCCGAAGTCGATAAGCAGCGTTCAGCACAGGGCGATGCGCGTAAAGGGGAGCTTTGGTATCACGATATCTGCTCTACCTGTCACGGCCCTCAAGGAGACGGATATTTAGCGGGCTCATCGGGCACCGCCATTGGTAAAGCGGGCTTCCTCAGTAAGGCGAGCGATGGCTTTATCCGTGAAACCATCAAATATGGTCGTTCCAATACCCGCATGTTGCCCTTCTACGGATCTGCTGGACTGGCCAATCTAGATGAGCAAGAGATTGAAGACATTATCACCTATCTGCGCACCCTAAATAAGTAAGGAATTTGAGATGAAACGAAGTAAGGAAAACAATGTATCACGCCGAAATTTCCTGAAGGGTAGTGGGTTTATTGCAACAACTGCAGCAGGTGGCGGATTATTTGTCGCCAGTAACCCAGAACTTGAAGCCGCACCAGCAACAGCAGCACCTAAGAAAAGAACCACAGCATTAGCCCAATGCCCTTACTGCGGAGTCGGTTGTGGCACCATTATTCAGGCTGAGGATGGCAAAATTGTCTCAATGCGTCCCGACAAAGATCACCCTACCAACTACGGACTGCAGTGTATCAAAGGCTTAACGGCTGCAGAGCCTATGTATGTTGACCGTATGGAGGGCGACCCCTATGTACGTAAAGATGTCTGGGCAGAATGGCAAAAACCGAATCACGGTAATATCGAATATATCAGTAACACCAAAGGTTCATTCGACGAAGAGCACTTTGTCCGCGTACCTTATCATGACGCTTCTGACATGGTGGCGCGTAAAGTCGTTCACTTCGCTAAGAAGTATTCAGGTAACTCTATCTCTCTTTATGGTTCTGGCCAGCTCACCATGGAGGGGCAGTATCTAGAGAACCTCTTTATGAAGGGCGTTTTGGGCTCAAATACCATCGAAGCCAACGCTCGTATGTGTATGACCTCGGCGGTAACGGGCTACTTTGCCACCTTAGGCTCTGATACGCCGCCGCTGGCATATGATGATATCGAGATGTCCGACATGGTGATGCACTTTGGTCATAATGCCCGAGAGTCACACCCTATTATTTTCTGGCGTATCGCCGACTATAAGAAGAAAAGTGATATCCCGACAGTAGTGGTTGACCCACGTGAAACGGGTACCAGCAAGGGCTATGAGGACATCAACAGCAATAATCATGTTCATGTGCCAATTCTTAATGGTGATATCAGCTTCCTAAACTCGATTGCCCATGTACTGCTTAAAGAGCATGAAGATGTCATCGATTGGGATTTTCTCAAGGCGCATGTCAATGGCTGGGAGGAATATGTCGAAGGGGTGCAGAATGACTACAGCCCAGAGCAAGTTCAAGACAGAATGGGCGGTGTTAATCACGATGTAAACCCAGAGAAGATCCGCCAAGTGGCGCAGATGTTTGCCGATGCTACTCGCAAACGTTTGGCCCGTGGTAAGGGTAAGCAAGATGGTAAAGGTACTGGTGGCGTGATCATCATGTGGGGTATTGGCTATAACCAGCATATCCACGGTCAACACAATGTTATCTCAATCATCAACTTACTCACTTTAACCGGCAACCTCGCTAAACCGGGTTGTGGTCCTTTCTCAATGACGGGTCAACCCAATGCTATGGGTGAGCGCTTCACCGGTGGCTTAACCGGTCGTCTGCCATTTAATGAAGGGCTAAGCAATCTTAAGCACCGTAAACATATGGCTAAGATGTGGCGTATTCCAGAGAAGAATCTCGATACAGCCGCCAACTCGCCTAATCCTGGTTATGCGGTGGGCATGATGGAGCGTGCACTTAAGGATGACCTTAAGGCGATGTTCCTGGTTTATGCCACCCATATTGATCTGCCCGATCAATACAACTTAGTCCGTCCAGCACTACTGAAAACCTTCAACGTGGTGCAGGAGATCTATCGCCATGCACCCAATAATCTTTACGCCGATGTGATATTTCCGGCTTGTACTTGGGGTGAAGTTAACGGGGTCTACATCAGCTCGGAGCGTCGAATCAATATCACCGAAAAGGCGGTGCAAGGCCCTAAGGGGTGTCGTCCAGATATGGATATGGTTATCGACAAGGGTAAGGAGATCGCCGATCTGCTGGGTATGGATGGCGACGCTATCTTTCCCTACAAGCGGGGTGAAGATGGTGAGTATGACGCCGAAGAGGTGTTTAGAGATGTCTGCCGTGCATCGGTAGGCACCGATGCCGATCTTACCGGGATCCTAGAGCGTGAAAAACTCGATGGTATCAGCCCCTATGAACAACTAAAAACCCTACGCGGTATTCAGTGGCCGGCGCCTAACTATGACTCAGCTAAAAATGGCGGCACTAAGCGCCGCTATATGATGCAGGAGGGCCAGTGGGAGAATCGTCCATACGGCTACTTCCGTACCAAAGATGGCAAGGTCAACATGAAGCTGTGTAAGCAGGACTACAGTCAACGCAAAGAGATCACTAAGAAGTTGATGGAGTTTGGGGTGAAGAAAGATCACTACACCATAGATAACCAAGACCTGATCATCAAGGCACGCGACATGGGATTAACGCCCGACCTTCCCGATGAGGAGTTCAGAGGAATACCTTGGAAGGATGTTCCCAACGATAAATACCCCTACTGGATGGGTCTAGGTGTTGTTTATGAGCACTTCCATACCGCTAAATCTCATCGTAGCCCCACCACACGACGTCTAGTACCTGAGATGTATGTGGAGATGCATAGCGAGGATGCCAAAGATCTCGGCATTAAAGATGGCGAGTGGGTTCGCGTAGTGACCAGACGCGGTTCACTCGAGGCGCGTGCTCAAGTTGGCGGCACCGACAGTATCGTTAAACCCGCACGTAACAGTGTGCCAAGAGGCTATATGTTTGGCCCATGGAACCTTTCTGTTGCTGACAGCGCCGATCCTAAGAAGAACAAGTGGCTGGCTAACGGTATCTCTAACCGTTGTTGGGACCCTGTATCTGGACAGGTCGACTTTAAGAAGTTGGCCGCAAGGATAGAGAAGATCTAGCCAGTAGACCTAAGAGCTAGCACTAGCCTTACAGGTCAAGTGCTAGCTCTTTCTAATAATAATTAAAGTGGTAGTAATTTGAATAGACGTCATTTTATTAAACAACTGAGTGTACTTACCGCTGTTGGAGTCACGCTTAAAACCTCTCTGGTCAACGCGGCCTTCAAGGTTAAGCAGTTTACCCAACGTTATGTTCGTCCACCCGGTTCACTGGCTGAAGATGACTTTATCAGTCAGTGTATACGCTGTAATCAGTGCGCCGAGATCTGCCCCAATAACTGTATTAAATTCTTCGGCAGTGAAAATGGCATTGCGTCCCATGGCACCCCCTATATCAGCCCAAGAGAGAAAGCCTGCATTTTGTGCATGAAGTGTGGTGATGTCTGCCCAAGTGGTGCAATTCAACCGGTTAAACGCGAACTCACCCCAATAATCGAACAGGTCAACATGGGCATAGCCCGTGTCGATAAACAGCTATGCCTCTCTTGGCAGGGTAAATCCTGTGGTGTCTGTTACCGCGCCTGCCCTCTACAAGATAAGGCAATTATCGTGGGCTTTATGGAGCAGCCAGAGGTGCTCGATGCCTGCGTAGGCTGTGGACTATGCGAGAGCAGCTGTATTCAGATCCCTCAAGCGATCAAGATCATCCCCAGCCACACCTTAGATCAACTTAGATCAACTTAGGAACTCATGATGGATAAGGAGTTTACCCAAGCGGGTCTAAACAAAGGTAAACCGATAGCAGACAACAAACCATTCGCGCTGTGGAAACACCTCAATAAGTTGCGTTGGTTTTCACTCTCGGTGGTATTTTTAATGCTGATATTGATCCCACTGCTCAGTATCTATCAGCACTACGTTGCGGCGCAGGGATATAACCATCTGTCCCCCTCTCAAACCCTGCTTTATGATTCGATGGCATTTATCTCATCCCCTTTTGTCGATGAGCCTGAACATGATCTCGATGCCATTAAAGGCACGACTTGGTCGGGGCAGCTATTTGGCGTCAAGCTCACCGATCCCTTAGCCGTGGTCGGGCAGATTGCTGCAAGCCTCAAGATCTATTGGCCCCTGTTACTCACGGCACTCATTCCCCTATTAGCCACCCTGCTGTTTGGACGTTTTTTTTGTGGCTGGATCTGTCCAGCGACCTTTATCTATGAACTCAACTCCAACCTATCAATCTACCTCAGCCGCTTTGGTATCAATAACAACAGGCGATTTCACCAGAGCATTAAATACCTAGTGCTGGGTCTGGGCATAGGGATATCGGCATACACAGGCACACTCGCCTTCGCCAGCATCTATCCACCAGCAGTACTGGGGCGGGAGCTATATTTCTCTATCGCATTATCAGGTTTTGGTGGTGGCACCCTATTTTTTTTCCTCACTCTGCTATTTGACACCTTTGTCAGCCGCCGTGGGATCTGTCGTTACCTCTGCCCAGGTGGCGCGCTCTATTCACTACTTGGACGCTATCGAGTCGTCAGAGTAAAGCGTTTAGTTGAGCCCTGTAATGACTGTAATAAATGTAATGCGGTATGTGAGTTTGGCTTAGATCCAATGCGGGACAATTTTGGCGCCGAGTGTAATAACTGCACCGCCTGTATCTCTGTTTGCCCTAAGAGCGCGATGAGTCTGACCTTGTCTATTTCAGACGGGCAGCCCCAAGGGCCGGGTCATCAAAGCCGGCAGTATCGCCAGCAGAATTTGAACAATAATCTAGTAATCCCAGTGAAAAATATCAACGAGTGAGAATCTGCCGAGTGAAGGTCGCTCAAGCGAATGATTAAAATTAATGAGTAGTAAATAGATGATAAAAATAACAAACAAAACAACACCAATATTATCGGGACTGCTACTGTGTGCTCTGGCACTATTTAGCGCATTAACCCAGGCGCACCATGTACTAGGTCGCCCCTCGTATAGCCTTAATGAGGACTCTAACACGCCGCCCAGCATGGCGATTGAAACGCAGATAGGCGAGTATTTTGTCACTTATATGGTGTTTCCCGCCTTTCCTAAACCCAACGAGCCAGGTCGAGTCAATATATACGCCACACGGATAGATAATGGCGACATGCTCGACCAAGTTATCACCTTCACCGTGCGTGACGATACCTTTTGGGGTGAGAGCATAGGCATCGGCGGCGCCACTGAACCTGAGGAGATCGGCCAGCAGAATATTGATGATGGTGTATATCGCCAAGGTTTCCTGTTTAAGAGTCGCGGCAGTTACATCATTCGTGCCTACTTTGAAGATAATGGTGAGCCCTACGAGATAGATTTTCCTCTACAAGTGGGAGCTGCAAGTCCTGTCGGTCCTGTTGGGGCTGCTGTGGGCTTTATCTTCTTCCTGCTGCTGATGATCAATATTGTGCAACGTAAGCGAATCGCTCGCACTAAGATCCAACAGGGGCAAACCATATGATAATGACACACCCTGGACTCCCGCTCTACTGGGCTTATGCTATCGGCATCATGATGCTGTTATTGGGTCTGTTAACCATGATAGTCAAAGCACCGACAACGAGTGCTAGCCGCAGCATATCCTTAGCTAAATTGCCGCTTATTGGTGGCCTGTTTCGCTTCCTTGCCAAGTATACCTGGCCACTCTTACTGCTAAAGATTGCCTTTGCCGCACTGTTTATCACCGTCATCACCGCAGGTTTATGGGGCACACCGATTGTTGAGCGCAACTTAGCCACCACACTGACTTGGAACTTATGGTGGACGGGAATTATTATCGCCATCGTATTTAGCGGCTCTGCTTGGTGTGCACTCTGCCCCTGGGACAATATCGCCAGCTGGTTAGTCAATCACAGCATCTGGCGCCGCTCCAGCTCACACAGTCGACTGCAGCTAAAAGTGCCCAATATGTTACGCAGTGTCTGGCCTGCAAGCCTGTTATTTATCGGCTTTACCTGGTTAGAGCTTGGTGTTGGTATTGTTGCCAGTCCCTACGCCACCGCCATGCTGGCACTCTTGATGCTTATCTTAGCCACCACCACGCTGGCACTGTTTGAGGGCAAAGCTTTCTGCCGTTACATGTGTCCGGTAGGAAGAACCGTTGGCGCATACTCGCAACTAGCCCCTATCGCCCTTAGGCCGATAGATAGTGAGATCTGCCGTAACTGTAAAACTTTGGAGTGTTTCCATGGCAGTGACAAAATAGCGCCCTGCCCAACGAAGATAGTCATGGGGCGATTGCAGGAGAACACCTACTGCACCTCATGCGGTAACTGCACCCAAAGCTGCCCCTCAAGCAATGTTTGCTGGCAATTGAGATCCCCAAGCAATGAAGCGATAAAGGAGGCTAAGCCTCACATGGATGAGGCCTTTTTCTTGCTGTTCCTGTTATCTCTCACCCTATTTCATGGCTTAACCATGCTTGACTACTGGGAAGTCTACTTAAGCGAAATGGCGCAGCTGATTAATGACAGTGGCCAGCTGATTATCAGCTTCTCTATCGGCTTAGGCGTCACCTTAATCTTGCCTATTTTGATCTATTGCCTCTGCATAGGCCTGACCCAGATAGTACTGAAAAAAAGCCTTGATACTGTGGTGACTAAACTCAGCTTTAACAAGCTATTTTCTGGCTTTGCCTTCATCTCGCTGCCACTGGCATTTAGCTATCATATTGCCCATAACCTCACTCATTTTGTACGTGAAAGTAGCGACTGGTTATCACTGTTAGCTAATCCATTGGGCACGGGGGCTGAGCCATTGAGTATGATGGAGAAGCATATGCGTCATATGGAGATGATGGTCTCAGAAAATACCCTATTTATCATGCAGGGAGTCATTATAGCCATAGGATTTGTTATCGCGACTCAGGTGATACGCCATCGAGGTCACCGCTTATTTGCAGCCCAAGGCATCACACTGCTGCCCATGATCCTATTCGCTGCGCTTGTTACTGGGTTTAACCTGTGGATGTTAGTGCAACCGATGACGATGAGAATGTAGCTTATGAGCAAAGAGCAGTTAATGGGTCGCCGCAGCTTTTTAAAATCGAGTATCAGTAAGCTTGCCGATATCGGCTCCGAGCATGCCCTAAAAAAAGTCGAGCACAATGCCAAAGGATGGATACGTCCACCTTTTGCCATCAATGAACTCGACTTCCTACTCAACTGTAGCCGTTGCGGCGAATGTATCAAGGCTTGTCCACACCAGGTGATCTTTGAACTGCCACTTCATCGCGGCACTGTGACAGTATCGACCCCAGCGATGGATATCCCCAACAAAGCGTGCGAGCTCTGCTGTGATTGGCCCTGCGTTACGGCATGCAAAGACAAGGCGCTAGCTTTTCCTGCAAAGCAACCCAAACTGGAGAGAGCAGATAAGCAACCCCTTGTTGAATCTGCGTCGCCAAACGAACAGGCAGATTCAACAGCACATATTGAATCGTTTCCCGCAGCAAATCAATGTCCACCTATGGCCATAGCAAGAGTTAATACTGACCTATGTATGCCCTATTCTGGCCCAGAATGTGGTGCTTGCTTTGGTAGCTGCCCTATTGAGAACACCTTAACTTGGCACAATGAGAAACCCAGCATCAAGGTGGATACCTGTGTGGGTTGCGGTCAATGTGTACAAGCCTGCATCACTATGCCCAAGGCAATTAAGGTGGGTCATTTCGGCCCAGCCGATCCCCAACCTACTGATACAGGTCAGATCTAATGAGCATGATAAGTCGGACGATTAACATGTTTCTCCTATCCATTCTGATCATGGCTTTACTGATTATTGTCATCCTAAGTTTCATGCTGGGTTTTAGTCACCCACTGCCCTGGATTGTCATTGGCGTCTTGGTCACTATCGGTATTATTCATGACCAGTTGCTTAAGAAAAAGCAACTTGTATGGCAAGACAGCATGGCTACAGGCATAGAGCTTATTGATCATGACCACCAACGTCTCATCATATTGATCAATATGTTTCAAGAGGCCACTGAGTTTAATATTTCAGAGCGCAAGGTACAGTTAGCATTAGATGAAGTCATACGTTACACCAAATACCACTTTAACCGTGAAGAGCAGCTGATGGCGCTAAATAATTACCCTGGATTTAAGGAACACCAGCTTCAACATCAACAGATGATCGATGAAATAGACATATATATGAAGGAGTACCGCTGTGACCCTGATGTCGCACTCGAGCATATTCTTCAATTCCTACAGTTTTGGTTAATGAACCATATCAAAGGAAACGATCGGCAATATATCCCCTATCTGACCATCACCAAGCTTGATGACGATGCTGAGCCCCATAAACCAAGGATTGATGATGCTAAGCCTCTATAGGAAGATACTCCGCAGAAAGATAATCTTTGGCAGCACTGTGGGAGTCGCTATCTTTTTTATGTTTATTGGCGTGATCTATTGGGGTGCCTTCAATACCCTACTGGAAGAGACCAACCAGATGAGCTTCTGTATCAGCTGTCACGAGATGAAAGATAACATCTATCCGGAATATCAGCAGACGGTTCACTATCAAAATCGTACCGGTGTTCGCGCTACCTGCCCAGACTGCCATGTCCCAAAGGAGTGGGAGTACATGATGGTCAGAAAAATTAACGCATCCAGAGAACTATTTCATAAACTGATAGGCTCTATCGACACCGCAGAGAAGTTTGCAGCAAAGCGTAAAGTGCTGGCAGAAAGTGTATGGGCAAGTATGAAGCAGACTAATTCGAGGGAGTGTCGTAATTGCCATAACTTTGATGCTATGGATATCGCGGCTCAACAGAGTCGTAGCGGCCTAGTTCATCAGCATGCACAACAACGAGATATGACCTGTATCGATTGCCACAAGGGCATAGCGCATCAACTTCCTGAGGGAGTAATTGCCTACAAAGGCGGCAGCGATGAGGATCATAGCTACTACGCGAGCCAACAACTTCAATGCTACCTATGCCATCAAGATATGCCAAAAATCGAGGAGGAAGATTGGGGGTTCTAAGCCTCCTTTATCACTGCTATTTATCCTCTAAATCTTGACAAATTTATAGATAAATCTGTCAGTCTTGCCGCGAGTCTCCTTTTCGAACACATTGATCGACTTATTGTCATTAGGATTTCTTAAGTAAAAGGCTTCCTCTACCAGCTTAAACCCAGCCTCAGCCATCTGGTATTTAACGATATTCGAGTCAATCCTATGCACTGAATTTGGCGCATCATAGCCTGAACCTCTGATGGCTTCATGATCGATAATAATAAATACACCATCATCTTTCATCGAGGCCTTAATCTTGGCAAGCGCCGCTTTATGGTCGACCGCTTGCTCGCGAAAATCAGTTCTCTCGCCAGTTTTTTCATCCACATTATAAGTAAAGAAAAGGTCATGATAATTCAATGCGGTAAAGGCGATATCCAGGCTTTTTTCTGGAATGTCCATATCGACTATATCTATCTTATCTAGACGAGTGACATTGGCTAAGCGATCACCCTTGGTCCGTTCGGTAATCCCTTTTTCTGCAAAGCGCCAGATCACACTATCATTTTGCGCGTATACCTTGCCTTTACTGCCCACGGCCATCGAGAATAGCTCAGAGTACCAACCGCCCCCGGCGAACAGATCCAGAATCTTATCTCCCTGCTCGACTCCGGCAAAGTGCATCACCTCAGCAGGCTTACGCGCCTCATCGCGTTCACTATCTTTGACCGGTCTCTCGCTATTTGACAGTAATTGGCTCAACTCGATAGCAGATAGTGGGGTGGCAGAAGCACTGCAGCAAGCCATAAGAAGGCCTGTAGCCAGTGGAGCTGCAATTGATAATTTCATCGTCATTCCTTGTTCAGTGATTATGGCTGTTAAATTTAGTCTTCATTATTAAGGTCTATTTTTACAGTAATGCCTTTTTAATCGCGAGTAATAGACATTAGCTAATTGTTACAGACTATTTACAGCGAAGACGCACCTAGACGCTCTTCACCAGCCTAGGTGTCGCTTAAGTTAGTCCACCATTTGATCTAGGTAGAGCCAATCAAACACTGAGTTAGGAATGCAAGATTAGGTTGAAAGTTCATCCTTTGTAACACTCAAATACCTGCTAATGATTCAGATATACCCTAAGTTGGTATGGATTCAATTTTCAAGGCACGCAGATATGAAGCCGAACATTCACAGTCTCTACCTAAAGTTATACTTACTCATCCTCGGTACTAGCACCTGCTTTACGGGTTGTGCTTTTGCGGCCCATCTCGATATCAAGCAGAGTGGATTATCGAAGCAGCAAGCCAAAACGGTAAAACTATGGATCATTCAAGGTATCGATGCGGTTGAACTGACGCTCTCGCCTATCCCTATGGATGCACTTACCATAGAGGTCATAAGAAAGAGATATGCCCGAGAACCTGTGCCCTATGCACAAGTGGAACGCGGCTCACCGACTAAGGTGAAGCTTCAGGTTGATGCTAATGCATCCTTGCAGGAACTTGTCGATGACTGGACCCTGTATCATGAGCTGTCCCACCTTTATCTGCCCTATCTGGACACCCCCTCATTTTGGTTAAACGAAGGCTTTGCCACCTATATGCAGTATCTGACCATGCTAGGTGCAGGCGTGATCAACCATGATCAATATGAAACTCGTATGCAAGACGGCTTTGATCGGGGGAAGGCGAGAACCCGCTTACATCCAGGAAGGCTCAGTGATGTGGCCGATGATATGTGGAACAGAGGCGCCTTTACCCGAGTATATTGGTCGGGAGCCGCCTACTTTGCCGAGGTCGATCGGGCCTTAATCGCTCGAGGCACAGATCTCACCCGGGTCATAGGGCAATATAGCCAGTGCTGTTTACGTCAAAACAGCTCTGGCTGGCAGCTAGTCACGCAACTGGACCAGATAAGCCATAGCAAGATATTTACCGACACTTACCTTGAGTATTATCAACGCCGGGATTTCCCCTCTATTTCTCGAGGAACGCTGCAGAAAATTAGCCAGCACTATCACGTTGAAACAGGGGCTTAGGCCATCTCCAATGTCAATTCTCAGATGCTAAGAGTTAGCGTATGATAGATAACATTGAAGATAACAGGCTGAATCTATAATGGGAAAGACCGCACTGGTATTAGGCGCAACCGGAGTCGTAGGCCGTGAGCTTGTCGAGCAGCTAAGTCAGTCCGTCGATATAGATAAGGTGGTTGCGATAACCCGGCGACCCATAGACTACGACTCGGATAAAATCAGCAATTGTGTGGTGGAATTCGACCGACTAAAGGAATACTCATCTGTCTTCAACGCCGACATCATCTTCTCCTGCTTAGGCACCACATTGAAGCAGGCCGGTTCAATCGCACAACAAAGACAGGTAGATGTCGACTATCAATATCTAGCCGCCAAATTATCTCTGGCCAAGGGTGTGAGTCATTATCTACTGGTCTCCTCCAGCGGGGCTAACCCTAGCAGTCACAGCGCCTATTTGAAGATGAAAGGCGAATTAGAAACAAAAGTCATTGAGTTAGGTTTTCAGCGACTCAGCATAATCCAACCCTCACTGCTATTGGGTGAACGACAAGACGTTAGACTGGGTGAGAAACTGGGCAGCAAGCTACTTCCCCTTATCTGCCGACTTCCAGGACTGAGTAAATACCGGCCTATCACAGGGAAACAAGTCGCCGCGAAGATGTGTAAAATCGCGAGTCAGCAAGAGGTTTCGGGAGAAAGTAAGCTGCAATACTATCGACTGGATGAACTGTTCAATTAAGCTCTCACTTTCAGATGGAAAGTCAGTCTGATTCGATCTAGGTTCAGTCATATTCAGCAGGGCCTAGATCAGCCTTAAGCTAGCCCTTCAAGCTTCTTCCATAAAGTAATCATCCTCTAGCCCCACTTTCTTTAACAGATACTAATCTAAATACTGCCAGCTATCTGCACCATCGAAATGCCTTACCTTGATATCTTTCATCTTAGCGATAGGTGCCATGCGGAAGTTAATGCCGTATTTAGCATCGGGGACTTTATCCGTGGTTACATAATGAGTCAGGCAACCACAGTTTTGGCAGTGATGAAACTCGATATACTCCTCTCCCCATCGATAAGCCTTAGTGGCCGGCACACTGGTCCCCGCAATATCTGAGATAAACGACAGCTGAACTTCATCCGGCTTATAATAGCCCCACAAGGATCCATAACGATTACAGGTGGAGCAGTTACAGGAAGTGAGAGTTTCAGGGGAGTGAGTAACTGTGATTTTCACATTACCGCAATGACAGCTTAATTCCATTTTTACTACCCGTTCTTTGAAAGGTTAGCACTGTAAACTAAAGCAAGTCGTCGCTCTCCACAATAGGATTACTGTCAATACTGAGCTTATAAGAAAGCCGCGGCCTTGCAGTAGAAAACCCCAAAACTAAGAGGTTTTGGGGTTATAAATATTATAAACTTGCTGTTTTAGGCATTAAAAAGTCATCTTTGCCTAAGATCAGTTGGCTCCTTTGACTAGTATCCTAGTAATTAATCGTGACCTTCTCGACGATAATAGGCTCGCGTGGCACATCATCGTGTCCCATCTTCGAAGTGGTTCTGGCCTTCTCCATCTTCCTAACCACGTCCATACCTGAAGTCACAGCACCGAATACGGCGTAGCCCCAACCGTCATTGGTAGTCCCAGTGTGATCGAGAAAGTCGTTATTACCAAGATTGATAAAAAACTGGCCTGTGGCCGAGTGCGGTGCATCGGTGCGAGCCATGGCGAGAGTGCCTTTGACATTCTTAAGACCACGATTGGCTTCGTTGACGATAGCCGCGCGCGTAGGTTTCTCTTCCAAATCGACGGTCATGCCACCGCCCTGCACCATAAACCCCTTGATCACACGGTGAAAAATAGTGCCTTCATAGAAGCCGTCCTCACAGTATTTTAGGAAATTCTTCGCACTCACAGGTGCACGCTCGAAATCGAGCTCAATCTCAATATCACCTAAGTTCGTCGTAAAAATAATCATATGGCCTACAGTGTTAATTAATGGGTATCAGTGAATGAAATTATACCTAAAACAGCAGGCTTTGTAGCAAGCACATTCATACCAGTCGATAATTACTCTGCCTTTTCTCTTCACCCTCTCAGCACTAGGCTGGCGGAACTTGAAATTCATACAAACAAGTTATTCATTTCATTGTAATTTAGCGGAGCATCTCCTTTATTCCCAGTGTTAGGCGCTTGATACAGACCCGAAACCGATTTCAGGGTCGAATAGGCATCCAGAAAACTCCCAGGCCCTACACTAAACCTTGCAACTCCCAATTCAAACAGAGTATCTACTCGCTTTGAAACAGCTAAGTGATCACCAGCCAACATAAAGTTCAAAGGCAGATCTAGGCTGTTAGCTAAATGGGTAGCAGCATTTTCTGAATCTAGTCCGGGAATGAAACCGCAATTAGCACCAGCGGCCTGATAACGGGTTAAACGAGCCTCGGTCATGGTCAGCGCCTCTTGGTTATCGGCCAGTCCTCGCAGAAAAACATCGGTTCTGGCATTGATAAATACGTTACCACAAGGCTTAGATGCACGTATTGCCGCTATCTTAGATACCAGTAGTTCAGGCGTTTTATCGCCATCTTCTATGTTGATACCGACCACGCCTAATCTCACTAGCTCAGTCACCAAGGACGCCACGTCTTCAGGCTTGTCACTATAGCCATCCTCTATATCGACGGTCACAGGAAGCTGGCTCACTCGCATGATATTCGCGACAGCAAGCAGCAATGCATCGACGGGTAGCTCACCGCCATCGGCATAACCTAATGACCAGGCTAATGAGGCGCTACTGGTCGCCAATGCCTTAGCCCCCGACGCTTGCACCACTGCCGCGCTGGCCGCATCCCAAACATTGACGAGCATCAGAGGTGATGACTGTGAATGTAACTTGCGAAAAGTATCTAGGTGAGATTCAAACATCTTGGTTAATTCCATTACTTGTGCTCCATGACAGCTCTGTGCCAGCCGCTAGTTTAGTGATACTAACTCTAGCAATAGACTTGCCCTCATCCTCGCGGGAAACGGAACTCAACACTGATTGATCTAGTATTCCTGTTAATGTTGGCATGATTTACTGGCTAAACCTGGATAACTAACAAAACATACCTACTAACAATTCCTCGGTTTAACCCTGCCATTTATGAGTGATTTTTTGATAGAGTAAGAAGCAAAATAATAATAAATCGAGGTTTCCATGCCCACCAAGACTCCCTTTATGAATCGCCACTCATTCACAGCTAAACGCATTGTTTCGGTGCTGCTAGTGACGGGTACACTCGCCTGTGTATTATTCACCACCAGCAGTAGCGCGCAGAGTTCGGCACCAACTGCTGCCCCTTCTCAGGAAGATATGCGCCTCTATGATATTGCCACGGCGCCAAGCGCCGACAGGCTGCGCAGTGATGTCGAGAAGTTGGTGAGCTTCGGAACCCGCCACTCCTTGTCAGAGACCGAGTCTGATACTCAGGGCATAGGCGCGGCCAGACGTTGGATTAAAAATGAGTTTGAACGCATATCCGCTGACTGCGGCGGCTGTCTGGAGGTGATAATTTTATCCGACACTGCGACTGGAAAGCGTATCCCTCATCCCACTGAAGTCGTCAATGTCATTGCCATCCAGCGCGGTACGCTCGAGCCTAAGCGTGTGGTGATGATGAGCGGCGATATCGATTCTCGCGTCACAGATGTGATGGACTCAACCTCTATATCTCCCGGTGCCAACGATAATGCATCCGGAGTTGCCGGAGCAATCGAAGCTGCCCGGGTACTGTCTAAATATCAGTTTGCAGGCACTATTATCTATGCGGCGCTATCTGGTGAAGAGCAGGGCCTCTATGGCGGCGCAGCGCTCGCTCAATACGCCAAAGATCAGCACTGGCAGGTGCAAGCGGTACTTAACAACGACATGATAGGTAACATCGAAGGCATCAATGGCGTCATCGACAACCACACGGTACGGGTTTTCTCTGAAGGGGTTCGCATCGCCGAAACTGCCGAAGAAGCCAAGCAGCGTTACTTCAGCGGCGGCGAGAACGACTCGGCATCCCGCAATCTGGCCCGCAAGATAAAAACCTTGGCCGACCAATACATGACGAATCTGGATGTGATGATGGTCTATCGTTTAGATCGCTTCGGTCGCGGTGGCCATCACTTGCCTTTTAATAAGGCAGGTTTTCCCGCCGTACGCATCATGGAGACCAACGAGAACTACAACCGTCAGCACCAAGATATTCGTGTCGAGAACGGCATAGCCTACGGCGATGTGATTGAAGGGGTGGATTTCGACTTCAATGCCAAGCTCACCGCGCTTAACGCCATCAGTCTGGCATCAATGGCCTGGGCTCCAGCACCACCAGTCTCAGTCACCATAGAAGGGAAAGTCTCCGCCAGCACCACCTTAAAATGGCAGCATAATACAGAGCCAAATAATGTCGTCGGTTATCGCGTTTTTTGGCGGCTCACTACCGAGTCTGAATGGCAACACAGTCGCTATGTCGGCAAAGTTAATTCATTCAAGTTAGAAAATATGGTCATCGACAACTACCTATATGGCGTCGCCAGCGTAAGCGCTAACGGTAACACCAGCCCAGTGGTCTTCCCCGGCGCAGCAGGCGCTTTTTAATCAATAGCGCAGATATCGCGATAGATTCTGCTAGTTAGAGTCTATCGTTTGACCAACTAACGTGATATATCAACCTAGCCTTTGAAGCTGATACGGCCGAAAAACTAAGCGGGTACATTTATTTTTTCAAAGCCCCGATGAGTGATAGAATCGGTGCCTGTTTAACTTGAAAATCATACAAGGTAGTGCAATGAATCCCATTCTTGCAATCTTAAAAGAACACAATGTCAGTGACGCACAGATTAAAGACCTGTTCCAGACTCTAACCGAAAATCCTATGGCGGCGATGGCCACTATCGGTCAATTAGGCATACCACCAGAGAAGCTTCAACAGCTAATGGGGCTAGTCATGCAAAACCCTGCCCTGATAAAAGAAGCCGTTGTTGAACTAGGCCTGGATTTCTCGAAAGTTGAAGCTGCCAAGGCACAACTACAAAAGTAAGTTCGCACCGCTAAGAACACTTCTTTTAAAAATAGATAAGGCCAGCCACAATTAATTCCAATCAGGAGTTGTGGGCGGCCTTATTTTTTATCACCAGCTCAATTTCTACAACAGCCATCGCACTATTTAGCCAATGCCCCTATCTAAATGTTGTGCTCAAGGCATCAATCAAGCTTGCATTAACATTCACTTCAACACCGCTGGCATTTACTTTCTGCGCCAACACGGCATTATTTTTAGAAATATCACTAATTTCAACAATACTTTGGTTTATTTGATTAGCAACGACACTTTGCTCCTCTGTTGCAGTCGCTATTTGAGCAGCCATATCGCTGACATCATTCACATTAGTAATAATATTGTCCATTACACTTTTTATTTTTACTGTATCTGCAGAACATTCTTCGGCATTAACTTTACTGGCAAGCATTATTTGATGCCATTCTTTCAAGGTTACTTGTAGCTCTTGGACTGAAGTCTGAATTTGCACCGTGGCACCTTGTGTTCTGCTTGCTAATGTTCTGACTTCATCGGCTACGACAGCAAAACCACGCCCTTGCTCTCCCGCTCTAGCGGCTTCAATTGCTGCATTCAAAGCTAGCAAATTTGTTTGATCTGCAATACCCTGAATTTCGGACATGATCGTAGAGATCTTATCTACATCTGCTACCAAATTAGTCGCATTATCAGCAGCTTTTTCGACGTCATGAGTTAGACTGATAATTCTGTTTTGGCTTGTTTCAATGACTTCGATATTTTTATGGCACTCATTTTTAATGTTCATAATTTTATCATGAGTCTGTGTTGTGCTTAAACTGACTTCATTTATTGTGGCGCTCATTTCAGTTATCGCGGTTGAAAACTGTGCTAAATGGCTATTTTCTTCTTGTATACCATCAAGCATTTCACTCGATACTTGTTCTAATTCGCTAGCAAGTTTTATTAACGTTCTTCCAGAATCACGGCTACGACCTAATATGGTTTTTATCCTAGCCTTATATAACTCAATCGGGTAACTAATTATATTTGTAAGCCCTTTTCCTGAATAGATCACCCGAGATGGACTATCAAAGAGCACTCTCGTTTTTGCAACGGCACTTGGGAAAAAAATAAGCTCTTCAGAAAAGGTAACCATGATGAGAAAAATACAAGTAAACAAAATTATTGTTGCAGCGATAGGGTCAACATACATCCAGTTAGCTAGAGCCGCTAAGATAACAACAACAAACGAGATCATACGTTTTAAATTAATATTAGCGTTAAAGTCCCGAATCGATTTGCCATCATTTAACCTGTCATATAAGCGCTGCGCTTTTTCCTTTTGACTATTAGTGGGACGTGTTCTAACAGATTGATAGCCAGCTATATTTCCATTTTCATATAAGGGGGTTACGTAAGCATCGACCCAATAATAGTCGCCATTCTTACAAAGATTTTTAACCATACCACGCCATGAGTCGCCACGTTTTAACTTATCCCACAGGTCACCAAATGCAGCTTTTGGCATATTGGGATGACGGACAATGTTGTGATGCTGTCCGACTAACTCATCTAAGGTGTAACCCGACACTTCGCAAAACTCGTTATTTGCATAGGTTATCCTGCCATCGAGATCGGTAGTAGAGACAAGCTGTTCAGACTCAGCAAAGGCTCTTTCATTGTTTGAAATTTGATTCATTATAAAATATCCATATAAAATGATGACATCAATCTAAAAAGTGATAGCGGAGACTTATTTCAACTTCAAAGAAAAGTACAACATAAAAAACTAAATTATGGTTCGAAACTAGCGAGTGTCAAATAAACGAACTGTAAAATTTAATCCAGTTCCACAAAACTCCAAGCCAAAACATGACAAACACCAACCTATCAAATTGTTTTAACTTAACTTTTACTCTAACTCCTCAGCGCCTGCCACTTTCACTTCAAATCTAAAGTCTATCCGCCCGATTTTATTGATTAATAAGATGAAATAGAACTGAATCCTTAATTGAGCAACGCCAAGAATGGACACGTAAGATGCTTAATACAGCGCCAGCAACCGAACGTGGGAAGCATTTATATAGCAACGGCGGCTATACCATTGCAGGCCATATGCTTGAAAAAGTAACAGGTATCGCTTGGGAGACATTAATTCAAGATGAACTATTTTCTCCGCTGGATATGAATAATACTGGATTTGGCCCACCAAATTTAGATGACTCTTCCCAGCAGACGGTGTTTATGTTCCTTTCGTTTTAGGTCCAGCGGGTACGGTTAATGCCGATTTAAATTCTTTAGCTAAGTACTTAATGGCGCATCTTGAGGGTGGTCGCGGTGAGAACAACATTCTTGAAGCAAGCTCATTTCAAATACTGCATCAAGCGGTAGATGGCGATAATGCTAATCAGGCGAGTGGAGAAATTTTAGGTCTATTGCTAGACCGTTATGGAGCTACTCAATAAACTTGGCTATATTTTGTAATAGCAAAATATCATGGATCGCACCGCTAATAACACTTCCAATAAAACTAGATAAGGCCAGCCAGCATTCATCAAAATCATTTTTGGTGGCCTTATCTTTTGTCACCGGCTCAATTTTCTACATAACTCCCTGCACCATTAATCTCCGTTACCCCGTTAATAATCAACAAACCTGATCAAAATTACAGACACCAAGCTCTATTCACGCTTTAATGGTTCAATCTTGTAATTAGCACAATTAAGAGTAAAAACATGAACATGGAAAAAGGAATTCTAGTTCGCTGGAAAAATGACAAGGGATTTGGTTTTATCGAACCGGAAACAGCTAATGGCAAAGATGTGTTTATTCATATCTCAGAGCTTAAGCATATGGCCAGAAAGCCCATGGTCGGCGATTCGATTGAGTATAGAGCCCAGCAACAAGCCGATGGCAAAATCAAGGCCATCAACGCCAGCATAGAGGGCGTCGCAGTTATTTCAGCTTCTACTACTCCAAGACGTGCAAGTAACGCCAATCAAAGCAAAAGCAGCCAGCGCCGAAGCAAATCATCAAGCATCATACTCATTCCACTGCTGATCATTCTTGGCTTAGGTGTATTCGGCTTTAAAAGATATGAAGCTCTCTCTGAGCAATCAAACGCACCAATCCAAGTCACCCATGAACTCCACCAGGAACCCACCGCCGAACAGATACAATGGACTCAGCCTAAAGAAAGTTTCCGCTGTGAATCAGGAAAACAATACTGCAGCCAGATGCGCTCATGTGCCGAAGCCAACTTCTACAATAACAACTGCCCCGGAACCAAGATGGACGGCGATGGAGACGGCATCCCTTGCGAAAAGCAACATTGTGGTTATTAATGACAAAATGGGTCTGAGGAAAAGTTTACTCTGACCCTGACCAATCACCACTTATTATCTATTGCACTCAGATGCCAATATCATGCATATTTTGAGACTGACGCAGTCTTTTTTGACCTTAAGGAATATTATGATTTTAATTACTGGTGCCAGCAGTGGCTTAGGGGCCGCGCTGGCAAATATATATGGCACCGAGGGGCGGTCGCTGTTGCTCACCGGGCGCAATGAGCAACGACTTGCCCGGGTGGTGAGCACCATCTCCGGTGAAGTCAACGCCATCGCCGCCGACCTGTGCCAGCCCCGGGAAATATCGGCGCTGCTGGACTCACTGCCACAGGCCCCGGATACCGTGATCCATTGCGCCGGCAGTGGTTATTTCGGTGCCATCGAACAGCAGCAGCCAGACTCGATCGATAAACTGATCCACAACAACCTGACGGCGACGATCTTGTTACTGCGGGAGCTAGTGAAGCGCTATCGCAATGATAAGATCAATGTCGTTGTGGTGATGTCGACGGCGGCCCAGGTTGCCAAAGCCGGCGAGTCCACCTATTGCGCGGTGAAATGGGCGATACGGGGACTGGTCGAATCCCTGCGCCTGGAACTCAAAGGCAGCCCGATGAAGTTGATCGCCGTCTACCCGGGAGGCATGGCCACAGATTTCTGGAAAACCAGTGGTAAGGAGCTCGATACCTCGGGTTTTATGACCGCCCAAGAGGTCGCCATCATGTTAAAACAGGCTCTGGTCAACGCAGATCATGGTTATGTGTCAGATATTACAATCAATCGAGTATAAGTGCTCATCTGCACGGCGCTTTACCTGTGCAAAGCGCCGACTCTAGTGGGATGCCAAGAGTCACTAATCACTACACCCAAGTCGCCTGAGATATAGAAAGTCGATGTTAGCTAACTCCGTTCCCACTTGTTGTAAATGTCTATTATTTCACCAAAATCTCATTTGAGCATCCACATTAAACGCGTGACAGTTTCGCGTTTAATGTAACTGTATAGACCTCGAGCCAGCTTAGCCCTGGCAATCTACTGGTAGGTAGTCATCTGGGATATGTTCGCTAGTGCACCTCCAGATGATGTTACCCATTTCATCCAAATTCGGGATTAAGTAGATCTCATATTGCTGATAATCACCTAAAGCTTCAGAACCTAGAAAACTTAAAATGCCATCACTGTATAACCAGTAGGCTGGCAACTCACGCTCTAATGCGATATCAGCCACATCCCCAGGCCACTCTTTATGAACTGTATAATAGGCTTCAACCGCCTCGCTCAACGGCATCATCGCCTTGTGGTTGCTGTCGACACTTTCAATCGCCAGTGTGATATCTATTACTTGTGGCTCAGCCTCCACTTCGTCAGTGTCATACTGACTCACCTCCGTGGCTGCTACACTTGAGTTTGCTTTTTCTTGGTATTGTTTATATTGAGGAATCGCGATAGCAGCCATAATACCTATGATTGCCGCTAATACGATGATCCCCCCACCACCATTGCCCATACGTGGGACACACATACTAAATAAATAAGCGACGGCGTGGCGTGATGGCGGGTAATAAGTGCTGCCGGTAGACCGTGCATGCACCCGGGCCATACGCTTAGTCAACCAAGGATAGCTGCCGTTTAACTCGTGCAATGACATCCAAAAGCCATTTGTTTCTTTGGCTTGATTAATGTATTGCGCGACATTCATCCGCTTCCATTGCTCTACACCTGCTGCGAGTACCGCTACGGCATTAGTGGCAGAACCGGGGTTGTTACAACAACGCTCGCCATGCAAGTCACAGGTGTATTCACATGCTCTTGCGTAGGCCGGGCCAATCAAAGGTAACCAAGCAGAAAAAACCAATAAAGGTCCCTTACCCAAGTGATTACGGCGAATGTGGCCAAGCTCATGACCGATATAAAAATTGAGCGCATCTTTATCGGTTTCTAACGCATCGACGATGGAAGAAAAAAGCACGATATAATTACGTCGCAAGAAACGAGTCGCTAACGCATTCAACATACCGTCGGCCGCCAATAAATACACCTTAGGTGGTTCAGGCATATCTAAGCGTGCACAGCAGGCCAAGTATTGAGTGTAAAGCTCAGGAAGTTGCCTTGTATTAACTTCAACCGCGGAGCCTTTTAAATAACTAATAAAGGCTGATTGACTGAATAAATAGAGGATAAAAAACAGCAGCACATAGAACAATGCCATGCCTAGTGTGCCGACAATCAGCAATATCCAGCACAGACCGGACAAAAACGCCAAAATGCCAAAAAGGGTTTTCTCGTTACCATAAACAAGATCTGCCGTGTTAATAGGGTTCCTACCCCCTGATGTTACAACCTGCTCCATAAATATTCCAAATCCATTAACAAGGGCGACAAACTAACTAATTTTCCTCGTAAATACAATCACTCAGCTTACAAGAAATTAATGTTGTAAACTGCGAGAAGAAGTGGACACTCCTAAGTAAAGGCATAGAGTAAAATTTACTCGGCTCCCATTTGTTACAAATCTGATATATTTAAAACTAATATATTTTGGACAAGATAACGAAGAGGAAACTGGATGGGCACTGAAAGAGAGACTCGTGTTGAACCGCTTCATTCATATATCTCAAATATTCTTGCCCGAATCCGATATTTCTTGCCATTAATGGTGATAATCCTTTCGGTGTTTATCGACCCCGTAAAAGCCGATACATTAACGCTCTCTCTGACAACGGGTGACAATTACCCGCCTTTTACAAGCCGTAAACTTCCCCAAGGCGGCATGGCGACCACACTGGTGATCAACGCCTTCGAAAAATCTGGTTATTTGGTTAAAGAAATCGAATGGCTTCCATGGAAAAGAGGGTTTACGCTCACACAGCGAGGACAGTACCATGCTACATTTCCCTATGGTTGGACCCCAGAACGCGCAGAATCTTTCTATTTTTCGGATCCCTTCTTTCCGACAAAAAAATATGCTTGGTCGCGTTTGGGGCAAGCAAACACATTAACGAACGAAGAAGATTTACAGGGAACGGTTTATTGTAACCCGCGTGGATATGCGGACTTTGGGAAAATAAAGGAACTTATAGATCGAAACCTACTCCGCCGTGAGACACCCAATAGTATGCTGCATTGCTTCAAAATGTTGCTGCAAAAGCGGGTTGATTTCGTCAGTGCGGCCCCCAACGATGCCATGAAAGCACTTTTAGAGGCTGGAATATCGCCAAGAGAGGTTCAACGATCTGGATTTGTTATTACAGAAATCCCGCTTCATTTAATTGTACCCAAACATATACCAAAAGCTCAGGACATAATTGACGCCTTTAACAAGGGGTTAATCATACTCAGGGAAAATGGCCGCTATGAGGTTCTCAAACAAGAATTCAATTGGGTGGAGTAAAGTAAGGAAACTGAACAAGCGGAGCCAGAGAATATTGTTTACCTTACCCAACCCCATTTGAATCATTACAGCTTAGTAAAAAGCCTGAGAATATGCCATTAACTATGGGTTTCTATGATTATGCGTTATTTTTTAACGATATTCATACCAACATACAGTGACATTCCGCTCAACTCTTGAGGTTGTTCCATCTGGTGCGACGACAGTTGAAGTTATGGTTCTTTGACCGCACTGCTTCATTCTTATTCTATTGAAAAGAAAGTGTTCAGCCCAAGGTCTATTCTGGTGATAAGCTTCATACTCACTCTGGCTAAAGTTAGCTGTCAGTTGATTATCTTCATTGCGTTGGCCTTCCTCAACCGTATCTGATATTTCCCAATAATTATTTTTCAGCTCTAATTTCAAATGGAGTACAAGGCCATTACGTCCAATTATTTTCACGTAAACAATTGGAATACCACCTTGGGCTAGGAAGTTATTGATGAAATTCTTAGCAAGCGTACCAATTAGCTCTTTCTTGCTGGTACTAAATGAGTTAGTTGTCGTAAATAGTGCTTCTTTACCTGACTGGTAAAGGAAGTGCTTTGCCGCGATAAGGTCTAAATAAGGTTTTTCTGATAAGTAGTCATTATAAGTAATCAGTCGCTCACCAGCATGGCGATTGAGTCCATCCATTGTGCCACAATCAGTAGCATCATCACATTCGATGGTAATTGTTGTGTCTATAGGTTTAGCTGCTGTTGGCTGGTTAGTTATCTCACCTCGGTAGCTCAACGTTTTAAAATTAACCTCCATTTCACTAACAATTTTCACCTTTGTTCCGCTTGATAGAGTGCTCTCTATTAGATACGAAACAGTTGCTTTATCGTAGCTAATACAGGGAGCATCAAAGCATGGTGGGTAAGCATAAGCGGAGCTACAAAAAAACGTTAACACGGCAATAATGAATCCTTTCAACATTAATATATTCCTTTATCAATTAACAGGAAGGATATCGTATACAAGTCATCCGGTTTAGCCATTGAATAAGATTCATGAGAGAAGATAAAAAGACCTATATGGTTCGCGGTCTTGCGACATATATCCGGCGTCACAGTCTAGCTGAGCCCCCTAATGAGATCCAAATTTACGTTTTACCCTCCTAGGCAGCCATATAGCCTCGAAAGCCACTGCCCGTACAGGTTTTGGATAAGGAAAACATCTTAACTCATTAATACTATTAGAGATGATGTACTTTTACTCATTTCAATAACTCGCTATGTAATACTTTAAAACAAGCGAGTTATACCGTTTTCACTGCTGTTCCTTCGCAAGGTTTGAATGCCGCGCTTGGTCGAAGTCAAAGCGGAATTCAGCTTTAAGGCGTATAGAATGGCCAGTTCTGAACGACACATGTTTCATATCTGAAAAGTGTGGCGTAGTCGAATAAGCTGATAGTTGCCCAATCCAAAGGGACTAGGTTGTATTCGAACGATTACTTTGAGTGCTGCGAGGACGAGGGCATAACAATCCCCCTACTTGAGCTCGAAATTAAAGCTCAGTAAGAGGTCTGGATGGACAGAACTTGAGGGGCTATAGCCATACAAGCTCATCTTTTAGTTATGGCCCCTAACGAATTTTGGTATCTCGACCAAAATACTCTTCGGTTTCATATTTTTCAATGACTGAATTTAATGATTCATAATTATTATCCATTACGAGTTTATGCGAGATCGCACTTAATGAAATCAATATATCTTTACACTCAATCCTTGCTTTCATAACGGTGTGTGAAGCAGTGTTTAAAACTTGAGATATCAACTCGTGCTGTTTTCGTAACAGTGATAATATAAAGTTAATGATTACCGAAGCACATAAATCCTGATCTTCTATTTTACTAGGTTTAACGACTTTATCTAAAAAGTCTTGTTCTTTGCCAGCAGGAACAAACCTTTGAACCCAATAAAAATAATCTTCATCAAACACAATTGATTTTATAGCTCTCATGATTTTATCATCTGAAGAGACCTGCTTAATTAAAGCATGAAGCTGCTCTTCCTCTAGATCTTTAAGATCATCACCATACTCAACATTAATCGCAGCAACGACTTTTTCCAACTCTTTTAACAATCGTACATTACCAGAAGAAACACTATTATATGCTTCACCAACTTCATCAATGTTTTTCTGAAATACACCAATATACTTATCACCATCATCGATAGCATCAAGCAAAGGGATCAAGCTATAGCGCCTAACTTGAATTGATTCATAAAAACTGCCAATCTCTTCGCGTATATTACCTAATCTATCGATCGCATTAGTAATAAAATCACTGTTTGTTTTAATGGCCGAATTTAAACTTGAGTAATCCATCTCGCCATCAACCTTACTCACTCGATGATCAATCATATTTTCGAACTTTTGAGATTCGGCTATCAAAACAGAAAATCGATCTTCCATCTCAATCAGCACATGCTGCACTTTTTGTAAGCTTGTCGATCTAACTTGTTGATTGATGCCTCTTACTTTCTCTGCTTCTGTTTGTCTTTTTTGACGAACTGCCCAGGTAACCGCTGCGCCGACAATCGTAAGGCTAGTCGCCATGTCGAACCCGAGTTGAACATTAGTAAACCATGAACTCATCATCTTCCCTAAATTTTTGAATATTTTACATGTTAAAAAGTTATAACCTGCCTACCAACAAATGTCACCAAAGCCAACACAAAATACCAACAAAGATCACAATAAAGCCAAATAAAACCACCAGCTAGTCCCAACGCGACGCACATAACAGCCAAGAGAGAGTTTTCTACCTGATTAATTTTGGCTAATTGAGACAATATTTGAGTTTTTGATAACCAAGAAAAGAGAATAATAAGTTGGGTCAGAATCTGACCCAATTTTTGGAATGCCCCTACAAGGGAGTCGACCCTGGCCCTGACGGCGCCCGATTGATTAGCTTAAAACAAATCTTCTAGCCACTTTTTGGTCAGGCCAATACCGACCATAGCCTTAAGTTTTATTAGCGCCATAGTATCACCAGACTCCAATACCGCAGGACCACAACGCGGGTCTGAGCGCTGTAATGCTCCAGTCATTTTATGATTAATTGGGATCGGTTCGCAGCCGTGTCCTGACTCACAAATAAAGTCCCATTTCTCTTTAGCGGGGGCATGACAAGCGAAGCAGTTGCCACCGAAACGATTCACCACATCAACGAAACCACGTTTTGCAATGGTAGAACCACTTTCATTAACTTCCAATTCAAAAAACTCCCAGTCACCGGTTGCCATAAAAGTGCCTGGCTCGCGCTTGACCATCACTTCCGTAGGTACCAGTTGCACCACTGATCCAGTCGGATAGACAGCCCCCTCAGGAGAATTGGCTGCGGCCAGAGTCCCTTCAATGTCTCCCAGCAGATTGTCTACGTAGAAATGGCGCACTGGCGTCATTTCTCGTATGCAGCTAAAACTCTCTTCGTCGATAGTTACAACGGCGGATGCAGCTTCAGGCGTTGCCGCATAACTCGCTGCACTGCTGATCAGTGTAATAAACAAAATCATCGCCCATTGACCAATAGTTAATACTGTTTTCATGGTGTTCCTTATTGTTAAAGCTTATAAAACGAGCCAAATTTAAATCGTGTTTTTGCTACAGGCATTCACAGAGTTGCCGGTGGTATCTTGTACTCTTGCCCCATAAGCTAATGGCAGCGACACCTACAGCGCCATTGAATACGTTTATTCTATTAAGTCTTATTATAATTGCGCGCAATTAAATTGATAGCAATTATATTTAATTTGTTTGATATTAACAATATTTCTGCTGCATAAACTTTTCAAATAAGCGCATTTTTTCAAGCCAAACTATCTTAGTTAACTCTAGTCATAAGAACTTTGTGGGGTGTAAAAGTAAGGGGAAGTTTGAGTATTTTGCGTAGAAAAAAACAGGACATATTTTTGCTCCAACGGCTTGGCTAAAAACCAACACAAGTTGAAAATTTCAACTTCATCAATCTCATCAATTTTGATGAGAGCTGCGGTTTTATTAATGTCCTAACTTGTCACTCCTAACTCCCGACTCCTAAACGACCAAAACCTGACAAAAGGCAGGCTAAAGCTAGATACCATGGGGTTTGAAACGCATCTTATGCTAAAATCCCCCTATCAGCTTTATGAATGTGCAACAGATCTCATTTGTTTGACTGAGCGTAGTGAAACCTACCGTGATTAACTAATGAGGATACAAGATATGAGCAAGTTAAATGCCGAAGAACGCAAAGCCCGAGACAATGAACGTTTTTCACAACGAGTGGATGATCGCAGGGTAAAGGGCGAAGATGTCGTGGCCTACGCACTAGCCAATAAGAAAGCCTATAAATTTCTGACTAAACCAGAGAAACACGAGCTTAAGCAAAGACAAGCGGCTCTTCATAATGAAGTGAAACTTACAGAGCAAGAAAAGCTTAAGCTTAGAGAAGAGCAAGAATTACAACAGATTGAAGCGACATTTACCGAACAGTAAAAATTCGATAAACAGCCATATTCGCTATTGATATGCGGGGTCACAAGCCCCGCCTATCAAATTTACTCTGACTCCCATTTACTGACCCCATTTATTCCGTGAGGCGCCACTACTGGCAAGTAATAGTTGACCGGAACGAGTTTCCAGATAATCGCCGTGTGCCACTTTTCGCCTGCCGTTCACCCATAAATCACGTAAGCCAGTTGCATAGACCTCAGGTAGATCTATCGTCGAGTTGTCACAGAAATTGGCATCAAACAAGCTGATATCGGCATAGTAGCCCGGCGCTAACCTACCTCGATTGTGGAGCGAAAAGGTATCAGCGCTCAAGGCTGTCATTTTATGAATGGCCTTCTCAAGCGGCAGTAACTGACGCTGCGAGACAAACTGGTGAATAATCCGCGGAAATGAACCACAGACCCTTGGGTGAAGCCGGCCGCCGAATATCGTATCTGTACCGACCATGCCCCGCGGATGCTGAAAAATGCGTTCTACCAGCTCCTCATCCATAAAGTAATCAATCATACGTACGTTACCGCGCTCACTGATAAGAAGATCAAGGGCAAAATCAACCGGGTGTAGATCAGTCTTTCGTGCGCACTCGGCAATAGAGCACCCCAACCACTGCTGGGCCGCCTGACTCTCAACTTCGCAAATCAAGATATTCTCCCAGCCCAATAGCGCCGGCAGGTTATCCCACGGCTCACCGGCCTGAGGTAAAATCTGTTCGGCAAACCAATTACGAACCTCCTGCCTGACGGCCGGCGCTTTCAATGCGATCATGAGGGCATCCGGTGCGTATGTGCGAATAAGGGTGGGAGGCAAGATAGAAAGCAGTGTCGTACTGCCATAATGATACGGATACTGATCAAACGTGAGTTCATGGCGATCAATCAGCGCCAGTAACGAGGTTAATTTAGAGGCATTGCGGCGGCCGATCAGTTTTAGGTGCGAAATATGCAGCTGACATCCAGCTTGCTGCGACAAGGTGATCATCTCCTGCAAAGCCTCGAGAATCTCATCGCTTTCACTGCGCATATGCACCACCAATGGCTTATGGTGTGCGGCGGCAACCTGGGCCAGAGTTAGCAGCTCACGCTGATCACTAAATAACGCCGGATGATAGATCAGCCCCAAACTGATACCACGAGCACCAGCTCCCAACGCTTCATCAGCCAACTGAGCCAGCGTCCTGCGCTGATTTTTATCCATCGCCAAACTGCTGTTACCACAGATCTGATAACGCAATAAGCCATGGGGAACAAAGGAGGATAGATTGACCTCCAGCCCTCGTTGTTTAAGGGCCAAGCCATAGCTTGTGAAATCATCCCAGTTCCAGTCGACTGCTGGATTACCTATGATCAGCCGCTCTCTGACCTCATGCTGAAGCGCCTTCGGCAGTGGAGCGACACCAAGGCCACAGAGACCGACAAGTTCAGTGGTGATACCTTGTAGTACTTTAGGCTTAAAACCCTGTGGTAAAAATGTCGCCAGATCGGCATGGCTATGGACATCAATAAACCCCGGGGTAACATATGCGCCATCCGCATCAATCACCTTATCGACAGCGGTTGTGATTAGCGGTGCAACATCCGCAATCATCTGGTTCTCTATTAGAACATCGCCTTTAAAAGCAGCCCCACCACTTCCATCGATTACGGTGGCATTTCTAATCAACTGGCGCATGATTTATCTCCATCCCTATGTTTACCCACCGCCATAATAATTCATTATTTATGAAGTAAATGGGGTCAGAGTTGGGTTTGGAATATTTGTAAATAATTGATCTAAATTACTGACATCAGACGTAATTCACGCTTTAATGGTTGGGCCTTATAATCAGTACAATTAAGTGAAAAAACATGAACATGGAAAATGGAATTCTAGTTCGCTGGCAAGATGAAAAGGGATGCTATTGATAAATGATTCTCAAAACTAAGCGAGTGCAAAACACAAAGTCACCTCAAGCGATTGCTGGTCAACAGCAAGAGACGAATATCGCCTTCTTTCTGCGCCGCGCATATAAAGATAACCAGCAAGTGCTGGTTATCAATGACTTCAAATTCACTTTTAATGATGAAACGGCGCAAATCGATCACTTGATTATCTATCCCTATGGCTTCGTGTTGATCGAATCCAAGAGCATCAAGGGCCATGTCAAAGTGAACAAACAAGGTGAGTGGACGCGCAGCTATAACAAAAATTGGCAAGGTATGGCCTCACCCATCAAACAAGTAGAGTTACAACAAGCGCTGTTAAAGGAGCTGTTACACGCACATAAAAGCGAGATATTAGGTAAGTTTCTGAGGTTCAAACAGCAAGGCTTTGGCATGCGCTGCTGGGATCATCTCTGCGCCATATCCAGTGATGCTGTTATCGATAGGAAAAACATACCAACACCAGTATCAGAACAACTAGTAAAATCAGAGTTTCTAGTTGAGAAGCTGAATAAGCTCATGAACATCAGAAATAGATTCATGAGATTAGTAAACATTAGCGACACCCGCCCTGACTTTTCACAGACAGAGCTAGAATCAATAGGCTCATTCCTGCTCGAACAGAACATAGAAAAAAGTATAGAAAAGAGCATAGAAAGCCAGCGCAAAGTATTAAGCACCACAGAAGCTATAAGCCCAAGCATAAGTGACCCACAGCAGATACAAGTACCCGCAGCCGTGTATCAGAGCAAAACACAGCGAACCGAACTACAGCCCAATCAACACGCACAAAGCACTCAAACAATTATGAGTGAATTACGCTGTAAACATTGTGGTGAATCAACAAACTACACCCCAATGTATGGCAAATTCGGTTACTACATCAAATGCGATACATGCACTAAGAACACGCCGATGAAACAGGCGTGCCCGAAGTGCCAAAGTAAGAATACTAAGGTGCAGAAACGAAAAGAAATCTACACGCTTAACTGTACAGATTGCAGTTACGGCCAACAAGTTATCTAGCGAGAGAACGTTTGCGCAGCCACGTGTTGTTGCACCTCATCACTACGCATAGGAAGCCTATTCGTTTTAAAATAGGCACCAAGGAAATGGGGTTAGATAGTCATGGAAAGAGGGACTCTCGTTCGCTGGAACGATGAAAAAGGCTTTGGTTTTATCGAACCCGATGCCGCCAATGGCAAAGATGTATTTATTCACATCTCCGCACTAAAGCAGATGGCGAGAAAGCCCGTTGTTGGCGACCAGATGATGTATCACACCGAGCTGCAAAGTGACGGCAGAATCAAAGCAGTTAAAGCCAACATCGAAGGTGTTGCGGTTATCGCATCCACCTCTAGCAGAAAAGCTCACAATCCAAATGACCAACGCCGAAACAACCACCATCAGCGCCAATCCAAGTCATCAAGCAGACTACTGGTCCCACTACTAATTCTGCTTGGGCTTGGCATGTTTGGCTTTAATAAATATGAAGAGATGACAGCAACGCCCGTACTCACCAATAAAGATGTCGAGCAGATGAAGTTTAATCCGCCCGCTAGAAAGACCAATCCATTGGTTAGCCAAGCTCAATTCAGGTGTGAAGCAGGAAAAACCCACTGCAGCCAAATGCGCTCATGTGCCGAAGCTAAGTATTACAACCGTAACTGCCCCGGCACAAAAATGGACGGTGATAGTGACGGCATCCCCTGCGAAAGACAACATTGTGGCCATTGATAACAAAAAATGTCAGGTTAAAACTTACTCTGACCAATTAAGCTAACTTGTTAAGCCCGGGCAGTGCAACCGCTTTAAGCGGCATAGAGTCTCATCAATTAACTGCTAAGTTGGCTCAAGCACCAAGACAAACTAAGGTCAAAATGCCTTAGTCAGGGGAGTATTGTCTTGACTAGTTCGGGGCGTCCATATATGGCCATGTTATTGTAATGTTATTCAATGTATGGCAAGTTTGGATACTACATAAAGTGTAATAAGTGCTCTAAGAACACGCCGATGAAGCAGGCCTGCCCTCAGTGTGGTAGCAAGAGTACTAAGGTGCAGAAACGAAAAGAGACCTACACGTTGAATTGTTTAGAGTGTGGTGATAGCAAGCAGGTGATTTAGAGCTTAGGGAAAGTTTACTCCGAACCCACTTATCCACTCTCAGCCTGTTTTAGTTTAATTTTCATGCAACTTTAATAAAATTGTACTAGCTTTATACGGTAAAGAACTGTTTAATAAAAGACGTTAAAGCAAAGCTTGTAATAGCTTTATCTTACAATTGCTTTTCAATGTGGTTTAGCGTAGAATCCCCCCGCTCCATAAGTTGGTTATAAAACAAGCAAGCGGGTTATGGAAAGCCCCAAGAAAACCATGAGGGTATCAAAATGAATTTATTTTTACTTGTAGCTATAGTGTTACTAGTGGTTTATTCCGGTCTTCAATGTATGTTTGCAGTACGAAAACTGAAAATGCATAGGAAAGAAAAACATCTAAAAGATTTAGGTGTTACGCCTTACGGCTCCACACTATGCCACGGCATGGTCTTAAATGAAGATAAAAGAGGTGTAATTAGGGACTCCAAACCTTCAGCTTCTTGGTATAACCGACTAGTATAAATACATAATCTTTGATATAAAGAGCTCTGTTTTTACAGAGCTTTTTTTTTAAGGAAGAAAATGGAACAGTTTGAATTCATTGGTTGGGTACCCTGTGTAAATGGGCATCTTGATTTCGGGCTCACAAAAGTAGGTATAAAGGGAGGCTTCACAGATCATACATGTAAAGACAAAAATGTAATCGAAGCAAACTTTTCCTGCGCACCTCAACCCGACTCCCACCATCGTAGAATTCTACTACAATCCAAAGTAAACTGGCGAGACACTGAAGCGTTTGACAAAGATCGAGGCCATTTTAGAGTAACTGTCACAGCTGAAGTGGCGAAGTCCAACTCAATGGACGAACGCTCACTTAAAGGTAACATTTTAATTTACCCTTTAGGCGCAGAACCTAGAGAGTTAGCTCTTAGAAAAAAAATGAATATCTTTGATTTAAGTCACAAGATAAAAAATAATACAGAGCAACTTGAGAATTTTAACCGCCTTGATAAAGTGGTAAAAGGTAACGAGTCTATAAATCATTTTGACTGTGGATACTTTTCTTGCTCAATAGCATTTGAGATTCAAGCAAATGGAATAACCAAACTTAATTATAATAACCCTGACTTTTCTCCTTGTGAAGACACTCGATTTTTAGTCGCCCGCCAAGCATTTTATTATTTAAAATATGCTATTCACTCCCACAATCATCACACCACAGAAGAAGACTCTCTTACAACTATCACCCCAGTTTACTCAAGAAGTCCTCAAGATATGCAAGAGGCGGGGTTGCGGTTAATTTGTCAGCTGAAAAGAGAGCTAACAGGCATAAAAAGAACACAGAACATTGATAAAAAAACACACACTACTAGTGATGTTACCGGCATAATTGCCTATATCGAATCATTAATCGCTTCATTAGAGCAGTCTAATGTTATATCGAAAGATGTTAGAGAAAGAGAGTTAAAACGTTTTAAGTCAGTTAAAGCTTCTTTCGCTGCACAAACTGAGAAAATTAGAGGAGCGTTTACAGACAAAGAAATGATTAAGTCAAAGTCTAAAGTTTGGATTGGTTTCCTAATTGTATCTTTATGGGGCTTCTTGAATTTTACTTTTAAAGCGAATTTACAAAATAAGATTTTGCTCACATCAAACACTATATACCTTTCACTTATTTTAGCTGTAGTATTCTTTATCGCAGTTTATAAGGCAATCTTAACTTACTATGAATCAGGGCTAAAGCCTGAATCAAATCAAGAATTATACTTTACTAGTAAAGCTACTATAGCCTCAAAAATTGTAATTCCACTTATCTTTGTTGCCCTATTAAGCTACGCCATATAAACAGGAACTATTGTAATAAAGGGGTCGGGCCAATTACAGTCCCATGACCTCAAACACTGCAGTAGGTTACAACAAATCACTGTTGGAAGGTGAATATGGCGAAGCCATAGGCTCAACCCTGCGACCTTCATCAAGCGCAGCTTGATTAGCTTACAAGCTAAGAACAAAGAAGTGGTTCCCGGCCTAAAAGAACACCGGGATGACAGAATGGATTCCGGCTAAAAGCATTGCCGGAATGACGGTGTCGATGGCCGCGCTGGCAGCTAGAAAACTAATCCCCTCCAAGACTATCCATGGTCTTCGGGGATAACTCTCAACTCCGAGAAGTCCATGTGAAAATACCACATCTCCCCGTCCATGGGATATGGCATAAATGTTCCAGACACAAAAAAGCCTCAATACTCTTTCGAGTTACTGAGGCTTTCATCTATTCGGTTTTAAGCTTTTAGGCTTTAGACCAGCAAATGTTTTTGCACAGAATAAATCGTGTTAGAGCAAGGCTCTTTACCGCGACGTTTAGTTTTTCTTAAACGAGCAGTAAAGGAACGCAGCTATCACCGATTTAGACAAGCAAAATTACATCATGCCGCCCATACCACCCATACCACCCATGCCGCCCATATCAGGTGCAGAAGCATCTTGTGGAACTTCGGCAATCATACATTCGGTGGTGATCATCAGGCCAGCAATAGATGCGGCGAACTGTAGCGCGCTACGAGTCACTTTAGTTGGATCTAGGATACCCATCTCAAGCATGTCACCGTAAGTGTCGTTACCTGCGTTGTAACCGTAGTTACCAGTGCCGTTCTTAACGTTGTTAGCAACAACTGAACCTTCTTCACCCGCGTTAATCGCGATCTGGCGTAGAGGAGCTTCCATGGCGCGAATTGCGATAACCACACCGTGCTTCTGATCTTCGTTAAGTACTTCAATGTTAGCAATCTTGCTGGCAACACGTACCAGAGCAACACCACCACCAGCAACAACACCCTCTTCGACTGCTGCGCGAGTCGCGTGAAGTGCATCTTCTACACGTGCCTTCTTCTCTTTCATCTCAATTTCGGTAGCTGCACCGACCTTGATCACTGCAACACCGCCGGCTAGCTTAGCCATGCGCTCTTGTAGCTTCTCTTTGTCGTAATCAGAGGTAGACTCTTCTGCCTGGATCTTGATCTGTGAAACGCGAGCCTTGATTTGACTCTCTTCACCAGCACCGTCGATGATAGTGGTGTCATCTTTAGTGATGATAACGCGCTTAGCCGTACCAAGATCTTCCAGAGTGGCTTTCTCAAGCTCTAGACCAATCTCTTCAGCGATAACTGTACCGCCAGTCAAGATAGCGATATCTTGTAGCATAGCCTTACGTCGGTCACCGAAACCTGGTGCTTTAACGGCAGCAACTTTCACGATACCGCGCATGTTGTTGACTACTAGTGTCGCTAAGGCTTCACCTTCAACGTCTTCGGCGACGATAAGCAGTGGCTTACCAGTCTTAGCCAGACCTTCAAGGATAGGCAGTAGCTCACGAATGTTAGATACTTTCTTGTCTACAAGAAGAATATATGGGCTGTCCAGCTCAACACTGCCAGTCTCTGGCTTGTTGATGAAGTATGGAGACAGGTAACCGCGATCGAACTGCATACCTTCTACTACGTCCAGCTCGTTTTCCAGAGACTGACCTTCTTCAACTGTGATAACACCTTCTTTGCCTACGCGCTCCATCGCTGTTGCGATGATTTTGCCGATAGTCTCGTCAGAGTTAGCAGAGATAGTACCAACCTGAGTGATAGCTTGAGTATCGCTACACTCTTGAGATAGGTTTTTAAGCTCGGCAACGGCTGCAATAACAGCTTTGTCGATACCGCGCTTAAGATCCATTGGGTTCATGCCAGCTGCGACGGCTTTAAGGCCTTCGTTAACGATAGATTGAGCAAGAACGGTAGCAGTAGTGGTTCCGTCACCGGCTTCGTCGTTGGCTTTAGAAGCAACTTCTTTAACCATCTGCGCGCCCATGTTCTCGATCTTGTCTTCAAGTTCGATATCTCTAGCTACTGTGACACCATCTTTGGTGATCAGTGGTGCGCCGAAGCTCTTGTCCAGAATCACATTACGACCCTTAGGGCCCAGAGTAACTTTAACTGCGTTTGCCAGAATGTTTACGCCCGCAAGCATTTTTACACGTGCGTCGTTACCAAATAATACTTCTTTAGCTGCCATGTTCTTTATCCTTTAAAATTTGTTTGAATGGGATGCTGAAACTTGATGAGTTCTTAGCAAGTGCTTAGCTCACTACAGCCATTAGGTCAGATTCTGAAAGGATCAGAACTTCTTCACCATCAATCTTCTCTTTCTTCACGCCGTAACCTTCATTAAAGATCACTATGTCACCCACTTTTACGTCTAGTGGCTGAACAGAACCATTCTCAAGAATTCGACCATTGCCTACAGCAAGTACTTCACCGCGAGTCGATTGCTCGGCAGCGCTGCCAGTTAGTACGATGCCACCAGCAGATTTTGATTCAACTTCAGAACGCTTAACTATGACACGGTCATGTAATGGACGAATGTTCATCTATGGACTCTCCTAATGATTTTGCCCAACATATAAGGCAGGCAAATAAAAAATGTTGCGACAAAACTTTATGTAAATTAAGTCGCTTGATGTTGGATATATGGGGTCATCTAGATGAGAACCAAGGTCTTTACAAAAATAATGTCATTTTTTTTATCCGGCTTTTATAAAAGCCGCGCCAATCCTGATAGAATTGCCCTCCTCCAGTAGACTAGGCAAGACTTCTCCATGAAAGACAGACACGGGCTACTCACCCAGCCAATCGGTCGTGTACTGCTAAATATGAGCCTCCCAAACCTGATTGGTATCTTGACCATTCTTGGGTTCAGCCTAGTCGACACCTTTTTTATCAGTCAGTTAGGCACAGAATCTCTGGCAGCCATCAGCTTCACCTTTCCTGTGACACTGATCATATCCAGCATAGCCATAGGCATAGGCGCCGGCGTATCCACCAACTTAGGCCGCCTCATAGGCGGTGGTCAGGCAGCTAAGGCCAAGGTGTTTCTTCATGACTCATTGTTATTGACCTTTATGCTGACCGCGCTTATCTCCATGCTGGGAAGCCTGTGCATAGGTCCGTTATTTAGCCTACTTGGCGCCAATGACTCCAGCTTGCCGCTGATCGCCGACTACATGTTTATCTGGTATCTGGGAGCCCCTCTCTTGGTGCTGCTAATGGTTGGCAACCAGGGGCTGCGCGCCACGGGAGACACCCGCTCACCGGCCAAGATAATGATGTTGGCCGCGCTGATTAACCTTATTCTCGATCCCCTGCTCATCTTCGGCATCGGACCTTTTCCTCGACTGGAGATCCAAGGGGCTGCTATCGCCACGGTGATCTCCTGGCTTGTCGCCCTGTCATTATCTAGCTACCTGCTGATATTTAAGCGTCATTTAGTGGAATTTGCCGACTTCAATATGGAGCGCCTCAAGTGCAACTGGAAACAGCTGGCTCATATCGCTCAACCCGCAAGCCTGATGAACCTGCTCAACCCACTCGCTAATGCGGTTATCATGGCCATGCTAGCCCGCATCGATCATGGTGCAGTCGCCGCCTTCGGTGCCGGGATCCGTATCGAGTCGGTATTATTAATAGCCGTGATGGCATTGTCATCCAGCCTGGTGCCCTTTATTGCCCAAAACTTAGGTGCGGGTCAGACGGAACGTGCCCGTGATGCCTTGCTGCTGTCACTCAAATTTATTCTGGTGTTTCAGACCTTGCTCTACCTGCCGCTACTGCTATTAGCCGAGCCGATTGCTCAGTTATTCAGTGGCGATCCTCAAGTCGTAGAGTGGTTGTCCTTCTATATCTTAATGATCCCCGCCGCCTATGGGCCCTTGGGTATCGTTATCTTGATGGCCACATCACTCAATGCCTACCACAGACCCATGAGCTCACTGATCCTCAATGTGTGTCGTCTGTTTCTGATTTTGCTGCCTCTGGCCGCACTAGGCTCGTACCTAGGTGGTGTCAAAGGCCTGCTACTGGCACTGCCTATCACTAACACCTTAATGGGTATCGCCTGCTATATCTTGGCGAAAAAAATCTCCGAACCAGTACATTTGAAGCACACACAAACTTATGCCCCTGAAACTAAAAATAGCGCGAAAGGTCAATGATAAGCTGGTCGATAACTACACCGACAAGGCGTTTATCGAGACAAACTTCAGCTCAGTGACGAGGAAAATCTCCGAGTCCGAATAACATTTGAAGCACACACAAGCTTATGCCCCTGAAACTAAAAATAGCGCGAAAGGTCAATGATAAGCTGGTCGATAACTACACCGACAAGGCGTTTATCGAGACAAACTTCAGCTCAGTGACGAGGAAAATCTCCGAGTCCGAATAACATTTGAAGCACACACAAGCTTATGCCCCT